>JBBDIB010000091.1:19970-30395 GCA_040880665.1 Planctomycetota bacterium
TACTAGCGGACCGGCGCCGCGAAGCCGCGGTGATCGCGCTCGAAGCCGACGCGCTCGAGCAAGGCGGCCAGGGGTGAGGACGTTGCCGCCACGCCGTCGATCTCGGTTACGAACAGCGGCCGATCCCCGCGCGGACGTTGGCTGCCGGCGAGACGAGCGAGCGCGAGTTCGAGTTGCTCGGCGCTGCTCGGAAACGTGACCCAGCGCCGGCCGTCCGGTGCCAGGTGGACGATTGGTGCTCCGTTCAGCAGCGCGACGTGGGCGCCCTTGATCCTCCGCGGCGCCGGACCGTCGACGGCGCGCGCGGGCCAAGGCAGCAGCGCGCCGTAGGGCTGCGCCGGATCGAGCGCCGCGAGCACCACGACGTCGGGCGGATCGGGCGGCGGCAGGCGCAGGCGTTCGAGCGCGCCGGCCAACGCGAACTGTGCACCGCCGAGGCCCTCGACGAACCAGCCGCGGCGCACGCGTCCGACTTCCTCGAGCGCGTCGAGCGCCCGTCGTAGCGCGCTGAAGCCGCCGACGAGCTCCTCGGCGACCGCCGTTGCGCGCGCGACGACACCGTGGCGCGCGAGCAACGACTCGCCGCTCGCCAACGCGCGTTCGGTCGGGCTGGGCCGAGGCTCGACCAGGCTACGCACCGTCGACCAGCGCCCGCCGACGGAGCCGCCCGAGCGCCGACGCTTCGGTCCGCGCAGCGCGCCGAGCGGCAGGAACGTGTCGTTGGTGATGCGACCACGCCAGACGAGCGACCACAACGCGGCCTCGAGCTCCGGGCCCGTCAGTTCGACGTCGGCGGCGCGCAACTCGCGCTCGATCTCGGTCAGGAACGAGGCGCCGCGTCGATCGAGAGCTTCGAACAGCCGTGCTTCGAGGCCGTCGAGCGGCTCGACGTCGTGCTCCTCGAACAAGAGAGCGAAGCGTTCGCGTCGGTAGAGCGCGACCTGGCCGTCACGCGCGCCGAGCGCGCCGCGACCGACCCACACGAGGAAGCCGCTGGCGCCGAGCGCGTCGAGTTGGGGACGCGCGAAGCGATCGACGCGCGCCGGAAGCAGCGCTTCGGTCAACGCGCTCCACGGCAGGGGAACCCCTTCCAGCTTCACGAGCGCGGCTTCGAGTGGCTCCTGACGCGCACGCGGACCGGCGACACCGTGCCAACGACCGAGGAAGCGCGCGAAGGCGGGGGCGTCGACCGCGGCCAGCCGACCGCGCAGCTTGACCAGCGTGACGCGCTTGATGCGGCGCAGGACGTCGGCGTCGCACCACTCGAGGCCGCGCCCCGTGGGACGCAGCTCGCCGCGGACAAGTGCGCCCGCGCGCTCCAACTCCGCGAGCGTTGCTTCGAAGGCGACGGGGGGCAGCGCGTAGCGGCGGGCCAGCTCGTGTTCGGTGAAGGGCCCGTGCGTGCACGCCCAGCGTCGAAGGAAACGGTCGAAGGGTTGAGGGACACTCCTTCGGTACTCGGGCGGCAGTTCGAGCGGTGGCGTCGCATCGAAGAGATCGCGGAACAGGCCCGCGTCCTCCGCCGCGATCCAGCGCGCTTCGCCAGCGAGGGTGACGGCGACCGCGCGTCGCTCGCGGACGAGTCGCTCGAGCCACGGCGCGGGATCGGCGACGGCGCGCTCGCGCACTTCATCGAGCGAGAGGTCGCCGAGTCGACGCAAGAGGTCGTGCAGCTCGTCGTGATCGCGCGCGCGCCGCTCGTCCGCGCGACGCGTGAGCGAGGCCTCGACCTCGTCGATGGCATCGGCGTCCAAGAGCTCGCGCAGCTCGGCGTGCCCGAGCAGTTCCGCGAGCAACGCGCGATCGAGGTTGAGTGCCTGCGCCCGCCGCTCGAGGCCCGGCGCGTCCGTCTCGTACAGGTACGACGCGACGAAGGCGAAGACCAACGAGCGCGCGAAGGGCGACGCGCGCTGCGTGTCGACCTCGTCGACGGTGATGCGACCTTCACGCAAGCCGTTTAGGAGCTCTTGCAACGCTCCGAGGTCGAACACGTCGGCGAGCGCGTGGCGGTACGTCTCCAGGACGATCGGGAAGTCGGGGTATTGCGTGACGACGGACAGGAGGTGCTTGGCCTTGAGGCGCTGCGCCCAGAGCGGGTTGCGCTGCTCGGGTCGGCGCCGAGGGATCAGGAGCGAGCGGACGGCGTTCTCGCGAAAGAGGCTCGCGAACAGGCTCGAGCGCGCGAGCCGCGCGACCACCAGCTCCTCGACCTCGTCCGCATCGGGCAACAGATCGTGGATCGCGGGCGGCTCCGCCGACTCGGCGTAGCGCAGCGCGATGCCATCGTCGGTCACGAGCACCGACACGTCGACGCCGTGACGACGCGACAGATGCTCCTCGATCGCGAGCGCCCAAGGCGCATGCACGCGGCCGCCGAGCGGCGTCAACACGCACACGCGCCAGTCGCCGAGTTCGTCGCGAAAACGCTCGATCGTGATCGCGCGATCGGTGGGCAGGCAACCGGTGCTCGTGCGCTGTTCGTGCACGAAGTCGACCAGCGCTTCGGCGGCGTCGTGCGTCAACGGCGCGTACTCGCGCGCTCGAGCGATCGCTTGGGCGCGGTCGAGGGCACCCAGTTCGCGCGTGAAGGCTCCGATCGCGCGACCGACCTCGGTGTCGCGACCTTCGCGCGCTCCCTTCCAGAACGGCATGCGCCCCGGCTCTCCGGGAGCCGACGAGACGACGATGCGATCGCGCGTGATCGCCTCGATGCGCCAGGACGTCGCGCCCAGGAGGAAGACGTCGCCGCGCTTCGACTCGTAGACCATCTCTTCGTCGAGTTCGCCGACGCGCGGGCCACCCTCGCCCAGGACGACGGGAAACGCGCCGCGATCGGGAATCGTGCCGCCCGAGAGCCGCGTCACCAGCGCCGCGCCGCGCCGCGCCGTGAGCGTGTCGGTCGCGCGGTCCCAGGCCAGTCGCGGCGTCAGCTCGGCGAAGGCGTTCGATGGGAAGTTTCCCGCCAGCATGTCGAGGACGGCGCGGAGCGCGCTCTCCGGCAAGTCCCGAAAGGGCCGTGCGCGCCGCACCGTCGTCTGGATCTCGGCCACGCTGCGCGGCGCGTCGACGACCATGGCGACGATCTGTTGCGAGAGCACGTCGAGCGGGTTCTCGGGTGGTCGGACGGCCTCGATCGCGCCGGCTAGCATGCGCGCGGCGACGACGCTGGCCTCCAACAGATCGCCGGCGTACTTGGGGTAGAGCACGCCGCGGCTCGTCGCGCCGACCGCGTGGCCCGCGCGTCCGACGCGCTGCAGTCCGCTCGCGACCGAGATCGGCGTCTCGACCAAGAGCACCTGGTCGACGGCGCTCATGTCGATGCCCAGTTCGAGCGAGCTGGTCGCCACGATCGCGCGCACTTCGCCGCGCTCGAGCGCGTGTTCGATCGCGCGTCGCTCGGCGTGGCTGACGGAACCGTGGTGAGCGCGCGCCAACGTGGTTCCAGCAAGTTCGTTCAAGCGCTGCGTCAGGCGCTCGGCCGCGGCGCGCGCGTTGACGAACACGATCGTCGAGTTCGCGGACCGGATGGAGTCGAGCAACTGGGGCACGAGCGTCGCCCAGATCCCGCGCTCCTCGGTGCCCGAGGACGCCGAACCGCCGACCATCGAGCGCTCGAGCGCGAGCTGCGTGGGTCGCGGTTGGGAAGGCGCGTCGGTCGCGACCGCCGAGCGGTTCGTCCCAGGCGCGCGCACCTCGAGTTCGAGCGCCGCTCGCGTCGACGCGTCGACGATCGTGACCGGTCGATCACCGCCGAGGAACGCCGCGATCGTCTCGAGCGGCCGCGCCGTCGCCGAGAGCCCGATGCGTTGCGGATCGCGACGCGCGACGAGACCCAGTCGCTCGAGCGACAACGCCAAGTGCGCGCCACGCTTCGATCCCGCGACGGCGTGGATCTCGTCGACGATGACGGTGTGCACCGTGCTCAGCGTCGTGCGCGCCTTCGAGCCCAGGATCAGGAACAAGGACTCGGGCGTCGTGACGAGAATCTCCGCCGGGTCGAGCGCTTGGCGCCTGCGCTCCGACTGCTTCGTATCTCCGGTGCGCACGTCGACACGGAGGCGGCGAGCGCCGCGAGCGGCCACGCCCGCGAGCGGTGGTTCGAGGTTGCGCTCGATGTCGTGGGCCAAGGCCTTCAGCGGCGAGATGTAGACGACGCGCGTGCCCCGCTCGTCCGACGTCTCGCGCAGCGTCGCATCGATCGCCCAGAGGAACGCGGCCAACGTCTTGCCCGAGCCCGTCGGCGCGACGAGCAGCGAGTGGTCGCCGCGCGCGATCGCATCCCAACCCTGCGCTTGAACCTCGGTCGGCGCGCGGAAGCGGTCCGAGAACCAGTCGCGCGTCGTCGACAGGAAGGCATCCACCGGCGCGTCCTTTGGCGTCCGACTCAGCGCGCGTAGGCGCGCCGCGCGAACATCAAGGCGAGGAACGGCAGCATGTTCGTCTTGTTCGGCAGGCTGCGGAACAGGCGCCACATGCGGGCGGGGTTGAGGTAGAAGCGCCGGTAGGCTCGCTTGCGGAGCGCGAAGATGCGGTCCTCGGCGACGTCGCTGAGGTTGATCTCGCTCTGGTACGGCTCGTACGCGGACCAATCGCTCGGTAACTCGAAGCCGGCGTGCTCCACCTGCGTATAGAGTTCGGTGCCCTTGAACGGAATGACGCGGAAGAACGCTGCGGTGTGGAACGCGCTCTTCGCCGCCCAATCGATCGTGGCCTGCATCTCTTCCTCGGTCTCGGAAGGAAAGCCGAGCATGAAGGCGCCGTGCACCATGACGTTCTTCGACGCGATGTACTCGACGATGTGCCGCACCTTGTCGATCTTCAGGTTCTTCTTCATCACCTTCTGGATGCGCGGCACGGCGGACTCGACGGCGACCATGCAGCGGTACATGCCGGCCTTGGTCAACAGGTCTACGAGTTCCTCGTCGAGGATGTCGCCGCGAAATCCGTTCGGGAAGGTCAGCTTGATGTTCCAGCCGGCAGCCAGGATGCCGCGCGCGATCGTCTTCGCGCGCTCGGGGCGGAAGTTGAAGATGTCGTCCATGAAGACGAACTCCTTCACGCCGTACGCATCGACCAAGAGCTTCATCTCGGCCAGGACGTTCTCTGCTGAGCGCTCGCGGAAGGTCTTGCCGTAGGAGTTGTGACAGTACGTGCAGCGCCACGGACACGCGCGCGACGAGAACATGGTCGCGAACTCCTTGTGCGCGTAGATGACCCCGCCGCGCGGCACGGTGTGATACTTGGCGTGATCGACCAGGTCCCACGCGGGAAAGGGCATCTCGTTCAAATCACGCGGCGGCGGCCGGTCGGCGTTGCGCACCGCCGTGCCGTCGGGCTCTCGATAGTTGATGCCCTCGCAAGCCGTCCAGTCCGTGCGTCCGTCCCGCAGTCCATCGAGGAGTTCGACGAAGGTGTACTCGCCTTCACCGCGTACGACGAAGTCCACCGTCGGATCCTCCATCACGTCGTCGTCCGCGACCGAGGCGTGGGGCCCACCGCAAACGATCGTGACGTCTGGCATGCGCTCGGCGACGAGTTGCGCGACCTCGTGCATGCAGCCCGCCTCGTACGTCATCGCGGAGAGGCCGACGACGTCGGGCGCCAGACGCTCGAGTTCGTCGACGCAGCGCGCCGGCGACCAATCCTCGACCTTCATGTCGAGGATGTGCATGTCGGCGTGCCCCGCGGCGCGCGCCTGACTCGCGATCATCATGATCCCGAGCGGATGGACGTGCGTGAACTGCGTGTAGGGGTGGTAGGTCTGGACGAGTGCGACACGCATGGCGGCTCCGGGGAACGGCGCGGGGGGTAGGAGCGGTGGGCGAGCGCGAGGTTCCGTCCAATCCGGGAAAGGATGCGTGCCGCGAAGTGACTTCCGCGGTGCTCTCGGAACGGCGCGCCTTGTCAGGCGCTCCCCCGACGAGGATACTCGCCCCAGCGAGATGCGTCATCGACCATCCGCGTTCACCTCTCCCCGGTACGGCTCTCACATGGCACGCGTCGCCTTCGTCGTCACAACCTGTCACGAGTTCGAGGGCATCAAGGCTCTCTCCGCGACGCTCAAGCAGCACGGTCACGAAACCGATTGCTTCATCACCTCCGAGGAGCGCGACTTCGACCGAGCGGTCGAGGACTTCGCGCCCGACGTGCTCGGCGTTTACGCGACGACGGGCCAGGAGAAGTGGACCTACCCGCACATCGCACGTTGGCGCCGCGAACTGGGCGAGCTCAAGGTCGTCATGGGCGGGCCCCACCCGTCCTTCGACAACTACGTCTTGAAGGACGACGAATTCGTCGACGCGACGATCAAGGGCGAGGCCGAGTACGCGATGCTCGACCTGGTCGAGGCCTGGGGCGCTTCGCGTTCGATCGAGGACATACCCAACGTCGCCTACCTGAAGGACGGCAAGACGTGGCAGAACCCGATCCGGCCGATCGTGCAGGACCTCGACACCCTGCCGTTCCCCGACGTCGACATCTTCTACAAGTACCCCTTCCTCAGGAAGAAGCGCGTCTTGCAGGTGCATGCATCGCGCGGCTGCCAGAACAACTGCACCTACTGCACCGTGCCGTTGATGAAGGCGGAGTGGGTCAGCGACCGCAAGAAGGAGAAGTTCAACCGCATGAAGTCGGTCGACTACCTCTGCGAGGAGATGGCCGACATCCAGGCGCGGTACCCGAACTTCCGCATGGTCAACTTCGGCGACGCGGCGCTGAACATGTACCGCGGCTGGTTGGAGGAGTTCGCCGACAAGTGGCCGAAGCGCGTGGGCCTGCCGTTCGCCACGAACGTGAACATCAACTTCCTGAACGAGGCCGACGTCGCGAACCTAGAGCGCGCCGGTTGCGTCTCGGTGCAGTTCGGGCTCGAGTCGGGCAGCGAGGACGTGCGCCTCAACGTTTACCACAAGGGCTACACCGACCGGATCGTCTACGACGTGCCGCGCCTCTTCAAGAAGCACAAGATCACGTTCCGCACCAACAACATGATGGGCTCGCCGGCCGAGTCGCTCGACGACATGTTCGAGACCATCAAGATGAACAAGCGCATCAAGCCCGACGGGTGCACCGTGCTGATCTACCGCCCGTTCAAGTCGACGGTCCTCGGGCGCGAGGACTTCGCCCAGGATCGCGTCGATGTCGGGAAGGACATCGGTCCCTCGTTGCACCAGGACAGTCAGATGCGACGCGACGACGTCGATCAAGTCGTCAACCTGCAAAAGCTGTTTAACATCGCCGTGTACCTGCCCGGCGGGTTGCCGATCGTCAAACGCCTGATCAAGGCGCCCCGCAACCCCGCGTTCGAGTGGACGCACCTCGCCTTCCTCTGGTACCAGCACGCGGTCGTGTCTGGCTACGGCATGGTCGACGACTTCAAGTTGGGCCTCAAGAACATCGGCCAGATCTTCGGGCGCCGCGTCGGAGGGGACTACGGCGAAGCCGAGAAGAAGAACCAGTTTCTCGATACGCTCGACACCGGTCTCGACGCGGGCGTTTGAGCCAGTGCGCACGACGGCGACGCCGTCAGATGCGCATGAAGAGGACGCCGATCAGGAGCGCGAGGAGCAGCAGGGCTCCCGTCGTTCCGATCGCGACGCTCTGGAGGAACGTCGCGATCAGAAGCAGGACCAAGAGGACGAACAGCGCGGAGTAGAGCAGCACGTCAGACGCGCTCGCGATGGACCGACAAGTCTCGATCGCTGTGCTTGCGGCCGGTTCCGGCGCCGATCGAACCGCCGAGGAGGACGGCGACGAGCGCCAGCGCGGCACCGATGAAGCCGGTCCACAGCACGCCTTCGAAGTAGTCCGCGGTGGCTTGCGCCGCCTCGCGGACCTCTGTTTGGTAGGTATCGATCATCTGCTGCGTTTCGCGCGTCGTCGATTCGACGATCGTCTCGATCTCTTCCTCGGTCAGCGTCGTCCGGCTGGCAAGGACGTCTTTCGCCGCCTCCTGATCGCCCCGTATCAGTGCTGCCGTGACGCGATCCAACGTGGCGGCGTCGAGCTGCTGCGCCGCTTCGCGCAGTTCTCGAGCGCTGACCTCGCTGCCGGGCAGCGCGTCGGCTGCCAACTGCGAGGCTTGGCGAGCGATCGTCGCCATCACGCGGTCGGGCACGAACGACTCCTGTCCGGTCTGGCCGGACTGCGCTCGGCCGTTCCCCATCATTCCGTTCATGCTGCCGGACATCGCACCGGTGGCACCCGAAGCGACGCCGCCGGCGGCGGAGACGACGCTACCGCCCATCGAGAGCAGCCCTTGGACGCCCTGCGCAGCCAGGAACGCGGTCGCGATGACGCCGAGACCCCAGACGGCCATGCCGTGCATGACCCCCAGCGCGCGATTGCCCGTGGTCAAGAGCCGCGCCGTCAACAGCGCGCCCGCGAAGTAGGCGATCAGCCAACTGGCGACGAACCACAGCGCGGTCGTGACGCTGAAGCCCGTGCTCATCGCGTCCACGTCGGTCGCATCGGCGATGCTGAAACCGAGCGCGGAGCCCAGCAGCATTAGGAACCAGCCGAGGGCC
The DNA here is from genome assembly GCA_040880665.1 of Planctomycetota bacterium. Taxonomy (GTDB): domain Bacteria; phylum Planctomycetota; class UBA1135; order UBA1135; genus JBBDIB01. Next base: position 28,496 of record JBBDIB010000091.1, read on the forward strand.
GTGGTCAGAACCAGGCCCGCCAGGATGGCGCCCCAGTCCGTTCTGGAGCGACGGGGAAGATCGGCGACGACAGTCTCTGCTTGATACTCGGCCATGGCGAAGTGAGTGGCTTGGAGGGCGCAACGGCTTGGAGGATCGAGACGGTCGATCCGCAACGCGCCGAGCCTATGAGCAGGCCCGAGGTAGCAAGCCTCGTGCCGCAGCTCCGTAACCCGCCTCGCAGGCGCAGCGATCGCGTCCCACTGCACAACGCGCAAGTCAGGTTTGCAGATCCTTCACCCGTCCGTCACGTCGTTCTCCGACCACTCCTTGAGCCGTTGGTAGATCTTGGCGCGCGAGATCCCGAGTTTGCGCGCGGCTTCGCGCTTGTCACCGCCCGAGGCCTCGAGTGCCCGCAGGATCGCGCGCTGCTCGACCGCGGCGAGCGATTCGATCTCTCCGCCCGTTTCGGCGGCGACGTTCCGTGTGGGGATGCGCACCAGGCTCGGGTCGTCGAGGTCGCCGTCGGTCAGGACAGCGAGTCGCTCGACCTCGTTCTTCAGCTCGCGGACGTTGCCGGGCCAGGGGCGCTCGACCAGCGCGCTGAGCACCGTCCCCGCGATGCGCCGACGGACCCCCGTCCGCTCGCTGATGCGCTCGAGGAAGAAGCGCACGAGCTCCGGGATGTCTTCCCGGCGTTCGCCGAGCGTCGGCATGGCGATGCGCGCCCCGTCCAGTCGATAGAGCAGGTCCTGGCGGAACCTGCCTTCGTCGACCTCGCGTTCCAAATCGCGGTTGGTCGCCGTGAGCAGGCGCACGTCGACGCGCCGGACTCGGTCGTCGCCGACGCGTCGCAGTTCGCCGTTCTCGAGCACGCGCAAGAGCCGCGCCTGCAGTTCGAGGGGCAACTCGCCGATCTCGTCCAGGAACAGAGTGCCTCCGTGGGCGCGCTCGAACAGGCCCGCATGGTCGCGATCGGCGCCGGTGAACGCACCGCGCCGGTGTCCGAACAGTTCCGACTCGATCAAGCTCGGCGGCAGCGCCGCGCAGTTCTCCGCGACGAACGGGCCCTCGCTGCGAAGCGATTGATCGAAGAGCGCGCGCGCCGCCAGTTCCTTGCCCGTACCGCTCGCGCCGACGATCAGGACGGACAGCTCGCTGGGCGCGATGCGTGCGATCTGCTCGGCGAGTCGCGACATCGCGGGTGAGCTGCCGATGATCGCCCCCGAGGGCGGCGTGGCCGTGCGTTCGAGCCCACCGAGCGAGCTCGCCGCCGCCTCGCTGCGATACACCTTTTGAACCGCGAGAGCCGCCGTGCCGGCGACCAGTTCGGCCAACTCTTCGGCGCGCTCGTCGAAGGCGCCGGTGCGGAGTCGGTGGTCGAGCACGAGAACGCCGCGCACGTCCGGCGTCGCGTCGAACGGTACGCACAGGATCGAGCGCAGTTCGAGGCTCATGACCGAGGCGTGGTCGGCCGTCGACGGATCGTCGGCCGCGTTCGAGAGGCGCAGCGGGCGGCCCCGCGTGAGCGCGTCGGTCACGATCGTGCGCGAGGTCTCTAGTTCCGGCCGGGCGATGCCGCCGCGGGCGGAATCCAACGCGAGGTCGAAGTGCAGCTCGCCGTCCTCCTCGAGCACGAGGAAGCCGCGCTCGGCGCCGGTCAGCTCGATCGCCGCTTCGACGATGCTCTGCAGCAGCGCGCTGAGATCGTCCTCGGTCAAGAGTCGTTCGTGAAGGTTGTGCAGCGTGCGAATGGCCATGTCGTCGAGGGAGTCGTCGCCCAGCGCGGGTCGTGGTTGGAGATCGGTGGGGTGGGGGTCGGGGCGACCGAGGAGCGTGAGCCGCAGCGCAGCGCGACGCTCGTCGCCGAGTCCCGCTGCTACCACCTCGAAGAGTCGTTCGGCGCGCCGGCGCGCCCCCC
>JBBDIB010000091.1:30405-74918 GCA_040880665.1 Planctomycetota bacterium
TGGGGGCCCCGGGCGGGCGCGGCTGGCGGTCGCGCGGTCGGTGCGCGCCGCCAGCGCGAAGAGCAGCCGTGCTGCGCGATCGTCCCGACCGCGCACCTGGAGTTCGGTGGCGAACGCGTCCGTCGCCGGGACATCGATCGCGGCACCCGCCGCCAGGAGTTCGAGACAGCGCACGTCGTCGCGCACCAGCGGTCCGGCGTGGGCCAGGTCGGCGTCGCCTTCGCCGTGTTCCGCCAAGAGCAGTCGAGCTTCCGTGACGACCGACTCGAGTCGGAGCGAGCGCGCCAGGTCGCGAGCTCGGCGCGCGAGTTCGACGACGCGTTTGGAGCGCTCGGCGAAGCGTTCGGCGCGAGCCAGCGCCAGCAACGCGCGCGGATCGATCGCTTCGTCGTCGGACGCGACGCGGTTGCGCGGCGGCGCCTCACCGAGCCGCGCGCGCAGTTCCACCGCGCGCGCTCCGAGCAGCGCCTGGAAGCCACGCGGAAGGTCGTTGCCCGCCCGCCGAGCGCTGCTCTCCAACCCATCGAGCGCCGCTTGAGCGTGTCCGCGTTCGAACGCGACCAACGCCTGGAGGGCTTCGACGGCGACGACGCCGGCCTGATCGCCGAGCCGCGTCCTGAGGTCGATCGCGCGTTCGAGTTCGACCTCGGCCTCGGCCAGCTCACCCGCATCGCGCAGCACGCCGCCGAGCGTCGCCGCCGTGTGCGCCACACCGACGAGATCGCCGCGCGCGCGAAAACCGTGGTGCGCTGCTCGCAAGTGCTCGATCGCGCGCGGCAGCGAACCGGCGCGGCGCTCGACGATCGCGAGGTTGAGCTGGACGCCGGCTTCGCGCCCGGGATGGCTGGCGACGTCGCGCAGCAGCGTCGCCAGCTCCTGGCGCGCCGCGTCGACCTCGCCAGCGCGAAAACGACTCATTGCCAGCGTCGAGCGCAGGGTCCAGGCGGAACGCTCGTCGAGCGCGCCGACGGAGTGGCCCTCGAGCTGTCCGGCGAGTTCGAGCACGCGACGGTCCTCGCCGCGCCGACCCAGGAGGAAAACGCGTTCGGCGAGGGCCCGCGGTGCCAGGACGGGAGCGATGCGCGCGGCCTCGTCGAGCAGTGCGAAGGCATCGTCGGCTCGGTGCGTGCGGTCTGCCAAGCGCGCGCGGGCGAGCGCCAAGCGCCCGGCGAGTTCCGCATCCTGCGGAGCTTCGAGTCGTGCCAATTCGCGTTCCGCGCGGTCGGCGCGACCCAGGTCGAGCCATGCGTCGACCCGCGCCAGCTCGAGTTCGAAAGCGTCGTCGGCGAGCGTGCGACCGACCTCGGCGAGCAGCGACTCGACTTCAGCGACGCTGGCGAGCACGCGTTCGGGGGCTCCGCGCTCGCGCTCGTCGGCGAGCATCGCGGCCAGGGCCGCGAGGGCGTCGCCCGCGTCCCCGTCCGAGTCCCAGAGGCGTGCCGCGAGTCCCAACGTGGCCGCGCGCACCTCTTGGTCGGGTTCGCGCAACAACTCGGCGGACGCGCGCCGAAGCAGCGCCGTGCGCGCCGTCGTGGATCCCGGCGCGGCGTGCTCGACGGCGATCAAGCGACCGCCCTCGTCGCGCGCGAGCGTGCCCCGCGCCAAGAGGCCCGCGACGACGGGCGCCACGTCCGCCAGCGAGCGTTCGAGGATGCGCGCCAGCGCGCCCAGAGACGCGACGGAGCCCAGCAGCGCGAGCGTTTCGAGCACCCGGCGTTCCTCCTCGTCGACCTCCGCCAGCGCTCCGGGCGCCCGCAGCTCGACCCCGGGCACCAGTTCCCAGCCGTCGCGCGTGACGAGCAACACCCCGCGCGCGTGCGCGTCCGCGAGCGTCGCCAAGAGATCCGCGCGCGTCCGAGCCACCGCCGCGATGCGTTCGGCGGCAGCCGCGACGCCTGCGCCGAAGCGCTCGACCGTGTGCGTGACCACTTCCTCGGGGGCGAGCTGCGGGACCTCGATGTTCGTCCAGAGTGGCGCGGGCGGCGGGCCGAGACCGATGACGACCAGGGACTCGTGCTCGGGCCGCGCGCGCGCCAGCCCTTCGACGAGCGCGAGCGCGCGGTGACTCCAGGCCGAGTCGTCGATGGCGAGCACGGCGGTCGTACCCGTCCATTCGGCCGTGGCCGCTTCGGCGCGCTGCATCAGCTCACCGGGGTCGTCCGTCGCGGTCAAGCTGGCGAGATCCAAGCCGCTCTCGCCACGATTGCGAAGGCTCAAGCGCAAGTGCAAGGCACGGTAGAGCGCGCGGGCGTCGTCCGCCGTGGGCGCCGACCACCAGGTGCGCCGCGCCGCTCCCGCTTCGCTCGAGATGTCGATGCGCGAGCGCTCCTCGAACCACGACGCACGGCCGACCGTGTCACCGAGGTTCCAGGGAACGTCGTCGACGTCGTCGATCTCGAGACCGAGCCGCGTCGCGAGCGTGCGCGCGACCACGACCAGCGCGGGTCGTCGCGCCGGATCGCGCGCGGTCAAGCCGACGACCAGATCGCGCGACCAGCTCGGCAGCGCTTCGACGTCGAGCGCGAGCGCTTCCAGGTAGGGGCGCGCGGGGAAGCGTCCGTAGAACTCGCGCGCCGTCGTCGCCGATGGCGCGAGCAAGCGCTGCAGGAGCGCCCCCAGCGCGAACGAGTCCGCGGCCGGCGTGTGCGCGCGTCCGCGCAGCACCTCGGGGGCGAGGTAGAAGTCCGTGCCGCCGATCGCGCCCGCTCGGTTCGAGGCGAGGCCGAAGTCGACCAAGAGCGGTCGGCCGTCCTCGCGCACGATGACGTTGCTGGCCTTGAGATCGCCGTGGACGAAGCCCGCGCGATGCAGCGCGACCAACGGCACCGTCAGCCGCGCCACGACCTCGGCCAAGCGTTCGGGCGGCTGGCCCTCCGCCCAGCGTTCGAGATCGACACCCTCGACGAACGGCCGCGCGAGGAACAGCCCGCCGCCGGGCAGCGGTCCGTGATCGCTGAGTCCCGCCACGTCCGGATGCTGGAAACTCGCCAGCAGCGCCAATTCGCTGCGCGCCTCCTCGGCTCCACCGCGCGCGAGACGCAGCACGAAGCGCTGGCCGGCGCGCTCGGCTTCGACGACTTCGGCGTCGGGACGTGCGGACCAGCGCCGGAGCAGGCGATAGGAGGGGGGCAGGGGCAGGGGGGACATTCCAGGAATCGTACCCGCGCATCCAGGATTTGGACCCAGGCCCGTGCCGGCGGGCAGCACGAAGCCCACGGTGCCGTGGAAACGCGGTAGGCTCAGCAGGCACGCGACTTGCGTGCCATGCGTTCTCCGAACGCCACCCTGACACCCTCGCACCATGCTCGCCCTCGCTCTCACGTTTCTCTTCGCAACCGACGTCACCGTGCTGTCCGCCCCGCCCGGCGGGCGCGGCGACGTGCTCGTCGTCGATGAGACCGGCGTCGCTCCGATCCAACGCCCGGACCGGCTGCAAGGCGTGCGCTTGCTCGAGCTCGACGTCTCGGGCCGCACGACGCTCGAAACCTGGCTGCCGGGTCGCGCGCGCCGCGTCACGGACGTCGGGCCGGGCGCCGCGCGCCTCGTGCTGCCTGGCGCCGAGGGGTCGCTGTATCGCTACGAGCGCCGCTCTCCCTTGGTGCGCGGTACGCGCTTCGGTTTGCTGCGCGTCACACCGCAGGGCCGGCCCCAGGTCGTGTTCGAGCGCGTCGGAACGGGGGTCGGCGGACACACCGACCCGTTCCGATCGACGGTCGGCGTCGCGACCGACGGGCGCGCGGCGCTCGTCGCGACGTCGCTCGCCGCCGGCGGCGACGTGTTCGAAGTGGACCTCGCGCTCGGCACCCATCGGAATCGCACGCCGAACCTGCCGCCGCTCGACGTGGCGCCGGGCGGCTTGCGCTTGCTGCCGAGCTGGGGCGCTTGCGTCGCGGCGACCGGCGTCGTGCGCTTCGATCGCACGCCCGCCGCGACGGCGAGCGTGCTGGACCTCGGCGCGCCGACGCCGACCTACTTCCAAGGCGAGCTGGTCGCGAGCGAGGACGGCTCGACCCTGGCGACGGTCGCCGGCGCCGGCCCGCAGCTCGCGCACGTGTTCGTCTTCGGCCAGTCGGGCGCGGCGGTGCGCGTCACCGAGACCGCGAGCCACCTCGGCGACGCGGGCTTCGCGACCTCGACCGACAGCGGTCCGTACCTCGCCCTGGCTCCCGATGGAGCGGTGTGTGCGTGGACGACGCTCGGCGTCGCGCGGGAGCTGTTCGCGCGCCACGTCGCGCTCGCTGCGCCGGTCTCCGATCACGTGTCCTCGGACGCGCGCTTCCTCGACACGTTGGACGAGATCTCGAGCATTCGCTTCATCACGCCCGACTCTTTCACGTTCGTGCTCGGGGCGCTCGATCTACCCGAGGCGACGGTGGAGGATGCCGACGTGTTTCTCGGCGTGTTGGATCCGGCGACGGGCGTGGTCTCCATCACGAATCTGTCCGGAACGTCGGGCGACCACAGCTCGCCGTTCACGAGCGCGGGCACCCTCAAGACCGAAGGCGGGATCTTCGCGCTCGAGGGTCTCGACGGATACCTCCTGCACGACGACCAGAGCAGCAACACCGGCTCGCTCAAGCTCATTCGAACCAGCGCGCCCGAGTTCATCACGCTCTTGCCCGATGCCGGCACCCTCGAGGCCTTCGCGGTCAGCGACTCGATCGCGCTCGGCCTGATCGAGCGCAACCTGCCCGGCGAGCCACGCGAGTTCTGGAGCCTCGATCTCAACGCCGCGCCGGTGCTGCAAGCGCAGGGTTGGTTACCTCAGGACTCCGCGCTCGTGACGCTCCGGCCCGATGGCGATGCGCGCTTCGCCTACGTGCGCCAGACCCTCTTCGGTCGTCGCCTCGGTCGCATCGACGCCGCCAGTGGCACGCAACTCGAGCTGGGCGGACCCGCGCTGCCGCTGAGCGACGCCGTCGGTTGGACGAGCGCGAGCGGCATCGTCTGCAGCGCCGACGTCGCCGGCCAGGGCTACGCCGCGCTGTGGTCGAGCGCGGGCGTGCCTACGCTCCTCGGTAGCGCTGCCGGCGGCTTGGTCGTGCTGCCCAGCCAATAGCGCGCGGCACGGCAGCGGTCGCTCGTTGCGAAGACGCACCGTCTTGGGCGGTGCGTCCCCCGTTCGCATCGCGGCGCGCCCCCAAGCATCGACGCGCGGAATCCAGGCCTTGGACGAAGCGCGTTCACTCTCTGGACGCGCTAGGTCTCGGGATGCCGCTGGGTGCTCGAGAGGGCATCTTGGACGCGTGGCACGGCGGTTGAGTTCAGGGGTGAGCAAGGCGCGCAGCACGCGCGCCGACCGAACCCAGCTCCCAATCCCAACGCTTCCCATGCACCCCCAAGTTCTTCGTTCCCTCGCCGCGGCGCTCGCGGCCTCGACCGTGGCGACCGGCGTCTCCGCGCAATTCTCCTTCACGAGCGCGAGCGTTCCGACGGGCATCGAGCCCGACGGCGCCGTGCTGTTCGACCTCGATGGCGACGGGGACCTCGACCTCGCCGTGACGGTCGACACGCCCGACCGCGTTGAGCTCTACACCAACACGGGCGGCACGTTCACGCTCGCGGGCAGCCTTTTCACGGGCAACAGCAGTTCGCCGCACGCGCTGGTCGCGGCGGACTTCGATCGCGACGGCGATCAAGACCTGGCCGTCACGCTCGACGATTTCGCACAGGTGCACGTGTACACGAACGTCGCGGGCAGCCTGACGCTCGCCTCCACGTTCGCAACGGGCGCCGAGCCGCGCGCGATCGAAGCGGCCGATCTCGACGGCGACGGCTTCGTCGATCTCGTCACCTCGAACCGCGAGGGCAACAACATCACGGTGGCCTACTCGGTGGCGGGTAGCTTCGCCGCTGCGGCCAACGTCGCGACGGGCCTCGAACCGCGCAAGCTCGCGCTGGGCGACTTCGACGGCGACGGCACGCACGAGGTCGCTGTCGCCGCGCACGACAGCCGCAGCGTGCAGGTCTTCGACGCGGTGCCCGGATCGCTCGCGCTCGTGGCGACGCTCTCGACGGGCTTCGTGCTACGGCCCGAGGGCCTCGACGCCGCCGACGTGAACGGCGACGGGCTCGTCGATCTCCTCAGCTCCACCTCGGGCGCCGGCAGCTTCGTCAGCGTCTGGCTGGGCCAGGGCGGCGTGCTCTTCGGCGCGCGCACGGACTACCCGCTGGGCGGACTCGACCCCAGCTCGCTCGTCGCCGCCGATCTGGACGGGGACGGCGACCCGGACGTGGCGACGGCCGACAGCGATTCCAACACCGTGACCGTCATGGAGAACGTCGGCGGCGCCTTCGCTGTCGCTGCGACGCTGGCGACGGCATTGGATCCTGATTCGATCCTGGCCGGTGACGTGAACAACGACGGCGGCGTCGACCTCCTGGTCGCCAACGGCGACGGCGCCAGCGTGTCGCTCTTCACGAATGCGAACGGGCAACCGCTCTCGGTCTTGGTCCAGCCGGTCGTCGGTTCGCTGGGGCTCGTGCAACTGTCGCTCCCGGCGGCCGCTCAGCAGGGGTACTTCTGCGGCTTCTCCCTGTCGACCTCGGGCGTCAGCCTGCCCGGTGGCGCGCTGTTCCCGCTGGCCTTCGACGACCTGCTTATCGATTCGCTGAACCCGACGGCGGGTTCGTTCCAAAACACCATCGGCGTGCTCGACGGCGCCGGTCGCGCCCAGGTACAGCTCGTCGTTCCGCCGAACGTAGCCATCGCCGGCGCGCGCTTCTTCACGGCGGCCGTGCTCCTCGGCGGCTCGCAGCCGCTGACCTTCGGAGCGGTCCACGGTCCGGTTTCGATCGTCGTCCAGTAACACGCATCGAAACCCGTCACCTCCTCCTGGTGATGCGGGGACGCACGCTCCTCTCTCCAGCGTGCGTCCCCGCGCTGCGTTGCCTTGCGTCCCGCTGCGTTCCGCTCCTCCTCGAAAACGCGGCTACACTGAAGTGCGATGGCCCCCCTGCTTCACACGGTCGCTGCGGCGATCCTCGTCGGTCTGGCGCCGTTCGCGCAGGGCGACACGGGCTTCACGCGCGGCTCTGGGCGCGCGGACGTCGTCGTTTCCTTCGGTCAGGACGACTACGAGGAAGAGCCGCTGTTTCCGGGCAACGCGCTCGACGTGCGGCGACGCTCGTGGTCGACGTATGCCGCGGTCGGCCTTTCCGACGACCTCGACCTGGTCGTGACGGCCGCCTACGCCGAAGCGAAGATCACGCGCTTCGAGCCGGACGTGCCGTTCGAGTTCTCGCGCGAGAACAGCGATTGGCAGGATGCTTCGGTCGGGTTGAAGTGGCGCTTGGGCGGCGTGGACGCGTGGGGCGGGCGCCTCTCCTTGCTGGCGGCGCCGGCCGTGAAGTTCGCGGTCAAGGACTACAACGACGGCCTCGGCGGAGGCACGCTGGGACAACGTCTGTCGCTCGGTGCGGAACAGACGGATTGGCGCGCGCGTTGGATCGGGCACTACCAAAGCCGAAGCGGCGGCTTCTGGGCCTCGCTCGAGACGGGCTACGACGTGCGCGAGGACGAACCGGGCGACGAGATTCCGATCCACCTCGTGCTCGGCATCGCGCTGTTCGACTACCGCCTGACGCTGATGCCGTTCTACTCGTACATCGACAACCTGGACGAAGCCGCGGAGATCCAAGGCGCGGTGTCCGCCGCCGGATCCGACATCCAGCGCTATGGACTGCACGCCTACGGCGCGATCACGTCCAGCTTCGGTCTGGTCGCCAACTATCACACGACCGACGACGGGCGGGGGACGGGACGAATCCCGGGTTTCAGCCTCGGACTCGTCTGGCGCCTGTGAGGCGAGCCGGCGGCGTTGGCGAGTCGTCGGGAAGTTCCTTCCGACGGTTCCCAACCCGTCGCTCGGTTCCATGGCTTGCGGCCTCGGCAGGGCCGCGTAGGCTGGACGCACGCGAATTCGCTCTCCCACTCGCAACGCGCCCTCCACGATCTCCCCATGCTCTCGTCACCGATCCTCGCTCGCGTGCTGGTGCTCGCCTCGCTGGCTTCGTCCGCGTTCGCTCAGTGCGACCTGGCCAAGTTGACTGCTGCGGCGAGCTTTCCCAACGACGACTACGGCACTGCGGTCGCGATCTCGGGGAACACCATCCTCGTCGGCGCTCCACGCAGCGACCTGGCGGCGCTCGATGCCGGCGCCGCGTTCTTCTACGAGAACGTGGGAGGCATCTGGGTCGAGCAAAGCGTGACGGCCTGCGACGCGGCCGCGAGCGACGCCTTCGGACAGTCGGTGGCCATCGACGGCGACGTGGCCGTCATCGGCGCGCCCGCGGAGCAGCACTTCGGTTTCAACTCGGGCGCTGCTTACATCTTTCAGCGCGTGGCGGGTACGTGGGTCGAGACGCAGAAGCTCCTGGCGTCGAACGGCGCGCTGGGCGATCTCTTCGGCATCTCCACGTCCGTCAGCGGTAGCCGGATCGTCGTCGGCGCTTGCCAGTTGTCATCGTTCCAGATCTTCGGTGTCGGTAACGGCAAGCTGTTGATCTTCGAGCAGGCGGGCTCGGCGTGGGTCGAAGACGTCATTCTGACGGCCTCCGACGGCAGCCCCGGCGATCGCTTCGGCGTCGAGCATGCGATCGACGATGACCTGATTGTGATCTCCGCCGAGAACAAGAACATCGTCGGTCCGACGTCCGGCGCGGCCTACCTCTTCGAACGGGTCGCCGGCGCGTGGACGGAACTGGATCGCATCGAGCCGAGCGACGGCGCGGCCGGCGACTTCTTCTCGATGGGCCTCGCGCTGGATGGAAACACGGTTGCGAGCGGGTCGCCCGAACACTCCGCTGCCGCCTCCCACGCCGGTGCCGTCTACCTGTTCGAGCGCAGTGGCAACAGTTGGATCGAGACCCAGAAGCTGCTGCCAGCGGGCCTCGCGGCCAACGACTGGTTCGGGCGTTCGATCGCGCTCGCGGACGGCGTCCTGTGGTCCGGCGCCTTCTCCATCGCCCTCAGCACCCCAGGCACGGTCTATGGCTATGCCTTCGACGGCGCGAACTGGGCGCCGACCGCGACGCTTGCGCCCGGCGACGTGGCGGTGGGGCATCAGCACGGCTATGCGGTGGCCATCGATGGCGACAGGCTCGTCGCGACCTCCCGCAAGTACGGCCCGGGTTCCGCCTACGTCTACAGCTCGAGCGTGGACGCGATCCAGCCGCTCGGCTGTGATCTGAACCCCGCGGGCAGCCTCAGCGTGGTTTCGGGCACAAGTTCGATCGGCGATTCCTTGACCGTGGCCGTGCACAATCCGTTGGGCACGCAGACGCCCGGTGCGTCGATCGGGTTCATCGCGATCATGAACTCGGAGCTGCTCCTGCCGAATGGTTGCGGCTTCCCGTTCGCCTGGGACATGACGGGCGGCACGGCCGGCGAGTTGCTCGTCGATCCCAACACGCAACTCGACCTCTTGACGACGTCGGTCTGGACGGGCACGCCGGTCTCCAGCGTGATTCAGATGCCTGCGTCGTGCTCCTTGGCGGGGACGACGATCGCCTTGCAGGGCGTGATGTTCGACACGGCGGCCAGCGGTCCGGGCGACGTCAAGTTCGCGCTGACGCGCGCGTTCAGCGTGACCCTGGGACACTAGCCGACCGTCGTGCGAGCAGCGTGGATCCTTGGTTCGACGCTCGCGGCCGGCGCCGCCCTCGGAGCAGAGGCCAACGCGATGCAAGCGGTCGAGGCTGCGCGCGTCCAGGAACCGCATCCGTATCTCGTGCGGGCGTTGCAGCGCATCGCCGATCAGCCCGAGTTGGTCTACCGCGCCGAGGTCACTTCCACGCGTGAGATCGCGGCGACGCTCGTGCAGGTTCGCGGTCGCGTGATCGTCGAACGCACGAGCGAAACGCGTCGCCTGGCGATCGACGCGACGCTCGAGCGCGACGGATCCGAGCGCGGCGTCTCGTTGCGCTTCGATGGAGAGCGGTGGAGCGCGGCCGATCACACGGCGCGTGTTTGGAGCCAGGGCACGCACCCCGAAGTGCTCGGCAGCGAGGCCGGGCTGGCGCTGCACTTGGTCATCGATGCGTTCGACGACAGTGCCGCCTGGGCCGCGCACTCGGCCCAGTTGACCTTCGCGGCGTCGGAGCGGTTCGCGGGCGAGGCCGTTCACCGCTTCCACGCGCCCGCCGATGCGACGGGCTTCGAGGCCGCCTGGAGCTTCGGCGCCGACGACGGGCTCCCACGTCGCGTCGTGGAGCGGTGCTGGGTCGGTGGCGCCGAGCACGAAGTCCGGAGCTGGCGCATGCTCGAGTGGACGCCGCGCCCCAGGTTCCACGGCGACCCCTTCGCGCTCCCGGCGCTCGTCGGCTATCGCGCCGAGGCGCCCTTGCCACCCGCCGTCTTCGCCACGGACTCGCGCCCGGTGCACTCGCTCGAGGCGAGCCTCGCTCCTTTGATCGAGCGCTTCCGAGCGTCCGAGCAGCGCTTCGTCGTCGCGGTCGTCTCGCCCACGTGACTGGCCTGCAAGCGGGTCGCCCGGGCGGCGATCGATGCGGCGCTGGCCGCGGAGTGCGAGGTCTGCGTCGTCTGGACGCGCATGTTGGCGACGGACGACTCCGCGGCAGTGCGCGCCATGGCGGCGCTCGATGCCGATCCGCGGGTGCACGTGTTCGACGACGCGGCGAGTCGCGCGGCCGTGGCGTTGGCGCCGCTCGTCGGCATGCCGCGCATGGACAGCATCCAGGATCGTTGGGGCAAGTCGGACGCGGAGCTCCGGGCGTTGTTCCACCCGCGCTTCCTTTCGGGTCCACCGACGCTCTTCGACACGGCGCTCGTCTTCGACGGCGGCGCGAGCTGGATCGATGGCGCTCCACCGGCGCCGCGCGGCTTCGTCACGCAGCTCGCGCCAGGCGTGTTCGAAGGCGTGCCAGAGGCGCGCTACTTCGTCGGTGCTGCCTTCCGTGCGGAACTCGCGCGACTCCTCGCGCGCTGAGCCGCGCCCCGGCCGGCGGCGCTCAAGCCTGCGACGGTCTTGGCGCGAGCGGGTAGTGCAGCACAAGGATCGAGGGGATCGGCGGATACGCGATCTCGACGCGATAGCCGCGAAACTCGTCCAGCGAGCGACCGATCTTCCGACACGTACGATCGACGATCTCGGCGTAGTCCGCCATGTGCGGCGTCGCCATGTGCGGCGGACCGTTGCCGAGCTCTTGTACCTCCGCGTGCAGCGGCAGATGAAAGCGCGTCGTCGTCGACAGCGGAAACTCCTGTCTCCCGTGGAGCATGCTGAACAGCGTCGGCCGCGGCGGAAGCTCGACCGGCAGGTCCTTGTGGACCAGCATGTCGAAGATGCCCCGTTCGAGCGGACCATCGAAGTGCAGGTAGTGCTCGCCCACATCACCCTCGGCGTCGGCGTAGATCGGGGCAAAGGCGCGTTGGACCGCACCGAAGACGCACGACACCTCGGCGGCGTTGCCGACCGGGCCGGGGCCGAGTTCGAACATGTTCCCCGTGTCGATCGGCACGGTATGAATCTCGGGCAAGCGCTGGGAACAGAACTCGCGCATCAACGGGACACCGCATTCGTCCCAAGCGACCTGATCGATCGGCTCCCAGCGAGTGTTGTCACCGCCGAAGCCGCCGACGCGCGCCAGGGGCCACGTGCTGATTGGGCGTAGCCGGCGGAAACCGAGAATGCCGCCGACCTTCACGATGTCGACGCGCGACGGATCTTCCTCGTTCGGGCAGTCCATCTGGAGGCCGAAACGCAGCCGTGCCTGAACGCCCCAAATGGCGCTGTTGCCTTGGAACGCCAGCTTGCGACTGGTCTCGAGGCGCTCGTCGGAGAGGGCATCGGGGCGCAGGTTCCCCAGCAGCAGTTCGAGGTTCGTACGGTCGCCCGCATGCAACTGCACCATCGCTTCGAACTCGTCGAACGCGGTTTCGACGGCCGAGCGCCGCTTTGCGCCGGCGGAGGGTCCGATCGCGTCGAGCGCGATCTTCAGACCTCCTCGGCCAGGGACGTGCGGCGCCCAGGCGAAGGCGTCCGTCCCGTGCACGATCTTCGTCAGCTTCCACGTCAGGTTCTTGTTCAGCCCGAAGTGCCGCGACATGACCTGGGGCCGGTCCGTCTCCGCCCCGGCAGCGGACAGGAGTTCGATCAGCGCCGAGCGAAGCGCGCGAGTGGCCGTCTCGAAGTGGACTTCGAACGGAGACGGATGCGATGTAGCTGCGGTAAAGCCCATGATCCTTCCTATGGAACCACGTAGGAGGGCGCCAGCGTAGCGTTCGCTCGGGGTTTCCCGAATTCGAGCGGCAGCTCGGCGTGGCCGTCAGCCCAGAAATGGCGGCCGCCGGCGCAACCTTTTCTTGGGCCAGGCGTCCGGCGGACATGCGCCTCGACGTCCTGCATCGAAGAGCTTTTGTCCGTGCTGCATTGATCGTCCGCCCCGCTTTGCTCGCGACGGCGGGACTGTTGTCGCTGGCCGCGGGTGCCGACGAACTCGAGCAGCGCTTACGGGCCAGCAACAAATGGGTGCGCAAGAGTGCGGTGGAAGCGCTCGTTAAGCTGGGCGACGAAGCGTCGCTGGTCCGCCTCGTTGGGTTGCTCGGCGATCCGGCGGGCGAGGTCGCGGACACGGCGGAATGGGGCCTCGTCCGGGCGGGCGCGGCGCTGGACGGGGCCGCCGAACGCTTTCCCGCCGCCGTGGTGGACGCGTTGGACGGACGTGATGGGTTGGGGGCCAAGGACGAATGGGTGCGGCGCCGCGCCTGGGGTGTCGCGCGCGCTGCGCCGCAGGCGCTCGGCGCCGAGCTCGGCGCCCGTGCCTGGCGGCGCGGGCTCGGCGACGGCGACGTCGAGGTGCGCGTCAGCGCGCTGGGCGCGGTCGAGCGACTCGCACGCCAGGACGCGTCGGCGTTGGCGGCGATCGAAACCGCCGTGCGCCGCGGCATCGCCGGGGCGCGGCGCGCGCGCGAGGCACCCGTGGCGGCGGCGGCTCTGTTCGCGGAGGTCGCCGTGGACGCGAGCGCCGCGCGGTCCAGTTGGGACGCCGCCGCCGAAGACCGGCGTCCGGAGGTGTTGGCCGCGGCTGCGCGCACGGCGCTCGCCGTGGGGGCCGCGCCCGCTACGCTCGTGCGCTTCCTCGATGGTGCCGCGGCGGCGGTCATCGAAGCCAGCGACGCCTTGTCGTTGGCCGAGGCCGCGCCGCTGCTCGTCGCCTGCTTGGACGAGGAGCGGCCACTGGCGTTGCGCACGCGCGCCTGGCGGCGACTCGTCCTGCGCAGCGGGTGGCGGCACGGGTTGAACTCGCCGGCCTGGGAGGCCTGGCTCGAGAACCCAATCGCGTGTCCGACCGAGCCGCGGGAAACCGCAGCGCACGCTTCGACTGCGGTCGCCGCCTACGACCCGCCCTCGGATCGCGTGGTGTTCCTGGTCGACCTCTCGGGCTCGGTCTGGCGCGAGCGCGAGGACGGAACGCGACCGCGGGACGACCTGGTCGCCTCGACCGCGGCGATCGTGTCGCGCTTGCCCGAGACCACGCGCTTCGACGTGGGCGTCTTCACCGGCGCCATGGAGTTCGCGGCCGGCGAACTCGTGGCGGCGACGCGGGCGCGCCGCCGGAGCGCCGAACGCTTCCTCGAGGACGCCTCGCTGCAGGGTCCGGGTGACGTCTGGTCGGCCATGCTGCGCGCCCTCCAGGATCCCGAGGTCGACACGCTCGTGATCCTGACCGACGGCGAGCCCACGGGGGGACGCCGCCATCGCCTTGAGCTCTTGGCCGAGGTGTGGGGCGTGCGGACGCGCGTGCGTCCGGTGGCCCTCGAGGTACTCCTGATCGACGCGCCGCCCCGGGTGCATCGCGGTTGGCAGGCGATCGTCGCCGAGGGCGGCGGCCGAGTCCTCGACGCGGTCCTGAGAGACGGCTGAGGCGCGTATCATCGCGGGCATGCGACGATCGATCCTCGGGGCTGTTGGGGTGCTCCTCCTCTCGGCGGCGACGGCCGCCCAGGCCACGTTCGAAGAACTGGCGCGTGACGCGCGGACGGGCCGGAACTACGAGCGCGCGCGCGCCGTGCGCGCCCTGGCGGACCTCGACTCACCCGAGGCGTGGGAGGTCGTCTTCGAACTCCTGGACGAGCCCGCGGGCGAGGCGGGCGGTTCGGCGGGGTGGTACCTCGGCACCTGCCGCGTGGCCGCGATCGTCGAGCGGCTTGCGGGCAAGGAAGGCCTCGGCGCACGGGACGAGCGCACCCGTGCGCGCGCCGCCGAGGCGCTCGGGCGCTCACCGCTCGAGGTCGACATCGAAGCCCTCTTCCGCGCGGCCAGCAAGGATCGCGACGCGGACGTGCGCCGCTTCGCCTGGCGCGCGTTCGGTCTGCGCGCGGCGAACCAAGACGTGTGGGGTGACGCAAAGCAACGCGCCAAGCGGACGAGAGCGCTCGTCACGGCCGCGGAGAAGGAGAAGGACGTCGCCGCCCGCGGTCGAGCGCTCGTGGTGGCAGCGACGCTGCTGGGCGACGAGGCGCGCGCGGCCGTGGCGCGCGCCGTGACCGACAAGCGTCCCGGCATCCGCGCGGCGGCGGCGCACGCGGCGGGCGTCCTCGAAGGCGCGGGCGCGTGGCTCGACGCGCTGGCGGCCGACGAGCACTGGAGCGTCCGGCGCGCGGCGTTCGAGGCCTGGGCGACCGCGCCTTCGCGCGCCACGCTGGAGAAGCTCGTGGAGCGCCTCGTCGCCGAGACGCGACCACGGCTCCGGGCGCGGTTGGTCGCGCTGCTGCGGGAATTCTCGGGTCACAAGCACGGCGCCGACGCGCGCGCTTGGCGCGACTGGCTGGGCTCGCTCGAGGCCGGCTGGCGCCCGCACAGCGGTCAGCGCTCGAGCCGCCCCGCACCGCTCGAAGTCTCGTCGACGTGGCGCGGCGTGCCGATCCTGTCGGGGTCCGTGGCGTTCCTGATCGACCTCTCGGGCTCGATCCGCGAACAGCGCGCCGACGGACGCACGCGCAAGGACGTGGTCGACGAAGAATTGGCCGAAGCGCTCGCGTCGCTCGGCCCCGAGGCGCAGTTCGTGCTGGTGGGCTATCACGGCGACGTGCTCGTCTGGCGCGACGAACCGCAGGCGGCGACGGCGACCAACGTCGAGAAGGCGCTCGAGTGGTTTCGCAAGATCGACTCCAGCGGCCCGGGCAACCTCTGGTCGGCGATCGAGGCGACCTGGTCCCTGTCCGACGCGATCGACACCCTGTTCGTGCTGCACGACGGCGCGCCCACCGGCGACGTGCACTACCGCGCCGAACTCTATCGCGATCTCTTCCTGGCTGCGAACCTGACGCGTTCGACGTTCTTCGACACGATCCTGGTCGACTCGCCACGCTACGTGCGCGGCCTGTTCAGCGAATTGGCCGAGCGCAGCGGCGGCATCGTCGCCGCGCGCGATCTGGACGGCGCGGAGGCGCGATGACGGGCGCGATGACGGCGCTGACGCGGGAAGCGGCACGCACGCTCGACCGGCGTGCGATCGACGAGTACGGCGTGCCCTCGATCGTTTTGATGGAGAACGCGTCGCGCGCGGTGGCGGATCACGTGGAGTCCCTGGTCGAGGGCCGCGAGCGCCCCGTCTACGTCCTCGCCGGTCCGGGCAACAACGGCGGTGACGGGCTGGCGATCGCGCGGACGCTGGCGAATCGCGGCATCGACGTCAGCACCTGGGGCTATCGCGTCGAGCGTGCGGCGCCCGGCTCGGACCTCGCCCGGCAGGTGGCGCTGGCGCGGACCCACGGGCTCGCCTTGCGCGACCTCGAGCGGCCGGCCGAACGCGAACGCCTGTTCGCGGGGATCGACGGCGCGGCGCTCGTCGTCGACGCGCTGTTCGGGACGGGCCTCGAGCGACCGCTCGAAGCACCGTTCATCGAGATCGCCGAACAGCTCGAGGACGCGGCGCGTCCGGTCGTGGCCGTCGACGTTCCTACCGGGCTCGACGCGACCGACGGCCGCATCCTGGGCGCGGCGGTGCGCGCTTCGACCACGGTGACCTTCGTCGCACCGAAGCGCGGGCTGCTGGAGGGCCACGGCCCCGAATACGCGGGCCGCGTGCTGGTCGCCGAGATCGGCGTTCCGCGCGCGCTCTTGATCGAAGCCGGCCTCGTTCCTGGGTAGCACCTGCGTAGCGGCCACGGGTTCTTCGGGTTCGAACGGCGAAATCAGGAGGACGCGACCCCACACGATCTGCCACAACCACCAGCATGCCTCCCGGAGATGCCCGACGACGCGCCGAGTTCCTGGCGCTCTGGCACGCGCGCGACGCCGCCGCGAACGGCCGTTTCGTCGCGGGTGTGACCTCGACCGGCATCTACTGCTTGCCCGCGTGTCCCGCGCGGCGTCCGAAGGACGAGCACGTGCGCTTCTTCGCGGACGGATCCGGAGCCGAGGCCGCGGGTTTCCGCGCCTGCCTGCGCTGTCGGCCCGAACTCTTCCGCGCGGGCGTCGACCCCGAGGTCGAGCTGGCGAGTGCCCTGGCGCTGACGGTGCGCGCGCGGGTCGGCGACTTTCCCTCCGTCCGCGCATTGCGCGCGGAGGCAGGGGTCGGCGGGTCGAAGCTCCGCGAGCTGTTTCGGCGCCAGTTCCACACGACGCCGCGCGACTTCCTGCACGCCGAGCGGACAGCGGCGAGCGCCGCGGCGCTCCTGGCGGGCCGGCGGCCACTCGATGCCGCGCTCGATCACGGTTTCGAAAGCTCGTCGGTCTTTCACGCCGCGTTCGCAGCGCGCCTCCGCATGACGCCCGGTGCCTACGCCAAATTGGGCGCGTCGAACGAATTCGAGCTGTCGTTGCCGCCGAACGCGAGCGTCGCCGACGCCTTCGCCGTGCTGCGCCGCGACGGCGACGTGGGCGGACGCACGGAACGCGTCGAGGGTGCGCGCGCGTGGAAGGCCGTGTTGCTCGGCGGCCGGCCGGCCGTGCTCGAGCTGGAGGTGCGCGAGCGCCGCGTGCGCGTGCGCGTGCGCGGGCTGGCGCGGCCGGGGCGCGCTCGCTTGGCTGCGGCGCACGCGCTGGTCGTGCGGCTGCTCGGGCTCGCGCTCGATCCCGCGCCCTTCGAGCGCTGGGTCGCGCGCACGCCGGGCCTCGCCGCGCTCGTGCGGGGTCGCACGGGCCTCTGCATCCCCTTGACCGCAGACGCGTTCGAGGGACTCGTCTGGGCCATCGTCGGACAGCAGGTCAACATCGCCTTCGCCGCGACGTGCCGAGCGCGGTTGATCGAACTCGCCGGAACCGAGATCGGCGACCTGCGCGCGCACCCCACGCCCGACGCGGTGGCGAGCCTCGAGCTCGGCGACCTGGTCGCCCGCCAGTTCTCGCGCCGCAAGGCGGAGTACACGCTCGACTCGGCCCGCGCCGTCGCCTCGGGCGCGCTCGACCTCGCGGCGTTGGCGCGCGGCCCCGTCGGCCGCAGTCAGCCCGCTTTGCTCGCCCTGCGCGGCTTCGGACCTTGGTCGGCGAACTACGTTCTGATGCGTGCGTTCGGTCTCGCCGATTGCGTTCCGGCGGGCGACGTGGCGCTGGCCGAGGGACTGATGCGCTTCTTCGAACTTTCCGAGCGACCCGATGCACGGGCGACCGTCCGGTGGATGGAGCGCTTCGCTCCGCACCGCAGCTTGGCCACGTTCCATCTCTGGCGGTGGCGCTCGACCTCGCCAGCCTGCGCCGTTCGCGCGCGCGAACCCGACGTTGCATGAAGTCTTCCATGAAGTTCGTTCCTCCCAAACGGTCCGGCCGGAGCACCGCCAAGGCGCTTCCCGCGCGCGAGCCGTGCTGCTGCGCGGATCGTATCGCCAGCCCGCTCGGCCCCTTGTGGTTGGTCGTGAACGAAGCGGGGGCGCTCGTGCAACTGGACTTCGAGGACGGTCGGCATGCGCCGGACGATCGCGACGAGCTCGGCGCGCGCTACGCGGCGCGCGGCCTCGAGCTCCGCTGGAACCGTGCGCGAGTGCGACCGGTGGCCGCGGCGGTCAAGCGGCTCTTGAAGGGGCAAGCGCCAGGGGCAGAGCTGGCGGTAGCGCCGCACGGCACGCCCTTCCAACGGCGCGTCTGGAAGGCCTTGCTCCGCATTCCGCGCGGCTCGACGTGGTCCTACGGCCAACTCGCGCGCCGCGTCGGAATGCCCGGCGCCGCCCGCGCGGTGGGGGCGGCGAACGGGGCGAACCCGATCTCGATCGTGATCCCGTGTCACCGCGTCGTCGGCAGCGACGGGCGTTTGACGGGCTACAGCGCGGGCGTGGAGCGCAAGCGCGCGTTGCTCGAGCTCGAGGGGGCGTTGGACGCGGCCGGTCGCGTGCGAAGCAGCGCCAAGTGAGGCGGGGCGGCCCGGCCGCTCTCAGCGCAGGTAAGCCAAAGGGTGTTTGGTGTGGTGCTCGGTCGCGCGTTGCCACGCGTCGGCCACCGCCACGAGGTCGCTCTCGCCAAAGAGGCGCGCCGAGAACGAGAGCCCGAAGGGCTCGCCGACCTCGTCGAAGCCCGCGGGCACGACGATCGTCGGATGACCCGTCAGGTTGAGCGTCGCCAAGATGCCCGCGGCGAAGCTCGGGTGGACGAGGGCGTCGACGTCACGGAGCGCGCGCTCCACGCCTTCGATCAGCGGCGTGCGCAGACGATTCGCGCGCAGGTAGTCCACCGCCGAGACGAGTTGCGCCTGGCGCAGCACGTTGGGCCACGCGAAGCGCACCTGGCGCACCAGTTGGTCGTCGGCGCCCGAACGCGTCAGGCCGTCGAACACGGCGGCGGCCTCGACCGCCAGTAGATCGGTCATCGCCTCGGTGGGGGCGTCGGGCAGCGTGATCTCGACGAGTTCGGCGCCGAGACGCGTCAGGTCGAGCAGCATCTGGCGCCAGCCAGGCACCGCGTCGTACTCGCCCGCGAGGTAGCCGACGCGACGACCCGCGAGGCTCGCCGACTGGGGCTCCGCGCCGGGTTCCGCGCCGGCCCCCGTCGCGCTGCTCAGCACGAACGGCCGATCCACCGACGAGCGGTCGCGGGGGTCGGCGCCGCGGATCGCGTCGAACACGATGGCAGAGTCGCGCACGCTGCGCGCGAGCGGGCCCAGCTTGTCCATCGACCAAGCGAGGTTCATCGCGCCACCCTTCGGAACGAGCCCGAAGCTGGGTCGCAGCGCCGAGTTGCCGCAACGCATAGCGGGCGAAACGATCGAGCCCAACGTCTCGGAGCCGATCGCGAACGTGGCCAGGCCCGCGGCCGTCGCGGAGGCCGAGCCCGCGGACGAGCCCGACGAGCCTTCGGTGGGGTTCCAGGGGTTGCGCGTCGTGCCGTCGTACCAGACGTCGCCCCAGGCCAGCGCGCCCAGCGAGGCCTTCGCCAAGAGCACCGCGCCCGCCGCGTCCAAGCGCTCGACCACGGTGGCCGTGTCGTCCAGCGTCTGTTCGCGGAACGGCGTCGCACCCCAGGTCGTGGGCGCCCCGGCGACGGCTAAGAGATCCTTCGCGACCCACGGGATGCCGTGCAACGGGCCGCGCCAGTGGCCCGCCTCGAGCTCGGCGTCGAGGACGCGCGCCTGCGCGAGCGCGCGCGTGTCGAGCAGGGTGATGACGCAGTGCAGCGTCGCGTCGTGTCGCTCGAGCCGCGCCAGGAACATCTCGGTCAGTTCGACGCACGAGACGCGGCGCGCGCGCACCAGCGCCGCGAGCGTCTCGATGTCGGCGAACGCGAGCTCTTCGAGGTGCGCGGGCCGCTCGATCGGCGGCGCGAGTTCCAGCGCGAGCGACGTCCGAGGGCCGAGCTCGCCGCCCGGAGCGCCGGGCAAGAAGTAGAGCGGAGGCACAACGTCATTGGTCAGTCGTTCCCCGCGCAGCACGGCATACCCGTCCCGCGATTGGGCGACGTCGTCGACCATCAACGCCAGCTCGTCGGCGTCGAAGTCGAGGTCATGGAACGCGCCGACGGCGCGTATGGCCTCGGCGAGTTGTTCGCGCGTCCTGGCGGCGGGGGCGGTGGATTGGGGCATGAGCGTCGTGACGGCAAGGAGGAGCGGGAGCATGGAAGGATGGCACCTCGGTGGGGAGACCTGGCCCGGAGAGCCTACGAATTCGGCGTAGCGTTGGGCCGGACGCGGATGGGGATCTGCTACAACGCGCACGTTCCGCTTCTCTCGCACCGGGCTGCCAGGCCGAGCGCTCCCATGACTGATTCCAAGACCTATCCGAACGGCCGGGTACGCCGCGAGAACCACGGGCCCGTGGCGCTGCTCGTCCTGACGAATCCGCCGGCCAACGGCTACTCGTACGAGATGATGCGCGACCTCGACGAAGCGATCCTGGAGCTTCGTTTCGAGCCGGGGATCCAGGTGATCGTCCTGGCTGGCGAGGGCGAGAAGTTCTTCTGTGCCGGCGCCGACATCGCGATGCTCGGCAACGTTACGCCGGAGTTCAAGTACGCCTTCTGCCTGCACGCGAACGAGACGTTGTTGCGGCTCGAGCACACGCCCAAGCTCGTCATCGCGGCCCTCGGCGGGCACTGCGTTGGCGGCGGGCTCGAGATCGCGCTGGCCTGCGACTTGCGCGTGGCGCGGCGGGGCTGGGGCAAGACGGGCTTGCCGGAGGTGGCGCTGGGCGTCCTGCCGGGAACCGGCGGCACGCAACGATTGGCGCGCGTCCTGGGTCGCGCGCGGTCGATCGAGATGATGGCGACCGGCGAGCTGATCGACTACGACCGCGCCGAAGAGCTGGGCATCGTCACCAAGCAATTGGACGGCGTGAACGACGCGGCCTTCCTGGCGGCGGTGCTCGAGTACGCGCGCTCGTTCACGACGCCGGAAAAGGCCTCGCTGAGTGTGGGGTACATCAAGCGGGCCGTGCAGAGCGGACTCGAGATGCCGCTCGAGCAAGGGCTGGCGCTCGAACGCGAGCTGCAAGCGCAGTTGTTCGTGTCGCAGGATGCGCAAGAAGGCATCGCCGCCTTCGTCGAGAAGCGCAAGCCCGACTTCCAGGGGCGCTGAGCGTGCAGCAGGTTCGGATCAGCGCGCCCGGCGGCTTCGAGGCGCTCGCGATCGAAGACGTCGAGCGGCCGACGCCCGGACGCGGTGAGGTCCTGGTGCGCGTGCTGGCGGTTTCGATCAATCACCTCGACCTCTGGATTCGCCAAGGCCTGCCCGGCGTGCCGTACCCGATCGTGCCCGGCTGCGACGGGACGGCCGAGGTCGTCGAGCTGGGCGAGGGCGTCGACGCGCCTCCCGTCGGCACGCTCGTCCTGGTCGAGCCAGGTCGCAGCTCCGGCACGTCGCCCGAGGATCTCGCGGGCAACGATCACTTCTCCCGCGACTACGCGATCCGCGGCGAGCACTTCGACGGGCTCGACGTGGAGTACGCCGCGGTCGAGGCGCGTTTTCTCCGGCCCTTGCCCGCGGGGCTCGATCCCGTCACGACCGCGGCAGCGCCGCTCGTGTTCCTGACCGCCTGGGGCATGCTCGTCACGCGCGCGCGGCTCGCCGCGGGCGAAACGGCGCTGATCCTGGGCGGGACGAGCGGCGTCGGCTCCGCCGGAATCCAGATCGCGAAGTCGCGCGGCGCGCGCGTGATCGCGACGGCGGGCACGGAGGCGAAGCGCGCGCTGTGCTCCGACCTGGGAGCCGACGAGGTGCTCGATCATCGCGCGGAGGGCTGGCACGCCGAGGTCAAGCGCTTGACCGACGGGCGCGGCGTGGACGTGGTCTTCGAGCACATCGGGCCGGCGACCTGGCGGGGCTCGCTCGCCTGCCTCGCGCGCAACGGTCGGCTCGTGACCTGCGGCGCCACCACGGGCCCGAAGGTCGAACTGGTCCTGCCGCATCTCTTCATCAAGAACCAGAGCATCCTCGGCTCGACGATGGGACCGCGTAGCGCCTTCGACGAGATCCTCGAGCGGCTCGCCGACGGCAGCTTCCGCTCCGTGGTCGACAGCATCCTTCCCCTGTCCGAGGTGCGCGCCGCGCACGAGCGGCTCGAGCGCGGCGACGCGTTGGGCAAGCTCGTGCTCGTGCCGGGCGCCTGATCCTTCCTCCTCCCGACTTCATGAAGCACGCCGATTCGCTCGAGGTCGCGTTGGTCCTCGGCTCCGGAACGATGGGGCACGGCATCGCGCAGGTCCTCGCGATGTCGGGGCTCGAGACCCGACTGTTCGACATCTCCGAGGACGCGTTGACGAGCGCGATGAAGAAGGTGCGCGCCAACCTCGACAAGGGCGTCGAACGCGGCAAGGTCGCGCCCGAGCTGCGCGACGCCGCGCTCGCGCGCTTGACGACGACCAGCGACTTGACCTCGGCGATGGAGTCCATCGACGTGGCGATCGAGGCCGTGCCGGAGAAGCTCGAGCTCAAGCAGTCCTTGTTCCGGCAGCTCGGCGAAGCCTGCGCCGCGGACGTCTTGTTGACGACCAACACGTCGTCGCTGCCGATCACGTCGATCGCCGAGGCGGCGCGCCATCCCGAACGCGTCACGGGGATGCACTTCTTCAACCCCGTGCACATCATGAAGCTGGTCGAGGTCGTGCGTACCGAGCACGCGTCGGAGGCGGCCGTGACGACGACGCTGGACCTGGCGCGACGGATGGGCAAGGAGCCGATCGACGTTCGGGATTCGCCCGGCTTCGCGTCCTCGCGCCTCGGACTCGTGATCGGACTGGAAGCGATGCGCATGCTCGAGTCGGGCGTCGCGTCGGCCGAGGACATCGACAAGGCCATGACCCTCGGCTACGGCCATCCGATGGGACCCTTGGCGCTGACCGATCTGGTCGGGCTCGATGTGCGGCTCTCGATCGCGGAGTACTTGAGCCGGGAGGTCGGCGCGCATTTAGCGCCGCCGACGATCCTGCGCGAGAAGGTCGCCAAGGGCGAATTGGGCAAGAAATCGGGCAAGGGCTTCTACGACTGGGCGTAACAGCGGCATGACTTCCAACCAAGATGCGGGCGGCGTGTACGACCAGGTCGAGGCTCGCCCGCCCGCCAAGGCCGGCGTCCCGACGTGGCTGTGGCTGGGCTGTGGCGGCGGCTGCCTCGGGCTGGTCGTGATCGTCGGCGTGCTCTTCGTGCTCGGCAAGCGCGCCGTCGAGACAATGATGGACCCCGAGCTGCAATGGCCCAAGCTCGAGCGCGCGCTGCCGTTCGAGGAGCGCCCCCAGGATCTGGAAATGATGGGCATGAGCATGCCGTTCCTGCCCTTCGAGCAGTTCATTCTGATGGACGAGGCGAACGATCGCATGGCGACCATCTTCGTGGCCAAACAGGACGCCGATACGATGTTCGACAACCTGATGAAGGAGAAGCCGACGGGCGCCGTCATGGGCATGGGAACCCTCAAGGATCTCGAGGCACGCACCTTCACGATCCAGGGCGTCGAGGTGCCGGCCGTGATCTTCAGCGGGATCGGCGGACAGGACATCGGCGCGGAGGTCGGTTCCGGCGCGCGCATTAACCTCCACGCTGCGGGCCAAGACGGTGTCCTCGTGGAGTTGCGCAAGCTGGGCGCGAAGGAGCCGCTGACCGAGGCGGAGGTCGAGGACTTCTTCCAGTACTTCCTGCTGTGGTAGGGCGGTGATGACGAGCGAGCCGGCGGCTGCCACGGCACCGAGCGCGCTCGGAACGTCCGAGCGGCCGGGCGTCGTCTTCTGGCTGGCCGGCGGTCTCTTGGGGCTCGCGGGTCTCGTCGCGGCCGTCGTCGGCGGGCTCTTCCAGTCGACCGAAGCGTTCGATTCCACGACGCTGTTCGCAGGCGGTGCTCCGCCCGCGCCGTGGACGCTCGACGCCAGCGAGCAGCACGCCGGCGGTACCTGGATCGTGCGGCTCAGGCGCGATCGGGAGCCGGCGGACGCGTCCGGCGAGCCGGCGCCGGAGGCGGTCGTGCTGCTCGTGCCGAAGAGTCGCGAGCTGGCCGAGCGCTGGCTCGCAGCCGGTGACGCGCCCGGCGGCGGCGGTCCCGGGGGCGGTCCTCCCACGGGCCCGCCCGAAGTCGATGCGCTGGAACGCTGGCGCGCGGATCCCTCCAGCGTCGAGCCCTTCACGCGCGTCTTGGCGCGCGAGCCCTTGGCCTGGAACACCTGGGAAGCGCCCGCGACGCGCGTGCGCTACTTCCAACAGGACGGCACGTGGATCGAGAGCGTGCGCGTCGACGTGTCCCAGCCCCCGCGGCGTCAACTCGTCGTCGTCGCGCGTTGGCCCGCGGGCGAGGTCGCGGACATCGAACGTTTACGCCCATTGCTCGACGGCCTCTGCATGCTCGACTAGTCAGCCAGCTCGTCGGAGGGCAGCGCGGCCGCGACGACGCTCGCCAGGTGCAGCACGCGGACGTCGAGGTCGGCCAGGCCAGCGCGCCATTGGAGCTGGCAGCCAGGATTCGCCGTGACGAGGACGCGCGCGCCGCTGGCTTCGAACGCGGCGCGCTTCTCGGCGAAGACGGCCGCTGCGTCGGCGGGGCGCAGCACCGCGTAGAGGCCGGCCGAGCCGCAACACGACTCGGAGCCGGCGAGCGTCACGAGCGGTGCTCCCAGCGCGGCGAGCACGCGCCTGGGCTCGCTGCGAATGCCTTGGCCGTGGCACAGGTGACACGGGTCGTCCCACGCCAGCGGTCCGGCGCCGCGCCATTGGAGCGGCGGCAACGCGTCGAGGCGCTGGGCGAGGAACTCGGTGTAGTCGTGGACGCGCGCCGACGCGCGCTGGGCGCGCGCGTGCCACGGATCGCTCGGCCCGAAGAGCTGCGCCAGCTCCTTCATGTGCGCCGAACAGCCCGCGCTGTTGACGACCAGAGGGCGCTCGTCACCGCTGGCCTCGAGCGCTTCGATCAAGGCCCGCGCCGCGCGCCGCGCGCCGTCGAGGTCGCCATTGTGCGCGTTCAGCGAGCCGCAACAGGTGACACCTTGGAGCCATTCGACGGCGCAGCCGGCGCAGCCCAGCGTCGTCAGCGTGTCGCGCGCGACCTCGGGAAAGACTTCCGGCAGGACGCAGCCCTCGAGCGCCAAGACGGGCTCGCCGTCGGCGGTGCCGGCGCGCCGCGGCGTGCGACGCCGGAAGGCAACGGGCGGAAGCGTCGCGAGCGCGCGTCCGAGACCGCCGAAGACGACGCAGACCCGTGCGAGCCCGCTGCGTTGCAGCGCGAACGTCACGACGCGCGCGGCCGAGAGCAGCGGCCGCGACGGTAAGAGCACGCGCAGTCCCAGCCAGCGCGCGAGCCGCGCGGCCGGCCCGCGCGGGCTGGGCGCCGCGTCGCGCGCGTGCTCCATCAACGCGCCGAACTGCACGCCGGCGGGGCAGACGCTCTCGCAGTGACGGCACAGCAAGCAGAAGTCGAGCTCTTGGCGGTAGCCGGCGTCCGGCTCGAGCCGCCCTTCGGCCACGCCGCGCATCAGATGAATGCGGCCGCGCGGACTCGACGATTCCACACCGGTCAAGCGGTACGTGGGGCAACTCGTGAGACACAGACCGCAGTGGATGCAGTCGAGGCTCTTGGCGTAGTCGACCAGCGTGCTGGGATCGGCGAAGTCGAGATGGGCGCGGTCGGAAGCGTGCATCAGAGGCCGCCGAAGAAGCGCCCCGGGGCGAAGCGGCCGGGCCGATCGTAGCGCTCGCGCAAACGCCGCATCAGCGCAAAGCCCGGTGCGCGCGTCTCGCGCCCGAGGGACGCCGTCAGGACGTCGGCTGGTGCACGGCGCCAGCGCGCGTCGAGTGGGCTGGACGCCAGCTCGCGCTCGAGCGCTGCCGCGCCGCCGTTCGCCCCGTCGACGGCGACCAACGCCTCGCCGATTCCGGGTCGCACCAGCGCTTCGCCGAGCGCGCCGCCAGCCAGGCGGCGCAGGGCGGAGAGGTGCTCGAAGAGGCGCGAAGGCATCGCCGTCAGGTGCAAGAGCGCGGGCGCATCGGGCTCGGCGACCCATTCGCCGGCCTCGCGCGGCGTGCTGAGTTCCGGCGCGATGCGCCGCGCTTCGTCCCAAGCGGTCGCGAGCACGCGCGGCGTCGCGGCATGCACGACGGACAGCTCCCAGCGCTCGTCGCGGCCGCGGACCTCGACCGCGAGCGGCGCCGCCGGAGCGCCCGCGAGCTTGCGACCGAGGTCCAGCGCCGCCTGAAGCGACGCGAGCGTGGCCACGGCGATCTCCGTTCGCGCGGCCAGCGGGAACAGCCGCAGGTGCACTTCCAGGACCGCGCCGAACGCGCCGTGCGAGCCGGTCCAAAGTCGGTGCAGGGCGTAGCCCGTGACGTTCTTCACGAGGGCTCCGCCGCTCCTGACGATCTCGCCGTCGGCCTGCAACAGCTTGATGCCGAGGACGTGGTGTCGCAGCGGACCGAAGCGCAGGCGATCGGCGCCCGACCGGCCCGCCGCCACCGCGCCACCGATCGTGCCGGCGCCGCGCGGTAACAGCGGCACGAGATGATGGCGCCCGGCCGCGACCGACGCGCGCAACGTGTCGAGCGGCATGCCGGCGCGCGCGCTGACCACGCCGTCGCCCGGTTCGTACTGGACGAGCGCGTCGTCTCCGGCGGTCGAGAGCACCAGTTGAACCCCCTGGGGCCACGGGCGCTCGCCCGCGCGGGAGTCGGCGCCGCGCACGACGACCTTCGAGCCGTGGGCGTTCGCGACGGCCAGCGCGGCGCGCCATTCCGCGTCGCCGATGGGGGACACGACGGGCAGATCGTCGCTGGTCGCGATGCGTTCGGCGGGCAGCGCGTTGGAAAGGTCCCGTAGCACTCGGTTACTGAGTTGTTGAATCAAGTTGAGGGGGGGGCAGCGTCCGTGTTTCGAGGCACGCGCGTTCCGGGACGAGCTTGCCGGGGTTCATGCGACGGTCGGGGTCGAAGACGTCGCGGGCCGCGCACATGGCGGCGAGGTCTTCGGGCGAGAACACCAGCTCGAGTTCCGCTTGCTTCTCGAGACCGATGCCGTGCTCGCCCGTCAGCGAGCCGCCGTTCGCGGCGCAGACCTTCAAGATCTCGTGTCCTGCGTCGAGCACGCGCGCGACCTCGGCGGCGTCGCGACGGTCGTAGCAGATGTTCGGGTGGAGGTTGCCGTCACCGGCGTGAAAAACGTTTGCAAGCCGCAGCCCGCGCTCGCGGCAGATCTCAGTCGTGCGACGCACCAGTTCGCGCAGCCGCGTGCGCGGGACGACGGCGTCCGCGACGTAGAGATCGGGCGCGATGCGCCCCATGGCGCCGAACGCGCCCTTGCGACCGGCCCAGAGGCGCTGCCTTCGTTCGAGGTCGTCGGCGACGCGCGTCTCGAGCGCGGCGTGGGCTCGGAAGAGCTCCCGCACGCGCTCGCTGGCCTCGGCGACCTCGACCTCGCTGCCCTCGACTTCGACCAACAACACGGCTTCGGCCCCGGTCGGATAGCCGGCGGCGAACACCGACGCCTCGACGGCCTCGATCGTCAGACGGTCGAGGATCTCGATCGCGGACGCCGGCACGTGCGCGCCGATCATGTCCGTGACCGCGTCGCAGGCGTCGTCGAGCGTCGCGAAGACACCCAGCAGCACGCGCACGTGCTCGGGCGCGGGGACGAGCGCGACCGTGACCTCCGTCACGATGCCGAACGTGCCTTCGGTGCCGACGATCAGCCCGGCGAGGTCGAAGCCGAAGGGCTCGACCGCGGGTCCCGTCAGGTCGAGCACCTCACCGTCGTGCTGGACGAGCACCAGGCCCAGGACGTGGCGCGTCGTCGAGCCGTACTTGAAGCAGTGCGGCCCGCCCGAGTCGTTCGCCACGTTGCCGCCGATCGTGCAGGCCGTCTGGCTGGAGGGATCGGGCGCGTAGATGCGCCCGCCGTGCGCGCAGGCCGCCGACAGGTCGACGTTGACGACGCCGGCTTCGACGCGCGCCCAACCGTCCTCGAGATCGAGCTCGAGCACGCGCCGCATGCGCGTCGTCGCGACGACGGCACCGCCGGCGACGGGCGTCGCGCCGCCCGTCAGGCCCGTGCCAGCGCCGCGCGGGACGACGGCGACGCGGGCCGCGTGAAGCAGGCGCAGCGCGCGACTCGTTTCCTCGGTGTTCCGCGGCAGGAGCACCAGGTCGGCCTCGACGCGCAGCATCGCGAGTCCGTCCGATTCGTAGGGAAAGCGCTGAGCGCGCGCGGTCAAGACGCCGTCCTCGCCGAGCAACGACCGCAGGTCGTCGATCAGCGCGGGCGTGATCGGGGTCTCTAGAAGTCGATCCGCGACAGTCTCCAAGCTCCGAGTGCCAACAAGAGGAGGGCGAAGGCGAGCGACGAGAGCACCGAGTACGTGGGGTTGTACGCGAGCGGGGCGCCAGCCCGGAAGCGCTGCTCGTACCAGTCCGACTGAACGGGCGAGACGTCGAGCGCTTCCACGAACGCATAGACCTCGTCGGGAGGCGATTCCAGGGGACGCTGCAACTCGAACGAGTAGATCCAGTCGCCGCGGCGCATCAGTCCGACCTCGATCGCGCGTTCGCCGGCGAGGAACGTCGCGCGCGCATTGGCGGCGTCGAGGCGTGGCAAGCCAGCGTTCTCGTCGTAACCGAAGCTCGGGAACTCCGTCCAGCCGTCCACGGGTTCGCCCTCGCCGAGAGCCTCCAACAGGTCGTCGTAGGCACCGCTCAGCTTTTCCTTGCGCTCGAGCACGCGCCCGCTGGGGAAGGTCCTCGACGACGTCTCGAGCGGTCGGCGCCGCACGACCGTCACGGCGCCGGCATCGCTCGCCGCGGCGAGGACGACCTCGCCCAATTCGGCGGCCAGCGCCGGGTGGCCGGGTTGGACGTCGCCCGCGGGAAGCCGTGTCCAATCCGACGGGATCCGCTCGATGCGGAACGCGGCATCGATGTCCTCGTAGACGGGCGGCGAAACGGCCTGCCGCAGCTTGTGCCCGAGCACCCCGGCATCGCCTGTCTTGGGCAGGATCAGGTGACCGACGTAGAGGGACGTGTGCAACCACCGCAAGAGGGCCGGGCGATCGTCGACCTCGAGCGTTTCGTCCGCGCCGTCGGAATCCGCTTCGTGGTCCTCGACCTGAACGAACGGGCCGATCTCGCGCGACATCTCCATCATGCTCCAACCGCCGTGCACGCAACTGTTGAAGAACCAGAACAGGACGGTCAACAGAATTGCGGCCACCGTGCTGCGCGTCACGACACCGACCAGCATGCAGAAGGAGTAGATGATCGTGAAGACGTAGGTCAGCGTCAGCGTCGACCAGAAGATCCCCGGTTCGACGTGGCGCGACACGAGCGCGAGCCCGGCGAAGACGCCGGCGATCAGGATCGTCGAGAGGATGGAGACGAAGAACAGACCTGCGAGGTAGCGCGAGAAGTAGAACGCCGCGCGCGAGATCGGTTTGTGAAAGAGCAGATCGGCCGCGCCCTTCTCGATCATGCGCGGCACGAAGAAGGCCGTCGCCGCGATGCAGAACAGCACGCCGAAGACGCCACCCAGTCCGTCGATCAGGATCGAGAGGACCGTGTCGATCGCCTTCGAGCGGGCGTCGGGCGTGGTCAGGCCGATGTCGTTCCACGACCAGGACCAGGTGCCCCACAGCAAGCTGACTTCGTCCGGATGGAAGCCGACGACGAAGAAGAAGAGGATCGGCAGCAGCACGACCACGGCCAGGATGCGGAAGACGCTGTTGTCGAGCACTTGGAAGAGGGCGTCCTCCACCAGCGCGCGTGTCTTGGAAGCGAGCATCAGGCGCGGTCCTCTTTCACGAGATCGATGAAGGTGTCCTCGAGCGATAGCTTGCGTCGGCTGATGCTCATGATCGAAACGCCGCCGGCGCGCAGGCGGTCGACGACCGCGTCCTGCTGCTCCTGGGTCAAATCGAGCCCGAAGCCCCGCTCGTCGCCGACGAAGTTCTCGCCCAGCGGGGCGACCATGGCTTCGAGGTCCGTGCGCTGCCCGGCGATCGTGAACGTGGTGCGCCCCGATTCCGGCGTCAACTCGGCCATCGTGCCTTCGCGCGCGATCTGGCCGTTGACCAGGATGACCGCTCGATCGCAGATCTGCTCGACCTCCATCAACAGGTGCGAGTTGATGAAGATCGTGACGCCCTTCTGTTTTAGTTCCGCGACGATCTCGCGGATGACCGCGCGTCCGACGGGATCGATGCCGTCGGTCGGCTCGTCGAGGAACACCAGTTCGGGCTCGTGGATCAAGGCTTGCGCGAGGCCGACGCGCTGCATCATGCCCTTCGAGTAGGTCTTCACCTTCTCGTCCGCGGCCGTCAGCATCCCGACCCGATCGAGCCAGCCGTCGATGCGCGCGTTCAGCCAGGCCTTGTCGCGACCGCTGTACATCCCGTAGAGCGTGAGGACCTGGCGCCCGGTCAGGTAGCCAGGCAGGCGGTGCGCCTCGGGGAGGTAGCCCAAGCGTTCGAGCGGCTGCGTCTTGCCGATCGGCTGACCGAAGAGCTTGGCCGAGCCGCCGGACGGTCGAACGAGGCCCAGCAGGCACTTCAGCATCGTCGTCTTGCCGGCGCCGTTGGGCCCGAGCAGGCCGAACACGCTGCCGCGGCCGACGCTGAGCGACACGCCGCGGAGGGCGGGAAAGCCCTTGCCGAAGCCGCGTCGGTAGGTCTTCTCGAGGCCGTCGATCTCGATCAGTAGGTCGGAGGTCATCGTGGGGGGGTAGCGGGCGAGGAGGTCGCGATCGGCCCGGAGCTCGACGCCGGGCACTGGCACAGGCACGCGGCGCCGATCCAACCGGCGCGGTTCCCGAGCTCCGCCGCCAGGATACGCAGCTCGCCCGCGCGTGTTCCGAAGTCGCGGGCGGCCATTCCGCGCCGGATGCCGGGCTCGAGCAGGTCGAGCGCGTTCGCGAAGCCGCCGCCGAAGACGAAGGTGTCGAGGTCGAGCAGCATGCGCGCCGCGCCGAGCCCGTGACCGAGGTCCTCGCCGATGGCTTCGAGCAGCGTCCGTTCGCGGCCCGGCGCGCGGCGCGCGAGCTCCGAGAGCGCTTCCAGATCGTCGGTCATCCCAGCCGCGCGTGCGCGTCGCATGGCGGCGGTCGCCGACGCGCGGTTCTCGATCGATCCGCGCAGCCCCGTCGCCGGCTCGTCGTCGTCGGGGTCGACAACCACGTGACCGATCTCGCCGGCGGCGCCCTCGCCGATGAAGAGCTCGCCGTTCAGGATCAAACCGCCGCCGACGCCCGTGCCGAGCGTCACGACCAGCGCGTTCCGTGCGCCGCGCGCGCCGCCGACGCGCACCTCGCCGAGCGCGGCCAGGTTCGCGTCGTTCTCCAAGATGACGGTGCCGCCGCCGAGGCGCCGCTGGAACTCGTCGACGATCGAACGTCCCTCGAGATAGCGCAGGTTCGGGCTCGTGACCACCCCGCCGTGCGCCCGGTCGAGCAGGCCGGGCACGCCGACGCCCAGGCAATCCGTCGCGCCCAGCGCGACTGCGGCCTCGACGATCGCATCGAACAGCGCGGCGACCGAGGCATCGGTGGCCCGCGCGCCCGCCTCGCGCAGCTCGGCCGGAATCTCGATCGTGCGCTCGCCCAGGATCGCGCCTGCGGCGTCGATCGCGCCCAGCTTGACCGACGTGCCGCCGATGTCGACACCGACCCGAACGTTCGCGCTCACGCCGACTTCAGCGGCCCCTTGGCGCGGCGCGTGACGCGTCGATAGGCCTTGAGGTATTCCGCCGCCGTGGCCTTCCACGAAAAGTCCTGGTTCAGGCAACGCTTCGCGAGCAGCTTCCACTTCGCGGCGTCCTTGTACGCTTCGATGACCGAGGTGAGACTCTCGACCAAGCCGTCGCTGCTGTACGGATCGAAGTGGAAGCCCGTGCCCGTGCGCTTGTCGGCGCGATAGTCGTGGACGGTGTCCTCGAGGCCGCTGTGCGCGAACACGACCGGCACGACGCCGTAGCGCATCCCGATCGCGAACAAGGGGTTCGACGGTTGATAGTGCGAGGGCGAGAGCAGGATGTCCGCGCCGGCCATCATCAGGTGCGCGGTGTGCGCGTTGTAGCCCTCGACGACGCGCAAGCGGCCCATGAAGGCGCCCTCCATCGTCTGCAGGCGTTGCCGAACCTCCTGGTCGCCCTGGCCCATGATGACCAACTGCACGTTGCGCTCGAGCACCTCGGTCAGGATCTCCGAGAGCAGGTCGAAGCCCGAGTCGGCGTCCCAGCGTCCGATGCTGGCCGCCAGCAGCGTGCGGGGTCCGTTGTCGAGCCGTAGCGCCGCCTGCAACGCGGCCTTGCACTTGCGCTTGCCCGTCAGCTCCTTGTCGGAGGCTTTGAAGGTCTGCGGCAGGACCGTATCGGTGGCGGGGTCCCAAGCTTGGGTGTCGATCCCGTTGTGGATCCCGACCAATTCCTTCTTGCGACGCAGGAAGGTGGTTTCGAGCCCGTAGCCGCGATCCCGCTCCTGAATCTTCATCGCGTGCCCGGGCGAATGCGTGCCGAGGATCGTGCCGAACTCCGCGCCCGCTTTTAGGTAGTTGACCTTGCCGGCGAGCTCGACGCCGTCGATCGCGCGGAAGTACTTGTGCGGAATGCCGATCTTGGGCAGGACCTCGCGCTCGAACTGGCCCTGCATCGCGAGGTTGTGGATCGCGAAGTACGTCCCGACGCCGACCAGGGGCGAGTCCGGGTCGGCCTCGATCTCCAGGGTGTGGAAGAGCGGGATGAGGCCCGTGGTCCAGTCCATGCAGTGCAGGACGTCCGGCACGAAGTCGACCGCCGGCAGCGCCGCCAACACGGCGCGCGCGAGCAGCGCGAAGCGGCGCCAGTTGTCGGCGTAGGGACCCTCTTGATCGCCGTAGGGGTGACGCGTGCGAAACCAGCGATCGTTGTCGAGCAGCAGGATCTCGAGGTCGAGTTGACGATCCTTGCGAACCAACCGCGCGCGGTGGACCGTGACCGTCGCCGTGGCCGTGGGCCCATCGGGCACGGTCACCTCGGCGATCTCTTCGAGCGCTTCGAGCTGATCGGTATCGACGTCCATCGTCCAGGGCAGCAGCACCCGGACGTCCTGGCCGCTAGCGTCTAGGGCGCCAGCCAGGGCTTCCGCCGCGGAACCAAGATTGGTGCGGCGTACGAGGGAGTCGAACTCGGGAGTGACGAAGGCGATGCGCAAGGACCTTCGAGCGGGTGGAAGACCGCTCGCCGAGGGTAAAAAATGCCGTAGCGGGACTCGGGCCGCGGACCCCTAGAACGTAGGGATCCTGCGGCGCAAGTCCAGACCGACCCTCGACTTCCGTGCGCACGGGCGCGAATGCAGCGACCGCAGACTAGCCCTCGCCCTCTAAGGGCCGGAGGCCCCTACGGCATCCCTGTAGATTTCGAGGGCGCGGGGCATGAGCTTGTTGAGGCGCTCCTGCCGCGATTCCGCCGAGGGGTGCGTCGACAGGAACTCCGGCGGTCCCCCGCCCCCCAACTGCTCCATCCGGTTCCAGAACGCCGGCGCGGCCCGCGGGTCGTAGCCCGCGCGAGCCATGTAGGTCAGGCCGATCTCGTCGGCCTCGGCTTCGTGGTGGCGGCTGAAGGGCAGCTCGATCAGGACGTTGGAGCCCATCTGGAACAGCGTCTGGTAGTCGCCGGCTCCCAAGAGGGACGACACGACGTCGACGCCCATCTCGCTGAACGACGTGCGCGAGAGCCGCTCGGTGCCGTGGCGCGCGACCACATGTCCGATCTCATGGCCCATCACGACCGCCAGGCCCTCCTCGCTCTGGGCGACGGGCAGCATGCCGGTGTAGACGGCCATCTTGCCGCCGGGCAGCGCGAACGCGTTGACGGTGCCCGGCTCGTCGATCAGGATCGTTTCCCACTCCCAGATGTTGTCCTCGACCACCGGCGTCAAGCGATCCATGATGCGCTGAACCATGTCGTACTCGGGGCCGGAGCGCACGAGATTCGACTGGGCCTTGATCTCCTCGAAGGCCTCGCGCCCGAGCTCGACGTCCTGCTCGGCGTTGAACAGGTTGAAGGCGGAG
The DNA here is from genome assembly GCA_040880665.1 of Planctomycetota bacterium. Classification (GTDB taxonomy): domain Bacteria; phylum Planctomycetota; class UBA1135; order UBA1135; genus JBBDIB01. The sequence goes on from JBBDIB010000091.1 coordinate 64,284, forward strand.
CGGCCCGTCACCGGTGTCGTGACGCAGGCGAGGGATGCCGTCGAGGCCAGCGCGAGGCCGAGCGCGAGCCCCACCCGACGCTGGAGCCCGCCGGGGGTCGCGGGGTAGGCTGCGTCGGTGGCGTCCCAATCGGTGCGCCGATTCGGCGCCTTTCGTACGAGGTTGTTCATGGTCGAGGATACGGGTTCCGATTCGTGGAGGGCCGGGAGCGAGGAGGCAGAGCGCTTCGTCGACTCGAGTCTGGCGGATTTCGCGGCCGCCTGCGCCGACGCCTCCGGCGGGCCGGCGGCGGGCAGCGGTAGTGCGGCGGCCGGCGCCATCGGGGCCGCGCTCGTCAGTATGGCGCTTCGGTGTGCCGCGGGCGAGCGGCGCGGCGCCGACCCCGAGGACGCGCCCCGCGAAGCTCCGTACCTCCTGGGGCGTGCCGACGAGGTCGACGCGCTCAGGACGCAGCTCGTGGATCTGGTCGACGAGGATCATCGCGTGTACGCGGAGTGGCGGCGACTGGAGGCTGCGAACGCCCCGGAGGACAAGCGCGCGAAGGCGCGTGAGGCGGTCTTGGAGACGCCCTTCGAGATCCTCGAGCGGGCCGTCTTCGCGCTGCGACTGGCGGCAGTCAGCGCCGACTCGGTCCCGGATCCGTGGGCGGCGGAGCTGAGGACGGGCGCCGCGCTGCTCCAGGGCGCGCACATGGGCGCGCGGGCGGTGTTCGAGGCGAACCTGGACGCCTTCGAGATTCCGGACGCCGATGCGCGTCGGGCGGAACTCGGCGTCTTGGCAGGGGCGGCGCACGAGGCGTTGAGCGCGCTCGGCCTCGGCTGATTCGCGGGCCGAAAAGCGTGGGTTCGCTGGTGCAAGGGGACGCGCGGCGAGGACACTCTGGCCATGGCCGCCACCCCCCAACTCCTGCATCGCCCGCTCATGCTCCTGGTCCTCGATGGCTGGGGCCACCGGGACGCCAACGGGTCGAACGCGATCCGCACCCACGCGCACTACTTCCAAGAGCTCGAGACGCGCTTTCCTCACACGCTGTTGTCGGCGTCGGGCAACGAGGTCGGCCTGCCGCTCGGCTTGATGGGCAACAGCGAGGTCGGACACATGAACCTGGGCGCCGGCCGCGTCGTCTACCAGGATCTGACGCGCATCGACAAGGCGCTCGAGGACGGATCCTTGGCCGAGAACGGTGCCATCGTGCAACTGTGCGACGCGGTCCGCCAGAGCGGCAAGACGTTGCACTTCCTGGGACTCGTCTCGGACGGCGGCGTGCACGCGATCGACCGACACCTGCGAGCGTTGCTCGTCATCGCGCGTGAGCGCGGCTTGCGCCCCCAGCAGGTCGCCGTGCACGCCATCCTGGACGGACGCGATACACCGCCGCGCTCGGGCGCGGGGTACTTGGCCGCGCTCGAGGCGGATCTCAGCGCCGCGGGCGTCGGACGTATCGCGTCGGTGGTCGGCCGCTATTGGGCGATGGACCGCGACAAGCGCTGGGATCGGGTCAAGCGCGCCTACGATCTCTTCCTCGAGGGGCGTGGCGAGCGCTTCGATACGGCTGCCGAGGCGATCGCCACGTCCTACGCCAACAACGTCGGCGACGAATTCGTCGAGCCCAGCGTGATCGGGGATCCGGGCCGCGATCGTTTCGGCGACGGCGACGGCCTCTTCTGCTTCAACTATCGCGCGGATCGCATGCGGCAGATCGTGATGGCCCTCAGCGCCGACGCGTTCGACGAGTTCGAGCGCGCGCGTCGAGCAAAGCTGCGCATCGTGACGATGACGCAGTACCGCGACGACTTTCCTTTCGCGGTCGCGTTCCCGCCCGTCGAGCTACGAGGCAGCTTCGGTGAGGTGATCGCGAAGGCGGGCCTCCGCCAAGAGCGCATGGCCGAGACGGAGAAGTACGCGCACGTCACGTTCTTCTTCTCGGGCGGCGAGGAGCGGCCGTGGCCCGGTGAAATGCGCACCCTGGTTCCGAGCCCCAGGGTCGCGACGTACGACCTGCAACCCGAGATGAGCGCCCCGGAGCTGACGGCGAGGATCCTGGCGTCGCTCGCGCGCGACGAGACGGACGTCTACGTGATCAACTTCGCGAACGCGGACATGGTGGGGCACACCGGCATCGTGCCGGCGGTTCAAGCGGCGGTCGCCGTGGTCGACGAGTGCCTCCAAAAGATCGTGCCGGTCGTCCTCGCCAAGGGTGGACTCGTCGCGATCACGGCGGACCACGGCAACGCGGAGATGCTCTGGGATGCGAAGCACGATCAGCCGCATACCGCGCACACGACCAACCCCGTGCCCTTCGTGTTGTGCGCCAACGACCTGGCCGGAACACCGTTGCGACCGATGGGCACGCTCGCCGACGTGGCGCCGACGCTGCTCGAGTTGGGCGGGATCGCGATTCCGTCGGTGATGGACGGGCGTTCGCTGCTCGCGCGATGACGAGCGCCCGCGGCGTGCGGACCAGTTGGCTCCTCGGCGGCGCGCTGATCTTCCTGGCGAACTTCCTCGGCGGTGCTTCCTACCCCGTGCAGAAGTGGGGGCTGACCCTGTTTCCGGCGGGCACGCTGACCTTCCTGCGCAACGGCTCGGCCGTCGTGCCCCTGCTCGTGATCCTGTGGTTGCGTCGGCGTCGCCTGGTGGGTTGGAGCGCGGGCGAACTCGGTCGCGCGGCGCTCGTCGGCACGCTCGGCTTCGCGGTGCCCTTGGTGCTGGGTTGCGAAGGCGTCGAGCGCTCGACGTCGATCAACGCGTCGCTCTTGATCCTGCTCGAGCCGCTGACGATCCTGCTGTTCGCGTGGCTGTTGCTGCGCGAGCACATCGCGCCGTCGCAGATCGCCGGCGTGCTGCTCGGGATCGCGGGCGCCGTCGTGCTGGTGCTCGACGCCGGGTCGCCGGGACTGACGGACACCAGCCACCTGACCGGCAACCTGTTGCTCGCCGCGAGCGCCGTCGCCTGGGGGCTCTACACACCGCTCGCGAAGCCGCTGTTGGCGCGTCACGATCCGTTCGCCGTCACCGCGGTCACCGTGGCGTTCAGCTTGGTCCTCCTGGGACCCTACGCGCTGCTGGAGCGCGGGGACTGGCCCGCCGCCTGGAGCATGGAGGCGACGTGGATGCTGCTCGTCCTGGGCGGGTTGATCGCGTTCGTGGGTACTGTCGCGTGGATCGCGGCGCTCGACCATCTGCCGGCTTCGTGGGTGGCGCCGTTCCTCCTGGTGCAGCCCTTGGCCGGCACCCTGGGTGGCGTCGTGTGGTTCGACGAGCGGCTGACGACGACGGTGCTCGCGGGTGGCGGCCTGATCGTGCTGGGGCTCGCTTCGACCCTGGTGAGCGCGCGCCTCCGTCGCCGGCGGGCACGTCGAGCCGCGCGCCAGCTCCCCCGCTAAACTTCCCCGAGCGCCTTGCCTGCCAGGGCCTGCTTGGCCACGGCGTCCATCAGCTCGGCGGCCAGGGGTAGCGCCGCCTGCTCGAGGCCATCGCGGACCGTCTGCAGGGTCGCGACCGGTGCCGCGTCGTCCGTGCGCACGTCGCGGGCTGCGCGCACGGCCTCCTCGAGGTCTTCCAGCGACTCGACGTCGAGGCGCGGCGCGACGTGGGGCAGGTTCTTCTCGATCGCGCTCAGCATCGTGCCGAGTTCGACGCGCAGGTTGGCGGCGCGCGAGGCGTCGAAGTCCGCTTGGGCGTTCGCGTACGACGCCTCCAGCATGGCTTCGACTTCCTCGTCGTCGAGCCCGTGCATCGGCCGTACTTCGATCGACGCGTTCGTGCCGGTCGACTCCTCCTTCGCGGTGACGGTCAGGATGCCGTCGGCGTCGATCGCGAAGCGCACGGCGACGCGCGGCATGCCGGCGGGCATCGGCGGCAGGCCGGTGAGCTCGAAGCGCCCGAGCGTGCGGCAGTCCGCGGCCATCTCGCGTTCGCCCTGGACGACGTGGAATTGGATGCCCGTCTGGTTGTCGACGTGCGTCGTGAAACCCTGCGTCGCCTGGCTCGGGATCGGCGCGTTGCGCGCGATGATCTTGTCGGCGGCGCCGCCCATGACCTCAAGACCCAGACTGAGCGGCGTCACGTCGAGCAGCAGCACGTCGCGCGTTCCGCCAGCGAGCACGTGCCCCTGGATCGCGGCGCCCAGCGCGACGACCTCGTCCGGGTTCAGCTCGGTGTGCGGCGGGCGCCCGAAGAAGGCCTCGACCGCGGCGCGCACGGCCGGGATGCGCGTGGAGCCGCCGACGAGCACGACCTCGTCGATCGCGTCGATCGAGAGCTTCGCGTCGTCGAGCGCTTGGCGACACGCAGCCAGCGTGCGGTCGAGGTAGGGCTGGATGCGCGCGACGAATTCCTCGCGCGTGATCGTGCGGCGCCATGCCACGCCGTGCGCCGGGCTGACCACGTGGAGGTCGGCCTCGGGCTTCGTCGAGAGCTCGAGCTTCGTCGATTCCGCCGCGAGCCGCAGACCCGTGAGGAAGCCCGCGTCCTGCTTGACCGCTTCGGGCGCGTCGATCTCCTCGAGCGCCAGGCGCACCAAGGTGCGGTCGAGGTCGTCGCCGCCGAGGTGCGTGTCGCCGGCGGTGCTGAGCACGCGGAACACGCCCTCGTCGATGTTGAGCAGCGTGACGTCGAAGGTGCCGCCGCCCAGGTCGAAGACGCAGACGGTGCCGTCGTTCTTCTGGTCGAGACCGTAGGCCAGGCTGGCGGCCGTGGGCTCGTTGACGATGCGCAGGACGTCGAGGCCCGCGATCCGTGCCGCGTCGCGCGTCGCCTGCCGCTGCGCGTCGTCGAAGTAGGCCGGTACCGTGATGACGGCTCGGCGCGGAGCCTCGCTGCCGAGCGCGCGCGTCGCCGCGGCGTGCACCTCGCGCAGGATGAGCGCCGACAGTTCCTGCGGCGACATCGGCATGCCGAAGACGTCGAAGTAGAGCTGCTCCTTCTCGTCCTGGCTCACGCGGAACGACATGGAGCTGGCGTCGTCGGTGACGTCCGACAGGCCGCGACCCATGAAGCGCTTCACGCTGAAGATCGCCTTTTCGGGTTCGTCCGCGGCGCGGGCGCGCGCCTCGCGCCCGACGACCACCTGGCCCGGTCCGTCGAAGAAGAGCGCCGAGGGAATGCGGGCGTCGTCGCGCTCGGGATCCGGGCGCAGGATCGTCGGGCGGCCGTCCTTCCAGATGGCGACCAGCGAGTTGGTCGTGCCGAGGTCGATCCCCAGCACGCCCTCCGGCTCGTCTGGTTGGCCTTGGAGGACGTCGAGTTCGAGAAAAGGCATTCGGTCGGTGGGAAGCAGGCTAGAGAGACGTGTGCGCGCCGCGAATCCTCGCCAGGGCGCGGTCGAGGTAGCGGACGGCGTTGAGTTGCTGGCGGGCGGCGGTCAGGTCGGGGGGGGCGTCGGGCAGGGTCTCGAAGTCGCGCGCGAGTTGCCCGAGCAGGCGCTCGCGCTCGGCGCTCAACTGGCTCTCGAGTTCGCGCAACGCCTCGGTGCGATCGTCGCCGCCCTCCTCGTCGGCCGCGTCGGCGGCGTCGATCGCTTCGTTCCACTCGAGCACCTCCATCAGGAAGGCCTGCGGCATCTGACGCTCGTCCTGCTCGCTGGGCCCGCCCAGGTGGCGGATCCACCAATCGGCGTGCGCGACGGGATCGGACAGAAGGCGGTACGCGTCGTTCAACCGCGCGATGTTGCGCTCGGCGAGTTCGCGCACCTCGGGCGCGGCCGTCCCGAAGAAGTCAGGGTGCAGCGAGCGCGACAACTGCATGAGCTTGCGCTCGAGGCTGCGCGGACATACCGCCAGCCCGGGCGCGAGCCCGAAGAGCTCGTGAGGAGTGGGCTCGCGTTCGGGTTCCTGCAGCGCGTGGCACGCCTGGCAACTGAGCGGCGAGTCGAGCGACACGCCGCACACGGCGCACTCCCACGACGCTTGCCGCGCGCGTTCGTTCGTCCTGGCCCCGACCATCGGTCAGACCGTGAACGACTCGCCGCAACCGCAGGTCTTCGACGCGTTCGGGTTGCCGAACTTGAAGCCGCGACCCATCAGGCTCTCCTCGAAGTCCACCTCGGTGTTGTTGAGGTAGAGGAAGCTCTTGGGATCGCAGACGACCTGGATGCCCGCCGGTCCGTCGATCACCTGGTCGGTGTCGCGGATGTTGTCGTCGAAGCCGAGGCTGTAGCTGAACCCCGAACACCCGCCGCCCTTGACGCCGACGCGCAGGACGGTGGTCTGGGGCAGGTTCTGCTCGGACACGATGCGCTTGACCTCTTTGGCCGCGCGTTCGGTGAGTGAAATCACTGGATCAGGCCTCCTGGGCCGCCGCCTCCGGGGCTTTGGCCGGTTCGCTCTTGCCGCGGAAGTCGGCGATCGCCGCCTTGATGGCGTCTTCGGCGAGCACGCTGCAGTGGATCTTGACGGGCGGGAGCGACAGCTCCTGCACGATCTTCGTGTTGTCGATGCTCGAGGCCTCGTCGATCGTCTTGCCCTTGATCCACTCGGTTGCGAGGGACGAGCTGGCGATCGCGGAGCCGCAGCCGAACGTCTTGAACTTGGCGTCGACGATCCGGTCGCCTTCGACCTGGATCTGCAGCTTCATTACGTCGCCGCACTCGGGAGCGCCGACGACGCCGGTGCCAACTTCCTTCGAGTTCTTGTCGAGCGAGCCGACGTTGCGCGGGTTGTTGTAGTGGTCGAGAACTTTGTCGCTGTAAGCCATGGTCTAAGGTGCGCCGGGGGCGCGTGTTGGTGTTCTAGTGGGAGAGAAGCGGTCGAAGTTCGAGCGTCAATGACCGGTCCATTGGACTTTGCTGAGGTCGATGCCTTCCTGGACCATCTCGTAGAGCGGGGACATCTCCCGCAGCTTCTTGACGGAGGCGATCAACTGTTCGGCGGCGTAGTCCAGCTCCTCCTTGGTCGTGAAGCGCCCGATGCCGAAACGGATGGAGCTGTGCGCGAGGTCGTCGCCCACGTCCATCGCGCGCAGCACGTGGCTGGGCTCGAGGCTGGCGCTGGTACACGCCGAGCCCGACGAGACCGCGACGTCCTTGATGCCCATCAAGAGGCTCTCGCCCTCGACGTAGGGGAAGGACAGGTTGAGACAGTTCGGCAAACGGTGCTCGCGGTTGCCGTTGAAGTGCACCTGGTCGAGTTCCGCCGTGATGCGCTGCTCGAGGTAGTCGCGCAGGCCCGACGCGCGCTCGTACTCGGCTTCCAGTTCCATCTCGGCCAGTTGGCACGCCTTGCCCAGGCCCACGATGCCGGGGACATTGAGCGTGCCCGAGCGCATGCCGCGCTCGTGTCCGCCGCCGTCGATCTGCGCGACGAGGCGCACGCGCGGGTTGCGACGCCGGACGTAGAGTGCGCCGACGCCCTTCGGGCCGTAGAGCTTGTGCCCCGACAGGCACAAGACGTCGACGTTGTCGAGGGTGACGTCCACCGGAATCTTGCCGACGGTCTGCGTCGCGTCGGTGAAGAACAGAACGCCCTTCTCGTGACACAGCTCGCCGATCTCGCGGATCGGGTTCAGCGTGCCGACCTCGTTGTTGCCCCACATCAAGGAGACCAACACGGTGTCGGGGCGCAGCGCTTCGCGCACCTGCTCGAGGCTGACTCGACCGGTCTTGTCGGGGCGCAGGTAGGTGACGTCGCAGCCTTCCTTCTCGAGGTGCTTCGCGACGTCCAGCACCGCCTTGTGCTCGGCGAGGCTGGTGATCACGTGCTTGCCCTTCGAAGCGTACATCTGGACGATGCCCTTCATCGCCAGGTTGATGCCCTCGGTCGAACCCGAGGTGAAGATGATCTCCTTCGGGTTCGCGCCGATCAGCGACGCGATGCGCGAACGCGCCTCTTCCACGGCGCTCTCGGCAGCCCAGCCGAACGCATGGTTCCGGCTGGCCGCGTTGCCGAAATCGTTCGTGAAGTACGGCAGCATGGCTTCGAGGACGCGCGGATCGACCGGCGTCGTCGCTTGATAGTCGAGATAGATCGGAAGCTTCATCGTGAGAGAAAGGCGGTTGAAACCGCGCGGTCGTGTTGCGCGAGGTCCGCCAGGCTGGTGGCCTCGAGCATGGACCAGAGGCTGGCACGTAGCTGGTGGATGGGACTCTTGATCGGACAGTTGGACTCGAGCTCGCAGACACCGCGGGTGGCGTTGGCGACGTAGGCACCGAGAGACTCGCAACTGGTCAGGGAGGGGTGCCCCTCGAGCGTCGCGACCACGGTGCCGACCGACACCTCGGCGGCGGGGCGCGCCAGCGCGTAGCCACCGGAGGCACCGCGCGTCGAATCGACCAGGCCTTCGCGGCAGAGGTCCTTCAGGACCTCGGCGACGAGGCGCTTCGGCAGCGGGTAGGCCTCGCACAGCTCGCGCACGCTGACCACTTCCCCGGCCCGCGTGGCCAGGTGGGTCAGGGCGATGAGCCCGTATTCGGTGCGTTTGGTGAGCTGGAGCATGGCGTCTTGGCCTCCGGTTGCGAGGCGCGAGCGGCGGCAGGGTAGCGGATACAGCACCAATATGGTGCGCTTTCGTGGAAAGAGCACCCATCGAGTGCTCTTTCTGGCCACGCGGGGGCGGAAACCTCGACAGCGGGCCCCTCCGGGCCGGTTTCGTGCTCCCCGCGCTGGATGGATCGACCACGCCGGCGGTCGATCTCAAGCGTCCCGGTGGATCCCGCCGATAGCAGCGGGAACGATGAAGGAATCACCGACCGTGTGCAGCGAGTGCCAAGCCGTGGTGGAGAACCCGCCGCGCTTCTCCGCGCTCGCCGAGGGCGGCAACTGCTCCGCCTGCTTGGAGCGAGTCATGGACGCCCTGCCGCCCGCTTTGCCGGGTTTCGCGCGCGACCGGCCCTTCGTCCGCGTGCCCGCCGGGCGGGGGGGCGCGACGCTGCGCGAGCTGTTGCCCGAGGACGACGGTCCGGGCGCCGCCTAGGCGTCTGCGTCGCGGGTGGAGATCGCGGCTTCGAGGGCGCGCCGCACGCCCTCGGGGATCGGTGTTGGACGGACAGGTTCCAGGCCGAACGTGACGGCGGCCAGCTCCGTCTGGGCGTCGGCCAGGTGGTGGTCGTCGCCGACCCGCTCCAGGCGATAGGAGAGCAGCAGCGAGGCGCCGCGCACGCGCTCGACGGTCACGCGCACGCGCACGTCGTCGCCGAAGCGCGCTGGCGAGCGGTAGCGCAGGTCGGCCTTGCGCACCACGAGCCCGGTCCCTTCGGCCTCGAGTCGGTCGTAGGGATAGCCGAGCGCGCGCAAGAGCTCCGTCCGCGCTTCGTCCAACCACGCCAGGTACTCCCCGTGGTAGACGACGCCCATGCGATCCGTCTCGCCGTAGCGCACGCGCACGACGTGCTCGTGCGTCGACCGGGAGGACCGGGAGGAGCGGGAGGACGGCGGGTCGAGCGGGTCAACCATCGAGCGCACGCGGTCGCGCGCAGTCAGCGGCACCGGCGAGCGCCAGCGCGAGCATGACCGTGGAGAGGGTGCGGGAGGGCATGGGCCGCCTAGGCTACACCGATTCGGCCGAGCTCGACGCACGCGTCCCGAACCCGGTGGCCGCTGACGGATCCCGGCCCGGCCTTCCGGTCGCGCACCGCGGCTGGTAGAACCCTCGGGCTCCATGCCCGAATTGCGCCCCAGCGAATCCAAGGGCGACGCCAACGTCGCCCTGCTCCTCACCTGGTTCCTGCCCGGCGCCGGGCACGCGTACCTGGGCCGCGTGCAGGCTGCGGCCCTGTGGTTCGTGCTTCTCGAAGGCCTCTACGCCCTCGGGTGGTGGCTCTCGGACGGGCGCTCGTTCGAATTCCTCGATCCCGAGCTGCGCGGGAACTTCGCGACGATCCTCTCGCCGGAGGTCGGCAACCTGGGGGCGATGATCGCTCAGCTCAAGGTGGCGGGCTTCGGCGCCTCCGAGCCTGCGCCGTTCCCGCCCCACGTCCACTTGGGTTCGATCTTCACGGCTCTGTCGGGGATCGGCAACGCCTTCGCGATGGTGCACGCACACCTCTTGGCGCGCACGCCGAAGACGGCGCAGCGCCAAGGGCCGTCGCCGACGATGCTGGTCGCGGCGACCTGGTTCCTGCCGGGCCTGGGGCACGTGCTGCAGGGTCGCCGCGCGCGAGGATTCGTCGTGATGCTACTGCTCGTCGGCCTCTTCGCCGTGGGCACGCTGCTCTCCGAGGGCTCGAACCTCTCGCGCGAGCGCCACTTCTACTACTGGGCCGGCCAGTTCCTCGCCGGCGGCCCGGCGATCCTCACCGAGCTCGTGTCGGGACGCCCGCCGATCACGGGCGAGATCCGTTTCGTCGACGTCGGGCTGCTGTACGCCTGCATGGGCGGCCTCTTGAACGTGCTCGCGATGCTGGACGTCTTCAACGTCGCCGAACAACGCTGGCTGGCACGGCCCAACATCGACGTGCCGGTCGTGCCGGCGGGTGATGCCGCAGCGGACGGGGTGAAGGCGTGAACCTCGCGGCGCATCTCTTCTTCTTCCTCGTGTTGGCGTTCGCGATCGTGCTGATGAGCGCGTTCTACGCCGAAGCCGACGACAACGCCGCCTGGAAGAGCGTCCCGAAGCGCTACGCCGTGTTCGTGCTCTCGTGTGCAGGCATCACCGTCGTGATGCTCACGAGCCAGTGGCTTTTCGCCGGCGTCGGCTAGG
>JBBDIB010000092.1:0-43675 GCA_040880665.1 Planctomycetota bacterium
CGAGCCGCCGGCGGCCGCCGCGCTCGAGCGCGCGCTCGCGTTGTTGCGCTCGCTCGGCGCCGTCGATGCCGGCGGCCTGACGGAACTCGGGCGCCTCTTGGCGCGCGTCCCCGCGCAACCCAGGCTCGCGCGCTTGCTGGTCGCGGGGCACGAACTCGGCGTGCCCGCCGGCGCCGCCGCCGCGGCCGCCATCCTGGGCGAGCGCGATCCGTGGCTGATCGAGGATCGCCGCGTCGAGCAGCACGGCTCCGACAGCGACGTCCTCGATCGCGTGCGCGCGCTCTTGGCGTTCGAGCGCGATGGACGCTCGCCGGAACTGCAGCGCGGCGCGGCGCACGCTTGTCTGGCCGCCAAGCGTCAGCTCGAACGCATTGCGCGCGGTGCCTTGGGCACGCCGCGAGACCTCGAGGGCGACGCGTCGGACGCCCTGCTCGTCGCGCTCTTGGCGGCGTTCCCCGACCGTCTGACGCGGCGGCGTGCGGACGACCCGACGCGCGGCGTGCTCGTCGGCGGTCGCGGCGTGCGTCTCGCGCCCGAGTGCGCGGTGCGCGAGGGCGAACTGTTCCTCTCGATCGACCTCGACGGGAAGAGCGCCGAGGCGCTCGTGCGCAAAGCGTCGCTCGTCCAGCGCGAATGGGTCGACGGCGGGCGCACGCACGCCGTGTTCGAGCCCGTCTTCGACGCGGCGCGCCTACGCGTCGTCGGTCGCAAGCGCGTCTATCTCGGCGAGCTACTGCTCGAGGAGACCGACGCGCCGATCTCGGACGCAGAGCGCGCGGAAAGCGTCCTCGTGGCCGCGGCGCGCACCGATCTCGAGCGCGCGCTGGGCCTCGCCGACCCCGAACGCCGCGGCTTCCTGGCGCGGGTCCGCTCGCTCGCCGACTGGATGCCGGAGCTCGAGCTGCCACACGTCGACGACGGCTTCTTGGCCGAGCTCTTGCCCGAACTCTGCGCGGGTGCGACCTCGTTCGCGGACCTCCAACGCGCGTCGCTCGAGCACGCGATCCTGGCGCGGCTCGACCACCGCCAACGCGCCGCGCTCGATCGAGAAGCGCCCGAACGCTGGCAGGTCCCGAGCGGCAGTCGCATTCGTCTGACCTACGAGCCCGGACGCCCGCCCGTCCTGGCCGCGCGCATCCAAGAGCTGTTCGGCCTGCGCGAAACGCCCCGCGTCGCCGCCAACCGCGTCCCGGTCTTGCTCCATCTCCTCGCGCCCAACGGGCGCCCGGAGCAAGTCACCGACGACCTCGCGAGCTTCTGGTCCGACACCTACTTCCGCGTGCGCAAAGACCTGCGTCCCCGCTATCCGAAGCACGCTTGGCCCGACGACCCGACGACCGCCGCTCCCCAACGTCGCCCCCAACGCCGCCGCTGAGCTCCTGCTCGCTTCGACCCGGTTGCTTCGAAGGTCAAGCTGCGTTGGGATCAGTCCCGGTCCTCGCGACACCGAGCAAGATGCCGATGATCAAGGAGAGAAGGGCGCTCCACAAGAGCACCTGAATCTTGATCACAGCCCAGTCGAGGCTCAAGCGCTCCCCCTCCTTGTCGATGTCCGCTACAAGAAACATCTGCACCCGCTCTTGACGACCGGTAGTGGAGACCAGCTTCAATCTGAGCTCACTCCCCGCCTCGAGACGGGCAACCCGGGAATTGCGAACATCAGCGGTCAAGTTCTTGACGGCGAAGGCTCGACCGTCTGCGTTGCGAAGCTCGTGGCTGACAGGTGCCTCGACACCCACGGCGTATAGAGTCCAATCTTGCTCATACCAGCTTCCATCGAGGACGATCTCCTGGCCAACGGCAACGGGATCGAGGCTGATGACAGGGACGAGCCCTCGCCCTGCAACCCTCTCCAGATCATCGAGGGGCAGTAGGCTCACCGAGACACACAGCGCTGACAACAGCAGGAAGCACCGGGCCACGACGTTCGAGCGCATCGAAAGACGATAGTTTGTCGCACACCAAGCCGGTAGTCGCACTTTCCGTCGGTCGACCAGCGAGGTGGTGTGAGGCCGGCCAAAGGGAAGAACCCGGCGCGTCGAGACGCGGCCGGGTTCTTGGGAGGGTGAGCGCAGTAGGGATCGAACCTACGACCTACTGGTTAAAAGCCAGTTGCTCTACCGACTGAGCTATGCGCCCTGTGTTTGGGACAACGCTCGGGGGCCGATGTCGGCGGGCCCCCGCGTTGGAACGGGATCCTAGGAACGGGGACACGCGCTGGCAATCCTCCGCGCGGGAGAAAACCACCGAAGCACGTGCCGTGCTCGCGTCAGACCTCGGTGATCTCTTCGACCTTCTTGGTGTAGACGTCGTCGACCTTGGCTTCGTACGTCTTCAGGAGGTCCTGGATGTCGGTGTGGAGCTTGCGGTTGTCGTCCTCGGTCAGCTCGCCGTCCTTCTGCATCGCGTCGGACGCCTTGTTGAGCTCGCGGCGCGTGTTACGCATCGAGACGCGCGCTTCCTCGGCCAGCTCCTTGACCTTGCCGGCGAACTTCTGGCGTTGGTCGCCGGAGAGCGGTGGCAGCGTGATACGCACCAGTTGACCGTCGTTCTGCGGGAGCGCGCCGAGGTCGGCCTTGCCCAGCGCCTTCTCGACCTCTTTCAGCACCGAAGCGTCGAAGGGCTTGATCAAGAGCTGGCGCGGCTCGGGGATCGAGACCGAGGCCAACTGGCTGATCGGCGTCGGCGTGCCGTAGTAGTCGACGCGCACGTTGTCGACCAGCGCCGTCGTCGCGCGCCCCGTGCGGATGCCGCGCAACTGGTCCTTCAGGTGGGCCAGCGACTTCTCGAAGCGCTCGGTCCCGTCGTCGATCACAGATTGGTAGCTCATGGAAGTTCTCTTTCGGGCTTAGGCCGTGATGAGGGTACCGATCGGCTCGCCGCGGATCGCCCGTTCGATGTTGCCTTCTTGGAAGAGATCGAACACGAGGACCGGCAGGTCGTTCTCCATCGCGAGCGTGATCGCCGTGCCGTCCATCACCCGGAGGCGCTTTTCGAGCACGTCCATGTAGGTCAAGCGCTCGATGCGCGTGGCCGTGGGGTCGATCTTGGGATCGGCCGTGTAGACGCCATCGACCTTGGTCGCCTTCAAAAGCACCTCGCAGCCCAGCTCGGTCGCGCGCAGCGCGGCGGCGGTGTCGGTGGTGAAGAACGGGTTGCCCGTGCCCGCCGCCAGGATGACGATGTGCCCGCGCTCCAAGTGCGCCAGGGCGCGCCGCCGCACGAAGGGCTCCGCCACGGCCTTAATCTCGAAGGCGGTCTGCACGCGCGTCGCGACGCCGTGCCGCTCGATGGCGTCCGACAGGGCGAGCGCGTTGATCACCGTCGCGAGCATGCCCATGTAGTCGGCGCTCGCGCGGTTGGTGCCACTCATGCTGAAGTCGGAACCCCGCAGGATGTTGCCGCCGCCGCAGACCAGCGCGACCTCGACGCCGCGGCGCGCCAGGTCGGCCACCTGGCGCGCCACGAGGTCGACGGCTCCCTTGTCGATGCCTTGGCCCGTGTCGGTCGCGCCCAGGGCTTCGCCGGAGAGCTTCAGGAGGACTCGTTTGTAGGCCACGACGAGCCTAGCCGAGCTTGATCAGACTGAAGGCTTCGACCTTGACGTCGCCGCCCAGCGCGCTGGCGAGCGCCTTGGTCACCGTCTGCTTGTCGTCCAGCATCCAGGCCTGCTCGGAGAGACAGCGCTCGGCGTAGAACTTCTTCATGCGGCCGACGATCATCTTGTCCTGCACCTCGGCGGGCTTCGACTTCATGTCGTCCGACTCGCGCAGCACGGCTTCCTCGCGCGCGGCGTCCTCGGCCGGCACCGAATCGGTGTTCGCGTAGGCCGGCGAGAAGACCGTGATGTGCTGGCACAGGCTGCGCAGCGGACCGGCGCCCGTGGCGGCGTCGGCGGACGTCGTCACCGACGCGATCGCGCCCTGCTTGTAGTCGTGGTGCACGTAGGCGCCGACGAGCCCGTTCGGGTTCTCGAGGCGTGCGAGGTGCACGACTTGGATGTTCTCGCCGAAGTGTCCGACGGCTTCCTGCACGCGCGCGGCGACCGTCTGATCACCACCCTGCCAGGACTGCGCCATCAGGTCGTCCACGGACTTGGGATCGTGCTCGGCGACGTGCGTCTCGAGCTGGCCCATGAAGTCCTTGAAGTCCTCGCCCTTCGAGAGGAAGTCGGTCTCGCAGGCGACGGCGACGAGGTGTCCCCGGCGCGCGTCCTCGGAGAGCACGGCGAACGTGCGCCCTTCGGCGGTCTCGCGTCCGGATTTCTTCGCGGCGGACTTGAGGCCCTGCTTGCGCAGGTGATCGATGGAGGCGTCGAGATCACCCCCCGTCGCCTCGAGCGCCTTCTTGCAGTCCATCATCGCCGCGCCTGTCGCTTCGCGCAGCTCGCGGACCATCGATGCGGAAATGGCCATGATCGTTCGTTCTCGTACTTGGAGGTAAGGTTCGGGATGCGCGCGCGAGGAGCCGCGCGCGCGAGGCGGTGGACGAGCGCCCCCTCCCCGATCGCGTCGATCGGGCAGGGGGCGTGGGCGAGCGGCGCCGGGGCGCCGGGGCGCTACTCGGAAACGGGCGGCGTGTCGGAGTCGGGCTCGCCCGACGAGCGCGCGGACGCGGGCTCGGCTTCGGGCTTCGGCTTGACGGCGGACGTCTCCGAACCCTCGGCGCCGACCGTACCCTCGGGGCTCTCGGGGCGCGGAGCCGCTTCACGCGGCCGCAGGTTCTGCGCTTGGGTCGGACGCGGTTCGCCACCGGGCGCGGGCTCTTCCTGACGCTGCGCGCTGCCGACCGAGGCCATCTGCTCGCGGTGCGCGGCGCCGCCTTCCTCGACGGCCTTCGCGAGGTGATCCATCATCAAGCGCACGGAGCGCAACGCGTCGTCGTTGCCGGGGATGACGATGTCGACGCCGTTCGGATCGCAGTCGGTGTCGAGGATGCCGATCACGGCCAGCCCGAGCTTGCGCGCCTCGCGGACGGCGTTGTACTCGCGGCGCGGATCGACGACGACCATCGCGCCGGGGATGCCGTTCATCTCGCGGATGCCGGAGAGGTTGCGCGTGATCTTGCGTTGTTCACGCCGCAGCGACGCGATGCGCTTCTTGGAGTACTGCTTGATCGTGCCGTCCTCCTCCATCTTTTCCAGCTCTTCGAGTCGACGCAGGCGGCTGCGCACGACGCTGAAGTTCGTCAGCGTTCCACCGATCCAACGCTCGGTCACGATCGGCATGCCGGTGCGCTCGCCCGCGTCTTCGATGAGCCCCTTGATCTGGCGCTTCGTGCCGACCCAGAGGAGTTGCTGGCCATCGGCCACCAAGCGGTAGAGGAAGTTCTGAGCACGCAGGAGACCGCGCACCGTCTGGCGCAGGTCGATGACGTGAATCAGGTTCCGGCGGCCGTGGATGTAGGGTTCCATCTTCGGGTTCCACCGCGAAACGCGGCAGCCGAAGTGAACGCCCGCATCGATGAGGGCCTGAACGTCGGGTGTATCCATGAAGTCGAGCGGGCCTTGACCGCTCAGGTGAGAAAGGGTTTCGGGACGTGCGCGACCCCCGCGGCCTACGGCTCCCTTCAGCAGAGTCCCAAGACCCGACGGTCCGACTCGCATTCGGCAGGGCGCTCGCAGCATGGACGCAGGGGCGTCGGCGCATCCCGTTCAGAGGACCCACGGGGTCCCAGGGAGGAATGAGCGGAAGAGTGTAGTGATCGCACCGCCCCCGTCCATCCCGAGCTCGAGGAATCCGCTCGGGCCCGGCGGGCGCCCAGCGACCGCGACCTTCGTTCGCGGTGTAGCTTTCGCGCCCGCGGTCCTTTGGATCCGGCTCCGCGCGAGCTAGAACACCGTCGTCGGAACGCGCCCCCGGGGCCCTCCGTCGACGCGGCGCGGCGACGCGGGCCCCCCCGGGATCCCCGTGCGGGACGCCCGCGGACGGCTCGGCCCCCCGCCAGCGGCGGCGATCCGCCCCCGATCCCGATGCAAGCTCGTAGAATTCGCTTAGATTGAGTCCTCGCCCGTGGTTTTTGGCCTCGGCGCCCCCAGCCCCTTGCTCGACACCTTGAATCCAGCGCCCCACCGCATCCTCGTCTGCGATCACGCCGAACCAGGCCTCGATCTCGAGCTGCTCGAACAGCTCGGCGATCGCAGCTTGGCGGTCGAGCGCCAGACGACCCTGCGGCACTCCGTCGAGACGTTGCGCGCCGGCGAGCCAGCCCTGATCGTCCTGCACTCGCTGCTGCCGCGTTCGGACCTCGAACTGCGCCTGATCGACGAGCACCGCCGCCGGGATGCTCCGACGCCGCTCCTGATCGTGACGCAGCGTGGCGATGTCGAGGGGATCCTCCGCCCCCACCGCGTGCTCCAGGATCCCTATTGGGAGACGATCGACGCCACGGCGCCGCTCGAGGAATGGATCGTGCGGATCAAGCGCGCGTTGGCCCTGGCCCACGAGCGCAGCGAAGTCGAGGAACTGCGGCATCGCGCGGCGCACGACGACCGCACGGACCTCCTGCGACCGACGGCGTTCCAGACGCGCCTCGTCGAGCACTTCTCCGCAGCGCAGCGTCACAAGCTCGACCTGGCGCTGGTGCTGATCGACCTCGATCGCTTCGGCCAGATCAACAAGCAGCACAGCCACACGGTCGGCGACTACCTGATCTCGCGCGTGGGCGAAGTGATCCGACGCGCGCTGCGCACCGAGGACGTCGCAGGTCGCCTCGGCGGCGACGAGTTCGGCGTGTTGCTGCCCTACACGGGCAAGGCGGATTCGGCGCAGGTCGTGCGCCGCTTGGGCGAAGCTCTGCGACAACTCTCGGGGCGCGCACCGGGTGCCAACGGCGAACTCGACGTCAGCGCGTCGATCGGCTTCGAAACCTTCGACGGCTCCGACATCGACTCGCTCGAAACGCTGCGCGAGCACGCGGAACGGGCGCTGCGCTCGGCGAAGCGCGCTGGCGGCGATCGCGGCGTGTACTACCGCCTGATGGAAGTCGCAGCCGGCGAGTAGTTCGCCGCGCGACGCGTCTCATCGGACGAGCAGGAGTCGCAGCCAGTTCGCGCGATCGCCCATGAAGTCGTCGACCGGATCGACGACGAGCCGCAGCTCGCTGACGCCGTCGAGGTCCAGCGGCCCGAAAGCGACCGCGGGGTCGCCGCCGCGCATCACGTCGCTCTTCCACAACTCTTCGTCGTCGCCCCGGATCGAGAAGCGCACCGAGCCGTGGGCGATGCGCGGTCCACGCAGCACGCTGTCGTCGACGCCGACCTCGCCGCGCAGTTGCCAGGGTGCGCCGTCCAGCTCGTAGACCAGCTCCGACGGCGCGTGCACGCCGAGGCCGCGATGATAGACGTGACCGCCGACCACGAGCGGCTGACCGATGCACGAGCGATCGACGCGGTGCGGCCAAGTCATGCCGCCATCGTCGAAGGGCGAGCCGCGCAGCGGTTCGGCGCTGGGCGTCGAGGCGGAGAGGAAGCGCAACGTGTCGTCGTCGATCGCGACCTCAAGCACCTCTTCGATCGGCAGCACGATGCGCAGCTCGGGGCCGAGTTCGAGTTCGAGGCCGCTCGAACGCAGCGAGAGGAAGCGCCCGCGCAGTCGACTCCCTCCGGCCAGGTCGGCGACGACGCGCGTGCCGTCGCGCGGCTCGGCGTCGGGTTCGTCCAAGACCTCGATGAAGAGGGCCGCAATCTCCTCCCACGCGAAGGTCTTCTGACCCAAGAGCCCCTCGAACACGATCCCGGTGTCGTCGAAGGCGACGACCGTCCCATCGACCACGTCGAGCGCGCTGCCCGCGACGCGGTAGATGCGATCGCGTTCCTCGGGCGGCTGGATCGCGCCGGCCTCCGCGGTCGGGATGCGGGCGGGCCACTCGAGCGCGCTCAGGCGTTCGATGCCGAGCGGCAAGCGCACGCCCGCGAGCCGCAGCACGAGCGTCTCTCCCTCGCCGCCCGCCACGCGCCCGGCCAAGTGATCGCCGCCGACCAGGGTCACGCGGCAAAGCTCCTCGGGCTCGAGCGTGGCCGCTTTCTGCTCGAGGCCCGCGAAGCGCGCGAGCGCGGGCCCGTCGCCCCCGAACTCCGTCAGGGCCAGTTCGCCCAGGGGCGAGCGCTGGAGGGTGCCGTCGCGCCATTCGAGCACGACGCTCTCTACCCGGACGGCAGGGTGATGGGCGGCGTGCGCCGTGGGCGCGATCGGGAGCCAGGCCAGGGCGGTGAGCATGGTCGTGAGGAGGCGCATGCGGGCAGCGTGCCGCAGAGAGGTCCCGCGCCACAAGGGCCAGACGCGCGCTGCCAGATCGACAGGGCCTGGCACAGCACCCCAAGGGCTCTGCCAGTTTGACGCACAGGCACGGGTTTCTGGGGCGTCCAAGCGTTCGGCACCCCGTTTGCAGGGACCGAGCTTCTCCTTGCAGGGCCGCGGTCCAGCCACGGGCGTTTTCGTCCGCCGCGCCGTCGCCCCCCAGTCACTCCCATCCTCCAACCCCACACGTCCCCCCCAACGCGGGGACCCAAGAGAACGAATCCATGGCCAAGCAAATGGTGTTCGAAGCGGATGCCCGGGAATCGATCCTGAGAGGCGTCCAAAAACTTGCCAAGGCGGTCACCAGCACGCTGGGACCGCGCGGCCGGAACGCCGTGCTCGACAAGGGCTGGGGCGCGCCCACCGTGACCAAGGATGGCGTCACGGTCGCCGAGGAGATCGAACTCTCCGATCCCTACGAGCAACTGGGCGCCCAGCTCGTCAAGGAGGTGGCCAGCAAGACGTCCGACAAGGCGGGTGACGGCACCACGACGGCCACGCTGTTGACCGAGGCCTTGTTCACCCAGGGACTCAAGGCGGTCACCGCCGGCGCGGCCCCGATGCGCCTCAACCTGGGCATGAAGGCCGCCGCCGAGGCGGTCGCCAAGGAACTCGACAAGCGCGCCCGCCCGATCGCGAACAACGCCGAGATCCGCCAGGTCGCGACGATCAGCGCCAACAACCAGGTGCACATCGGCAAGCTGATCGGCGACGCCATGGAGAAGGTCGGCAAGGACGGCGTGATCACCGTCGAGGAGGGCAAGTCGCTCGAGACCAACATCGAGCTCGTGGAGGGCATGCAGTTCGACCGCGGCTACCTCTCGGCGCACTTCATCACCAACCCCGACGACATGGAGGCGGTGCTCGAGAAGCCCTACGTCCTGTGTCACGAGAGCAAGATCAGCAACCTGCAGAAGCTGTTGCCGCTGCTCGAGGCGATCAAGGACTCGAACCGACCGCTCCTGATCATCGCGGAGGACGTCGACTCCGAAGCGCTCGCGACCCTCGTGGTCAACAAGCTGCGCGGCATCGTCCAGTGCTGCGCCGTCAAGGCGCCGGGCTACGGCGAGCGCCGGAAAGCGATGCTGCAAGACATCGCCGTCGTCACGGGCGGCACCGCGGTCATGAAGGACGCGGGCACCGAGCTCGACCAGCTCGCGCTCAAGGACCTCGGCACGGCCAAGCGCATCGTCGTCACGAACGACGCCACGACGATCGTCGGCGGTGCCGGCAAGCGCCCCGACGTCGACGCGCGCGTCGGCCAGATTCGGGCCGAGATCGAGCAAACGAGCTCCGACTACGATCGCGAGAAGCTGCAAGAGCGCCTCGCCAAGCTGACCGGCGGCATCGCCCAGATCAACGTGGGCGGCGCGACGGACACCGAGGTCAAGGAACGCAAGGCCCTGATCGAGGACGCGCTGCACGCGACGCGTGCGGCCGTCGAGGAAGGCATCCTGCCCGGTGGCGGCGTCGCGCTGCTGCGGGCTCGCGAGGTGTGCAAGAAGGTCAAGGCGCCCGACGCCGATACCGGCGGCGAGTTCAAGATGGGCGTCGACATCCTCTACAAGGCGCTCGAGCGTCCCGCCGCGGCGATCGCCGAGAACGCTGGCTTCGACGGCGCGGTCGTCGCGCACCGCACGCTGGCCGACCAGAACCAGAACTACGGCTTCGACAGCCTGAAGGGCGTCTACTGCGACATGTTGGAGGCTGGCATCGTCGACCCGGCGAAGGTCACCCAAGCGGCCTTGGCCAACGCGGTCAGCGTCGCGGGCCTCTTGCTCACGACCGACGCGTTGATCGCGAACCTGCCCGAGAAGGCGACGCGCGGTCAGGGCGAGATGGAAGGCATGGACGACATGGGCGGCATGGGCGGTATGGGCGGCATGGGCGGCATGGGCGGCATGGGCGGAATGGGCATGGGCATGTAGCCCCAGCACTCCGACGAAACCTCCACCCCAATTCAACGAACAACCAGAGCTCGAGAGAAACGAACCAGAATCATGGCCAAGCAAATCATGTTCGACGACGACGCCCGCCAGAAGGTGCGGGCCGGCATCGCCAAGCTCGCGAAAACCGTCCGGGTCACGCTCGGCCCCGGCGGTCGGAACGTCATCCTGCAGAAGTCCTTCGGCGCGCCGCACGTCACCAAGGACGGCGTCTCGGTCGCGAAGGAGATCGACCTCGAGGATCCCTTCGAGAACATGGGCGCCAAGCTCGTGCTCGAAGCCGCGAAGAAGACCAACGACATCGCCGGTGACGGCACGACGACGGCGACCATCCTGACGGCCGCCATCTTCGACGAAGGCTTGAAGCAACTCGCTGCGGGCGTCAACCCCGTCGCGATCCGCAACGGTATCGACAAAGCCGTCATCGCGGCCGTCGAATCGATCGCCGCGCAGTCGCGCAAGGTCAAGTCGAAGGCCGACAAGGCCAGCGTCGCGACGATCTCCGCCAACAACGACCGCGCCATCGGCGAGCTGTTGGCCGAGGCCTTCGAGCGCGTCGGCGACGAGGGCTCGATCACGATCGAGGAAGGCTCGGGTCGCAACACCGAGCTCGAGGTCGTCGAGGGCATGGAGTTCGACAAGGGCTACCTGTCGCCCTACTTCGCGACGAACGCCGCGAAGTTGATCGCCGAACTGGAGGATCCCTACATCCTGATCCACGACGGCAAGATCTCGAACGCTCGCGAGCTGTTCCCGATCCTCGAGCAGGCCGCGCAGACGGCGAAGCCCTTGCTCATCATCGCCGAGGACGTCGAGGGCGAGGCCCTGACGACGCTCGTGATCAACCGCCTGCGCGGCATCCTGAACGTGTGCGCCGTCAAAGCGCCCGGGTTCGGCGAACGACGCAAGGCGTACCTGGGTGACATCGCCGTCCTGACGGGCGGCACGGCCGTCACCGAAGAGCTGGGCCTCTCGCTCGAGAAGCTCACCCTGTCCCAACTGGGGCGCGCCAAGCGCGTCGTCATCACCAAGGACTCGACGACCATCGTCTCGGGCGCCGGCGCCAAGAAGGCGGTCGACCAGCGCGTCGCTCAGATCAAGAAGCAGATCGAGCGCTCGAACTCGGACTACGACAAGGAGAAGCTCCAGGAACGCCTGGCGAAGCTGACCGGCGGCGTGGCCGTCATCCAGGTCGGTGGCGACACCGAGGCCGAGATGAAGTCGCGGAAAGACCTCGTCGAGGACGCGCTCAACGCGACGCGTGCCGCGATCGAGGAAGGCGTCGTCCCCGGCGGCGGCGTGACGCTGTTCAACGCCGCGGCAGCGGTCGAGGCCACGCGCGTCAGCGGTGACGAGCGTTTCGGTCGCCTGATCGTGCAGCGCGCCCTCGAGGCGCCCCTGCGTCAGATCGCCGACAACGCCGGCGAGAACGGCTCGGTCGTCGCCGAAACGGTGCGCGAGAAGGGCAAGACGATCGGCTTCAACGCGCTCGATCGGAAGTACGGGGACATGTTCAAGTTTGGCATCATCGACCCGGCGAAGGTCGTGCGCTCGGCGCTGCAGAACGCGGCCTCGATCGCCGGCCTCTTGTTGACGACCGACTCGATGGTCACCGACCTGAAGGACGAGAAGGATCCGGTGCGCGGCTCCATCAACTGACCGAGCCGGATCGAGCTTGAAACGTGGGGGGCGTCGCCGACCGGCCTCGCCCCCCACGTGCATCCCCCCCACGCGACGAACATGAGCGACAAGCGCGACTACTACGAGGTGCTGGGCGTGGCGAAGAACGCCGACGCCGTTGAGATCAAGCGCGCGTATCGCAAGCTCGCGCTCAAGTTCCACCCGGATCAGAATCCCGGCGACGCCGAGGCCGAGCTGAAGTTCAAGGAGGCGGCCGAAGCCTACGACGTGCTCTCGAACGCCGAGAAGCGCCAGCGTTACGACCAGTACGGCCACGCGGGGTTGGGCCAGGGCGCCGGCTTCGGCAACGGGCAAGGCTTCACCAACGTCGAGGACATCTTCCAGGCGTTCGGCGACATCTTCGGCGGCGGTAGCGGCGGCGGCGGCATCTTCGGCGACCTGTTCGGCGGCGGCGGCGGTCGGCGGCGCGGCGGACCACGACCGGGTCGCGACCTCAAGATCACGCTCGACCTCACGCTCGAGGAGATCGAGAGCGGCGTCCATCGCACGATCAGCCTCAAGCGCCAAGAGCACTGCGACGTCTGCTCGGGAACCGGCGCCAAGGCCGGCAGCGGACCGGCGACCTGCGTCACCTGCGGCGGTCGCGGCCAGGTCGCGCGCAGCCAGGGCTTCTTCACGATGGCCTCCACCTGCCCCACCTGCCGTGGCAGCGGCCAGACGATCGCGGATCCGTGCGAGGAATGCCGCGGTTCGGGGCGCAAGGGCGTCAAGGCCGAGATCGAGCTCGACGTGCCCGCGGGTGTCGAGGAAGGCATGCGCATCCGCGTCCCCGGCGAGGGCGACGTGGGCGCACCCGGCGCACCGCGCGGCGACCTCTACTGCGTCGTGCGCGAGAAGGAGCACAAGGTCTTCCAGCGCTCGGGGCCCGACCTCTTGACCGAGGTTCCGGTCGGCTTCGGGCAGCTCGCGCTGGGCGACCGCGTCGAGATCCCGACCCTGACCGGACGCGCCGAGATGACCATCCCGGCCGGCACGCAGAGCGGCAAGGTGTTCCGCATGCGCGGGCAGGGCTTGCCCGTCCTCAATTCCGGCCGGCGCGGCGATCAGCTCGTGCGCGTCTTTGTCGAGACGCCCAAGAAGCTGACCGATCGCCAGAAGGAGCTTTTGACCGAGTTCTCCGACATCGAAACCACGAAAGGCGGATCGAAGTCGTTCTTCGAGAAGCTGGTGGACTACTTCAACTGATGAAGCGCAAGACAGAACAGCCCGACGAGGAGCCGCGCGAGGCGCACACCGACGAAGCGCACGACGCCGGGGAGACGCCCGGGAATCTCGCGATCGAGCGCGAGGAACACGAGGGCACCGACGAGGAGGACGAGCTGGCGCGGCTGATCCGCGAGAACGCCGAGCTGAAGGTCCAGTGGGCACGCGCGCAGGCCGACTACCAAAACCAGAAGCGCCGTCTGCAAGCCGACTACGAGGCCGGCGTCCGGCGCCGGCTCCAACCGCTCTTCGTGGACCTCTTGCAGGTGCTCGACTACCTCGACATGGCGCTCGCCACGCCGGCGACGACGCCGGAGGCGGAGAACCTGTTCCTGGGCGTCGAGATGACGCGGCAGCAATTCCTCCGCGCGCTGACCCAGCAAGGCGTCAACGAGGTCGCGACCGAAGGCAAGTTCGACCCGAACCTGCACGAGGCCTCGGGCGCCGAGGTGCGTGACGACGTCGAACCCGGCACCATCGTCCGCGTCGTGCGCAAGGGCTATCGCTGGAACGACGAACTGCTGCGCTTCGCGCACGTGGTCGTCGCCAAGTCCGAGGGCGACGACGCCGGCGACGGGCCCGAGATCACGCACGAAGCCTGAGCCTCGCGGCGCTGGCGTAATCGCCGACTAGCGGAACAAGAGAACCGGCACCTCGCAGACGCGCACCAGGTGCGTGGTCGTGCTACCGAGGATCAGTTGCCGCACGCGTGAGTGGCCGTAGGCACCCATCACGAGCAGGTTCACGCCGCGCTCCTTGACGCGCGCGGCGATGACGTCATCGGGGTCGCCGGGCAGCAGTTCGGCGGTCACGTCGAAGCCCGCGCCGCGGAGGCCCAGCGCGGCGGCGTCGAGCGCCCGAGCCAGGTTGCTCTCGGGCTTGCCCACGGCGATCAACTCGCACGCCGCGCCGGCCAGGAGCGGCTGCGTCGCGATGTGATGCACCGCCTTGAGCGAGCTGCTGCCGCCGTCGAAGGCCAACAGGAAGCGGTCGATCGGCCGGAACTCGCGCGCCGCGACCAGCACGGGTTGCTTCGACGAGCGGACGACGCGCTCGAGGTTGCTGCCGAGGTGTCCCTTCGAGAAATCCGCGTGCTCGCCGCGCTTGCCCAGGACGATCAACTGGACGCTGCCCTCGAACTCGCCCAGGATCTCGACCAACGAGCCGTGGCGTTGGCTCGTCGTGATCGCGGGGCCGGCCGCCCCGAGTTCCAGCTCGAGCTCCTTGCGCGCATCCTCCAAAATCGCCTTGCCGCGTAAGCGCGCGACGCGAGCGTTCGCCTCGTCGAGCTGCGTCAGCTCGTTCAGAAGCTCCGTGCTGGCGTGGAAGCCGATGCTGCCGCTGAGGTCGGTCGCCGCCGTGCCCTCTTCGCGCTCGATGACGTGCAGCACGTGGATCGGCGCCTCGAGCCGTCCGGCAGCCCACGCGGCGTGGCTGTAGATGCTGGCCGAGTAGAGCGAGCCGTCGGTGCAGGTGAGAATCATGATCCGTGCGTGAAAGGAACAAGACCTTTCCCTTAGTGCTCGAGCATGCGCTCGAGCGCGCCGGGTTTGTCGTGCGACGCCAGCTCGTCCACGATAGTCGCGCTGGCTTCGTTGAGCCCCAAAATCTCGACCTCGGTGCCCTCACGCCGAAACTTGAGCACGACCCGGTCCAGCGCGGCGACCGACGTGACGTCCCAGAAGTGAGCGTGAGAGACGTCGATGACGACTTTCGCCAGCACCTCCTTGAAGTCGAAGCCCGCGACGAAGGTGCCGGCCGACGCGAAGAAAACCTGGCCGCGAACGACGTACGTGCGCGTCTCGCCGCTCTCGCCCCCATCGAGTTCGCTCGTGATCGCGATGACCTGCGCCACCTTTCGCGCGAAGGACAAGGCGCTGAGCAACACACCGACCGCGACACCGAGCGCCAGGTTGTGCGTCCAGACCACGGTCACGACCGTGGCGACCATCACCACGCTAGTCGTCCTCGGATGCACCTTGACGTTCTTGAGCGACTGCCACGAGAACGTGCCGATCGCGACCATGAACATCACGGCGACCAAGGCCGGCATCGGGATGCGGCCGACCCAGTCGCCGAGGAGCAACAGGAGCAGCATCAAGACGACTCCGGCGGCGAGCGTAGAGATTCGCGTGCGTCCACCTGACTTCACGTTGATGACCGACTGACCGATCATCGCGCAGCCGGCCATGCCGCCGAACAAGCCGGCGACGACGTTCGCGACGCCTTGGCCCCACGCCTCGCGCGACTTGCTGCTGGGCGTATCCGTCAACTCGTCGACGATCTGCGCGGTCATCAGCGACTCCAACAAGCCGACGATGGCGAGTCCCATGGCGTAGGGAAAGACGATCGCCAGCGTCTCGAACGCGAGCGGCACGTCCGGCCACAGGAACACTGGCAGCGTGTCCGGCAAGGCGCCCAGGTCGGCGACGCGGCGCACGTCGAGATCCATCCAAGTCGCGACGGCCGTCAACGCGAGGATGCAGACCAGCGGCGATGGAACGGCGCGCGTCACGAACGGCAACAGGTAGATGATGCCCAGCCCGGCGGCGACCAGCGCATAGCTGACCCAGCCGACGTTGGCGACGGAGAGGTCCAGCTCGGGCAACTGCGCGAGGAAGATCAAGATCGCGAGCGCGTTCACGAAGCCCGTCATCACCGACGTCGAGACGAAACGCATCACAGCATCGACGCGCAGCAGCCCGAGCGCGATCTGGATCACGCCGGTCAGGACGCTCGCAGCCAAGAGGTATTCGAGCCCGTGGTCACGGACCAGCGACACCATCAAGAGCGCCATCGCGCCCGTCGCGCCCGAGATCATGCCCGGCCGCCCGCCCACGAAGGCGATCACGACCGCGATCGAGAACGACGCGTAGAGCCCGACGCGCGGGTCGACGCCGGCGATGATCGAGAAGGCGATGGCTTCCGGAATCAGCGCCAGTGCGACCACCAAGCCCGCCAACAGGTCGCCGCGGAGGTGAACGAAACGGCGAACGGGCAACAGAACCAGCGTCGGCATCGAAGGAACCAAACCGAACACTCGTCGGTCGCGGCGGGAGAGCCGCATGCGCGACCGAGGAAGAGCCAGGCTGCGGGCGGACGTCGTTCGCTAGCCAGGGCTCGAGGGGGCCCGGCAGGATTGCGACGCAATCTGTTGCGAGCAAGCGCGAACCTTGGAATCCCTTGGAGATCACGCACCTCGCACGGAGTGTGGAGCGCTCCTTCGCCGCTTCGGTGGTATGGTTCGCCACCTCGAGCGACGCCTCGACCAAGCCCCGATGAAAGCAGGATTCCCCACCTACGCCGGCGTCTTCCGAGTCGCCCAGGAGAACTAGCCGTGCCGACCTACGACTATCGCTGCAACGCCTGCGGACACACGTTCGAGGTGTTCCAGGGCTTCTCCGAGAAGACCAAGCGCAAGTGTCCCGAGTGCGGCAAGCCCAAGCTCGAACGACTGATCGGGACGGGCGCGGGCATGATCTTCAAGGGCGCGGGCTTCTACCTGACCGACTATCGCTCGGACTCCTACAAGGCCGGCGCAGAGGCCGAGAAGAAGGCGTCGGAGGCAGCCAGCGAGACGCCGAGCGCGAAGGGCGGCGATAAGCCGACCGACAAGGCGACCGACAAGTCTTCGGAGAAGCCGGTTGCCGAGAAGAGCACGCCGAAGAAGGTCGACAAGCCGGCGGCGAAGGAGCGTCGCGACTAAAGCGCGCTGGGGGCGCGCGGGTCGCGGCTCTCGATCCACTCGAGGCTCTCGACCAGCTCCGCGATCGCGTCGGTGTTGTTCGACCCGATGACGCGATCCGCCGCCGCCAAGGCCTCGGGCATCGCGTTCTGCATCGCGACGGCCAACCCGGCCGCTGCGAACATCGGCAAGTCGTTGGTCGCATCCCCCACCGCGACGATCTCGTGCGCCTCGATCGCGTGGTTCTCCCACAGCCAGCGCACGGCTTCGCCCTTGCCGCGACAGGGCGGCTGCACGTCGACGACTTGGATCGGACTCAGCCGGTGCTGCGCCAGCACCGCCAGCGGGAAGTGCGTCAGGTAGACGGGCGTCTCGATCGCGCGTTCGACCTCCTCGTACAGCACGGCCGAGTCCGCGTGCTGCCGACTCAGCAGCGTGACGCGCGTCAGGTACTCGCGCGGCAGATCGTCGATCGTCGAGACGAAGCGCAAATCCTCCATCAGCCAGATCGCGTCGCGCTCCTCGTCGTTGCGCGGCTCGAGCGCCACCTTCTCGCCGCCGCGCATCACGACCGCCAGGACGTCGCTCGCCGCCGCGTACGCCAACGAGCGCTGTACGGCGCCGTTCGAGAGCACGCGCTCCTCCAGCAGGCGATCCGTTTCGGCGCACCAGATCGCCGCGCCGTTGTAGACGACGGCGGGATGCGGGATGCCGAGCGCGGCGACGACCGGCCGTGCTCCCCCTTCCGAGCGGCCCGTCGAGACCATCACCCGCACGCCGCGCGCGTCGAGCGCCCGGAGCGCCGCCAGCGTGCGCGGCCGAATGAGACCTTGGTCGTCGACGAGCGTGCCGTCGAGGTCGAGGAGAATGGCGCGGTACATGGCGCGGCATCCTATCCGGTGCCAGGCCCCTTGCTGCTCTTCGCACGAACGGATTGCTCTGGTACGGAGCGGGCGCCGCCGACACGACAGGCGTGCAACACGGCCGCGGTCATTCGGGGAGGGCGAGGTCGAGGTACGTCGTTTCGCCGGCAACGATCTCGATCTCGTGTTCCTGGGTGCTCTCTCGCGGACGGAGGGTGCGCACGCTGAGCGTCCACGAGCCCGGGGGCAACCCGTCGATCGTGCCGGTGTCGCCGCTGAAGCCGCCCGAGATGCGTTCCTTCTTCGTATCGATGGTCCGGGACAAGGTCAGGGAGGCCGAGTACTCGCTACGGCTCAGGGTCACCGGGTAGCGAACGACGAGCGAGCCCGCGGGGTGGACGACGAGTTCGATACCGACGAGGCGTTGTCCGGGCGACAGCGTCAGCTCCTCGGAGCAGGCGGGCAGTCCGGCGGAGAGTCCTCCACCGGTCATCGCGACCAGCGCGATCCCCGGCTCGAGCCCGCGCACCTCCCACGCGCCGTCGTGGTCCGTGCGTACTTCGCCAACGCCATGCAGCTCGATGACGAGAGCCAGGCCTGCGCTGCTCTTTCGAAAGCTGCGCTGATACCTCCAGGCTCGTCCGTCATCGCTCGCGGCGACGACGACGACGGCGTCGGCCACTGCTTTCCCGCGCTCGTCGACGACGCGACCCGCGAGGACGGCGGTCCCGAGCTCCACGTCGCAGCGCACTTCGCCGGAGGGCACCGTGACCGCTCGGTCGAAGGGCGTACGGTAGTCGGTGTGCTGAATGACCAGCACGTAGTCACCCGGCTCGACGTTGTCGATCCGGTACCGACCGTCGGCGTCCGTGCGCATGCTCCTCCCGTTGTGCTCGAGGGCGAACGACACCATCTCGGCGGCCATGGGGTGTGACTTCGCGAAGAGACCCACGCTCGCGCGCGCCAGCGGTCGACCCTGATCGGTGATACGGCCGAAGAGCGCGCTGTGGGGAGCTTCGGTCAGCTCGAGTTCGGACACCGCCCCCGCTTCGACGGCGACGGCCGTCCAGCCCTCGGCCTCCTGCAAGACGCGCTGGAGTGCTGCATTCCAGTGGATGACCCCGGAAAGCTCGCGTTCCCCGATCCGGAACTCGTGTCCTCCCGGCGGGAGATCCTGGAAACGTGCTCGCCCCTCGGCGTCCGTCGCTTGCTCCGAGCGTTCCGACACGCTGGAGCCGCGCCGCTTCGACAAGGACAGCCCGAACAAGCGGTGCTCGATCGTGCGCCCCACCAGCGGCTCTCCCTCGGTGTCGAGCAGCAACACGTCGACGGCGCCGCCCTGCCCGAGGCGCACGACGCGCTCCGCCGCTTCCGCCTGGGGGAGCTGCCAATCGGCGACGTGCGCGCTCGCGTAGCCGGGCGCCGTGACGGTCAGCTCCATGATGAAGCCCGGGCGACCCTCGAAGCTGACGAAACCGTGCTCGTCCGTGACCCCGGTGCGATGCGCGCCGTAGCCTCGCGAGCGTCTCCGCCAAGGAGCGTGGGGCGCGCCCTCGCTCGCAGCCAAGGCCTGCGCGAACTCGCCGGCGATCGTCATGTCCTGCTCGGTCCAACCCACCTCGGCTCCGGCCACGGGCTCGCCGGTCGCGTCATCGACGACCGTGATGCACATCGTTGGCGCAGGCGCGAGACCGATGGTTCCAAGGTCGATCTCCTGCCCCGGTTCAGGCATAAAATCACGCTTGATCCAGAACGCGTAGTTCACGGCGTCGATCCAGATCGCGAGCGGCTCGCCGTCGTCCGACCGCAAGCCTGCGAGGCGCACGAGCCCGTCGTCGTAGTGCTCCAGGTCCTCGGGATCCGCGCTCCGTTGGTGGTGCCTGTGCGACCCCCAACCGACGGCCAAGGACTCGATCGGCGCGCGAGAGTTCGCGTCCACGACCCGGAAGCGAACAGCGCAGCTCGGCTCCCACTCGAGGACGAGATTGCGCTCGCCGGCATCGACCACGGGAGCGTTGCTGACGCGGTCGTGTACGTTCCCTTGAGGCGGGTGAATCGCTGAGACTTTCGCAGCAAGGAGAGCGAAGACCGTCCACTGCGAATCCGCGCTCAAGCCTCGCAAGCGAAAGTAGCCTTGTTCGTCGACGGTCGTGTGGCGCTTCTCCTGGCCGGCTCCTCGAAGCACGGAGTGGGGCACGGCCATGACGGCGATCGAATCGGTGGCTTCCGCCGGAAAGCCGTAGCAACGCCCGCTGATGACCTCACCGCGCTTCAAGCGAATCGCGAGGGGCGCAAGCTGGCCCGACTGCCGCGCGTCGACGGCGGTCGATTCAGGCGTGTGGCTTTCGTGCCTGACCAGCAAAGTGAGCGCTCTCGGCGGCAACTCGGCGAACTGGAACGAGCCGTCGGCGGGCGTCCGAAGTTCCCGACGAGAGACACCTCGCACGATGCCGCCCTCGGCGTCGCGCACGACCACGCGCGCGTTCTCGAGCGGTGCACCGGTTGAATCGAGCACCGTGCCCGTCACGATCGCCGAGCGCTCGAGCACGATGTCCTCGTCGAGCGTGCTCTCACCGCCCGCCGCCAACAAGAGGCGCTCGACCGTCCGCGGCACGAAGCCGGCGGCACGGATGCTCAGACACGCCGGGCCGCTTGGACAGTCGATGCGAAAGGCACCGCTCGAATCCGTCGCGGCGACTCCGATCTTCGCGTCGTGACTCTCGAAGCCCGTGGGTTCGTACAATCCAAACGTGGATACCGATTGCGCGGCTCGCACCGCCGCTCCTGCGACGGGGTCGCCGCGCTCGTCGACGATGCGGCCGAGGAGCCGCGCCGCGCTGGCGTCCGTCGCCGAGGAAGCGAGCGCGTCGAGCCCGGCTTCAGCGCGCTCCGCGCCCAACGCCCGCCGCGCTTCCGCTGCGCTCTCCTCGGACCGTGCACCGATGCCCGCGGAAGCCGCGAGCGCGGCCCCACCCGACACCGGCTCGACCGCCGGCCGCACGACGTTCCTGGCACCGCCGCGCCCGTCAACGCCGACCACCAGAAGCGCCGCACCCACGGCGATCGCCACGAACAAGCACACGAACAAGAGTCGACGCTGCGTCATGGAACGTAAGGATAAGCGCTGTCTAACGGGGCGGCAGGATCAGATCGACGACGAGGGTCTCGCCGGCGACGACTTCGACTTCGCGCACGGTAGCGACGCAGCCGAAACGCCGGGTCAGTCGGGCAGGACGACGTCGATGGACGTCGCTTGGCCAGCGACGATCTCGATCTGCCGTTCTTCGGTGAGTTCTCGTGGGTAAAGGAGTCGAACGGTGACCGTCCAAGGGCCCGGGGCCAGCGCGTGGACTCTTCCGATGTTGCCGTCCATGTCGCCGCGCACTCGATCGGTCTTGGTGCCGACGACCCGGGACACTGTGAGGGACACGAAGAAGCCGTTGGCTCCATCCGGCAACCGAACCACGAGCGAGCCCGCGGGTTGAACGACGAGCACGACATCGTCTCGACGTTCGGAGACATTTAGCGTGAGTTCCTCGGACCACACGGGCTGCCAGTCGGAGTCACTTCCGCCGGCCAGCGCCACGAGCGGGACGCCCGGCTGGAGTCCGCCAATCTCCCAAGCGCCGCTGGCGTCCGTTCGAACCGCACCGCCCCCGAGCACCTTGGCACTCGAGGCAAAGTCCGAAGCGCTCTGTCGTGACAATCGATGGAGCGTCGAGGCCTTCCTTTCGTCGCTGACGGCGACCATGACGACGGCGTCGGCCACGCCTTTCCCGTTCGGATCGACGACGCGACCCGCGAGGGTGGCGCCCCCTAGTTCCACGTCGTGCTGCGTCTCTCCCGCAGGCACCCGGAGTTCGAAGTCGAACGTCGCGCGCTCATCGGGGGGCTGGATGCGAAGCACGTACGCTCCGGGCTCGACGTCGTCGATGCGGTACCGACCGCCGGCGTCGGTCGACACCGAATTCGCGCCGGTATCCAAGGCGGTCTTGACGAACACGCCGCCGGGATAGGACTCGGCGAAGAGTCCCAAACGCGCGCGCGCCACCGGCTGACCGTGCTCGGTCAGCCGGCCGACGAGTGTGCCTCGCGGCGCTTCGGTCAACTCGAGTTCGCTGACCTCGTTCGCGCCGACGGCAATTT
This sequence comes from Planctomycetota bacterium, assembly GCA_040880665.1. GTDB lineage: Bacteria > Planctomycetota > UBA1135 > UBA1135 > JBBDIB01. The sequence goes on from JBBDIB010000092.1 coordinate 21,842, forward strand.
CTGTCCACGTCCACCACGCGTTCTTCTGTTGCAATCGCTCCAGCGACGACCAGTGGCGGAACGCACCCGCATCCTCGCGCGGCGCGATCCGGAATTCGTGTCCGCCCGGGGCGAGGTCTCGAAAGTGCGCGCGGCCCTCGGCGTCGGTCACCCGCTCCGAGCGCTCCGGGTCGAGGTTCCAGGGTAGACCGGAGCCGCGACCCATCGGCCAGTTCAGTCCGGACAAGCGGTGCTCGATGGTCCGTCCGACGAGCGGCGTTCCCGCGGCGGCCAGGGCGAGCACGTCGACGCCACCGCCCGGCTCGAGGCGCAGGACTCGCTCCGCATCCCCCGCGTCGGGCAGCTTCCAATCGATGACGTGCGCGCTGGCGAAACCCGGCGCCATCGCGGTCAGCTCGACGATGTAGCCGGCGCGACCTTCGAACGTCACGCGACCGTGCTCGTCCGTCGTTTCGACGGGGTGCTTCGAGTAGTGCGGGGAGCGGCGCCGCCAGGGCGCAGGCCGCGCGTCGTCTTCCATCTCGGCCAGCGCGCTTGCGAACTCGGCGCCAAGCTTCAGATCCTGCTCACTCCAGCCCACGAGGGCGCCGACCACGGGCTGATCGTCCCCGGCGTCGAGCACCGTGACGCGCATACGAATCGCCGGCAAGAGTTCGATGGTGCCGAGGTCGAGATCCAGTCTGGCTTCTAGCGTGAGCTTGCGCTCCAACCAAGGCTCGTAGCCGACCGCGGCGACATGGAGCATCGGCGGATGGTCCTTGTAGAAGCGGCGTTCTTCGATTCGCACGACGCCATCCTCGTACTCGCGGAGATGCTCTTTCGGGGCCCTCTGATGAATCCCCAGCCCGCACTGGACGTCGAGCCATTCGATCGGCTCCTGCGTCGAGGCGTCGACGACCCGGAAGCTGATCGTGCTGTCCGCTTCCCAGTTCAAGACGACTTGGCGATCGCCCGATTCCACGGTCAACAACTCGCTGACGCGCTCGTCGATGATCGCGCGTGACGTCGGCGAGTCGTCGACCTTGGAAGCCGGCAGGGCAAAGATCTGCCACGACTCCCCCGCAGCAAGACCTCGCAAGCGGAAGTGCCCCGTTGCGTCCACTCGAGCCATGCGGTCCTCGTAACGGATCGCCCGACCCGCATAGGGATGAATGGCTACGACGCGCCACGCGTCCTTTGCAGCCTGCGGAAAGCCTTGGAGGCGACCTTCGATCACGTCACCTCGTGGCAAGCGAATCGAGACGGGCGGCAGCTGGACCGGCTGGCTCGCGTCGATCTCGATCGTTCGAGCCGTGTGATCCACGTGCGAGGCGAAGAGCGTGATCGGCTCGCGCTGGAGTTGATCGAAACGGAACGCCCCGTCGCTGTCCGTACGGTGTTCCTCTGTGTCGATGCTCTCGAGAACGGCGACACGTGCGTTCTCGAGCGGAGCGCCCGTGTCGTCGAGGACGACGCCTGTCACGACCGCCGAACGCTGCAACACGATGTCGTCCTCGAGAGTCGTACCTCCCGGCGCCACCAAGATGCGCGACACGATCGCCGGCGCGAAGCCGGGTGCGCGGAGGCTCAACCAGGCGGGCCCCGCCCGCAGCTCGCTTTGAAACACCCCCAAAGCGTCGGTCGTAGCCACCTCGGTCCGGGCGAGCACGTACCCGTTCTCGACGGCGTCCTCGTTACGGACGCCGGCGACAGCGTGTACCGCGACCCCCGAGAGCGGGTCACCCCGCTCGCCGACCACGCGACCCGTGAGCATCGCCACGTCAGCCCGCATAGCGCGCGTCACGGCGTCGCCGAGCGCGGGCTCGTCCTTGGAACCGATCAGCGTGCGGCGCACCTCCGTCTCGACGAGCGCGGGCCGGTCCTTCACCGCATCGAGCGGTCGATATCCTGCGTCCAGTGCCGGCTCAACTGCCGCCCCGGCCCGCATGAATTCACGCGTTCCCAATCGCTCCTCGCCAGCGAACCGCCAGTACACCGCTCCTACGATCAACGCCAAGAGCAAGAACACGAGTCGTCGCTGCGTCATGGAGGCAGGATAAACGGTGACTACCCCTAGCGTCAGCCAGCTCGGCCGCCGAGCCCGCCGGGAAGCGGAAACGACACGAGCTGAATCCGCGCCGCGGCGATTGCTCGTCGATTGCGCTCGACGCTGTGGGGCACGGCACTTCAAGATAGCGACCGCCATCCCCTTCCCGAGCTCCCTCCCATGCGTCGACTGCGCCTCCTCCTCGTTCTTCCGCTCCTCACCGCGTGTCTCGCCCAGGGCGAGCCGGTCGATCCGACCGTCGTCGTCAAGGGCCGCTCGGGAGCCGAGCTGGGTGTCGCCACGCCCTACGGCGTCGTCTACCTGGGACATCGCGCGGAGGACGCCACGGTCGAGTTGATCCCCGCGTTCGGCGATGGTCCGGCGTACGAGCTGGCGCCCTCGGTGCTGATCGCGCCGGCGCTACGGCTGGCGATCAGCGACATCGTGCTGCCCACCGTCCCGCTCGACTTCGATGCGCCGAAGCGTGGGACGACGCTGACCGTTCTCGGCCGCGAGGGGCGCAACCGTTGGCGCGAGAAGGTCGATGTCGCCGTCGCGCCCGGTGTGCGCGGACTCCTCTTGGAGAACCACGGCGGACTGCGGCGGCGTATCGAAGGCGGCATGGTAGGCGCTGGCGTGTACAGCACCGACGACGAGGGCAACTTGCACCTCTTGGGCCTCGTCGATGGCCTGGTCAGCGTGCAAGGTCGCACGTATATCGCCGTCGCCGGTGCGGGTCACATTTGGCCGATCCTCGGTCACGATCGGTCGATCGACCGCAAGCGCTGGGTCTATCGCGGAGACGTGCTCTAGGTCACGCGGTGCCGTGGTCCGTTCAATCGGGCAGGATCAAAACGACCCGGGTCGTCTCGCCGGCGACGATCTCGACCTCGCGCGCCTCGATGCTCTTGTTGGGACGACGGACGTCGACGGCTCGAAGCGTCCACGACCCGGGCGCTAGCGAGAAGACGCTGCGGGCGCCGCTGATCGCCTGCGAGACACGTTCCTGCTCTGGGTTGACGAGACGCGTCAGGGTCAGGCGGCCGAAGAAGTCGGTCACCGCCTGAGCGCCCTTGGAGAAGTGCACGACGAGCGCACCGGCTGGTTGGACGACGAGCTCGATGCCCTCGAGGCGTTGGGCGGGCGTCAGCGTGAACGGCTCGGAGCAAACGGGCTGCCAATACGAGGAGCCTCCTCCGGTCAGCGCGACCAGTTCGACACCCGGCTCGAGCGCGTGGCATTCCCAAGCGCCGTCTCGATCCGTTCGAACGTCGCCGGAACCGACGATTTGCAGGCTCTGGGGCAGTTGGTCCGCGCTCACCGCCTGGTCGCGGTGGAGATGCGCGGCCGCTCCCCCTCTGCTGACGCCGAGCATGACGATCGCGTCGGCCACGCCCTCGCCGTTCGGATCGACGACGCGGCCCGCGACCTCGGCGGTACCGAGTTCGACGTCGCGCCGTGCTTCTCCCGCGGGCACCGTGATCTCCTGGCCGAACGTCGACTCGTAGGCGGTGTGATACACGCGCAGCACGTAGTCACCTGGATCGATGTCCACGATTCGGTACCGGCCGACAGCATCCGTGTACGTGGTCCTCGGGTCTTTTTGCATGGCCATCAACACCAGTTGCTGCGCGTCGGGATACGACTCGGGGAAGAGCGCCACGCTCACGCGCGCCAACGGCTGACCGTGCTCGGTGATGCGGCCGAAGATGGCGCCCCGAGGGCCTTCCGTCAGCACGAGCTCGGTCCTTGCGTTCGCGTCGACGGCAATGGCCGTCCAGCCCGCTTCGCTCTGCCAAGCTCCTCCCCACCGGTCGATGGCGCCCGTATCCGGGCGCTTCCCGATCCGAAACTCGTGCCCTCCCGGCACGAGATCCTCGAAGCGAGCCCGGCCCTCGGCATCCGTCACTCGCAGCAAGCGCTCCGGATCGTCGCCGGTGGACTCGACGTAGCCATGGCTCTTCCACAAGGGCAAGCCGAACAAGCGCTGCTCGATGGTGCGCCCGACGAGCGCCTCACCGTTCGCGTCGAGGGCCAGCACGGCGACGGCGCCACCCCGCTGGAGGCGCACCACGCGTTCGGCGTCTCCGGCCAGCGGCAGCTTCCAATCGACGACGTGCGCGGGTGCGAAGCCCGGCCGCCGTCGCGCAGAGTTCCATGATGTAGCCGGGTCGGCCTTCGAAGCTGACGAAGCCGTGCTGGTCCGTGAGCTGCGTGCGTTGACTGCTATAGCCGGGCGAGCGCCTCCGCCAGGGTGCATGTTCGGCGTCGGCATGGGCCGCCACGGTCTTGGCGAACCGGGCGGCGACCTGCATGTCCTGCTCGGTCCAGCCGACCGTGGCGCCGGCTACCGGCGCGCCGTTCGCGTCATCCACGACCGTGACGCACATCCGCGGCGCGGGCACGAGGCCGATCGTTCCAAGGTCGATCTCGAGGCCGGGCTCGGGGTGGATTCCCCGCTCCGTCCAGTGGGCGTAGTTCACGGCATCGATCTGGATGACGAGCGGTTTATTGTCGTCGGACCGGAGCGGTGCGAGCCGGACGATCCCGTCCTCGTACTCGTCGACCTCGTCCGCGTCCGCTTCGAGGGCGACGTCGAGGTGCGGCCCCCACCTGACCGCCAGGGATTCGAGCGGCTCGCGAGTGTTCGCGTCCACGACCCGCACGCGAACCGTGCAGCTCGCTTCCCAGTCGAGAACCAAGTTCCGCTCGCCGGCAAGCAGGAGCGGAGCTTCGCTGACGCGCTCGCGGGCGCTGACGCGCGCGAGATCGACGGCGTCGAGCTTGGAAGCAGGCAGGGCGAAGACTTGCCAGTGCGTTCCCCGGGAGAGTCCTTGCACGCGGAAGTAGCCATGCTCGTCGACCGAGGCGCTGCGATTCTGGGCGCCGGCGGATCCGCCGTCGGCGTGCGGCGCGGCCACGACGGCGATGGTCTTCACCGCGTCCGCTGGAAAGCCCGCGAGGCGCCCTTCGATCACTTCACCACGCGCCAAGCGAATCGTGAGGTGCGGCAGCTCGCCGGGGCGGCTCGCGTCGACGGGAACCTCCTCGGGAGCATGGACGTCGTGCGTGACGAGCAACACCAGCGGCACGCGGTCGAGCTGATCCAAGCCGAACGAACCGTCGGCACCCGTCCCGAGATTTGCACGACCGGCTCCTCGAACCCTGGCTCCATCGGCTCCGCAGACGACCACGCGGGCGTTCTCGAGCGGCGCACCGCTGTCGCTCAGCACGACGCCCGTCACCAGCGCCGAACGCTCGAGGACGATGTCTTCCTCGAGCTCGGTCTCGGCGCCCCGGGCCAGCAAGAGGCGCGTGATCGTCCGGGGCGCGAAGCCGGCAGCGCGTAGGCTCAAGCTCACGGGACCCGCACGATGCACCACGCGGAACGCACCCGTTGCATCGGTCTTGGCAACTGCGATCTTGGCGTCGTGAAGCGCGGAGCCCGTGGGTTCGTGGAAGCCCCAAGTCGTGATGGACTCCGCCGCTCGCACGGCGGCGCCGGCGATCGGTCGTCCGCGTTCGTCGACGACGCGGCCACGGAGCGTCGCCGCACCTATTCCGGCGGAGAGCGCGGCGCCCTCGGCGGACGAGGCCTCAGCGAGCGCCGCGTCCAACGCTCGGCGCGCGTCCGCCTCGCTGGTCGCGGTCCCAGGACCGCTCTCGGCGGCGGGCGCGAGCGCCGCCGTGACCGACGCGGGCTCGATCGTGGACCGCTCCGAGCCTTGCGTGCCCGGTCGCCCGTCGCCCGCGAGCAACAGATACGCCGCGCCGACGCCGAGCGCCAGGAGCACGAACACGAGCACGAGGCGTCGCTGCGTCATCGATCAAGCGGGGCGAGGGTTCGGCGGTTCGGTGAAGCCATCGGCGAACGCCGACGATCGTACGCCGAGAGGCGCCGCGGGCAGCGGCCGCGAGCGCTTCAATCGGGCAGGATCAATTCGACCCGAGTCGTCTCGCCCGCGAAGACCTCGGCCTCGCGTTCGACTCCGCCGGGACCTGGAGGGCCGTACTTGGCTTGCAACGTGTAGAGCCCCGGCGCGAGCCCTTCCAAGCGTCCCGTTTCTCCGTAGTACGCCGCCCAGGCGTCGTCCGTCGCTGCCGCGCTGCCGAAAGGGCTCAGCAGAAACGCTGCTTGACTGGCAAGTCCAGCGCTCGTCCGAAAGCTGACCTCGAGCGCGCCTCCGCGTTGGAGCTCGATCCCGACGTTGGCCAGGCGTTCGTCGGCGGAGACGGTCAGGGGTCCCAAGCGGGCGGGTTGCCAGTCGGCGGATGCTGCATCCGTCGTGATGAGCAACTCGACGTCCGTCGCGACGCCACGTAGCTCGTAGGCCCCCTTCGCATCGGTGATCGTGCTGGCACCGGAGCTGAGTCTTCCGTGCACTCTCGGCCTGCCTTGGACGCGATGATCGAAGGCCTGCTCGGCCGCGTCGCTGACGGGTTCGACCGCGACGGTGACTCCTGCGACGCCTCGTCCACTCGCATCGACGACGCGTCCGGCGATGGTCGCCATGCCCACGCGAAAGTCACGTCGCGTCTCTCCCGCGGTCACCGTCAGATCGAACGTGGAGGCCGCCGCGCGTTCGCCATGGGTCAAAGAGAGCAGGTACTCTCCAGGCTCGACATCCTCGAACCTGTATCGACCGACCGCGTCGGTTCGGTGAGTCGCTTCGTTCGACTCGAGCCGCTTCAGCGCCGCCTCGTGACTCAGCGAAAAGTCGGACTTCGGAAAGAGCACCGCGCTCGCGCCGACCAATGGCCGTCCACCCTCGGTGATCAGACCGAAGAGCACGCCGCGCGGGCGTTCGGCCAGGACGAGCTTGCTCGGTTCGCCCACGACGACGTCGACGGCCGTCCATTGGCTCATCCCTTCGGGAGCCCGCGCGGCGTCCGTTCGGTGAACGGCGCCGGTGTGGGCGCGCTCTCCGAGCCGAAACTCGTGCTTTCCTGCCGCGAGGTTCTCGAAGCGAGCGCGACCCTCGGTGTCCGTCACCAACCGGGATCCGGTCGGGTCGATCGCGAACGACAGGTACTCGTCCTGCCCCTCCGGTCGAGACAGATCGAACCGCCGATGCTCGATCGTACGGCCGCTCAAACCTCGCCCTCCGGCATCGACAGCACGGACGTCGACCACACAGCCCGGGGCGAGTCGCACGACGCGTTCCACGGTACCTCTGCCTGGCAGCTTCCAATCGTTGACGAGAGCGTTCGCGTACCCCGCTGCCGTGACGCTCAGCTCGACGATGCAGCCCGCCTGCCCATCGAAACCGACGCGACCGTGCTCGTCGGCGAGTTGCGCGTGATCACCGCTTGAGCGCCGCGACGACTCGCGCGAATGCCCATGGCCGCTCTGCCTCCAGTCGCTGATGACTTTCAAGTTTTGTTCCGCCCAACCAACCTGCGCCCCAGCGACGGGCTCTCCGCTCGCGTCATCGAGCACCGTGATGCTCATCCGCGGCGCAGGCACGAGACCAACCTGTCCAAGCTCGCTGACGCGCCCGGGCACTAAATCGAGGCTGCCCTTGGACCAGCCCTCGTAACCAACGGCATCGATCTCGAGCTTCCTCGGAACTTCGTCGCCGCTCGGCCGCAACCCATCGAGCCGCACCCAGCCTTCCTGGTACTCACGCGGTTCGACACGGTCGGCGTTCAGCTCGCTTCTCCGACGCGCCGACGTCACCCTGACGGCCAGCCATTCGATCGGCTCGAGCGTGAGTGCGTCGACGACTTGGACGCTGAGGCGGGAGGCAGGCTGCCACTCCAAGACGATGTCGCGGTGGCCTGCTGCGACGTGAAGCACCTGGCTCACGCGGCCTTCGGAGCTCATGGCATCGAGCGTCGAAGCGGGCAGCGCGAAGATGTCCCACGTCGATCCAACGGCCAAACCTCGAAGCTGAAAGTAGCCGTCGGGGTCCACTTCGGCGATGCGCCGGTCCGTGACGAACGTCTGCCTGTCCCGACGCGGCTTGGTGCCTACGCTCCAACGGCCGGTCACGCCCGCCGGCATACCGCGCAGTCGACCTTCAATCACCGTTCCGCGGGACAAGCGGATCGAGATGTGCGCTAGATCGGCCGCGCGGCCCTCGTCGATGTTCTCTACGTGCGACACGTGTTCGGGGTGAGTGACCACGAGTTGCAGTCGCCCGCGCTCGAGCTGATCCAAGAGGAACGAACCGTCGGGACCCGAACGGACGGCTGGAGCATCGGTGCCGCGAGCGACCACCAGCGCATCCTCGACCGGAGCACCCGTGTCGTCGAGTACGGCACCGATCATCACCGCAGCGCGCTCCAGTACGATGTCGTCGTCGAGCACGGTTTCCCCGAGCGCAGCCACCAAGATGCGCTCGACCGTGCGGGGCACGAAGCCCGGCGCTTGGATGCGCAAGTAGGTCGGGCCGGCGCGACAAGCAACGCGGAAGACGCCACCGGCATCGCTCGAGGCGAACCAGGAGTCCAACCAACCCAGCGAAGGGTCGCGGGCGAGCGCGTCGACGGAATCCGCGGCGCGGACGGTCGCTCGCGCGACGGGGCTTCCGGCGTCGTCGACGACGCGGCCCACGAGCGACGCCGCGCCGGCTTCCTCCGAGAGGAGCACAGCGACTTCGTCCGCGGTGTCCAGCACGCGGCGCGGACCCGCCGCACCATCGTCCGGCCGCTGCTGAATCTCGGCCTCGAGCGACGGTTTGGCCACGTCCAGCGTCGGCTCGATCGCGATCCAGAGAGGATCCCTCGATCCCTCGCGCCCTGCGCCATTCAGCAACAGCAGGAACGCCCCACCGACGGCGAGGGTCAAGAGCACGAGCAGGAGTCGCCGAAGTTTCATGCGGTCTCGCATTCTACGCCCTACGGCCTCAGGCCTCAGGCCTCAGGCTTCTGCTGATCGGCCGAGCGGAATGGCTCCGGCGCGCAGCGGCGCGGCGTTCGTCGCTCGAGCAACGCAGGCAACTCAAGGGAGTTGCAGCTCGACGAGAAGCGTCTCACCGACGACGACGTCGATGGCTCGTTCGGCGACGTTGTCGTACTCGGCGAAGGCGGAACCTCGCGCGAGCACGTGCCACGTCCCGGGCGCGAGGCCGTGGACCAGGCCGGTGCCCGCTCTCAGGAACTCTCGCCGAGCCGGCACGTCGGCGCTTGCGTCGGCGCGTCTCAGCTGGAGCTGCACGAGATCGGGAATCGTTCCGCCCGGCCGCAGGATCCGAAAGTCGAGCGAACCCGCGCGCTCGAGCTCGATGTCCACGCCCCGGACGAGTTCGTCGGCGGCAACGATCAACGGTCCGGAGCGGCCGGACTGCAAGCCGACGCTGGATCCATCCGCCGCGACGAACACTTCGACGTCCGTCGCGACACCCCGCAGCTCGTACGCGCCGGTCGCGTCGGTGACTGCGCTGCCGAGCGTCGCCCCGGAACGCTTCGCTCGGGGCATGCTTCTCGCCATGAGGCTCAACGCGTCCAGGGCGCCAGGGACCGACTCGCGCTCGACCGAGACGACGACCCCTTCAACGCCCACTCCGCCCGCATCGACGACGCGTCCGGTGATGATGGCGACGCCCAGATCGAAGTCACGCTGCGTCTCGCCCGCGTCGAGCGTCAACGCGTGTTGGAAGGGCATGGCCCGCTCCTGATGAACGATGCGGAGCACGTAGTCGTCGGGCACGATGCCCTCGACGCGAAAGCGTCCGTCGCGATCGGTGCGAACCTCGGGCCCGTTCTCGCCACGCAGCTTCATCGCGGCCGCTCGGAACGCTTCGACCGTTCCGGGCTGCGCTTCCCGTTTCAGGCGCAGCGAGACGCCGGCGTCCTTCAGCGGTCGACCGCCGGCGGTGACGCGCCCCGTCAAGCTGGCGCGTAGTGCCTCGAACAATTCGAGTTCGACCGTGTGGCCGGCGACGACCTCGACGGTCGACCAACCCGCTTCCTCGCCGTCGTCCGCCGCCGCGAATTCTCGCCGCAAGGCTTCCGCTGCGGGATCGACTCCGGCCACGCGGAACGCGTGCTCGCCGGGGCTCGAGTGCTCGAAGAGCACGTGTCCCTCGGCATCCGTCACGTGCGTCGCGCCCGTGCTGCCGAAAGCGGCTACGCCCTGCCGATCGCCGGTGGCTCGCTCTCCCGGCGCACGATGCTCGATCGTTCGACCGCCGAGCGGCCGACCCTCTCGGTCGAGCGCCGTGATGCGAACCGCTCCGCCTTGCACGAGTCGCACGGTGCGTTCTGAGTCCACGCCACCGGGCAGCGCCCAGCCCGCGATGTGCGCGCGGGCGAATCCGTCGGCCGTGATGCTGAGATCCACCGTGGAGCCGTCGACGCCGTCGAAGACGCATCGACCTTCCGCGTCCGTGCGGCCGGTCCCCAAGGTTCGTGGACCCTGGAATTTGACGCCTGCGCCCTGCGGCTGTGCTGCCGCCGCTCTCGACAAGGACGCTCGCGCGCCCTTCACCGGCGTACCGTCGCGGTCGTCCAGCACGGTGATCGAGAGCCGCGGCGCTGGAGGCAAAGCGATGATGCCGAGGTCGGTCTCGCGCCCGGGAACGAGCGCGAGATCGCGCTTCGACCACGCGGCATACCCGGGCGCGTCGACCTCGAGTACTTGCCGCTCGCCTGCGCGACCCGCCGGCAGCCTTGCGAGCCGCACTTTGCCATCCGCGAAACGCGTCAGTCCCTGGCTCAGGGTCGCCTTGCCGATGCGGGTCTTAAGCGTCAGCATCTCGATCGGCTTCCGCGTGCTCGCGTCCACGACCTGGAAGAGGAGCACGGCGGGTTCTTCCCAAGTCAGGACGAGTTCCTCTCGGCCGGCCCGGGCCGGAACGACGTCACTGACGCGCTCCCTGTCGTTTGCGAGTGCGTGCTCCGCACCGGGTCGACGCGGGTCGTGACCTTCGGGAAGCTTGCGAGCGAACACCATCCACGACGACCCTTCGGGCAACCCCTCGAGGCGGAAGAAGCCCTCTGGATCCACGCGGGCTTGCCGCAGCTCCAACTCCCCTCCGAGGAAAAGCCTCTGGAGCCGTGTCACGACGACCAGATGCTCGGCCAAGTCGGAAGGAATCCCGACGAGCCGGCCCTCGATCGTGCTGCCGCGCGCCATGGAGATCGTGACGAGCGGAAGCTCGACCGGTCGTCTTGCGTCGAAGAGTTGCTCGTGCTCCAAGAAGCTTGCCTGCGTCACGCGCAGCGTGAGCATTCGCCGCGGGAGCCGATCGAGTCGGAACGTTCCGTCGGGGCCCGTTCGCAGCGCGTTCTCGCGCGGGCTCGACGAGCCGAAGACGTCCCTTTCGCCCTCGCGCCAGCCCACGAGCGCGTTCGCCAGCGGCGCGCCCGTGTCATCGAGCACGACGCCCTGCACGGTCGCCGAGCGCTCCAGCACGACCGCGTCATCCAGCGCAGTGTCGCTCCCGGCCGCCGCCGCGATACCGTCGACGAGCGCGGGCGCGAAACCGGCGGCTCCAACTTCGATGCGCGTCGCCCCCGGGCGCTCGAGCGTCAGTCGAAACGCGCCCTCCGCGTCGGTCGACGCCTCGGGCGCGGCCGGCCGCGAAAGGGAAACGAAGACTCCTGGAGGTAGCGAGTCCACGACGCGCACACCAGCACCGGCGACGGACCTGCCTGCTTCATCGACCACGCGACCGACGATCGCCGTTCCGCCGCCGGGCTCCTCCGCGGCTTCGTCGGTCTCACCCGCAGGCGACGTGCTCAACGCGCGTCGATCGGATTCCGCTGCCGGAAGGGCGGCCGGGGCGAGCGTGCCGGAGGGAGTCGATTCCTCCAACGCGGTCGACGCCAGCACGTCCCGAGCAGGGCTCTCGGACACCGGCTCCGCCGCTCGAGATCGCTCTTGACCGTCCAGCCAGAAGAGCCCGAGGCCCACGACGAGCGCCGAGGAGATCAGCGCGAGCGCCAGCATGCGAAGTCTCATGGGTGTGAGGCGGGACCTAGGGGATTGCGCTCGCGGGCTAGTTCGGCAGCACCAGTTCGATCCGGGTCGTCTCGCCGGCGACGACTTCGACCTCTCCTTCGGCGTCGCTCACGCCGGGTTCGAGGCTCCGATCCCGCGCGCGGACTCGCCAGGTGCCGGGGGCGAGGCCTTCGATCGTAATGGTCCGCTCGGGTGGCAGGCCTCCGATGTTGCCGGCCCCGATCTCCGTGGACTTCTTCTCGGGTTCCCCGGCTTCGGCGTCGTCCGTGCGCCAGTAGTCGATCCGCGCGCCGTCGAGAAACGCTCCATCGCGATTCTGGATCCGGATCTCGAGCGCACCCGCGGGGTAGATCTCGATGTCGACGTCGTCGAGCCGTTCACCCACCACGGTCACCGGCCCGGAGTGAGCGAATTGCCAACCGGGTACGTCCGCGATGACGAACAGTTCGGTGTCCGTCGCCACGCCGCGGAACGCGTAGGCGCCCGTCGCGTCGGTGATCGTGTGACTCGCGTCGTTCGGCTCGAGGTGGGATCCCGCCAGGAAGAAGGTACCGGGTCTCGTAGGAGGCTTGTTGCCCGTCGCGGGTCGGACCCAAAGAGGGATGTCGGCGACGCCGCTCCCGCTCGGGTCGACGACGCGCCCTTCGAGGACGGCGAGGCCCACGTCCAGGTCGCGTCGGGTCTCGCCCACTCCCAGCGTCAGCTCGACCTCGAAAGCCATCGCGCGATCGCCGCGCTCGATGCGCAGCACGTAGTCGCCGGGCTCCAAGTCATCGACGGAATACCGACCGTCTCGATCGGTGTGCAGCTTGACGCCGGCACCGAGGGTGGCGCGATGCCCCAAGAATCTCTGCCAGGCATCGGAGTTGTGCCCCGGACCGTTGACGCGCAGCCAGACCGTCGCCTGCCTCAGCGGCTCGACCCGTTCGGTGATGCGTCCCGTCAGGCTCGCTCGTGGCTCCTCGCTCAGCTCGAGCGCGCTCGTCTCACCCTCGACGACCTCGACGCGTGACCAAAGCGCGTCTTCCTCGTCGACGTCCGCTCCTGTCGTAGCCGCCGTCGCCCGTCGCTTGCCCGCGACGACATCGGCGGCAACGATCCGGAACGCGTGCTCGCCAACGGTCAGGTGCTCCAACAAGACGCGTCCATCGGCGTCGGTCACGTGGTGGACCGCGCGCGAGGACCAGGCGGCGCTGAGGAAGTCCCAGTCCGTTGCAGGCGCCCGCTGTTCGATCGTGCGACCGCCCAACGCTTGCCCGAGAGAATCGGTCGTCGAGACGAGCACGGCGCCGCCTTGCACGAGGCGCACCACGCGTTCGGCGTCAGCGCTGTCTGGCAGCTTCCAGCCGCTCAGTCCGGCGTTCGCGAAGCCGGTTTTCCAGATGCTCAGCGCGACCGTGGAGCCCGCAGCGCCGTCGAAGACGACTCGACCTTGCTCGTCCGTGGTGCCGTATTCGACCTGGCTCTTGAATTCGTCTCGCCGCGACGAAGTGCCGCGCGAGCCCCCCGGCGCAGCGGTCTCGGCTTCCGCCTCGTCCTTGGCCCAGCGCACGCGCGCGCCCTTCACCGGCGTGTCGTCGCGGTCGTCGAGCACGATGATCGTCATGCGCGGCACCGGCTTCAGCTCGATCGTGCCGAGATCGACGTCGCGCTCCGCTTCCGCTTCGAGCTCCTCCCGGGACCAGCGTTCATAGCCCGTCGCGTCGACGACGAGGGTGAAGGGCCGACCGAAGAGATCGGGGCGCAGGTTGGCGATGTGCACCTGGCCCTGCTGGAAGCCACCAACCGAGTCGTCCGGCGGTCGGATTCGACGGTCGTTCGTGGGACCGCTGCCGAAGCTGACGACGAGGTACTCGACCGGTTCGCGTGTGGACGCATCCACAACTTGGAACCTGAGCGTCCCGCCCTCCTGCCACTCCAACACGACGTCACGTCGACCGGCTTCGACCTCGACGATCAGACTGACGCGGTTCTTCACGCTCTTCATCCAGTTTCCGTCGCCTTCGCCCAGCAGCGCGAGCAGTTGCCACGTCGAGTCGACGGGCAAGCCCGGCAAGCGGAAGGAACCATCGGGTTCGATGGCCGCGCTGCGGGTGGATTGATCGGTCTGGTACGTCCGGGGCCTCCCCACGACGGTCAGCGGCTGTTCGATGTCGGGAGGTGCTCCTTCGATGCGTCCCTCGATCGCAGCTCCGCGTTGCAGGCGGATCGAGACATGCCCGGGCCGACTGGCGTCGATGTCTTGTCGGTGCGTCGCAAACTCCGTGTGCGAAACGTCGAGCGTGACCGTGCCGAGAGGGAGCTGATCCAAGCGGAACGAACCGTCGGAACCCGTTCGCTCTCCGCCCGTCTCCGGCCGGTGAGGGCGAGTCAGCAGCGTGTCGTTGTCGCGGACGAGAACGCGAGCGTCCTCGATCGGAGCTCCCGCCTCGTCGAGCACGATTCCCGTCCAAGGGTGGGAGCGAGCGAGGATCACGGCGTTCGCGAGCACGGTCTCGGCTCCGGCCGCCGCCTTGATGCCGGGAACCTCGACGGGAGCGAAGCCCGAGGCTCGTACGCCGAGATAGGTCTCGCCGGCGCGCTCCAGCTCGATCCGGAAGGCACCCTCCGCATCCGTCGTGACGTGGCCCGGGTCGTCGGGACTCGCTAAGTGCGCCCAGGTCAGCCCATCGAGCGAGCGCGCCGAGAACACGCTGGCATCCTCGACCGCGAGGCCGGACTCGTCGACCACGCGGCCGACGATCGCCGTCGCGTCGCGGCGCGCTTCCGTCCTTGCTTCGTGGCCACGACTCGTTGCCGGCGTCACGGCCCGTCGCGCCGCTTCGTCGAGCGGGATCGCAACGGTTTCGAGCGCGCCGGGAAGCGCCACTTCCGCTGCAGCGTCGCTGACCCCGCTCGTCTCCCTCCGGGCTTCCCCCGCCGAACTTCGCGCTTCACCACGCAGCAAGACAAAGCCGAGCCCCACGGCGATCGCCAGGAAGAAGAGCACGGGCACGAGCTGTCGCTGCGTCATGGAATCGAGTTGGTCGGGGAATGCAGTGTTGGTCAGGGAATGCAGTCCGGTCCCGCAACCCATTGGACGGGTTGCACCCTACGAGACAGCACCAGAACGAGACAGCACCAGAACGCTGCGCCGAGGCCGAGCGCGGTGGCCCAAGAACGAACAGGATTCGCTGCTTCATGCGGCCACGTCCGTCCGGAAAGACGATGTCGACTTCGACCGTCCCACCGGCGCTGATTTCGATCTCTCGATCGACTCGGCCGCCGGGTCCGAACGCCATCGCTTCGAGCTTCCAAAGGCCCGGTGCCAAGGCCTCGATCTCCCCCGCGCTGTCGCTGAAGGACTTGGCGATCCTGTCCGCCTCGGGGTCACCGCTCCGAGTCAAGGTCACGAAGGCGAGCGGCACCGCGCTCCCGTCCTTCCTCAGGAGTCGCACGCGGAGCGAGCCGCTCGGATGAACGACGAGCACGACCTCGTCGAGACGTTGGTCGGGCGACAACGTCAAGACTCGCGAGCAAGCACTTTGCCAGTCCGCCGCGCCGCCGCGAGCGATCGCGATCAGGTCGACGCCTGCGGCCACGCCGCCGATCTCCCACGCGCCCGACGCGTCCGTTCGGACGGCGCCGGCACCGAGCGGCTGCTCGAACACGCCGCCGTCGCGGCTCGTGAGGAGTCGACGTTCGGCGACTCCCTCGTCACTGGCGACGACCGAGACGAGCACGCCGGCGACGCCTCGACCCTCCGGGTCGACGACGCGGCCCGCGACGACGCCGACACCGATTTCGACGTCGCGGCGCGTTGCTCCGGCGGTCACGGTGACGTCCTGATCGAACATGGATCCGAGGTCGACGTGTCGAATCGAGAGCACGTACTCGCCCGGCTCGACGTCTTCAATGCGGTACCGCCCCAGGGCATCCGCCCCAACGGCCATCTGCTCGAACGCGTGCGAGACCCTGCTGTCGGGCTTCGGCTTCGGAAACAGTCCGACGCGTGCGCGGTCCAGCGGTCGACCAGCCGCGCTGATGCGGCCGAAGAGCGCGCCTCGCGGACCTTCGGTCAGCACGAGTTCAAGGACCTGTTCCCCGCTGACGTCGATCGCCGTCCAGCCCGCCGAGCTCGTCGGAACGCCTGCCTGCGCGACGTGGACGACGCCGGACTCGCCGCGCGCGCGGATTCGAAACTCGTGCCGGCCTGGCGCGAGGTTCGGGAAGCGCACGCGCCCACCAGAGTCCGTTACGGCGTGGGATCGCTCTGGGTCGATGGAGAACGCTCGATCGAGGGAGAAGCGCGCGGGCACGAACGACAGCCCGCACAAGCGCTGCTCGATCGTGCGACCGGTGAGGACGTCTCCCTCGGCGTCGAGCGCGAGCACGTCGACGGCGGCTCCCTGCTCGAGTCGGATGACGTACTCCGCTTCGCCAGCCACCGGCAGCTCCCAATCGGTCACGTGCGCGCTGGCGAAGCCCGGAGCCGTCGCCGTCAGCTCCACCGTGGAACCCGGACGCCCCTCGAACGCGGCGCGACCCTGCTCGTCCGTGTGTGCGGTGAGGGCAGACCGGTAGCCCCCAGAACGGCGGCGCCAGGGAACGTGGGCCTCGCCTTCGCTGGCGGCCATCGACTCGACGAACTCGGCGCCGAGCTCTTGGTCCTGTTCGGTCCAACCCACTTGCACGCCGGGCACGGGTCGCGCATCTCTTGCATCGAGAACCGTGACGATCATGCGCGGCGAGGGCACGAGCTCGATGGTTCCAAGATCGAGCTCCTGACCGGGCTCGAGCACGAGCCGTCGCAGGGTGTACGACTCGTAGTTCAGCGCATCGACCTGCAACGTCAGCGGGTGGCCCTCGTCGTCGGGCCGCAGCCCCGCGAGTCGCACGCGCCCATCGACGTACTCCTCGATCATCCCCAAATCCGGCCGCGCGTACAGGTCCGTCCAAACCCACCTCGATGATCCCAGGCGGGTCGCCAACGACTCGACCGGCGCTCGAGTCGCCTTGTCCACGACGCGGAAGCTGACCGTCGAGGTGGCTTCCAAGGTGAGGGCGACGTTGCGCGCGCCCGTGCCGACCACGAGCATGTCGCTGACGCGATCCGCGAGCCCCGCGTACGGAGTACCGTTCCCCACGACTTTCGCCGCGGGCAGCGCGAAGACCTGCCAGCGCTCGTCGGCTGCCAGTCCCCGCAAGCGAAAGGAGCCGCCTTCGTCGAGCGTGGCGATTCGATCGTCGGTGTTGTCCATCCCGCCATCGATGCTGCGCTTCGCCGCGACCACCAGCGTCTCCAGCGGCTGCGCGGATGGGCCCTGGACGCGACCCTCGATCACGCCGCCACGCGGCATTCGAATCGTGACGAGCGGCAACTCGAACGGCTGGCGGGCGTCGAGGTCGACCTCTCTCGAAACGTGGCTCGCGTGTGTGACGAGCAGCGTGAGCGGCGTGCGCGGTAGCTGATCGAATCGGAACGAGCCGTCGGCAGCCGTTCGGCGGCTGGCGTGACCGAGTTCGCGAACGATGACGCGCGCGTCTCCGACCGGGACCCCGGTGTCGTCCAAGACGACGCCCCTCACGAGCGCCGACCGCTCGAGCACGATATCGGCGTCCAAGCGCGTCGTCCCGGCCGCCACTCCCGAGATGCCTCGTACCGTGGCGGGCGCGAAGCCGGCCGCACGAACGCTCAAGCACGCCGGGCCGGCGCGGCGTTCGACACGAAACGTACCGTCGGCAGCGGTCGTCGCTACGCCGATCCCAGCGTCGAAGAAGGCCTGGCCCGCGGGTTCATGCAAAGCAACGTCGGCGGCGGACTTGGCCGCACGTACAGCCGCATTGGCGACGGGTCCTCCGTTCTCGTCGACCACGCGGCCGACGATCGACGTCGCGTCGAAGCGCGCTTCGGTCGCTGCTTCGAGGCCCCGAGCCGGTCCCGTCGTCATGACTCGTCGCGCCGTTTTCTCGACCGGGATTCCGGCGCTTTCGAGCGCGCCGGCAGGCGCCAATTCCGCCGCCGCGTCAACGACCCCGCTCGTCTTCCGCATTGCATCGCCGGTCGAACTGCGCGCTTCCCCACGCAGCAGCAAGAAGCCGAGCCCCGCGGCGATCGCCAGGAAGAAGAGCGCTGGCACGAGCTGTCGCTGCGTCATGAAATCGAATTGGTCAGGGAACGCATTGAGCCATACGACGTCGAGCCAAAAAGGTACGGTGCCGCGCCGCTCCCGTCGAGCGTCAGTTCGCGCTCGAAGGACAGCGCTCGTTTCTCATGCGCGCTTCGACGCCTGTTTTTGCCGGGATCCAGCAGCTCGACGTGATACTCCCTAGCGCTTCGGCGCCGAGGGGGTTTCAGTCGGGCAGCTCGAGTTCGACGCGGAGGGTCTCGCCGGCGGTGACTTCGACTTCGCGCTCGACGCCGCGGGCGTCGTCGCCTTGGAGCTGCTGCGCGATGTCCGTCGCACGCACGCTCCATGTTCCGGGGGCCAGGCCTTCGAGCTTCCCGATACCGCCGCGTAGAAAGGTTCGCTCGGGCCGCGTCTCGGGGTCGGCATCGGCGCGGCTGTACTCGAGCGGCACGAAGTCAGGGAACGTTCCGTCCATCCGGCGAACCCGGAAGTCGAGGGAGCCCGCGGGTTGGACTTCGATGTCGACGTCCTGCACCAGTTCGTCGGGAGCGACGGTCAGCGGCTCGGAACGGGCGGACTGCCAGTTGGCGGACGCCCCATCCGCCACGACGACGAGTTCGACGTCCGTCACGACGCCGAACAACTCGTAGGCGCCGGTCGCATCGGTGACCACGCTGCCTGGCGTGTGCCGTCCGCCGCTGGTACCGCTCACACCGTTCAGGACGAAGCTGAACGCCGCGCCGGAGTCGGGTAACTGCGTACGCTCGACCGAGACTGCGACGCCAGCGACGCCTTGCCCGTCCGGGTCGACGACGCGCCCGGCGATGATGGCGATGCCCAGGTCGAAGTTGCGTTGCGTCTCGCCCGTGCCGAGCGTCACGTCGAACTTGAAGGGCATCGCGCGCGCTTCGTGGTCGATCGTGAGCGCGTACGCTCCCGGCTCCAAGTCTGCGACGCGATAGCGGCCGTTTCGATCGGTGCGGATCTCGGGGCCGCTCGGGCCGAAGATGTTCATGCTGCTGACTTCGAGCTTTGCTCCCGCGCCGAACTTCGACTCTTCCGCCTTCGCGCGCAGCGACACGCGCGCATCCTTCAATGGCTGGCCGCCGGCGGTGATGCGACCGGTCAGAACGGCACGCGGTGCTTCGACCAACGCGAGTTCGCTCGTTTTGCCAGAGACGACTTCGACGGACGACCAGATTTCGTCCTCCGCTTCGGTGTGCACCTCGCCCGCCAGTCGCAATTGAAAGGTCTCGGCCGCGGGGTCGACCGAGGCGATCCGGAACGCGTTCTCACCCACGCTCAGGTTCTCGATCAAGACGTGCCCGTCGGCATCCGTCACGTGTTTTCCGCCCTGGGAGTGAAAACCGATGATGAGCGTCTGCCTGTCGCTGGACTCCACTGCCGGGGAACGATGCTCGATCGTTCGGCCGCCGAGCGGCTGTCCGAGCGCGTCGGTCGCCGTGACTCGAACGGAGCCGCCCTGCACGAGACGCACCACGCGTTCGGCGCCCACGCCGGCCGGCAGCTCCCACCCGGTGATGCGCGCTGCCGCGAAGCCGTCCGCCGAGATGATCAAGTCGACCGTGGAACCGTCGAGGCCGTCGAAGACGACCTGGCCGTGCTCGTCCGTGAAGCGGATGCGAGGAATGTTCCGACGGGGAAAGGAGACGCTGGATTCCGCCATGGCGGTTGCACGGCGCACTTCGGTGAACACGAAACTCGCTCCCTCGATTCCGGGTTTCCCTTCGCCGCCGGTGCCAGACTCAAACCAAGTCACGCGCGCGTTCCGCACAGGCGCGCCGTCGCGGTCGTCCAGCACGGTGATCGAGAGAGCCGGCGTGGGTGTCAACTCGATGGTGCCGAGGTCGATGTCGCGGCCCGACACCAGCACCAGATCGCTCTTGGACCACGCTGCATAGCCCGGCGCGTCGACCGTGAGTTCGAGTGGCTCGCCCTCAGGGTTGGCCCGCCGCCGCTCGAGCCGCACGATTCCGTCAGGAAAGTCTCCGGATCGTGACGACCTCCGCCGGTTTCGCCCGCCCGTGCTCTCCTGGATCGAGAGCGCCTCGATCGGCTCTTGGCTGGTCGCGTCCACAACCGTGAACGTGAGCGTGCAGCCTGCCTCCCAGTTCAAGATCAGATTGCGTCGTCCGGCCTCCACTTGGACGACCTCGCTGACGCGTGCCTTGTCGACTTCCACAACGGGCGTGGCTTCGTCTTCGGCCGCCGTGCACGCGAAGACGCTCCACGACGACCCTGCGCGCAAGCCCTCGAGCCGGAAGGTCCCATCCGGTCTGACGTCCGCGCGCCGAGTGAGCTTCGTGGGGACGTGCGGGCGTTGCAGGCCGGGATGCGCCATGACGAGCAGCGGCGCGGTCACGTCGGGCGGAACACCTTTGAGCCGCCCCTCGATCGCGGCGCCGCGTCCCATGTCGATCGAGAGCCGAGGAAGCTCTACCGGTGTGCTCGCGTCGATGGATTCCCCGTGGTCCACGAAGGAATCGTGCGTGACGCTCAGCTCGAGCGTGCGCCGTGGGAGTTGATCCAAGCGGAACGTGCCGTCGGGACCCGTGATCTGCTCGTCGCTTCGACGCGGTTCCCCGAAGCCGAACCCGTTCGTCACGCGCTCGAGCAAGCTGACGCGAGCGCCTTCGAGCGGCGCGCCCGTATCGTCGAGCACCACGCCCAAGAGCGTCGCCGAGCGCTCCAATACGACGGCGCTCTCCAGTTTCGTCTCGCCGCCGGCGGCCGCCGCGACGCGATCGACGGTCGCGGGCGCGAACCCGGCGGCTCGAACTTCGAGCCACGTCTCACCGGCGCGCTCGAGCGCGAGCCGAAAGGCGCCCTCCGCATCCGTGACTGCACCGACTGCGCCCGCGCCCGCGCCCGCGTTCTGGAAGAAGCCTCGCGCGTTGCTGGCAAGACTCACGCTGGCAGCGGCGACGGGAGCGCCGGCCTCATCGACGACGCGGCCCACGATCGCCGTTCCACCCAGACGCGTCTCGGCAGCGTCGGTCGTCAGCGCTGCCGGCAACGGGGTCACCGCGCGCCGCGCAGCTTCCGCGACCGGGATCGAAGCGGAATCGAGTGCGGTCGCGGTGGCCAGCTCCGCCGCAGCTCCCGGCACCAGGGCTTCGTGCGCCGCCGCGCCCTCCGTTCGCGGGGCTTCCGCACGCCGTCCCCCGGCTCCCCCCAGCAACCAGTAGCCGAGGCCCGCGCCGATGAGCAAACAAGAGAGGACGGGCACGAGAATGCGCGGCGTCATGGGCGCGAGGCGGCACAGCCGCACTGGAGTGATCGACGAGGGTGGTCGGCGAGCGGGGTGGACGATCGCCTACGCAAGCCGCGCGCGCTCGTTGGCTAAAAGATACGGAGTCCGACGAAAGATACGGAGTCAGACACCACTTCGTCGCTTGACCGCGAGAATGTGCCCGACGAACGGTAACCACCTCGCGGCCTGCCCATCTCACTGGCGATTGCACGTCGACCCAGGAGCCACGCGCCCCGTTGCTGGCAGCACATCGGTAACCGCGCAATCACCAAGCGACCGTACCTCGAAGCCCACTCAGACCAGCGGGCCTACCTCCCGCTGTCCGCGGGGCAGGTGCGCGCTGGGAGGTTCGAGGTCCACGCGTACGACCCGGTCGGGTAACGACGACTTGGATCCGCGGCCCCTCGTGCGGCACCTCTTCGTTGTCGGGCGACGAAGTGGTGTCTGACTCCGTATCTGCGCGTACGACCCGGTCGGGTAACGACGACTTGGATCCGCGGCCCCTCGTGCGGCA
>JBBDIB010000092.1:43775-50903 GCA_040880665.1 Planctomycetota bacterium
CTTCTTCGTTGTCGGGCGACGAAGTGGTGTCTGACTCCGTATCTGATTCGTATCTCCGTGCGGCACTTCTTCGTCGTCGGGCGACGAAGTGGTGTCTGACTCCGTATCTCTGCGCAAGCCGCGCGCGATCGTTGGCAAAGAATCGGAAAGGGGCCCGAATTAGTGACGCCAGAAGCGCGGCACGAAGAGCACGACCATCGCGTAGAACTCGAGGCGACCGAGGATCATGAAGAAGCTCATCAAGAGCTTCGTCGCCGCGGGCATGAAGGCGAAATTCTGGGTCGGGCCGACACCCGACAAGCCGGGACCGATGTTGTTGAGTGTCGCCAGGACGCTGGTGGCCGCAGTCAAGAGATCGTGCTCGACGAACTCGGGATGTGAGCTCACTCCGAAGGCCGAGACGGCGACCGTGCCCATTGCGAAGACGAACGCCCAGAGCGCGCAGTAGCCCATGATCATCGCAACGGTGTTGTCCTCGACGACGCGCCCGTCGACGCGCACCGAGTGCAGCGCGCGCGGCCGCGCGAAGCGTTGAATCGCTAGCAAGGCGCCCTTGCCGAGGATCAGGATGCGAATCACCTTGATGCCGCCGCCGGTCGACCCCGCGCACGCGCCGATGGTCGCCAGGAGCATCAGCAAGAGCCGGCAGATGTCGGGCCACTGGTCGTAGTCGACGGTTCCATACCCTGTCGAGGTTTGGATCGAAACGACGTAGAAGAGCGAGTCACGCAGCGAAGCCAAGAGGCTCGAATAGTCGGGCAACGCACTGTCCGGATCCCCGTTGCTGCCGCCCCAGAACCACAGGATGCCCGCGACGACCAGCGTCGAGCCCAGGATCAGGCTCACGTACAGCCGCAGCTCGTCGGACCCCTTGGCGCTCTCCCACGCGCGCTTGACGCCCGCGCGCAGCACGAGGTCCCAGATCGCGAAGTTGATCCCCGCGGCGAACATGAAGGCGATGATGACCGCCTCGACCCCGATCGAGTCGAAGTGCATCACGCTGGCCGAGTGCGGCGAGAAGCCGCCGGTCGCCAGCGTGCCGAAGGAGTGCAGGAACGAGTCGAAGATCGTCAGTCCGAAGAGCACCAGCAGCACGACTTGGACCAACGTCATCAAGACGTAGACGCGCATCAACGCGAACGCCGAGTCGCGCACGCGCGACTGCACGGCCTCGCGGCTGACGCCGGGCACCTCGGAACGGAAGAGGCTCCGTCCGCCCGTCGGGAACAGCACGACGAAGACGAGCACGATGCCGATGCCGCCGATCCAGTGCGTGAACGACCGCCAGAAGGTGATGCCGCGCGGCAAGGCATCGATCTCTGCCGACAGAAGGATCGTCGAGCCCGTCGTGGTCAAGCCCGAGGCGGACTCGAAGATGGCGTCGACGAACGACGTCATCGCGCCGCTGAAGAGGTAGGGCAGGGAGCCTGCGAGCGAACCGAGGATCCACGCCAAGCCCACCGCCGCGAGCCCTTCGCGCCGAAAGTAGTCGGCCCGCCCCTCGGAGGTGACCGTCGCACCGCGCGTCAGGTAGGCGGTCAGGCCGCCGGCCGTGGCCGTGACGACCGCCGCCCAGATGCATCCGTAGAAGGCGTCCTTCTCGCCATAGAAGGCGGCGACGAGCGCCGGCACGACCATGAAGCCCGAGAGGAGCAGCAACACGCACCCGAGGAGCCACCAGACCGCGCGGAGGTTCACGAACGGCTGCCTCGTTGGAAGGAGTCGGGCGTGCGGAAGATCTCCTCGATCGCCGCGATGTTCTCCGGCAACGTGAAGACGATGACCTGGTCGCCGTTCTTGACGATCGAATCGCCGTTCGGGATGAACACGTCGTCCTCGCGCACGACCGCGCCGAGCACCGTCCCGCGCGGCAGCGCCATGCTCTTGACCTTGCGCTCGGTCTTGTTGTCGGGATGTACGACCTCGAGCTCGAGCACCTCACCGCGGCCATCGCCGATGACCGCGATGGAGCTGACCGAGCGCGAGCGCACGAAGCGCAGGATGTGATTCGCGCACAGGATGCGCGGCGAGATCGCCCGATCGACGCCCAAGAGGTCGTAGATCTGCCGGTAGCTCGACTTGTTCACCATCGCGACCGTGCGCTCGACGCCCAGCGACCGTGCCAGTTGACAGGCGACCATGTTCTTCTCGTCGTCGCCCGTCGTCGCCACGAAGATGTTGGCCTTGCCGATGCGCTCCTCCATCAGGAGGTCGAGGTCGGTGGAATCGCCGACCAACACCATGACGGAGTCCGAGAACTTCGCGGCGATCTCGCGCGCCCGCGCGGCGTCGCGTTCGATGACGCGCACGGAGACGCCGGGCACGCGATCGAGCTTGCGGGCGATCTGAAAGCCGATGCCGCCGCCGCCCATCAGGACGACGCTGCGACGACCGAGCTTCGGCGCGCCCGCCAAGAGCTCGAACTGATCGAGGTCGGGGCCGCGACCGATCAGGTAGATCTGATCGTCGACCAACAGGCGGTCGTCGCCCCCGGGGACGAAGAACTTGTCCTTGCGACTGACCGCGACGATCAAGAGGCCGCTGGGCAGCTTGAGCCCCGCCAGGTCGTCCGAGGTCAACTCGCCCTCCTCGCGGATGCGCAGGCGCCTGAGTTGCACGCGCCCGTCCGCGAACGACTCGGCCTCCAGCGCGCGGTGCTGCCGGACGGTCGCCAGGATCTCCTCCGCCGCCAGGTCCTCGGTGGAGAGCACGACGTCGAAGCCCAGCGTCTGCTTGTAGAAGTAGCGGTAGCCCTCGATCCGCGACATGTCCTTGAGGCGCAGGATCGCGCGCTTCGCGCCCAGCCCCTTGGCGACGGCGCAAGCCAGGAGGTTGACGCGGTCGTTGTTCGTCACCGCCACCACCAGATCGGCGCGCGAGACGCCCGCGCTGGTCAAGAGTTCGACGCGCGTGCCGTCCCCCACCAAGGCCTGGACGTCGAGGGTCTCCTGAATCCTACGGACCTTCTCCGGGTCGGAGTCGACCACGCTCACCCGGTGCTCCTCCCGAGAAAGGATGTCCGCCAGGTGGTAGCCGACCTCTCCGGCACCGATGATGACCATGTCCATAGGCCTGGCAGGGTAGAACCGCGCCGGGGCCGAATCCACGATCCGTGATCCTGCTCATCGACAACCGCGACTCGTTCGTCTTCAACCTCGCCCACGAGCTCCAACGCCAGGGCGGCGAGGTCGTCGTCCGTCCGTGCGCCTCGACGAGCGCGACAGACGTGCTGGCGGCCGTGCCCGCCGGGCTGGTTCTGGGGCCCGGCCCCGGCGGGCCGGCCGCGGCGCGACTGTCGCTCGAGCTGGCCCGAGCGCTCGCGGGCCGCATCCCGATCCTGGGGGTCTGCCTGGGGCATCAAGTGATCGCCGAGGCCTATGGAGGCCGCACCGTGCGCTCACCGCAGCCCGTCCACGGACGCGCGGTCACGGTCGAGCACGACGGTGCGGGCCTCTTGCGCGGCGTTCGGAATCCGGCGCGGCTCGCGCGCTACAACTCGTTGACGGTCGAGGCCGCGTCGCTGCCCGCGGAGCTCGAGATCACGGCGCGCTCGGACGACGGCGAGGTGTTGGGCCTACGCCACGTGCGACTTGCGCTGGAAGGCGTGCAGTTCCACCCTGAGTCGATCGAGAGCACCGACGGCGCTCGCATCCTGGCGAACTTCGTCGCCCAGGTCCGCGCCCAGAACTCCTCCGAAGCCCTGCGATGAGCGATCCCGGCCCCCTCGCCGACGACCTGTTCGAGGACAACAAGGATCGCTTGCGCGATGCCGTGTCCGCGATCGGTCACGAGCAGAGCCGCAAACCGGCTCGCTGGAAGCTAGGCGTCGTCGTTTCGGTCGCAACGGTCCTCCTGGTCGCCGCGGGCCTCGAAGTCGTGTTGCGCGTGACGGAAGATCGTGAGCGCGCCCTCGCGGCCGGCATGAACCGCCTCAACTCGCGCTGGCTCGCGTTGATGCAGGCGGACGTCTTCGAAGAGATCGACGATGACGTGCGGCACTATGCGATGCGTCCCGGCGCGGACACGACGGTCGACGGCTGGCGCTTTCGCGTCAACGAGCAGCGCGCGCGCGGCCCGGCGGTCGCGACGCCCAAGCCGCCGGGCGAGAAGCGCTTGTTGATGCTGGGCGACTCCTTCTGCTTCGGCATGTGGTCCGCCGAGGACGAGACGCTCGTGGGGCATCTCGCATCGTTCGCGAACGCGAACGCGGACCCGGCGACGACCTGGCAGGCCGTCAACCTGGGCGTGCCCGGCTACCACTCCGGCCAGCAGTTGCGCGCCTTCGAACAGGACGGCCTGGCGCTCGAGCCCGATGTCGTCGTGATCTACTTCAACGGCAACGACATCGAACGCTCGGGCTACTTCTACGACGAGGAACTGCTCGCGCTGCGCTCCGACCACATGCCGTTGCCGCACGGCCTGAAACGCGCGCTGTGGTCGAGTCACCTCTACGGATGGCTGGTTCGGAAGCACTACCAGGCCTATCGCTCGATCCCGGATGCGCCGTTCGACGAGCGCGTCCCGTGGGCCCACACGCGCCAAGACAACCAGGCTGCCACGCGCGCAGCGCTCGAGCGCATCGTCGAGCTTTGTCGCGAGCACTCCATCGGCGTGTTCTTCGTCAACCAGCCCTTCCTGACCTGGTCGGGCAGCGCACGCGATCCCGCCTGGCGCGGGCGCGAGCTGTCGGCCTTCGCCGAGGACGTTCGCTCCGACCTCGACGTTCCTGGCATCGATCTCTTGGGCTGGCTGTGTGGGTATTCGGACGGAGTCGATCGAACGCCGGCACCGGCGGACTTCCTGCCGGACACGTACGTTGCCGACCGAGCGGTCGAGCGCGCCGTCGCTTCCGCTCGCGCGCTCGCGCGAGCGGAGGGCCGCGACTACGACTCGGCGCCGATCGCGGATCAGGAACGCTGGTTGGTCGCCACCGGCGAGCCGCTGCCCGCTGAGGTCGACTTCCATTTGACCGGCGAGGGGTATCGGATGCTCGCGGACCTCGTCTATCCCCGCATGCGCGCGGCCGGACTCGTTCCGTGAACGCCGTCCGCAGCGTCGAAGGCATCGGAGTTCGGAGCCTCACCCGTGACTTTGGAGCGCTCCGCGCCGTCGACGACGTCAGTTTCGACGTCGAGCCCGGCAGCGTCGTCGGTCTGCTGGGACCGAACGGCTCGGGCAAGTCGACGCTCTTGCGCATGCTGCTCGGGCTCGTGTCGCCGACGGAGGGCAGCGCCAGCATCGGCGGTCGCACGCTGGCGGGCGACGGCGTCGATGTCCGCCGGCGAGCCACTTTCATGCCGGGCGAGGTCGCGCTGTACGGCGAGCTGACCGGGCGGGTTCATCTCGCTTGGCTCGTGCGCGGCCGGGATCGCGAGGCTCGCGCCCGCGCCGTGGCGCTCGCGGACGAGTTCGAGTTGCCGCTCCGTCGGCGCGTGCGCACGTACAGCCACGGCATGAAGCGCCAGTTGTTGTTCGCCGCCGCGCTGGCGCCTGACGTTCCCGTGCGGATCCTCGACGAGCCGACCGAGGGTCTCGACCCCACCAAGCGCGCCGCCGTGCTCGAGCACGTGCGCGCCGACGCCGCCCGCGGCCGCGCCGTCCTGTTCTCTTCGCACCACTTGGGCGAGGTCGAGCGCGCCTGTGACGACGTGCTCTTCCTCCGCGCCGGCCGCCTCCTGTCGCGGACGGAAGCGGCGCGCATCACCGCGCGCGCGAAGCGCACGGCGCGCGTCGTCTGGGACGAGCGACCGCGCACGCTCGAGGCCGCACTGGCGAAGGCGCGCGTCGAGGAGTTCACCTTCGAGGACGGGCGCCTGCACGCCGTGCTCGACGAAGCGGATCCGCGGGCCTCGCTCGAGCGCTTGATCGCCCTCTTGCCCGTGCCGCGCAGCCTGAGGTACGGCGATTTCTCGCTCAGCGAGCTCTATCGCGCGTTCTACGGCGAGGAAGGCGTCTAAGCACCGCCTCGTGGCACGCGCTTGGCTCCTTCTTGCGGTCTACTCGATCGGGCTGTTCCTGGCGCTCGAGGTGATGCTCGTGCCCGCGGTGCTCTACTGGCCCGACTTCGCCGAGAACGTCGACAACCTGAAAGCCGTGGCGCCGTTGCCGATGCTGCGCGCGCTGATCGACGAAATGGATTTTGGCGGCGCGTACGCGTATCTCGTCGGTCAGCACTTCTTCAAGGCCTGCAACACGGTGGGAACCGCGGCTGCGGTGCTCTTCGCCGCCGGTGCCATCGCGGGCGAGGCCCACCGCAACACCCTCGAACTGTTCCTGGCACGACCGTTCTCGCGCACGCGCTTGTTGACCGAGCGATTCCTCCTCGGCTTGGCGGCGCTGGTGGTGCCGATCGTGCTTTCGACGCTGACGATCGTGCCGCTCGCCGACCACGTCGGAGAAGTGCTCGAGTACGAGCCCCTGCTGCTCTCGGCCGCCCACCAGTGCTCGCTGCTCAGCGCCGTCTACGCCCTGGTCTTCTTCCTGTCGACGCGCGCCACGAACCCGATGCCCCTGGCCGTCGGCATGATCTTCGTGACGTCGCTGATGTTCGCGATCTACGTCGTCGAAGGCGTGTCGCAGTACTCGCTCTACCGCCTGACCGACATCCACGACTTCATGCGCATCGACGCCACGCGTTCGCTCGATTGGCGCGTCGTCGGCCCGCTGCTCGGCGTCAGCGCCGCCTTCTACCTGGCATCGGTCCAGAGCTTTCGCCGCCGCTTGCCGAACTAGGCCGGTACCCTCACCACGATTCGATCGAATCGTGGTGAGGGTACCGGGCGAGTCGCTACGCGAACACGCGGCGGAACCAGGCGGCCGTGACCCAGCGGAAGGAACTCGTGCGCTGATAGCGCGCTGCGTGCTGAGCGAGGCGGCCGACCTCGTCGAACGCCGCGCGTGCTCGGTCTCGCTCGCCGAGCGTCGTTAGCGCACGGCCGCGGCGGTAGGCGGACTCGGGACTCGGGCCGTGGTTCCGCTCGAAGGTCTCGAGCGCCTGGAGCGCGCGCTCGGGCTCGCCCACCGACGTGGCGGCCTCGGCCAGGCGCAACTGCGCGCTGCCGTAGGCGTACTCGGGGTCGTCGCCGACGACGCTCGCGAGGGTCGCGCGGGCGGCGGCGCCCGGCCCCC
>JBBDIB010000092.1:50913-74608 GCA_040880665.1 Planctomycetota bacterium
CGTGTTCGCGCCCGCCGGGGAGGCGTCCACGGTCGGCGACGGCCCCCGTCGCCAAGTGGGCCAGGCCCAACCGATAGCGCCACTCCACGATCTCGGGCTCGCCCTCCGCGGCCGCCGTCAAGAGCGGCAGCGCGCGCCGCGCGCGACCCGCCGCGAGGTGGAGAGCGCCAAGTTTCCCCTGGTTGTGCGGCGTTTCGACCGCGCCGAGCGCGCGCACCTGGTTGTTGAGCTTCGCGCGACCGAGCGCCCGTTGACCGAAGGCGGAGACTAGCCAAGCGATGCCGAGCGCCGTCAGCCACACACCGAAGATGCCCGTGCGCCGGAAGAAACCGCCGACGAACGGCACGTGGTCGAGCACGTTCGCGAGGAAGATGGCGACGATGAGAAATCCGATCCAGCGCAGCATGGAGCCGCCCATGCTAAGGCGGGACACCATCGAACGCTTGCCCCGTCCCGTGCGAAGAACGCAGACTGGCTGGCTTGGAAACCGCGCTGGATGAGAAGCAACAGAGCACCCCGACGGTGCGCCGCCGACCGGGCTGGCGGGCCTACGGCGACGTTCTCCGCGAGCTGATCCGCGCCGCTGCGCAGATCGTCGTGGCGCCGTTCTCGATCGTGAGCTTTCTCTCGCGGCGCGAGCGGCTCTGCCTCGAGGTCGCCTGCGACCTCGAGGAAGCGGCGCGCGTCGAGGACGCAGGCTCCATCGCCGTGCGACACGATCGGCCGCTGCACATCTTCGTCGCAGCCGCGGAGGCCTCGGGCGAGACGCACGCCGTCAGCCTGGTGCGCGCCCTGCGCGCCGAGCTGGCGAGCCTCGGCGCGCCGCCGCCGCGCTTCAGCGGGCTCGGCGGCGAACGCTTGGCCGCGGAAGGCGTGGTCCTGGTCGCGAACCCAGTCGCGCGCGCCGCGATGGGCAGCGACGTCCTGGCTTCGCTGCCCTTCTACGTCGGGCTGCTCGCCCAGGTCGCCGAACACTTCCGCGACGTCGTGCCGGACGTGGTCGTGCCCGTCGACTCCCCCGCTCTCAACGTGCCCATCGGTCACATCGCGCAGCGTACGGGGCGCCGGGTCGTGCACTTCGTCGCGCCGCAGTACTGGGGCTGGGCGCCGTGGCGCGTGCGGGGCTATCGCAAGGCCGTCGACCGAGCGCTGACGATCCTGCCCTTCGAGCGCCCGTGGTTCCGGCGGCGCCGCGTCGACGCTTACTACGTCGGGCATCCCCTCCTGGACGAACTCGCGCGCGAACCCGTCACGCGGCCGGGCGACACCGGTCCCTTGGTGCTCCTGCCTGGCAGTCGCGCCTCGGTCATCGAGCGCAACCTCCCGTGGATGCTGGGCGTCGTCGAGCAACTGCGCGAGCGCCTCGACGGGCCCCTCGAGGTCGTGCTTCCGCACTCCGACGCGACACTTGCAGCCACGCTGCAACGCCACATCGACGCAGCGGGCGCGGCGGACTACGTGCGCCTCGCGCCGGGCGACTTGCACGCGACGCTGCGCTCGGCGCGCGCGGCGCTCTCGGTCTCGGGCACGATCCTGATCGATCTCCTGCACCACCGGTTGCCGTGCGTGGTGCTCTATCGCATGCAGTCGCGACTGGCGCTCGGGCCGGGACGACGCCTCTTGACCGTGCCGTACTTCTCCTCGATCAATCTCTTGGCCGGCCGGCGCGTCGTGCCCGAGTACGCCTTCGTCGGGCGCGGACCGGTCGACGCCGTCGTGCGCGACCTCGAGCGTTGTCTGCAACCGGGCGCGTGGCGCCGCTCGTGCATCCTGAGCCTCGAGCGCGCCGCCGAACGCCTGGGGCCACCGGGCGCGGCTCGACGCGCGGCTCGCCAGGTCCTGGCGGCCGTCGCGCCTGCTAGTGCCAGACGCTGATCTCGTCGAGCGACTTGCGCTCGAGCACCGGCACCTGGCAAGCGGGCGCCGGGTAGCCGACGGGTAGCAGCACGAACGCCTTCTCGTTCGCGGGTCGCGCGAGCAACGTGGCCAGGAAGCCCATCGGGCTGGGCGTGTGCGTCAGGGTCCCGAGCCCCGCGTGATGCAAGGCGGCGATCAACAGGCCGGTGGCGATCCCGACCGATTCCTGCGTGTAGTAGTTCGTCGTGCGCGCGCCCTCCTCGGCGAGCCCGAAGACCTGACGGAAGACGACGATCAAGGCGGGTGCCGTCTCGAGGAACGGTTTGTGCTCGTCGGTGCCGAGCGGCGCGAGGTCGGCGCGCCACTCGTCCGAGATGCGGCGCTGGTAGAGCTCGCGCTCCTCGGCCTCGGCCGCGACGCGGATCGCGCGCTTCAGCTCGGGATCGCGCACGACCGCGAACGTCCAAGGCTGCTTGTGCGCGCCCGACGGCGCTGTGCCCGCGGCGCGGATGCAGGCCGCCAAGACCGCGTCGTCGACGGGCTCGTCCGAGAACGCGCGCACGCTGCGGCGACGCGCGTGCTCGGCATGGAAGGCCTCGGCGCGCCGCAACATCTCGGCCGCGTCGTGGCGCCGGAACTCGAGCGGCTGAAAGCCCGTCGGTGAGGATTCCATGTCAGGCCAAGCGCCCCAATTCGCGCAGCGCCTCGCGGGTGTGTCGCGCTTCGGCGAGCGCGGGCGTGTCGCGCAGCACGAGTTCGAGCTGTTCGAGATCCGCGTCGGTGTCGACGTCGAGTCCGACGCTGAGTCGCTGCGTGCGCAGTCCGAGACGTCGCGCCGTCTCCAGCGTGTGCTCGAACACGGACGGGGTCGACATCGGCGCTTCGCTGAAGAGCGCGCGCAGGAGCGGCGCGAGCTCCTTCGGGGCCGAGCGCGCGAGGCCCACGAGGTAGTACCCGCCGCCGCGATCGGGCCCGAGAACGAGGTCCGCGTCGTGCGCCAGCGCGGTGTGCGCCTCCTCCAGCCGGCGCCCGGAGACGAGCGGCTGGTCGCTGCCGGTCATCACGCAGGCGGGCGCCGAGGCGAGCGCCGTTTCGAAGAAGCTGGCCATGCGCTCGCCCAGCCCAGCGCCGCGCTGCGGGACGAGCGCGAGCGCCGGGTAGCGCGCTCGAAACCAGGCTTCGTCCTCCTCGGGCGCGAAGGCCAGGACGTGACGCCCGGGCGCCGCCGTCAGCCGCTCGACCGAATCGTCGAGCATGCCCTGGGCGAGCCGGGCGGCCGCTTCCTCCCCGAGCGGCGGCACGAGCCGCGTCTTCACGCGCCCGGCGGCGGGTCGCTTGGTGAAGATGCCGGTCCAGGGCTCCTCGGAGTCGGGGGACATGCGCGCTACGGTACGCCTTTCACCGATGCGGCCGTAGCCGCCGTTGCACGGGAACGGTAAACAGGCCAACCCGCGGGCCGGATCTACGTTGACCTCGCAGTCTGTCCTACGAGCCTTTTCTATGCACATCCACCGACTCAGCACGCTCTTGCTCGCTCTCGTCGCGACGCCCCTCGGCCTGGCCGCGTACCAAGCGGGGCAGGCCCTGCCCTGGACGCAGGCCGAGGCGACCGCTTCCGATGCGGAGCGCCCGCCGCCGCCGTCCGCCGGCCAGATCCACGACGCGATCGACGCCGGCCTGCGCTGGCTCCGCACGCAGGAGCAGCCCGCAGGGCTGTACGGCGATCTGGCCACGACGGCCGAGACGCTGCTGGTCTTCGCCGAGAGCCCGCGCCGGTATCGGCCCGTCGACGGACCCTGGTTCCGGCGACCGTACGAGCGCCTGCTCGCGGCGTGGAACCCAAAGCTGGAAGCGTTCGACGCGGGTGAGCACGGCGACGCCCAAGCGCTCAACCGGCGTGCGGCCGAACTGCTGCGATTGGTCGACCCCGAGGGGCAGGCGGCGAAGATCCGCGGCGCGCAAGCGCGCGGGGGCGAACCCGCCGCGTCCACGGTCGGCCCCGACGAGCGCCTCGAGCGCGCGCGGCGCACCCTGGCGGCAACGCCCACCGGACTTTGGCCCAAGGAGGCGCCCGAACTCGGCGCCACCGTGCGCGTGCTCGACGAACTGAACCAGGCCCATCGTGCGGCGAAGCTCGCGGCCGCCAAGGCCGAGGCCGGCGCGACGACGCCCCTGCCGCCCCTGGCCGAGGGCACGCGCGAGGAATTGACGGCCGCGATCGCGCGTGGCGTCGCGTTCCTGCTCGACGCGCAGGACGAGGAGGGTCGCTGGGGCTTCGGCGGTCGACCGGATCCGGGCATCACCGCGATGGTCGCCGGGGCGGTCCAGGCGCTGCCCGCCGCGCACCGCGACGCCGAGGTCGACGCGCGCGTGAACCGCGCCTTGGACTGGTTGCGCTCGCTCCAGCAGGAGGACGGTTCGATCCACGCCGGACAGCTCGCCAACTACGTCACCTCGGCGTCGGTCATGGCGCTCGCACGGCGCAACGCACCCGAGGACGCGCGGGCGATCGCGCGCGCGCGCGCCTTCTTGGTCGAGCTGCAGGCGGACGAGGGCGAGGGCTACCAGCCCGCGGACCTTTACTACGGCGGAGTCGGCTACGGCGGCGACGAGCGGCCCGACCTCTCGAACATGCAGATGGCGCTGGAAGCGCTGCGCGCCGCGGGCGCCGAACCGGGTGAATCGGACACGTTCCAGAAGGCGCTGGCATTCCTCGAGCATTGCCAGAACCACTCGGAGACGAACGACCTCGAGCTGACGCGCGACGGCGCGACGATCGTCGCGGGCAACGACGGCGGCGCGGGCTACGCGCCGGGCGAGTCCAAGGCGGGCTTCATCGACCTGCCGGACGGGACGCAGGTGCCGCGCTCCTACGGGTCGATGACCTATGCCCTGCTGAAGTGCTACCTGTTCGCGGGCCTCGCCAAGGACGATCCGCGCGTCGAGGCCGCGTGGCAGTGGATCACCCAGCACTACACGCTGGACGTGAACCCGGGCTTCGAAGCGTCGAGCGACCCAGCGGCCGCGTATCAGGGGCTCTTCTACTACTTCTACACGATGGCCAAGGCACTCGCGCTCTTCGGCCAACCGACGGTCGTCGACGCGGCCGGTCGTGCGCACGACTGGCGCACGGAGCTGGGCGGACGCCTGGTCGCGATGCAACGTCAGGACGGCTCGTGGATCAACACGAACGCCGAACGCTGGTACGAGGGCAATCCGATCCTGGCGACGGCCTACGCGCTGACGACGCTCGACACGCTGTTGGGCGTTTCGACCGCGAAGTGACGCCGCGGCTGTTCGCGACGAGCGCAGGCTTGGTGCTGGAGCACGAGGCGCGCTACGTCGATTGGAGCGCCCGCATGCGGCACGAAGGCGTCGAGGGCGACCTCTTGTCACACGTGCGCGCGGGAGTCTTCGAGCGTCAACGCTTCGGCGAGCTGTGGTCCAGCGGACCCTGGATCGACGTCGCGCCGCCGGTCCAAGTGGACGTGCCGATTCCCCGGCCGGGCAAGATCCTCGCCCTGGGCAAGAACTTCGCAGCGCACGCGGCCGAGTTCGGGGAACGCGTGCCAGCCGAGCCGTTGGTCTTCGAGAAGCTGCCCGAGTGCCTCGTTCCGAGCGGTGCGACGGTCTCCCCGCCCCCAGGCTACGACCGACGCTTCGACCACGAGGCCGAACTCGCCGTCTGGATCGGCGGCGAGGGCCGCGCCGTCGCGCCGGAGCGCGCGCTGGAGTTGGTCGCCGGCTACACCGTCGCCAACGACCTGACGCTGCGCTCGTTGCAGGGCTCCGATCGCAAGCAGGGTCGGCCGTGGTTCTTCGCGAAGAACTTCGACGGGGCGCTGCCCCTCGGGCCGTGCTTCGTGCCGCGCGACCAGCTCGACGTGAGCGAGCTCACCGTCACGTGCAGCGTCAACGGCGAGTTGCGCCAGGCTGCATCGACGCGTCAGTTCGTCGTCTCGATCGAGCAAGCGATCGCGCACATCTCGCGCCACCTGACGCTGCACGCCGGGGATCTCGTCTTGATGGGAACCCCCGCAGGCGTCGGCCCGCTCGAGGACGGCGACGTGGTCGTTGCCGCCGTCGAGGGCATCGGAGACTTGGTCACCACCATCGCGCGTCCGCGCGGCTGAGCGGCGCGTCGCCTCAACTGCCCAGCTCGCCGTCGGGACGCTCGGTGCCATCCACTTGCAGCCAGCGCAGCGCAGTGAAGGTGAGGAGCGACAGGATCAGCGCGATCTCCAAATGGTTGTGGGCAACCGAGGCTCCGATGGCGCCCGTCGTCCACACGCTGGCCGCCGTCGCAGTTCCGTGCACGCGGTTGCTCGACTTCAGGATCGCTCCCCCGCCGATGAAGCCGATGCCGGTCATCAAGCCTTGCAGCATGCGCGACGCCGCCTCGGGATCGCTTCCGAAGGCGACGCGGCCCACCAGCACGTAGGCGCAGGACGAGAGCGCCACCAAAGGAAAGGTGCGCAAGCCCGGCGTGCGGCCGGCCTGCTCGCGATCCCAGCCGACGGGCAGCGCGATGACGCAAGCGACCAGCAGCGTGACCGCGTGCTCGAAGGTTTGGCTCCAGTCGAACTCGAACAACCGCACGCCGCGATACGCGGTGCGCGTACGTGCGGATGCGGGCTGCTCAACCGAGCGCGACCGAGATCGACTTCGGCACGGTGAATTGGCGCGCGCCCTCGACGCCACCCAGGAAGCCGAAGCCCGACTGGCGGGCGCCGACCCAGGGCGCCTTCGAGCTGCCCGACAGATAGCGGTTGACGCCCACCTGGCCCGAACGGATCTGGCTCGCGACGCGCACCGCGCGCTCGCGATCGCCCGAGTAGACGTTGGCGCCGAGACCGTAGTGCGTGTCGTTCGCAAGGCGCACCGCCTCGGCTTCGCTGCCATCGAAGGTGGCCAGCGAAACGACGGGGCCGAAGGTCTCTTCGGAGAGGATCGAATGCTCGCGCGTGATGCCTGCCAGAACGGTCGCGGGATAGAACGCGCCGGGACCCTCGGGCGTTACGCCGCCGATCAAGCAGCGTGCACCCTTCGTGACCGCGTCGGCGACCAGCGCCTCGACCTTCGCGCGCTGCTCGCGGCTGACCATCGGGCCCATTTTCGTCGACGCGTCGGTGGGGTCGCCGTACGTCCACTCGCGCGCCTTCTCGAGCACGCGCCGCTCGAACTCGTCGGCGACGGAGGCTTCGACGTAGACGCGCTCGACCGAGCAGCACACCTGGCCCGTGTTCCTGAGCGAGTGACGCGTGGCCGTCTCGGCCGCGGCGTCGAGATCGGCGTCGGCGAAGACGATCAAGGGATCCTTCCCGCCCAGCTCGAGCACGAGTCGCTTCAGCCCGCCGCTCGCAGCGCGCATGATGCTCTGACCGGTCGCCCGACTGCCCACGAACCCGATCATGTCCACGTCGGCCGCGACCAGCTCGGCGCCGACAGAGCCGTCGCCCTGCACGAGCTCCAACGTGCCCTCCGGTAGGACGGAGCGGAACGCGTCGGCGATGGCCGCGCCGACCAGCGGCACGTGCTCGGACGGCTTGAACACGACCGTGTTGCCCGTCACGAGCGCCGGGATCACAAGGTCGATGACCATGCCGACCGGATAGTTCCAGGGCGTGATCGCCGCGACGACGCCCAAGGGATCGCGGACGACGTAGGTTTCGGCACCGTTCTCGGAGTAGAGGACGGGTTCGAGCGCGGTGCGCGCTTCCTGCGCGGCCTCGCGCGCACCCGCGACCCAACCCTCGGCCTCGGACCGCGCGCTCTTCGCGGGTTTGCCCATCTCGGAGGTGATCAAGCGTGCGACCTCGTCGGCGTTCGCGCCCAGCGCTTCGGCGGCTCGCACGATGAGTTCGACGCGTTGCTCGGCTCCCAGCGCCTGCCAGCCGGGCTGCGCGGCGCGCGCGCGAGCGACGGCGGCGTGCACCTCGTCCTGCGTGGCCATCGGAATCGTGGCGATGGTCTCGCCGGTCGTGGGATCGAGATCGTGGATCACTTGCATACGGCCAGGATAGCCTCGGAACGCGAGTTGCTGCATCCCGGTGAAAATTGAGCACGTACCCGCTCGCATCGGGCGCTGCATCGAGCCCGCGTTTCCCCTCACAGCCTTCACGCCATGCTGCGCAAGCTTCTGACCCTTGGTTTCTTGATCCCGCTCCTCGACCCGACGGAGCTGAGCTTCGCACCGGCCGCGGACGCCACCTGGACCACCAGCTTCGACCTCGAGACGACGCTCGGGGGCGGCGAACTCACCGTGACGATGGGCGGCCAGGACGTGCCGCCGATGTACCTGCCGAAGATCGAGATCACGAGCGAGGAGACGACGCGCATCGCGACGCACGAAACGGTCGAAGCGGCTGGCGACGACGGCGCGCTGATCCTCCTGCGGCGCTTCGACGTGGCCCGACGGGCCCGCTCCGGCGAACTCGTGCAGGCGGGCGAAGTCGCCGACTCCTGGAACGAGACGGAGGACTCGCCGCTCGAGCTGCGCACGGTCAAGTTCACCCGTCGCGCAGGTGAGAGCGAGTTCACCGCCGCGTTGGGCGACGACGACGAGACGCCGATCGTGACGCTGACCGAGCTGAGCGCGCTCCTGCCCGGCGCGCTGCTCCTACCCGACGAAGCCGTGGAGGTCGGCGACAGTTGGACGCTCGAGGGCCAGCGCCTCGTCGACTTGTTCGATCCCGCTGGCGACCTCGGCTTCCCCGAACGGGAGGACGAGCAAGGCATCGAACGGACCACCGACGGCAAGCTGATCGCCAAGCTCGAGCGCCTCGACGCCCAAGGTCTGGCGACGATCACGCTGGAGGGCGTTCTGACCCAGGAGTGGAAGCGAGAAGCCGACCTGACCCAGGTGCCGGTGACCGACGGAACCGGGGAAGAGGTCAACTCCTACGAACTCGAGGTGGCCGGCACGCTGCTCTTCGATGTGGAACAGGGGCGTTCGCGCTCGCTCGACCTCGAGGGCACGGGCACGTTCACCGTGCGTACGGTGCGCGACCCCGACCTTCCCGGCGCGACCTACGAGAGCCTGATGGTGATGGACGCGACGTACCGCTTGGCGGGCGAGACGGGTACGCCCGTCGAGGCGACCGAAGCCGGCTCGTCGAAGTAGGAGCCGCTGAGCGCGAGCTGGTCAGATCAACCAGCCGCCGCTGACCAACAGCTCGGTGCCGGTCGTGTACCCGGCCGCGTCCGAAACCAGCCAACGCACGGCCTCGGCGACTTCCTCCGGCCGTCCCGCGCGTCCCGCGGGCAAGCTCGCCTGCAAGGCGGGGTCGAGCGTGTCGGGGTGCGCGCCGTCGTGCGGCACGAGGCCGGGCGAAACCAGGTTGACCGTGACGCCGAAGGGCGCCTCCTCGAGCGCCCACGAGCGCGCGAGCACGACCAGCGCGCTCTTCGCCGCAGCGTAGGCCGCGATCGTGCGACGCGCGCGGAGGCCGGCGAGGCCCGCGCAACCGAAGAAGACGGCGCGGCCGTGCGCGGCTCGTCGCAGCTCGGGCCGCGCCGCGTCGAAGACGTGCTGCGCGGTCGCGACGTTGCTGCTCCAGAGCTGTTGGAGCAGCTCCGCCCCGATCTCGGAGGTGGGGCCCGAGGCATAGCCGCCGACCGCGTGCACCACGCGGTCGAGCCCCCCGTCCCGTTCGACCACGCGCGCGACGAGCGCGGACGCTTGCGCGCGGTCCTCGAGATCGGCCTGGTGGACGCGATCGCGCCCGAACGCGGCGACCAACCTGTCGACGAGCTCCGTGCTGGAGCGCCAGACGACGTGCACTCGATCGCCATCGCCGGCGAGCCGCTCGGCGACGGCGCGTCCGAGTCCGCGGGCGCTGCCCGTGACGAGCGTCACGCTCACCGCGACCCCGTCGCCCCGGCGCTCCGAATCAGCGCGGCGATCATCTGATCGACGGCGATCCCGGCTGCGTCGCCGCCCTGGTTCGTCGCCGCGATGTACGCGACGCCCTCGGCGGGAGCCAGCCACATGGCGCACATCCAAACGGTGTTGCTGCCGTTGTGGTGCAAGACGTGACCCTTCGACCACGGGCGCTCGAGTCGCAGCCAGCCCGCGGCGTACGAGCCGCCGAGCGCCGGCACGTGCAAAGCCTCGAAGTCCCGCTTCGAGAGCGGTGCGGCGCCGTCTCGCGCTCCGCAGAGGTTCCAGGCGACGTAGCGCGCCCACTCCTCGAGCGGCAGGTGGACGCGCCCCGCCGGACCGTAGGCCGCGGGATTGTCGACCAGCGGCGCCGGCTCGCCCGCTGCGGTGTGTCCGACGGGCTGATCCTCGAAGGCGTCCGGCGGGCCGAAGCCGAACGTCACGATCCCGACCGGCGCGAACAGTTCCGCAGCCAAGAGCTCGCGCCAGGCGCGCCCCGTGCGCGCCTCGAGCGCGGCGGCGACCAGCGCGTAGCCGTCGTTCGAGTACACGAAGTCCTCGCCCGGCGCGTGCTTCGGCGGCGACTGCAAGAGCGCTCGAGCGAGTGTCCGGCGATGCGTCGGCGGCTCGCCGTCGTGCTTGGCGATGAACAGCCCGAGCGGCGCGTAGTCGACCAGGTTCGCCGGCGCGCCGCCGCGATGCGCCAAGAGATGCCGCAGCGTCACCGGCCGCCAAGCGGCGTGCACGTCGAAGTCGGGGAACGGGTCCGCGATCGAATCGCCGAGCGTCACCTGCCCCTCTTCGGACAGGATCACGGCCAGCGCCGCCGTCATCGACTTGGTGCACGAACCCAAGTGCAACCGGTCGTCGAGCCCCACGGCTCGCGTCGTGCCGCGTCGACGCACGCCGCGCGCACCGCTCCCCGTCAGTCCATCGAGGTCGACGGTGGCCGCCCAGAGCGCGGGCACGTCGTGCGCCGCTAGAACCGTCTCGACGAGCGGACCGAGGTCGGCGATGGAGCGGGGCTCGGCCTCCTGGGAGAGAGCCAGCGCAAGGGCGAGCAGCAGCATCCCGCGACGATACCCGCAGCGGGCCCCGCCGTCGATCGTCCTAGTTGATGAAGCCGATGCGCGACAGCGGCCAGAGGCGCACGTCCACGCGGCCGCGCACGAGTCGCTTCGCCACTAGGCCGAACTCACGGCTGTCGGAGGAACTGGGTCGGTTGTCGCCCAGCACGAAGTAGTGGCCAGCTTCGACGGTGATGTCGGGATGCCAGGAGGGGTCCACGTCCGCCACGTAGGGCTCGTTGAGCAGCGTGCCGTTGACCCACACGTAGCCGTGCCCGAGCGTGATCCGATCGCCCGGCAGCCCGATGATGCGCTTGATGTAATCGACGTTCGGATCGAGCGGGTACTGGATCACGACGACGTCGCCGCGCTCGACCTCGTCGAAGACGTAGCTCCAAGGCTCGACCAAAATGCGGTCGCCGTCGTGAATGCCGGGCAGCATCGAGTTGCCGCGCACGACCGACAGGTGGAAGAAGAGCAGGTAGCCGACGACCGCGACCAAGAGGATGCGCGAGGCATCCCGCATCATCGTCGTCGCCTGCTCACGCCAGCGCAGACGCCGTCCCAGCGGGCGCACGCCTGTCCGCGGCGCCCCGTCGGTCTTGACGGGCAGGCGCTCGATGGGGATCGTCCGACGGGAATACGACACATACCGCCTATCGGCGCGCAGGCTCCGGCGACTTGATGCCGATGAACACGAGACGCGACCGGAGCCCCCATCGAACCCGCCCAGAGCAACATGCAGAGAGGACGCCTCGTCGTCGTCGCGAACCGCCTGCCCGTGAGCGTCGTCAGTCCGGATGCGGTCGACGACTGGAAGACCAGTCCCGGCGGATTGGTCAGCGCGCTCGCGCCGATCCTGCAGGCGCACGACGGCGCCTGGATTGGCTGGACCGGCCATCCCGATCACGAGCCCGCCCCGTTCGGGCACGACGGCATCCATCTCGTGCCGACGCGCATGTCCGCGGCCGAGTTCGAGGACCACTACCTCGGCTTCTCCAACTCGACCCTGTGGCCGCTGTACCACGACGCGGTTCGCTGGCCCGAGTTCCATCGGCACTGGTGGCGTCCCTATCGCGCGGTCAATCGCCGCTTCGCCGAGCGCGCCGCGCACGTCGCGCAGCCGGGCGATCAGATCTGGGTGCAGGACTATCACCTCCAACTCGTCCCCGAGATGCTGCGCGAGCTGCGTCCCGACGTGCGCATCGGCTTCTTCCTGCACATCCCGTTTCCGCCGCCGGAGTTGCTGGCGCAGATCCCGTGGCGCCGGGAGATCCTGACGGGGCTCCTGGGCGCCGATCTGGTCGGCTTCCAGACTCCGGACGGGGCGCGCAACTTCCTCGAAGCCGTGCGCCAGTTCCTGGGTCTCGAGAGTTCGGGCGAGAGCGTCGAATGGCAGGGCCGCCGCGTCGACGTGCGCGACTTTCCGATCTCGATCGACGTCGAGAAGTTCGAGACGCTGGCGCGGAACCCCGCGGTGCAAGCGCGCGCGCAAGCGCTGCGCGCCGACCTCGGAGGACGGCGGATCTTGCTGGGCGTGGATCGTCTCGACTACACCAAGGGCATCCACCATCGGCTGCGCGCGTTCGAGACGTTGCTGGCGCGCGATCCGACGACGGCCGATCGCGTCACCTTCCTGCAGATCGCCGTGCCGAGCCGCGGACTCGTACCCGAGTACGCCGACATGCGCGAGCGCATCGAGCGACTCGTCGGTCGCATCAACGGCGAGTCGTCGCGGGGCGGACAGGTGCCCGTGCACTATCACCACACGAACCTGGAGCAAGAGGATCTGGTGGCGCACTACCTGGCGGCGGACGTCATGTGCGTGACGCCGCTGCGCGACGGGATGAACCTCGTCGCGAAGGAGTACCCCGTCACGCGCGTCGACGAACGCGGCGTGCTGATCCTGTCCGAGTTCGCCGGCGCGGCGAACGAGCTGCACGACGCGCTGCTCGTCAACCCGCACGACCTCGACGGCATGGCCGACGCCTACACGCGCGCCCTGGACATGCCGCCGGAGGAGCAGTCCGAACGCATGCGACGCCTGCGCGGCGCCGTGGGCGCCTCGGACGTCCACGCCTGGGCGCTGAGCTTCCTCGAGGCACTCGCGGCATGAGCCTCGACGAGACGAACCTCTCGGCGGCGCTCGCGGAACTGGCGCGGACGCCCTTCTTGTTGGTCGCCAGCGACTACGACGGCACCGTCGCCCCCATCGTCGACGATCCCGCGGCTGCCAGCCCCAATCGCGAAGCGCTGGTCGCGCTACGCTCGCTGGCGGAACTGCCGCACACCGAGGTCGCGCTGATCTCTGGACGGTCGTTGGCGGACCTCGCGCAACTTTCCGGCGCGCCCGAGGGCGTGCACCTCGTCGGGAGCCACGGCAGCGAGTTCGATCCCGGCTTCGCGAGCGGGCTCGACCCGGCCACGGTCGCGCTCCTGGGTCGCGTGGTGGGAGAACTGGAGACGATCGCGGGAAGCGCCGCCGGGCTCGTGCTGGAACCCAAGCCCGCCTCCGTCGCGTTCCACTTTCGCAACGCCGACGAGGCAGCGGCGGCGCGGGCGATCCACGCGATCCTCTCCGGGCCGGCGACCTTGGAGGGTGTCGCGACGAAGCACGGCAAGGAGGTGCTCGAGCTGTCGGTCGTCGACACGAACAAGGGCGATGCGCTGAACGAACTCCGGCGTCGGTTCGGCGCCACGGCGCTCGTCTTCCTGGGCGACGACGTCACCGACGAGGATGCCTTCCGAGTTCTGGGCGTCCACGACGTCGGCGTCAAGGTCGGCGCCGGGGAGTCGCTCGCCGGCTTTCGCGTCGACGATTCGCTCACCGTCGCACGCGTGCTGGCGCAGCTCACCGAAGCGCGCCGCCGCTGGCTGTTCGGCGAACACGCGGTCCCGATCCAGGAGCACTCGCTGCTCTCCGATCAGCGCACGGTCGCGCTGGTCACGCCCGACGCCAGCATCGACTGGTTCGTCGCGCCGCGGATCGACTCACAGGCCCTGTTCGCCGCGCTGCTCGGCGACGATCAGGACGGTCGGTTCGCGATCCGCGCGGCCGATGGCGCCGCGCCCATCGGTCAGCGCTACCTCGACGCGAGCCTCGTGCTCGAAACGCGCTTTCCGACGTTCACGGTGACGGACTTCCTGGACTGCTCGCTCGACCGCCCGAGTCAACGCGCGGGACGCAGCGACCTCGTCCGGCGCATCGAGGGCGAGGGCTCGATCGAGATCGAGTTCGCGCCACGCATCGACTTCGGTCGCATCGAAACGCGCCTGCACGCGGGCCCGACCGGACTCGTCGTCGAGGGCGGCGCCGACGGCATCGTGCTGATCGCCAAGGGCGTGAACTGGAAGCTGACCGACGTCGGTCGACACCACACGGCGACGGCGCGCGTGATGTTGCTGCCCGGCCAGCCGTTGGATCTCGAGCTGCGCTACGGCGCGGTCGACCTCTTCGAGAACGGTTCGCGCGGCGATCGACGTCTCGTCGAGACGCTCGACCACTGGCGCGATTGGGCCCGCCGCCTGGAGCTTCCCGGCGTGGCTCCCGAACTCGTGCGGCACTCGGCGCTGATCCTGCGCGGGCTCGTGCACCGCCCGACGGGCGCGATCGCCGCGGCCGCGACCACGAGCCTGCCCGAGGTGCTGGGCGGGATCCGCAACTGGGACTACCGCTACTGCTGGCTGCGCGACGGCGCGCAATCGGCGGAGGCGCTCGTGCGGCT
Organism: Planctomycetota bacterium; assembly: GCA_040880665.1. GTDB lineage: Bacteria > Planctomycetota > UBA1135 > UBA1135 > JBBDIB01. The sequence goes on from JBBDIB010000092.1 coordinate 65,445, forward strand.
CGGCAGCCTGCGCGAAGGGCTCGAGTTCCTGCAGTGGGTCCTCGGACTCGTCGATCGCTGCCAAAGCCCCGAACGGCTGCATCCCTTGTACACAGTTTCCGGCGACGACCTCGGACCCGAGGCCGAGATCGCGAGCCTCGCCGGCTATCGCGCCAGTCGACCGGTGCGCGTCGGCAACGCCGCCTCCAACCAGGTGCAGCTCGACGTCTTCGGCCCGATCGCCGAACTGGTGAGCGTCCTGATCGAAGCCGGCGCCCCGCTCTCCATGGAGCATTGGCGCTTGCTCGAGAACCTGGTGCACGCCGTCGAGGCGCGCTGGATGGAGCCCGACCACGGCATCTGGGAGATTCGCGCGCGGCCGCGTCACCACGTGCACTCGAGGGTCATGTGCTGGCTGACGCTCGACCGTGCCGAGACGATCTCGCGGCGCTACCGCGGCGTCCCGCGCCCCGAGTGGCGCGCGCTCGCCGACACGATTCGGAACGAGGTGCTCGAGCGCGGTTGGAACGAAGCGCGCGGCGCGTTCACGGCCGCCTACGACGCCGACGATCTCGACGCCGCGGCGCTCTGGGTCGGGCTCTCGGGGCTCTTGGATCCGCTCGACGACCGGTTCCGTCGAACGGTCACGACGATCGAACGCGAGCTGGGGCGCGGGCCCGTCGTCGACCGCTACCACGCGAACGACGGCCTCCCCGGGCACGAAGGGGGCTTCTTGTTGTGCGCCTCGTGGCTGATCGACGCCTTGATCCTCGTCGATCGTCCCGGTGAAGCGCGGGAGCGTTTCGACGCCCTCGCGGCGCTGCCGGGCCGCACGGGCTGCCTCGCGGAAGAGTTCGATCCCGAGGCCGGCCTCGCGCTCGGAAACCACCCGCAGGCGTACAGTCACCTCGGGCTGATCCTGAACGCGTTGCATCTCGATTCGCCGGGCTGAGGTCGCGCCAGCCGGTCCGGCGCGAGGGCACTTACGGGCGCACGGGGGGCAAAGCCCAAGGGCGTGCTCCTCTTCGCGGATCCCGCTGGCTAAGCTCGTCGCGCCGCCACGCGGCTTCTTGCATGAGCCTCGTCCTCGGCCGCCTTCTCGTTCTCTTGTCCATCGTCCCGAGCGTCACGGTCATCGCGTGTCGCTCGGTCGAAGTCGATGCTTCCGCGCGCTCGCATCCGCGCGCACCGACGCTGGAAGAAATCTTCCTCGAGCCATCGATCGCCGGCGTCACGCCGCGGGCCGAGTCGCTCTCGCCCGACGGGCGCTGGCTGCTCCTGCGCTGGTCGCCGGACGCCGCGACGCCCGGCGCCGCGCCGCTGCGACTGCTCGAGATCGCGCGACCCGGCGACACGGGTTCGCGCGGCACTCCGCTGGCGGAGCTGATCACGCCGCCGGCAGGTTCCTCGGCCGAGCTCGAGCGCGTCGCGTGGTTGCCCACCGGTGCGCGCTTGGTGGCGAAGTGCGGGCGCGAGGTCCTGCTGTACGATGCGCCGACGGCGCGCACGGCGCGGCTCGTCGTAGAAGCACCGGCCGTGGAAGCGGACGCGCCCGATCCCCACCGACGCTTCCAAGGGTCGATCCGGCGGCTCGACCTGATCCAGGACGGCGCCTTCCTCGACGTGCTCGACGACGCCGAGGCCTATCGCGTGCCGCTCGGAGAGACTTGGCCCGAGCTGCCGATTCCATTGGACGCAGCGGAGCACGTCTCGGCGGACCTCGACGCGGCGCCCATCGAACTGGCGTTCAACTCCGACTCGTCGATCGTCTTCGGCGCGAAGGTCGCTCCGCGCGAGTTCAACGCGCCCGCCGACGGCGAAGCTGACGATGGCGACCTTGGCGGCAGCGCACCGCCGCTCCGGCCGCACGTGCTGCACCGTGCCGACGATCGCTTGGTCACGCTCGAAGCCTTCGATCCCGAACTCTTCGACAACGTCACCATGTCCCCGGACGGGCGTTTCGTCTTCGCGCTCGAGTACGACCGCTCGCACGCACCGGCAGCGACGATCGTGCCCGACTTCCTGACCGAGCGCGTGACGACCCGCACCGGCCGGCGCCAGTTGGCGGACGACGGCCCCGACCCCTTTCACGCATGGATCTGGGACACGTCGAGCGGCGCGCGGCGTTCGTTCTTCGGCGACTCCGACCCCCGCCTCGCGTGGACGTCGTCGCTGGCCTGGGCGCCGACGACAGATCCTCACGGACCGGCGCGCGCGCTCTTCTCGACGCTCTCCGCGGACCATCGCGAGCGCGTCGTGTACGTCTGGACCGAGGGCTTTCTCGAGCAGCGCTTCGTCGAGTACGACGACGCCTGGATCGGCGGCCCGGTCACGCGCGCGCGCTGGACGCCCGACGGCAGCGCGTTCGTGGTCGGATCGGAACGCTGCTCCGCATCGACGACGCCGAACCGTGCGCAACTGTTCCTCGTGCCAGCGGACGGCGGCGCCGCGCGGCAACTGACCGCGGTCGAGGGCGAGGTCTCCGACTGGCGCTTCACCGAGGACGGTGGACTGGTCCTGGCTGCGATCCGTGACGATCCGGCCGAGAAGTGCATCGGGTGGCTGCCGGCGGCGGCGCTCGACGGCACCGAGCCGCCCGCCGTGCGCTGGTATCCCCAACCGGCGGGCTTCAACGCCAGCCTCACGCCCGGCGCGACGCCCGCGCGGTTGGTGTTCACGCACGAACGCCTGTTCCAGCCGGCGGAATTGTTCCTGGCGACGCCCGAGGGAGCGACGCGCTTGACCGACACGACTCCGCGCGCCTTCCGCGAGATCGCGTGGATCGAACCCGAGCGCATCACGGTCGCCGCCGCCGACGGCACGCCGGTGCGCGCGCACGTCTTCGTCCCGCCCGACTGGTCGCTTGGGCAAGCGCCGCGACCCGCCGTCGTCTTCGTGCACGGTGCAGGGTACCTGCAGAACGTGACGGAGGCGATGACGGAGTACCCGAAGAACCTCCTGTTCCATTCGCGCTTGGCGCGCCTCGGCCTGCCCGTGATCGACGTCGACTATCGCGGCAGCGCCGGCTACGGGCGGGAGTTTCGCACCGCCGTCCAGTACCACCTCGGTGGGCTCGACCTCGCCGACATCCACGCCGTCGTCGACGACCAGATCGAGCGCGGCCTCGTCGATCCCCAGCGCGTCGGGGTCTACGGCGGCAGCTATGGAGGCTTCCTGACAATGATGGCGCTGTTCACGGCGCCCGAACGCTGGGCCGTCGGTTGCGCGTTGCGGTCGGTCACTGATTGGCGCACGTACCACCCGCGCTATACGCAGCCGCGTCTCGGCAAGCCTTCGACGCACGCCGAGGCGTATCGGCGCTCGAGCCCGATCGACCACGCCCAGCAGCTCGAGGATCCCTTGCTGATCCTGCATGGGCTCCTGGATTCGAACGTGTTCGCGCAGGACTCGATTCGCTTGATCGAGGATTTGATCGACCTCGGGAAGGACTTCGACGCGATGCTGTATCCCTCGCAGGGACACGGCTTCGACGAAGGAGCACACTGGCTCGACGAGTATCGCCGGATCGAGCGCTACCTGTTGACCCACTTGAAGGCCGAAGTTTTCGGCGATCCGTCGTGAAGCAACCCACACGCCGCGAACTCTTGACGCTCGCCGCGGGCGGTGCCGCCGTAGGCTGCAGCCCCGTGACGAACCGAGACACGCACACAGCCGACGACGACGAACGCTTTGCGGCACGCCTTCGCGCGCTGCCAGATCGCTCGAACGAGGTGGCCGCGATCAGCGACGCCGAACGCGCCGCCCGACTCGAGCGCCTGCGCGCCGAGATGCAGCGCCAGGATCTCGATGCCGTCGTGCTCGAGCCGGGCGCGAGCTTGCAATACCTCTCCGCGGTTCGCTGGGGACGCTCGGAGCGACTCTTCGCGCTGGTCGTGCTGGCGGACGACGACCCGTTTTGGGTCGTGCCCGCCTTCGAAGCGCCGCGCGCCGAAGCGGCGATCGCGACGGGTGGGCCCGCCGGCGAGCTGCTCGCCTGGCACGAGCATGAGTACGCGTTCGCGCCGCTGGCCCAACGGCTCGTCCAGCGCGGCGCTCGGCGCGTCGCCGTCGATCATCAAGCGCGCGTCTTCGTCCTGGACGGGCTGGCGCGAACGGGCGCGCTCGAGGTCGGCTCCGCGGCCAGCGTGCTGACCGCGCTGCGCGGCCAGAAGGACGAGCACGAGGTGCGGCTCTTGCGCCTCGCCAATGAACTGACGCAGCAAGCGCTCGGCGAGGTCGCGACCTGGCTCGAGCCCGGCCTGACCGACCGCGAGGTCGGCGACCTCGTGCGTCGCGCGCAAGAGCGCCTGGGCCTGACGGACGTGTGGGTCCTCTCGTTGTTCGACGAAGGCGCGGCCCTGCCGCACGGGCGCGCATCGGGACGCGTGCTCGAACCGGGCTCGAAGATCTTGATCGACACGGGCGGCGGGCTGCACGGCTACCAGAGCGACAACACGCGCACGTGGATCTTCGAGGGCTCGCCCGACGCGGAGTTCCAGCGCGCGTGGGATCTGGTGCGGCGCGCGCAAGCCGCGGCCTTCGACGCGATTCGTCCCGGAGTGCCGTGCCGCGAGGTCGATCGCGCGGCGCGCGCGGTGATCGACGCCGGCGGCTTCGGCAGCGGGTACGAAGCGTTCGCGCACCGGCTCGGACACGGGATCGGGCTCGAGGGCCACGAGGCGCCGAACTTCGACGGCGGTAGCGGCGTCCTCCTCGAGCCGGGCATGACGTTCTCCGACGAACCAGGGATCTATCTCCCCGGTCGCTTCGGCATTCGGATCGAGGACTGCGTCGTCGTGACCGAGGATGGCGCCGACCACTTCGGCGAATGGCAACGGTCACCGACGTCTCCCGATCGATGATCCTGCGCTCCGCACTGCGCATCGCGCGCACCGAGTTCGTCGCGAGCCTGCGCGATCGCATGACGCTCGTGTACACGGTGCTCTTGCCGCTGGCGATGTACCCGGTCCTGTTCTGGGTCATGATCCAGGGCTACCTGATCTTGGAGGGCAAGGATCGGCGCACCGAGGTGACGGTGGCGCTGGTCGACATGCCCGCTACCTTGGATGTCGAACGCGTGAGCCGCGCGCTGGAATCACCGCTCGGGCTCGACGCCGGGGCGCCCGCGACGGACGCGCTCCTGGACGACGAGTCCATCGAACTCATCGAGGGCAAGGTCGACGTGCGGCGCCTCGGCGCCCACGAGCTCGAGCGCGAGCACGCCGTCCGCGACCGGGACGGCTTCGACGCGGTCGTGTGGTTCCACGACGAGCGACCGACGGAACTTCTGTTCGACGGCGCGCGCTCGCGCTCGAAGTTGGCGCGCGATCGCGTCGAAGCGCGGCTGACCGAGTACGGGCTCGAGCTGCGCGCGGTCGAGCTGGAGCGCGCGGGGGCACAGCTCGAAGACTTCGACCCCTTCGCGCTCGAAACCGTCGATCTGGCGGACGAGAAGGACATCGCCGGGCTCTTGTTCTCGCTGATCCTGCCCATGCTGTTCGTGATGATGACGGTCCTCGGCGGCTTCTATCCCGCGGTCGATGCAACGGCCGGCGAGAAGGAGCGCAAGACCGCCGAGACGACGGCGCTCCTGCCCGTGCCGCCCTTCGCGATCGTGCTGGGCAAGATCCTCGCCGTGGTCTGGGCCGCGGCTCTCGCGACGTCGTTGAACGTGGCGGGCATGGCGCTCGCGGCCGAGCATCTCATGTCGGGCCTCGGGGAGGCGGTCTCCCTCGAGCCGCCCTGGGGCGCGATGCTGCGGATGACGCCGTTCGCGCTCGTCTTCCTCTTCTTCACCGCCTGCGTCCTGGTCGCCGCAGCGTCGATGACGCGCACGTTCAAGCAAGGTCAGTCCATGCTCGGCGCCGTGCAGATGCTGTTCCTGTTTCCTGCGATCGTCGGAACGCTGCCGGTCTTCGACCTGGCGGCGACGAACGCTTGGATCCCGGTCATGCAGACGAGCCTCGTCTTCAAGGCGTTGTTGCAAGGCAGTTCGGCACCGGCCACCGCCGGGCCGGCGGCGTTCGCGATCGTGCTGGTGACGGGACTCGGCTACGCTCTCGCCGCGACCTGGCTGGCCGTCGCCCTGCGGCGCCGCGAAGACCTGTTCGACGAAGGCTTCGACCCGAAGACGCTGCTCTCCTTCCGGCGGCGAAAGCTCCCCCGATGACCACTCCGACGACCGATCCCATCGAGCGCCTCGCGATTCGCACCGAGGCACTGAAGAAGTCGTTCCACGATCCCGAGCGCGGGGTCGTCGAGGCCGTGCGCGGCGTCGAACTCGGTTGTCGCTACGGCGAGATCTACGGGCTCTTGGGCCCGAACGGCGCCGGCAAGACGACGGTGCTGCGCATGCTCGCCACGATTCTCGCGCCCAGCGCCGGGCGCGCGTGGATCGACGGCGTCGACGTCGCCGCGGACCCGCTCGAGGTGCGCCGCCGCCTGGGCTTCCTGTCCGCTTCCACCGGGCTCTATGCCCGCCTTACGCCGCGCGAGACGCTGCGCTACTTCGGCACGCTGCACGGCATGGCGAAGCCGGCGCTCGAAGCGCGTATCGATGAGCTGATCGACGCGTTCGACCTCTCCAAGTTCGTCGACCAGCGCTGCGAGGGACTCTCCAGCGGCCAGAAGCAGCGCGCTTCGATCGCGCGCGCGGTCCTGCACGATCCGCCGGTCTTGATCCTCGACGAGCCGACGACCGGGCTCGATATCCTGGCGACGAGCGACATGATCGAGTTCCTCGGAAGTCGCAAGAGCGAGTCGCGCTGCGTGCTGTTCTCGACGCACGTCCTGTCCGAGGCGGAACGCCTCTGCGACCGCATCGGCATCCTGCACGACGGCCGCTTGTTCGCCAGCGGGACGCTCGCCGAGTTGCGTGCACGCACGGGCAAGACCTACCTGGACGAAGTCTTCCAAGCCTTGATCGCCGACGCGGGAGCGCCCGCAGCGTGAACCTCGTCCTCGCGATCCTGCGCGGCGAGTTGCAGCGGCTCGTACGCGATCGCCGCGCGTTCCTGATGGCGGTCGTGCTGCCCGTCGTGTTGTTTCCCGTCCTGTTCGTCCTGTTCCCGAGCTTCTCGCGCATGGCGGCGGAGAGCCTCGACGAGGAGGAGACGGTGCTCTGGGTCCAGCTCGACGCGTTGAGCGCGGCCGAATCGGCCCGCGTGCGCGCGGCCCTGGCGGACACCGAGTCCCCACTGACCGTGCGCGAGGATCACGAAGCCGTGCGCAACGTCGAGACGTTCCAGGCCAGCGCGCTCGACCCCGCCATCTTCGAGGAGGACTGCGACGCCTTGTTGGTCGCGCGCGACGGTTCGCCACCCGTTCTGGAGCTGGTGGTCCACGGCTCACGCACGCGCTCGGGCGAAGCACGGCGACGCGTGACGGCAACGCTCGAGGAACTCCTCGCGACGGATCGCGAGGCGGGGCTCCTCGCAACGCTGGGGCGCGATCCGGCGGCGCCGCTCGAGTTGGAAGCGGTCGACGTGGCACCGCCCGACGACAGTCTCGGCCTCTCGATCGGACGCATGCTGCCGCTCTTGGCCATCTTCCTCGTGTTGTCGGCGGGGTCCTTCGCGGCGCTCGACACGTTCGCCGGCGAGCGCGAGAGCGGGACGCTCGAAACGTTGCTCGTTCAACCGGTGCCCTCCTTGTTCCTGGCCTGGGGCAAGTTCCTCGCGGTGGCTACGATCGCAGGCGTCGCCTTCCTGTTGAACGCCTTGGGCTTGTTCGCCTGCGCGGGATTCGGGCTCGGCGAGTTCGCCGGTCAGCCAGGTGCGGTGCAACCGGTGCGCGTGCTGCTGGCACTCGTCGTGTACGCGCCGACGGTTTTGCTCCTGGCGGGGGTCTTGACTTGGATCTCGGCGCGGGCACGCAGCTTCCGCGAAGGTCAGAACCTGCTCTTCCCCGTGATGCTCGCTGCCATCGCGCCGGCGTCGCTGGCGACCCAGGACTCGGTCGAACTCGATTTCCTGCTGGGCGCGATCCCGATCGCCGGCGCGTCGCTCGCGATGCGCGACGCCTTAACGGGCGCCCTCGGCTTCGGGCTCGCGGTGTGGTGCCTCGCGTGGTCGGCGGGTTGGGCGTTGCTGGCGCTCCGTAGCGTCGCCTCGGCGCTCGACGCCGAGCGCGTGCTGGTCGCTCGCGCGCCCGGCTCGGAACTCGCCGGCGACGCGCGCTTTCGCCGTGCGGTCGCCTGGGGTATCGCGTCCGTCCTCTTGATCTACGTCGTCGGCGGTCGCTTGCAGAGCTGGAGCCTCTCGCAGGGGCTCGCGGCGACGCTGTGGCTGCTCGTTCCCGCGCTCGCGTTCGCGGTCGCGTTCGACCTCAGGCGGCGCACCGGCGCCGGGTTGCTTCCGACTTTGCTGGGACCGCGACGGCCGCGCGCGCTCCACATCGTGGGCGCGGCGCTGATCGCGCCAATGCTCGCGTGGTGCGCCATCCGCTGGTTCACCTGGCAGGAGACCTGGCTGCCCGCGCCCGAAGCGGGCCTCCAGGATTTGGCCTCGGAGTTCGGCGGTCGCGGCTGGCAGCTCGTGCTCCTGGCCGTCTCGCCCGCGATCGCCGAAGAGCTCCTGTTTCGCGGCTCGCTCCTCCGGGCGATGGGCACGCGCCGGCCGCGCCGCGTCGTGCTCTGGCAGGTGCTGTTGTTCGCCGCCGTCCACGCCTCCGTGCATCGCTTCGCCGTGACCGGCGTTCTGGGCGGGGTCGCCGCAGCCGTCGCGCTCGTCAGCGGCTCGACCGTGCCGGCGATGGTGCTGCACCTGGTCTACAACGGGCTTCTGGTCGGCCTCGAGGGTGATCTACGGGACTCCTGGCTGCCGGCGATCGTCGGGGCCGCTGTGCTCGGCGTCGGGCTTCTCACGCTCTACCGGCCTTCGAAGGGTTGACCGTTCGCCGGGACCCGCCTATCTTCCCGCGTTCCTCCTCCCCTCGCGAACGAACGAAATCCCATGGCAAAGTTCCAGAACAAGTCCGGCGGCCCCACGCGCGGCCGACTGCGCGTCACCAAGATCGGCATGAACTCCGGCGTCGCCGTCGCGAAGGCCAAGGCGGTGCAGAAGAAGGGCAAGCGCGGCTAGGAGCCTGCGTCACGGGTGGCGATCCGCGAGGCACCGATCCTCGAACCGATCTCTGCGTCGTGCCAAGGTCCCAAATGGCATCCAACCATGTGGAACTTGCCACTC
>JBBDIB010000093.1:0-13441 GCA_040880665.1 Planctomycetota bacterium
TCGGTTCGAGGATCGGTGCCTGGCGAACCGCCACCCGTGACGCAGGCTCCTAGCAGCGGGAACCTAGAAGCAGCCGCCGGTCGCTTCGTCGGCGACCAGGCTGACCGTTCCGGTGCAGCCCTGAACCGTCAGCTCGTAGGGACCCGAGGTCGCGCCCCAACCGGATGCGGCGATCTCGTAGGTGCCGTCGGCCGGGATCGTGAAGTCGATGATTCCGCCAGCGCTGAAGTAGTTGTTGCCATCGGGGCAACCGGCGACGTAGCAGTCGCCCAGGTTGTCGTCACCGCTGACGATACCGGTGCTGGAGAAGCCGGGGGCGTCGTAGAGGCAGACGCGCGGGTCGAGCGTCGAGCAGCCGCTGGCCGGCGCGTTCTCGAGGCGGCACATCGTGATCGTGACCACGTCACCCGCCGTCGCGACGAACGAGTAGTGGTCCGACGTCAGGGCATCGGCGTCGAGGTCGCCCAGGAAGACCTGGCACTCGTTGAACACCGTCTCTTCCGAGCCGCTCTTCTGCACGTCGGCGACCGGGCCGAGGGTCAGGGTGACCATCTGCGAGTAGCCGGTGAAGCCGCACCCGAGCGCCGGCGGCACGAAGACGTTGGCCGGGGCCGTGGCACCCGCGCCATCGATGACGCCGAGGCCGACGATGTTGTCGATGTAGTCGGAGCCCAGGTCGAGGCTGATCGGACCGAACGGGGTCGGGCCGTTCGAGCCGGACACCGCGATCGCGTAGAAGTGCCCCGGCTCGCCCGTACCCGACAAGGTGACGGTGTCACCCAGGCAGGCGCTAGACGGCGCGGTCAGCACCGGAGGGGCGATCGAGGGAAGCTCGAAACGGTAGCCGACGGTGGTGTCGACGGCCGCGTTGCACGAGATCTCGAAGCCGACCGCGCCGGCCTGGTCTTCGATACCGATCGACTGCTCGGAACCGTCGATCGCTTGCGGAGCAGCACCGGCGACGAACGTGCCGTACTGGAACTCGATCGAGTTGTCGGCCTCGAAGAGCGTGGCCTGGAACGTGAAAGCGGAGTCCGTCGCGGCCGCACCGAAGTTCGGGACCGCGTCCCACTGGACCGTGAAGGTCTGGCTGCCGGGCGATCCGGCGAGTTCGCTGTAGATGGTGCCGCCGTTGTTCGGCGAGAAGTCACCCTGGAAGGGCGAGATCCGGCCGTGGGGCGTGGACGCGCTGGGGATGCAATCGTTGCTGAAATCGCCCAGGCTGCCGCCGTCGGTCATGTAGCCGTTCGAACTCACGCCGATCTCGGTGATCGCGGAGCCGAAGAAGTCGAAGGCGAAGCCGATCGGCGTGACGACGCCGCCATCGTCCGTGACGATGCCGAGGTCGGTGCCGGTGGCGCTGATGTCGTTGAACGCGCCGGGGATCGTCGAGGTCGCGTACTGCGCGCTCGCAAAGCTTGCGAGCGACACGGCCGCGACGGCGGCGAAGAGATGCTTGGAAAAGGTCACTGTCGATCCTCCTGAGGATTGGTTGTGGGGAAGGAACTAGCCCGTTACGTACCGGGTCTTCCCGAGGTCGGTTGCGAGCACCAGAGTACTCGGCCGCGCTGCCTCGTCAACCGAAGAAATCAATTCCAAAATGGTAGGAACCCGCGTGATTTGGGCAGCATCGCCCCGTTCGGAAGCATCTTCCACGTGCCGGGGGCAGGGAAGATCGCGGGCGCTTCACGGGTGAGCTAGCGTGGCCGCGCGCACGCGGAACGCGCGCGGACGCCCGGGAGCTGACTGGATCTGACGCTCAGCCAGACACTGCGTACGTCGGTCGCGCGAACCGCGGGACCTTACCGCTGGCCCGCCGGCACGTAGCTGCGCTTCGTCGCGCCGATGTAGACCTGGCGCGGACGCCCGATGCGGAAGGAGGGATCGCGGCGCATCTCGAGCCACTGCGCGATCCAGCCGGGCAGCCGCCCCATCGTGAACATGACGGTGAACATGTTCACCGGGATGCCGATCGCCTTGTAGATGACGCCCGAATAGAAGTCGACGTTCGGGTAGAGATTGCGCTCGACGAAGTAGTCGTCGGACAGCGCGATCTCCTCCAAGCGCATGGCGATCTCGAGGAGCTGACTCGAGCCGCCCAGTCGCGCGAGGATGTCCTTGCACGTGTCCTTCAAAATGGCCGCGCGGGGATCGTAGCTCTTGTAGACGCGGTGCCCGAAACCCATCAGGCGCGTCGAGTCGTCGCCGTCCTTGGCTTTCCGCATGTACTCGTCGGCGCTGCCCTCGACGCTGGCGATGCGCTCGAGCATCTCGATCACGCGCTGGTTCGCGCCGCCGTGGAGCGGGCCCCAGAGCGCGCTGATGCCGGACGCGATCGTCGCGAACAGGCTGGGTAGCGAGCTGCCCACCAGCCGCACCGTGCTGGTCGAACAGTTCTGCTCGTGATCGGCGTGCAGGATCAGCAACAGGTCGATCGCCTTGGCGATCACCGGGTCGACCTCGTACTCCTCGCACGGGGTCGCGAACATCATGTTCAGGAAGTTCGACGTGTAGTCGAGGTCGTTCTGCGGATAGATGAACGGCTGCCCGATCGAGTGCTTGTACGCGTTGGCCGCGATCGTCGGCATCTTCGCCAGGAGGCGCACGACCGCCTTCTCGATCTGGTCGTCGGTCTCGCCCTCCGGGTAGAAGGTCGAGAGCGCCGAGACCGCCGCCGCCGAGACCGGCATCGGGTGGGCGTTCTTCGGCATGAAGCCGAACAGGCGCCGGTAGTCCTCGTGCAGCATCGTGTGCCGCGTCACGTCCTCGGTGAACGCGCTGAGCGTTTCCTGGCTGGGGAGCTCGCCCTTCAGCAGCAGCCACGCGACCTCGAGGAACGTACTCTGCTTGGCCAACTCCTCGATCGGGTAGCCGCGGTAGCGCAGGATCCCCTTCTCGCCATCGATGAAGGTGATCGCGCTCTGACACGCTCCGGTGTTGGCGAAGCCGCTGTCGAGCGTGATGTGCCCGGTCGTGCCGCGCAGCTTGGTGATGTCGATCGCGCGCTCACCCTCGCTCCCGACGACGATCGGGAGCTCGTAGGTCTTGCCGTCGATGATGAGTTGCGCGATATCGGCGCCGGCCATGGCGTTGCCTGAGGGGAGGGTCTTGGAGTGGTCGAGGAGTCGGAGCCGCGAGAGGATAGCCGCGCGCTCCCCCGATCTCAACGGGCGGCGGCCGCGCGCGCGTCGGTCAAGCGCCCCTCGCGGCGGCCGGGACCCAGATCCACGTTCTCGGCCGAGGGTCCGAACGAGAAGCGCATCCACGAGCGCCAACGCTCGTTCGCGCCCCGCTGTGCGTGTGGATCCACGTCGAAGAAGCGCCAGGAGCGAAAACTTCCCCGCTCCGCACGGCCAAGCCTGTGGGACCTATGTGTCGAACTCGATCGCGACGCCGGCGATCAACGCCTCCAACGGCTCGAGCCGTACGAGCCGGCCCGTCCTGACCACGCGTTCACCGTCGACGGTCAGCTCGACCTCGACGACCAACGGCTCCTCCAGCGTCAGCAAGAGTCCCACGTCCGAAAGATTGTCGGACAGTCCGCTCAGCGACGTCGATACGACGCGCAGGGCGACCGCTGTCTCCAACGGGCGCCGATTCGAGCTACGCCGCTCCGCGTCAGGACTCATGCAGCGCTCTTCGGTCGCGGGCCGGGCGGAACTTGAGGCGGCGGCGCGGGGCTCACCGCGCGGGGCTCACCAGAGCCACGTCAGCCCCCACCCGAGGATCCAGCCGCGCGGCACGTACTCGGCGGTGATCGGGACGCGCTCGCCGGCGATCTCGAACGAGAGATCGGCGTCGAGTTTCGTCAGCGCGTGCTCGTACGCCACGCCCAACTCCAGCAGCACGCGCTCGGCGACGTGGACCGACACGCCGGCTTGCAGCGCCCCGACGAAGAACGGCTCGCCCTTCGATTCGAGTTCGAGATCGGACGAGCCGAAGCTCGAGAGGTCGAGCGTCACGTCCGCGGAGAGGTCGGGCAAGTAGGCGACCTCGACACCGACCCAGGGTCGAAAGCGCGCGTCGAGCGCGTTCGGCCGGAAGCGGTGCTTGAGCTGCAGCGCGACCTGCCAGGCCTCGATCGTTTCCACCTCGAGCGGTAGATCGTCGCCGAAGGGCGAGAGTCCGCGGACGTCGAAGGAACGCGCCTCGACCAGGCCCGCCAGGGACCAGGTCTCGTCGAGGAAGCGCTCGATGCGCAGGCCGCCGCCAACCCTGCCCTTGAGGCGCCCCTCGTCCTTGGCGACGACCGGTTCGCCGGTGGCGAGATCCTCGCCGAAGAACTCCCCCACCAGCTCGTAGTGGGTCGCGATCGGCAGTCGCACACCGACGCCGTAGCGTTCCGTCACATGCCGCCAGGGATCGGCGGGGGCGCGGCCCCCGGCACAGCCGGCGGCCACGACGAGTGCGAGGGCGCCGACGAAGGGGGCGAGGGAGGGCATCGGGCGCTCCCATCCTGCCGGATTCGGGGCGGCCTGGCTAAGCTCGAGAAGGTCCAACCGCCGTCCCCTCTGGTGATCTCCATGCTCCCTCGCCTCGCCGTTCGCGTCGCCGCGCTGCTCGCCGCCCTCTGCTTCGCTTCCGACCCGCACCGAGCCCAGACGACGCTCGACTGGAGCGGCGGGCTGCTCGGCGGCAGCGTCGCGTATCACCTCGCGGGCGATCCCGGCGAGTTGTTCGGGCTCAAGCCATCCTTGTCCACCGGACCGACGCCCCTGCCGGGTGGGACGCTCGACATCGGTCTCGATTTGATCGGGTTGCTCCAGGTCGGCTTGCTCTCGCCCGCGACCGGCACCGCGACGCTCGTTCTTCCGCTGCCGACCGACGTCGCCTTCGCCGGCGTCGCGATCCACGCGCAGTTCGTGACCTTCCCCGGCGCCGGCGTCCTGGTCGACGACGTCTCGAACCGCGCGACGTTCGTCGCCTCGGCGGGCGACTCGATGCACAACACCTTCGGCGCGTGCCACGTCGCGCGCTCGGGGCACACCGCGTCGCTCCTCCCCGACGGCAGCGTCCTCGTCGCCGGCGGTGACGAACCGCAAGGCAGCATGCTCGTGCCGCTCGCCAGCCTGGAGCGCTACGACCCAGTGAGGCAGGAGTTCGCTCTGCTCGCGACGACGCTACCCGCCGCGCGCAGCACGCACACGGCGACGACCTTGGCCGACGGACGCATCCTGTTGGCCGGCGGCTACGACGACTCCGGCGTCGTCGTGGCGACGGCCGATGTCTTCGATCCCGCGACGGGGCTCGTCACGCCGACGGGCCCGATGAACCAGGCGCGCACGCAGCACACCGCAACGCTGTTGGCGGACGGACGCGTGCTGGTCGTCGGCGGTTCGGCGCTCTTCGATCTCGGACAGGTGCTCTCGTCGTTGGCGCAAGCAAAGAAGTCGACCGAGCTCTACGACCCGTTGTCGAACACCTGGACGAGCGGGCCGACGCTGCCCATCGGCAGCAACGTCGGCGTCATCGGGCAAGCGGCGAGCCTGCTCGGCAACGGACAGGTGCTGGTGACGGGCGGCGTGCTCGTCGCCTCGTTCCTCGGCATTCCGATCCCCTCGTTCTCCGACGACGCTTGGCGCTACGACCCCGGCACCGGCGCCTTCGTCGCGACCGCCGGCATGGCGGAGGAGCGCGCGTACCACGGCAGCATCACGCTGCCCGACGGCACGGCCTTGGTCGCCGGCGGCGCGGATGGCGACTTCACGGCGCTGTCGTTCTTCACGCGCACGGGTTGCGAGCGCTACGACGCCGCGACGAATTCGTGGACGTCGGCACCCGCGCTGAACCACGCGCGCGCCTACCCGAACCTGGTGGACACGGGCAGCGCGATCGTCGTGGTCGGCGGCCTCGCCAACGCGGACGTCGCAACGGGCAGCGGCACGCCCGAAACGATCACCGAGTCGATCGACCACGGACTCGGTGGTTGGAGCGCGGGCCCGGCGACGATCCTCCCGCGCGAGGTCGCCCGCGCCGTCGCGATCGACGCGGGCGCGCGAGTGCTCTTCGTGGGCACCGGGCTCGACGGCCAGCCCACCGCCGATCGCACGGCGGAGCAGCTCGTCCGCTAGCCCGGTTCCCTCACCACGATCCGTCTGATTCGCCGTATCTCATTGCCCTGCCGACACTTCCCTCCCTCATCGTGCTCGGCGACCTGCAAAGTCGCCTCCGCGCGCTTCAGTCGCGAAGCCTCGACAGGGCAGCGATCTACGACGAATCCGATCGGATCGTAGTGAGGGAACCGGGCTAGGAATGCGCGCGCGGGCAGCCGTTCCGTTCGAACACGGCCGTTTCGCCGCACGAGGGGTAGACTCTGGACACCCCTCGCGGCGCGCGCGCCGCCAGCCTCCCCTCCGCTCGAACACCCCAAACGCGCCCGCCATGAAGCCCATGCGTCACGTTCTCCTTCCGCTCACCGGAGCCTTCCTCCTCGCCGTTCCGACACTCGCCGCCGAGGCGACGCTCTCCTGGACCGGCGGTCAGCTCGGTGGCACCGTGACCTACGACCTGATGGGCGACGGGGGCCAGCTCTTCGCTCTCAAGCCCTCGATGGTGCTGCAGTCGACTCCGCTGCCCGGCGGCACGCTCGACATCGGACTGGACCTGGTGGGTCTTATGGTCGTGGGCCAACTGTCGTTCGGCTCGGGCACCGCGCAAGTCGCGTACGCACTACCCAACGACATCTCGTTCTCCGGCCTCCCGCTGCACGCGCAGTTCGTGACCTTGCCGGGGCCGTTCGGCATCGTCGACGAGGTCTCCAACCGAACGACGTTCGTGACCGGCTTCCCGAACTCGATCCACCCCACGTTCGGTGACGTCGCCGTGCCGCGCAGCGGACACACGGTGACGGAGCTGGGCGACGGTCGCGTGGTGCTGGCCGGCGGCGTCGAGGTGGCCGCGACCGGCTCCTTCGTCACGGCGTCGATCGAGATCTACAACCCCGACACGCAAGAGTTCGCCGAGCTCCCCACCGGACTCGCCGCGGGGCGCACGGGGCACACGGCGACGCGCCTGTTCGACAACCGCGTGCTGCTCGTCGGCGGCTTCGACAGCACGAACACGCCCCTCGCGACGGCCGAGGTCTTCGACCCCGTCACGAACACCGCGACGCCGGTTCCGAACATGAGCACGGCGCGCACGTTCCACACGGCTACGCGACTCAACGACGGCCGCGTCTTGGTGCTCGCGGGCACGTCGTCGTTCAACGCAAGCGACATCGTCGGGCTCGCGGCGGCGACGCTGCAATCGAGCGAGCTGTTCGACCCCAACACGAACACCTGGTCCAACGGGCCGGACCTCCCCATCTCGGGGCCCTATGGCGCCATTGGACAAGCGACGTCGGTGCTGCCCTCGGGCCGCGTCCTGGTCACCGGCGGCTTGGTCGTGGGCTCGTTCTTCGGCATTCCGACCCCGGCGGTCTCGAACGGGGCGTGGCGCTACGATCCGATCACGAACGGCTTCCTCGCGACGTCCTCGATGGCGACGCCGCGGCTCTTCCACGGACAGACGACCCTGCCGGACGGCCGTGCGCTGGTCGTCGGCGGCTCGGACCTCGATATCCTGACCCAGGTCGCGACGCCGCTGGCGAGCTGCGAGCGTTACACGGCCGGCGGCTCCTTCGCGGCCGCGCCGGCGCTCAACCACGCGCGCGCCTATCCCAACCTGATCGACACCGGGCTCGGACTCGTCGTGCTCGGCGGCCTGGCGACCGCGAACATCGCCACCGTGTCGGGAACGCCCGAGCCGACGATCGAGCTGGCGCCCTACTCGGTCGCTCAGTGGACCGACGGCCCCGATCTTTTGGGCATGCGTCAACTGGTCTCGGCGACGACGATCGATTCCGGCCAGCGCATCCTGATCACCGGTGCCGGCGACGGCCCGCCGGTTCCGGACGCCAGCGCGGAGCAGTACCTGCGCTAGCAGTACATCGCGCTCACCAGTTCGACTCGAACCAGGCGCCCACTCGCTGTGGCAAGCGGGGCTCGTCCAAGAACGGGCTCCGCTCGCCCTCGATCGCCGTGACCGGCCCGTCCTCGGGGGCGCGCGCCTTGGCACCGATCCAGAGCACGCGGGCTGCACCGACCAGGCCCGGGCTCGGCCGCAACGTCGAGCCGGTCAAGACGACGCCGTCGAACTCCGCGGGGGTGCCCGGTCGCGCCAGGACCCAGCGCACGACGGCGTCGCCCCGCAGCACGAGCACGACCGGTCCGTGGCTCCGACGCTCCTCGAGCCAAAGACCGAACGCGTCGCTGCCGCGCGCTTCGACGGGCAGCGTGAAGAGCTCCAGGCCGTGCTCGACGAGCGGCTGCCAGCGCGCGCCCAGCCAGCCGGTCAGGGGCCCTGCGCTGCTCTCTTCCGCGTGGCGCATGACGAGCACGGTCGCGCGCCGCGGTCCGTCGGGCGCGCGCCGCCAACCGTCGATGCCCGGAGCGAGCGTGAACGGCGCGCCGCTCGAGCGCGTCAGGGCGTCCACGTCGCCGAAGCTGCGCCAACCCTGCCTGCGCCAGTTCTCGAGTGCCGCTGCCAGCTGCGGCTCCTCGCCGGGCGCGCTGCGCTCGACGGGCGCGACGACCGGCATCCCGACGTAGCGACGCCCGTCCACCAGGAGCGACGGCACCAGTTCCCAATCCCCGGCTGGGTCGTCCGCCCGGCGCGGATCGTTCAGGAACATCCGAAAGCCCGGCGCCGTGAAGTTCGAGCCGCCGATCGGTTCTTGGCGACCGTGCCGAGCGCTCGCGCCCAGTTGCCACGTCAGCGTCACCGTCAGCGGCTTGCCCACCAGGCCGGGCAGCAGTCCCAGCACGCGCGGCTCCACGAGCGCTTGATGCGGTCGTTGGTGCTCGGTGATCGACAGGAAGCCCGGTAGCAGTCGCACGTCGAGCCCATCGACGAGCCGCTGCAACGCGCCGTCGACCTCGCTCTCGGGGCGTCCTTGGAGCACGTGGAAGGCCTGGGCCAGCTCCAACAGGCCCGGGAAGCGATCCGGTGTGAAGCGCGCGCGCACGACCGCGCGGCGAGCATCGTCGGCGTCGGCGAAGGCGCGGTGCAGGCGATTGGCGCGCTCGGTCCAAACCGTCCCGAGGTGCTCGACCTCGGCCGCTTGGGGCGCGCCGAACGACGGTGCGACCAAGAGCGAGCACACCAACGCCGCGCCACCGAGCCGCGACCGACCGCGAAAGCGCGCCAGCTTCAATAGGTGCCCTCGACCCATGCGCTCCAGGCTTCCTCGAACTCGTCCATTTTCCAGCCGTAGGTCACCTGAACCGCGTCGCGCGTCGGCGAGCGATTCTTCATGTGCAGCACGAACTCGCGAAAGAGCGGGAGGTCCTTCGCGATCAGGAAGTCGATCAGCGAGGCCACGACCAACGACCCGTCCGCGTCGAGCTGTTGCTCGCCGCTGGCGACCAGCGCTTCGAAGTCCTCGATCTTGTCGCGCTTGACGAGCTTCTTCACCGCCGCGCGCCACTTCCCCGGTTTCGAGGGCAGCTCTTGCAACAAATCGCGCTGGTCGACCGAAGCGATCGTGCCGTACGCGCGATCCTCGAACCACATGCCGAGTCCGACGCTCAGCCAGCCGTTGCCCGTCGAACCGATCAAGCCGCTCGGCTTCTGGCAGCTCAACAACCCGCGCGCGATGTTGTGCACCAAACGCCGCTTCAGCATCGCGCCGTCCTTGGCCCAGGCGCTGTCGAGGATCAGGCCATAGGTCGCGCGGTCGCCGCGGCGGTAGATCGGCCAGTCCTCGGTCTCCTCGCCGGCAACCCACTCGAGCAGGTCGCGCGCCACCTTCTCGTGATCCTCTTGCTCCTCCCAGAGCAGGATCTCCGAGCGCTTCGTGAACTCCTTCTTCGGATCGAGCCCCAGCACCTCGCAGTAGTCGGCGAACACCGTCTCGGCGAAGGTGGCCACCTCGGCGGCGAGTTCCTTCCCGCCCAGTTTGCGCTTGTCGAAGCGGAAGCCGTCGTGGTCGGCGAGCACCAGGAAGTGCTCGCTCCAAGCGAAGGGCAGCTCGCGTTCGAGCACGTCCTCGTAGGCTTTCCGTCGCTCGCGGACCTCGCTGTCGGCCGGGGCTTCCGCGTCCTCCTGGAACGCGACGCCCCCGGGCGCGATGGCCAGCGGCAGGAGCGCCATGAGTGCATGGATTCGAATCATCGGAGTCTCCGTTCGAAGACGTGTCGGTCGGGATCGAAGTCGCGCAAGCGTACGTGCCGCGCCACCTCTACGTCGAGCGCGGCCGCCGGCGCGAGGCCGATCAGCTCGCTCGAGTGCACGCGCACACCGTGCTCGCGCGCCGCGTCGGCGACCGCATCGAAGGCTCGCGCGAGCCCCGTTCGGCGCCAATCGCAGAGGTTCATGCTAACCTGCACGCGACCTTCCGAGGCCAGCGGCAGCCCGAGCGCGCGCACCGCCGGCAGCCCGCCGCCGGACTCGCGCACACGACCCGCGATCCGACGCGCGATCAAGAGATCGTCGGTCTCGAGGTCGACGTTGAACGCGATCAGGAAGTCGCGCACGCCCACCGCGATCGCGCCAGCCGTGGGGTGTGGCCGGGTCGGCCCCAGGTCGGGCAGCAACCCGGGAACGCGTCCCAGGTCCGCCAACAGCCGGCGTCCCCCGCCGGGACGCAGGGCCGGTAGCTGCCGCCGCGCCTCGACGAGCGCGGCGTCGCCGTAGAAGAAGACGGGCAGTCCGCGCTCCGCGGCGCACGCGCCGAAGTCGTGGGCCAACCGGCGCACGACCGCCGGGTCGGCGTCGACGCCGATGAACGGGCAGACGTCCAGCGCTCCGATGCGCGGATGCACGCCGTCGTGCCGCGTCAGGTCCACCGACGCGATGGCTTCGTCGAGCACGCCCAGCGCGGCGTCGAGCACGTCGCCGCGCAACCCGACGAACGTCAGCACCGCGCGGTGATGATCGGGGTCCATGCTGGCGTCCAGCAAGCTCGCGCCCGTGGCGCGCACCGCGTCCTCGAGCGCGCGCAACACGCGCGGATCACGACCTTCGCTGACGTTCGGGACGCACTCGATCAGCTCGCTCACCCGCGCACGACCTCGCCGCGCTTGACGACGGCGCGCACCGGATTGCGGCCCAGTTCGTAGACCAGGTGCGCCAGATTCGGCACGTCCAGGACGACGAGGTCGGCTTGCTTGCCGACCTCGAGGCTGCCCAGCCGATCGGCGCGGCCCAACGACGCCGCGGCGTTGAGCGTGATCGCCGTCAGGCACTCTTCCGCGGTCATGCGATAGCGCAGCGCAGCCCAGCTCGCGACCTCGGCGAGGCTCTGCAGGTAGCAACTGCCGGGGTTGAAGTCGGTCGAGAGCGCCGGCGCCAGACCGCGGTCGATCATGCGGCGCGCCGGCGCCTCCTGATCGACGCGCAGGTAGAGCGGGACGACCGGGCAGAGCACCGGCACGACGCCCGCTTCGCCCAAGGCGTCGATGCCGCGGTCGCTGACGAACTCGAGATGGTCGGCGCTCGTCGCGCCCAGCTCCGCCGCGAGTTCCGCGCCGCCCAACGGCGAGAGCTGGTCGACGTGCATGCGCAGCCCGAAGCCCAGCTCGCGCGCGCGCTCGAGGATGCGCCGGCTGTCAACGAGACCGAAGACGTGGTCCTCGGTGAAGATGTCGGCATACTCCGCCAAGCCCGCCTCGCGGATCGCGGGCAACATCGCGTCGATCAACAGGTCCACGTAGGCACCGCGGTCGTCCCGGTACTCGGGCGGCACGTCGTGGGCGCCGAGGAACGTCGGGACGATCTCGACCGGGTGCGAGCCGGCGGCGCGCAGTACCTCGAGGCTCTTCCGTTCGGCGTCGAGCGAGAGCCCGTAGCCGCTCTTCGCTTCGATCGTCGTCGTGCCCGCGTCCAAGAAGCGATCGAGCCGCAGCGCGAGCAGCGCGCCGAGCGTGGCCGCGTCCGCCCCCCGCACGCCCTCGACGCTGGAGAGGATGCCTCCGCCCGCGGCTGCGATCTCCACGTAGGAAGCGCCGCGCGTGCGCAGCTCGAACTCCGTCTCGCGCGTCCCGAGGAAGACGGGATGCGTGTGACAGTCGACGAAGCCCGGCACGACGACGCCGCCCCCGGCGTCGAGCACCCGCGTCTTTGGCCCGCGCTGGATCGCGCCGTCCGCGCGCTCCAACTCGGTGCCGACCGCGACGATCGTGCCGTCCCGGACCGCGACCGACCCGCCGGCGATCGAGCGCACGCGACGGAGGTCCTGGCCGCCGCGGGCCCGCGTTCCCTCCGGCGTGACGACGAACGCGGCGTTCGTCACCAGGAGGTCGATCGCTCGTGTCTCGCTCGTCATCGCGGACGACGGTAGCCCGCCGCGTCGGCGCGTGCCAGCAACGCTCCCGGTCAGGCCGCGGCGCCGATGCCTTCGCCGAGCATGCTGACGCGCATGTGGCGCGCCAGCCGCTGGCGTGCGCGGAAGACGATCATCTTCATGTTCGAGCGACCCACGCCCAGGATCACGCCGGCCTCGGCGTAGGGCAGGCTCTCGACCTCGACCAGTTGGAGCGCGCGGCGATCGCGCTCGGCCAGCTCTTCGAACGCACGCGCGTAGTGCATCAGGAAGAGCCGCCAGGCGGAACCCATGCGCAGGCGCTCGTCCATCCCCACCAAACTCTCCACGGGCCCGGCATGGCGATCGGCGGGCTCGTTCCAGCCCTCCGGATAGGCGCCAGCGGCCAGCGCCGGCGGTCGACAGGCGCGGCGGATCTGATTGCCGGCGATGGTGCGCACCCATACACGAAAGCTGCCCGCGTGGTCGTCGCGGAACGAGTTCGGATAGCGAAACACGTTCACGAACGTGTCCTGCAGCACCTCGCGCGGATCGAGCCCGCGCGGGTTCGAACCCAGGAGCCCCTGGATCCACTGCCGGACGGCCACGTGGCTGACGCGATAGAGCGCCTCGAAGGATTCCTTCGAGCGCTCGTCGCGCCAGAGCGCCATCAAGCGCGTCCCGAGCCGGTTGGCCCGAGCGTCCTCGTCCTCGTCCGCAAAGGAATCGCCGCCCGCCGCGCGCAGTTGCGCGAGCACGCGCGGGTACGCCCGCAATGCGTCGAGCGGATCCAGTTCCAGGGTGGCCATGCCGGGGCCTCCCAAGCCCCGTGCCAAGCGCGCGCGCATTCGCCGCCGACAGCCCTAAAGCTGGACTGTGCAAGACGTTGTGGCGGTTCCGAGCCCGCGTGCGGAGCCGCACGCGGGTCTCGGCGAGGTGCCCTTGCGCTCCCCCAGCCGAGCGATCCTGCACGTAGGCGGCAATCGGCCGGGGCCCGCGCCCCTCAGCGCGTGCCAGCGCCCCGGGCAGCCTTCGGCTGCGGAAACCGAGCCCGGCCGGTGGGAAATCGACCCTCGCGGGTAGATTGTGGATCGACCAGGGGCCAGAACCATCCTGCGCCCTCTTCTCCGCTCGACGATTTCTTGAACCACCCAGCTAGTG
>JBBDIB010000094.1:0-69337 GCA_040880665.1 Planctomycetota bacterium
AGGGCAACGAGATACGGCGAATCCGACGGATCGTGGTGAGGGAACCGGGCTAGGTCGGTCGCCCTGTTCGGATCGTTCGCTCGCGACGAGGCGAGCGAGGTGAGCGACGTCGACCTGCTCGTCGATCTCGACGAGCACACGTTCGACCGCTACATGGACCTCAAGCTGTACCTCGAGGACCTTTTGGGGCGGCGGGTGGATCTGGTGTTGATCGATGGCTTGAGGCCGCGCGTGCGGGAGCAGATCCTGAGCGAGGCAATCCATGCCGCGTGACATCCGCCTATACCTCGAGGACATGCTTGAGTCGGCTGCTCGACTTGCGACCTACACGGACGCATCGGACTACGACGCCTTCGCGAGCGACTCGAGGACGGTCGACGCCGTCGTGCGGAACCTCGAGGTGTTCGGTGAGGCGGCGAAGCGTGTGCCGGACGACGTCCGACAGCGGGCATCAGAGATTGATTGGCGCAAGATCGCGGGCATGCGGGATGTGCTCGCTCACGCCTACTTTTAGGTCGATCTCCGGATTGTGTGGGATGCGGCAACTCACAAGGTTCCGGACCTCGTCGAGCCGCTGCGACGGCTCCTTGAGGAACTTGGCGCAGGCTGATTCGCACCTGCCACGACCCGGCGTTTCGCGGGCGGGGCGCGACGCTCTTGGGGCCAGGCGGTAACCTTCGGGGTTCGTCCATTCGACAGGACTCGGGAAGTCACGCTCGTATGCAGAACCAATCTATCCCCGAACCGTCGCGCGAATCGGCGGTTGAGGACGACGCCCCGGCGGTTGGGCTCGAGTCCGATGTTTGTCGGCGGGTGCAGCTCGCGATGGTGGTCAACGGGCTGCCCTTCGTGCAGTCGACCGTCATCGTCAATCGAGGCGTGGAGGCCTTGCGGGACTTGGAGCTCGTCGTGCGGGCCGAGCCGGACTTCGCGGAGCCACTCTCGATTCGATTGGACGAGGTCGGGGCCGGGGCGAGGTTGCACGTCGAGCGGGTCGAGCTTCGGCTGCGCTCGGCCTTCTTCGAGGCGCTGACGGAACGGCGGCCGGGCAGCCTGGTGCTCGAGGTTCGGCGGGCGGGCGTGGTGTTGGTGCGCGAGGAAGCGGCGCTCGAGTTGTGCGCGGCGAACGAATGGCCCGGGATGGCGGTCTTCCCCGAGCTGTTGGCGGCGTTCGCGCTGCCCAACGAGAGCTTCGTGCAGCACTTGCTGCGCAGCGCCGCGGGCTTCTTGGAGGAGTGGACCGGCGACCCGTCGTTGAGCGGCTACCAGTCGGGCGATGCGCGGCGCGTGGTGCAGATGACGGGTGCGATCTACGCGGCGTTGCAGGCGGCCGAGCTGACCTACGTCAATCCGCCGGCGGGCTTCGCGGACGAAGGGCAGCGGATCAGGCTGCCGCGCGACATCGGGGCACACCGGTTGGCGACGTGTCTCGACGCGGCGCTCTTGGCGGCGGCCTGCCTGGAACAAGCGGGGCTGTACCCGCTCTTGATCGTGGTCGAAGGTCACGCCCTGTGCGGCGTGTGGCTCGCCGAGGAGTGCTTCGGCGAACCGATAATCGAGGAGCTGCGGCGTATCACGAAACGCGTCGAGCTGGAAGAGCTGGTGGTGTTCGACGCGACCGCGGCGACCACGCGGCCGTCGGTCGACTTCGACGCTGCGCGGGCCGAAGCCGAGCGGCACCTGAAGGGCGGCACGGAGTTTCGCTTCGCCATCGACGTCGCTCGGGCGCGCCGTGGCGGCGTGCGGCCGTTGGCGAGTTTCGCCGAGGCGACCGGCGGGGCGAGCGATCCGGTCTCGATCGCCGCGGCGCCGACGTCGGCGCCGACGCTCGAGCGACTGGCCGAGCAAGAGCGACTGCGCGAGAGCCAGGTGACGCCCGAGGCGCTCGCCCCCGGCACGCGGCTCGAGCACTGGCGCCGGAAGCTGCTCGACCTCTCGATGCGCAACCGACTTTTGAACTTCAAGGTGAGCAAGCGCACGATCCCGCTGCTGCCGCCGAGTCTCGCCGCGCTGGAGGACGCGCTGGCGGACGGTGCCACGTTCCAGGTGCGACCGCGACCGAAGGAGCTGGAGGCGATCGTCGGCAACCCGGCCGCGCGCAGCGGAGTCATGGAGCAACTCGCGCCCTTCTTCGGGACCGAGCTCGGCGCGAAGCGGCTGCGCGCGGACCTCGACGAGGACGAGCTCGAGAAGCGCATCCTGACGATCTATCGCGACGCGCGCACCGCGATGGAGGAGGGCGGGTCGAACAGCTTGTTCCTCGCGTTGGGTTTCTTGCGCTTCGTCGAGAAGGGCAAGACGACGCAGCGCTTGGCGCCGCTCTTGTTGCTGCCGGTCGAGCTGACGCGCAAATCCGTGCGCCAGGGCTTCGTGTTGTCGCTGGGCGGCGACGAGCCGCGCATCAACGTGACGTTGCTCGAGCTCTTGAAGCGCGACCACGGCATCGAGATCCTGCTGGACCCCTTGCCCGAGGACGAGGCGGGTCTCGACGTGCCGCAGATCCTGCACTCGATTCGCCACAGCATCCGCGACGAGGACGACTGGGAATTGACCGAGGACCTGGCGCTGGGCCTCTTCTCGTTCGCGAAGATCCTCTTGTGGAAGGACCTCGCTGAGCGCAGCGACGAACTCCTGAAGAACCCCGTCGTCCGGCACCTGGTCGAGCGTTCGAGTGAGATCTACGACGACGGCGTGGTATTCCCCGACGCGGACAAACTCGACACCGAGCACTCGGCGTCCGAGACGTTCTGCCCGCTATCGGCCGATTCGTCGCAGTTGGCGGCCGTCTTCGCCGCGGCGCACGGCAAGAGCTTCGTGCTCGAGGGCCCGCCCGGCACGGGCAAGTCGCAGACGATCGCCAACCTGATCGCCCACTGCGTCGCCGACGGGAAGAGCGTTCTGTTCGTGTCCGAGAAGATGGCGGCGCTGGAGGTCGTGCACGCTAGGTTGCAGTCGATCGGCCTCGGCGAAGCGTGCCTCGAGCTGCACTCGAACAAGGCCAGGAAGAAGGCCGTCCTGGAGCAACTGCGCGCGGCCGGCGAGGTCGAGCCCTCGACCAGCCCCGCGGCGTGGCGCGAACGCGCGGAGGAGATCGATCGCCTCCGAACGAAGCTGAACGGCTACGTCGATGCGCTGCACGCGCCGCGGGCCTCGGGCGAGACGTTGTTCGGCATGCTGTCGCGACTGATCGATCTCCGGGACACGCCGCGGGTCGCGCTGGGCTGGCGCGACATCGAAGACACGACGCGGGAACGACTCGATGCCGTGCGCCGACTGGTCGACCGTGCGCGCGGACTGGCGGCCGCGGTGGGGGTCGGGCCGCTGCACCCCTTGTTGGGCATCGGTCGCACGGAGTACTCGCCCGAGTGGGAGCGCGACGCGCGCCGCGGACTCGAACGCTTCGCGGATGGAGCCGCGGCGTTGAGGGAGCGCACGGCGCCAGCGTTCGAGCGCTTGTTCGTGAGCGAGGTCGCGCTGGACGACGCGGGCTGGAACGCGCTGGCGGCGTTGGCGGAGCACTTGATGGATGCGCCGCGCGTGCCGGCCGAACTGTGGAGCGCCGA
Source organism: Planctomycetota bacterium (assembly GCA_040880665.1). GTDB lineage: Bacteria > Planctomycetota > UBA1135 > UBA1135 > JBBDIB01. Next base: position 3,564 of record JBBDIB010000094.1, read on the forward strand.
GGCGGAAGGCCTCGACGAGCGCACGCAACACTGGGTGCGGCTGGGGCGCGCGTACGAGGACCGGCGCGCCGAACTCGCGCTCCGTTTCGACGGAGACTGGCAGCGTCTGCCTTTGAACGACCTCGATCGGCTCGTACAGGAGAGCGCGACCAGTTGGTGGTTCGGGGCGTGGTCGCGGCGACGTAAGGTGCGCAACGCCCTGCGAGCCTTCGCGCGCGAACCCAAGCGGTTGGACGCCACGGCGGCGGTGCGCGACGTGGGCGACATGCTGGCGCTCGGTGAGGCCGAGGCGCAGCTCGACGCGGTGGGGGCGAACGCCGAGGAAGTGCTGGGCGCGCTGTGGCGCGGACGCGCATCGGACTGGGATGCGATCGCGCGCAACACGCAATGGGTGGTCCGTTGCCGTGCGCTGCTCGCCGAATTCCGCCGCGCCCTCGGGCGCGAGGCGGGTTTGCCCGAACGCGTGGGTCAAGTGCTGGAGCACGACGTCCAGGAGCTCGCGCCGGGCGGAGCGCTGCACGCGGCACTCGCTGAAGTGCGGCGCGGTTGGGTGGCTCACCTGGAGCACCGCGGCGAGCTACAGCACCTGCTCGAGGCCGACGCTGACGTCTGGCAGCCCAGCGACGGTGGCGATGTCGTCCAGGGCGCCGAACGCCTCGCGCGTCGGTGGCTCGAGCATTGGAGCGACGCCTTGGGGTGGTGTCGCTGGCAGAGCGTGCGCGCCGAGCTGCTGTCCGAGCGGCTTGCTGACCTGGTCGACGGCTTGCACCAAGGCACGCTTCCCGCGGACGACGTCGTAACCGTCTTCGAGCGCTCCTACGCCGAGGAGTGGTACACGGCCGTCGTTTCGAACGAGCCCGAGTTGCGCGGCTTCTTCAGCCCCGACCACGAGCACACGATCGAGCGCTTCCGCCAGGTGGACGACGAGCTGCTCGAACTAACGCGCGATGCGCTGCGCGCGCGCGTGTACGCGTCGTCGCAGTTGCCGCGCAACGCACCGGGTTCTTCGGAGGCCGGCATCCTGGCGCGCGAACTGACCAAGAAGAGCCGCCACATGGCGCTGCGGCGCCTCTTCAGAGAGATCCCGACGACGCTGCGCCGGCTGAAGCCGTGCGTCTTGATGAGTCCCTTGTCGGTGGCACAGTACCTCGATCCGTCGCACCCAGCGTTCGATCTGGTCGTCTTCGACGAAGCCTCACAGATTCCGATCTGGGACGCGATCGGTGCCATCGCGCGCGGGAGACAGGCGGTGATCGTGGGCGACCCGAAGCAGCTTCCGCCGACGAACTTCTTCGGTCGCGCGGACGACGACGACGCGGGCGACGAAGACATGACGGAGGACATGGAGAGCATTCTCGACGAGTGCGCCGCCTGCAATCTGCCGACGAGTCACCTGCGCTGGCACTACCGCAGTCGGCACGAGAGCTTGATCGCGTTCAGCAACCGCCAGTACTACGCCAACGGTCTGATCACGTTCCCGTCGTGCACCGCCGAGAACCTGGGCGTGTCGTGGCGCTACGTCGACGACGGCGTCTTCGATCGTGGCAAGTCGCGGACGAACCGGCGCGAGGCCGCGGTCGTCGTGGACGAGGTCGTGCGTCGACTGACAGACCCCGTCCTGGGTCAATACTCGCTCGGCGTCGTGACCTTCAGCCAGAGCCAGCAGGTCTTGATCCAGGATCTCTTGGAGGAAGCGCGGCGCGCGCGACCCGATCTCGATCGACTGATGGCCGAGGACCGAAGCGAAGCCTTGTTCGTCAAGAACCTCGAGAACGTGCAGGGCGACGAGCGCGACGTGATCCTGTTCTCGATCGGGTACGGACCCGACGCCGCGGGGCGCGTCTACATGAACTTCGGTCCGATGAACAAGTCGGGCGGCGAGCGGCGCTTGAACGTCGCCGTCACGCGCGCGAAGCGCGAGGTCGTCGTCGTCTCGTCGTTGCGCTCGGATCAGATCGATCTATCGCGCACGCAGCAGCGCGGCGTTCGCGATCTCAAGCTGTTCCTCGAGTACGCCGAGCACGGCGCCGAGGCCTTCGTGCGCGAGGCAGCGCTGGATCCGAGCGGCGCGCACGAATCGCCGTTCGAGGAACAGGTGGCCGCGGCGTTGCGCGAGCGCGGCTGGGTCGTGCACGCACAGGTCGGGTGCTCGGGCTATCGCATCGACCTGGCGGTCGTCGATCCCGAGTCGCCGGGGCGCTACCTGCTCGGCGTCGAGTGCGACGGCGCGACCTATCACAGTGCCAAGACGGCACGCGATCGCGACCGCTTGCGACAGCTCGTATTGGAAGGGTTGGGCTGGCGCTTGCAGCGCGTCTGGTCGACCGACTGGTGGCGCGCTCCAGGAGACGAGCTGGAGCAGCTCGAGCGCGCGCTGCGCGAGGCCCGCGGGTGCCGTGGGGCGGACGCACCGGCGGCGGACCAGCGAGCGGTCGAACCTGTTGCACCGATCGCGAACGTCGTGTCCGAAGCCGCGGACTACCGGCTCGACGAACCGGACTCCGAACCGGCTCCGGAGCCCGTCCACGGCGCGCACGACTACCGCGTCGCCGCGCTCGCCGCCGCTGACGGCGACTTCTACGACGACGCCGCGACGCGTGCGATCGGCGCTGCGCTCGTCCACCTGGTGGCGGAGGAGGGCCCGATCATGCTGGCGGTCGCGGCGCGTCGCGTCGGCGAGCTGTGGGGCGTCGAGCGGCTCCGCGAACGCGCGCGCGACCGCATCGAAACCATTGCGCGCGAGCGAGGCCTGCAGATCGTCGACGACGATGGAGCAGCGCTGCTCTGGTCCGCCGAAGCGGATCCGGGCGCCTATCGCGGCTTTCGTCTACCGGGCGACCACGCAGCGAGTCGGCGCGCGATCAGCGAGATCCCGACGCTCGAGTTCGCGAACGCGCTCGAGGCGCAATTGAAGAAGTTCGGTAGCACTGGGGCGACCGACCTCTTGCGCGAGACGGCGCGCCTCTTCGGCTTCAAGAGCCTCGGCAGCCGCGTCGCCGCGCGCATGACGAGCGCCCTCGAGCACCTCGTGCAAGCGGGCCGAGCCGTGCGCGACGGCGAGTTGGTGCGACTCGCGCCGGATTAGTTTCCGACGACCAGGATTGCCGACGCGTTGAACTCATGCCCTTCTTGCGCGATCTCGACCGTGCGACCGGCTTCTTCCTGCATGTGCTCGGCGTCGGCGGGGCTGATCGTCTTCGGGTAGTAGGAGCCCTGGATGATCACGCGCTGGCCGGCGAGGTCGCGCGGGAACTCGTACGCGCCGCCACAGCCGGCTTCCCAGCGGACGATCGCTTGGGTGTCGCCGTCCTCGACCTTCATCCAGCAGCCAGCCTTCTGGCAGACCGCGGTCGCCGTGGCCTCGACGAGCAGCGTGCGCTCGTAGTAGGCGCTGGGGTCGGCTTCGACGGTGGCCAGGGACACCACGGGCTGGGCGGCCATCGGCTCGCCGAAGGCGGTGCCCTCGGGCAAAGTGGACTGAACGTCGGACGCGGTGCTGGCGCAACCGGCGACGAGGACGATCAGGAACGCGGGCATCAGGTGCTTCATGGCGGTCAGGGTAGCGAGGAGGCGGATGAGAGCCAGCCACGGGGTCGACCCTCGCAGGGTGAAATTTTTCGCAGCGGGTTTGCCCGCCAAGGTTGGATGGCTGCTACTTTCGGCCCTAGGGACCTTACGTAGAGGTTCATTCTGTCGGCCTCGAGGGGGGCTGCGCCACCAAGCAACGCGGCCCGCTCGTCCTGCGTGACGAAGCGGCTTTTTGGAATCGCACCGATGAAAGCACTCGTCCCTTTCGCCATCTGCTGCCTGGGGAGCGCCGCCGCGGCGCAGAGCCAACTCGTGGAATTCAGCGCGGCCTCCGGGCTGGCCTGCGAAGCCGAGTTCACGCTCGTCGGCGGTGGATCCAGCCTCGAGATCCGCTACCGCAACACGTCGACGGGCACGCCCGTCGGCTTCAACAGTTCCGACCAACTACTGACCAGCGTGTCGTGGGACTTCGGTGGCGTCGCGACGATGCTCGGCGGCTCCGCCGTGGTCGGGCCGCTCTCGACCAGCGTCAACTTCGACGGCGGCTTCGGGGACTTCGGTCCCGGCCAGGACGTCAGCGGCGAATTCGGTTTCGGCAACGGCGGTACGACCGGACTGCACCCGCACTTCGTCGGTAGCAACATGTCGGGCCTCACGCCGTTCGGCGGCCCGAACCTCGATGGACCGGACGTGCTGGACGGACCGCAAGCGGGCCTCGTCGCCAACCCGGCGGTGGTTGCGCTGGGCGGCCTCGGTGCGATCCAGGACGAAGTCGTCATCACGGTCCAGTTGGACGCGACGCTGACCAACCTCGATTTCCTCGACAACGGCGTCACGGCCGAGTTCGGATCGGACGCGGCGTTCCTCGACGGCACGCCCGTGTGTGCGCCCGGTAGCAACACGCTCGTCAACGACACCGCGGGACTGAACCTGGCCGGTTCGCTGACGGCATCGAGCGAGCCCTTCATGGGCAACCTCGCGTACTCGCTCTGCATGGACGACGCGGCGGACGCCTGCGGCATGCCGGCTGGGACGCCGACGCTCTTGTTCCTCTCACGTCATACGCTCGAATTCGTCTTCGCCGGCCTCGGCTGCGCACCGGGCGCTCCGGGGACGATCATGTTGAACCTCACGGCGCCCTATGCCATGTACGGCCCCGTGATCTGGAACGGTCCCGGTAGCCCCGCGTGTTACACGGTGCCGCTCCCCGACGACCCCAGCCTGTGCGGCTTCACCTGCTCGGGCCAAGGCCTGTTCCTCGGCAGCGGCCCGTCGGGCCTCGTCCTGACGAACCGCCAAGATCTGATCATCGGCGGTTAGTTCGGTTCCCCGCAGGCCGAAACGGGAGCACGTCCGCTGGGAGGTGCTCCCGTTTGCCGTTGGTCGGGTGGCGAGACCCGCCCATGCTCGGCCCCCTCAGTTGCAATCGAACCACGCGCGGCCCGGGCCACTCTCAGGTGAGCCATGGGCCCATCACGATGCTGCCGAGATTCGCAGCGACGACAAGCGGCAGGGCCCAGCCCCAACCCCAGCCGAGCGTCCAGCGCAAGAGGAGCACCTCGACCAGGACGACCGCTCCCTCAACGGCTAGCCACGGCACGCCCTCCTTCAGGAACACGGCAACCGCCAGCGGATGCGACACCAGGTTGACGCCGACGGCGCACCAAACGAGGGGCAAGAGCGACTCACGCTGCAGCAGTCCACCGAGGACCAGGAAGACCGCGACCTCGACAGCGAGCGTGGCGGCGAGTGCTTCCAGGGGTGAGGCAGGCATCAGAGCTGCTCGGCGATTCCGGATCCTTCCTCGGTGCGGGGATCGGAACAAGCCGCTTTGGCCGCCCTTCGTTGCCGATGACGCCTCAACGCGATCAAGAGGAAGAGGCCGAGGGCCACCCATCCCGCCGTGCGGAGGTAGATCATGCTCGGATCGACCGGCTGCCCGTTCTGGTCGATCTCGACCCGGTCGACGCGCTCGAGCTCGAGTCGCTCCGGTCCCACGGCGAGCAGCTTCACCGTGATCAGCCGCGCGTAGACCGGGCTGAAGTCGGACGCCGTGTCGTGGCCGCCGATCTCCACGGTCGAGCAGGGCCAGTCTTGGTCTCGGAAGGAGCTCGGGAACTCTAGTTCGATGCCCCGGGGCACCGCGTAGACCTTCGTCCCGTACTTGAGCGAGTACGGGAACGGCTGCCCGACTTCCACTTCCTCGACACCGCCAAAGCCCGCCGTGGGCGACGCCACCAGGCGCACGGCCCGCAACGCTTCGCTCTCGACGAAGACGACCTCGTTCTTCACGCGGTGGTCTCCGCGCGGAAGGACGTCGACCGGCGGAGCCGCGACCATGGCGGCGGCCAGCACCAAGAAGGTCCACATCATGGGGCCAGCCTACCTCGACCGGAGCCAGGGCCCGCTTGTCATGGGTCGAAGTCTCGACTACGTTGCTGCGCCCGCAAGGCCAGAATCGTCCGGCTGCGCGCCACACGCCGTTCCTGGGAAGCTCTTGGGAAGCCAAAGGCCCTCCCAATCGAAGCTGGACGCCGAGGGCTTCTCGGCGAGGTAGCGGTAACCAAGCCGGATCCCCTCGTTGGCGCGGGTTTCCGTTTCGCCGAGCCTGCACGAGCACCGCACCGATGATTCCGGAAATCCGAAGACGCCGCACGTTTGCGATCATCTCGCACCCCGACGCCGGCAAGACCACGCTGACCGAGAAGCTGCTGCTCTACGGTGGCGCGCTCGAGTTGGCGGGCAACGTCACGGCTCGGCGCAACCAGCGGGCGACGGCGTCGGACTGGATGGAGCTCGAGCGGCGGCGGGGGATCTCGGTCAGTTCGACGGTGCTGCAGTTCGAGTACGGCGGCTACTGCTTGAACCTCTTGGACACGCCCGGTCACGAGGACTTCTCCGAGGACACGTATCGCGTGCTGACCGCGGTCGACGCGGCTGTGATGGTGATCGACGCGGGCAAGGGCATCGAAGTCCAGACGCGCAAGTTGTTCGAGGTCTGTCGACGTCGCGGCGTGCCGATCCTGACGTTCATCAACAAGCTCGATCGCCCGCCGCGCGATCCCTTGGAACTGCTCGACGAGTTGGAGTCGGTGCTCGGCATCGCCGCTTGTGCGATCAACTGGCCGCTGGGCCTCGGGCGCGAGTTCCGCGGGCTCTTCGATCGCCGAGCGGGCCGCGTGCACCTCTACCAACGCACGCCGGGCGGCGCGTTTCGCGCGCCGGTGGAGGTGGAGGACCTCGCGAGCCCGCGCGCCGCGGAGATCCTGCCCGAACACATTCTCGTAACGGCGCGCGCGGACCTGGCGCTGCTCGAGGGCGCCGGCTCTTCGTTCGATGCCGAGGCCGTGCGCGCCGGGGAACTGACGCCGGTCTTCTTCGGCAGCGCTGTGCAGAACTTCGGCGTCGACCAGTTGCTGAACGCGGTCTTGGAACTGGCACCGTCGCCACGTCCCAGGGCGGCGGGCGAGCGCCAGGTCGATCCGCAGGACAAGGACTTCTCGGGCTTCGTGTTCAAGATCCAAGCGAACATGGACCCGAAGCACCGCGACCGCGTCGCGTTCGTGCGCATCTGTTCGGGGCGCTTCGAGCGCGACATGCAGGTGCACCACACGCGGACGGGCGAATTCGTGCGCCTCTCGAGCTCGCATCGCATCTTCGGCCGCGATCGCCAGACGGTCGAGGTGGCGTATCCCGGCGACATCGTGGGACTGGTCGGTAAGTCGGGCTTTCGGATCGGCGACACCCTGGCCGAGGATCCGACCTTGACGATCGACGCCATCCCGAGCTTCGTGCCCGAGACCTTCGCCTACATCCACTGCACCACGCCGTCGATGTCGAAGCGCTTCCAGAAGGGGCTCTCGCAGCTCCTCGAGGAGGGCGTCGTGCAGTCCTTCTTCGTCGAAGGCGCGCAACAACGCGTGCCGCTGTTGGGCGCCGTCGGGCCGTTGCAACTGGACGTCGTGCGCTATCGGCTGGAGTCCGAGTACGGCGCCGATTCGCGCATGGAGACCGCCCCCTGGACGACGCTGCGCTGGGTCGAGGATGGCGAAGTGCGACCAGGCGAACTGCTCGCGTCGTCGCGGATCGCCGAGGATGCGCTGGGCCGCAAAGTGATCCTGTTCGAGTCCGAATGGAGCTGTCGCCACTTCGGGAAGAGCGGCACGAACGTGCGGTTGACGGAGGCTCCCGGGGCTAGAGCTTGAGGCGACGCAACCGCAGCGCGTTGGCGATGACCGAGACCGACGAGAGGCTCATCGCGGCGGCGGCGATCATCGGCGACAAGAGCAGGCCGAAGAAGGGATACAGGACACCCGCCGCGATTGGCACGCCGAGCGTGTTGTAGGCGAAGGCGAAGAAGAGGTTCTGCTTGATGTTCCGCAGCGTGGCCTTCGCCAGCTTGCGAGCGCGCACGATGCCGGCGAGGTCGCCACCGAGGAGCGTGATGCCAGCGCTCTCGAGCGCGACGTCGGCGCCGGTGCCCATGGCGATGCCCACGGCTGCGGCCGCGAGCGCCGGTGCGTCGTTCACGCCGTCGCCCGCCATCGCGACGACGCGGCCGCGGCGACCGAGGTCCTCGATCAAGCGCTGCTTGTCCTCGGGCAGCGCGGCTGCGTGGATCTCGTCGATGCCCAGCGGTTCGGCGATCGCGCGCGCCGTGCGCTCGTTGTCGCCGGTCGCCATGATGATGTGGAAGCCCTGCTCGTGCAGCGCGCGAATGGCGGCGGCGGTGGAGGGCTTGATCGGATCGGCGACGGCTACGAGGCCCGCCAACCGGCCGTCGACGGCGAGGAACATCACCGTCCGGCCTTGCGCGCCGAGTTCGTCGGCCGCGGCTTCCGCGGCGTCGGTGGTGAGCTCGAGCTCGCGCATCATGGCGGCGTTGCCGAGCGCCACGCGGCGACCGTCGACCGTGCCGCGCACGCCTTTGCCAGTCACCGCTTCGAAGTCCGTCGTCTCGCCCGGCTCGACGCCGCGCGCCTTGGCGCCCGCGACGATGGCTTCGGCGAGCGGGTGTTCCGAGCCCTGCTCCAGCCCGGCGGCGAGGCGAAGCGCCTCGTCCTCGGAGTCGAAGTCGAGCAAGCGCACTTCGGTCAGCTCAGGTTTGCCCTCGGTCAGCGTGCCCGTCTTGTCGACGATCAACGTGTCGACGGCGGCCATGCGCTCGAGGGCTTCGGCGTCCTTGATCAAAACGCCCGCCTGCGCGCCGCGACCCGCCGCGGTCGTGATGGAGATCGGCGTCGCGAGGCCCAACGCGCACGGGCACGCGATGATCAGGACGGAGACCGCCGCGGCGATCGCGAACGCCAGCGGCGGCGCCGGCCCGACCAGCCACCAGACCACGAACGCGACGAGCGCCACCGCGACCACGGTCGGCACGAAGACCGCGGCGACCCGGTCGGCCAATCCCTGGATCGGCGCGCGCGAGCGGCGCGCGTTCGACACCATCGCGACGATTTGGGCCAGGACCGTGTCGCGACCGACGCGCCCGGCCTCCATGACCAGCGAGCCGTTCTTGTTGAGCGTGCCACCCGTGACAGGATCGCCGGGCGACTTCTCGACGGGGATCGGCTCGCCCGTCAGGAGGCTCTCGTCCACCGCCGAACGCCCCTCGACCACGACACCGTCCACCGGCACCGCGTCGCCCGGCCGCACGCGGAGTCGATCGCCGGGCAGCACGTTCTCGAGCGGCGCGTCGTACTCCGTCCCGTCGGGCAAGCTGCGCCGTGCGGTCTTCGGCGCCAGGTCCAACAACGCCCGAATCGCGTCTCCGGTGCGCGAACGCGCGCGCAACTCGAGCACCTGCCCGACGAAGACGAGCGCGATGATGACGACCGCCGCTTCGAAGTAGGTACCGACCATGCCTTCGACGCGGTACTTGGCCGGGAAGACGCCGGGCGCGAAGGTCGCGAACAACGAGTAGACGTACGCGGCGCCGACCCCGAGCGAGATCAGCGTCCACATGTTGGGGCTGCGATTTCGGATCGACTCCCAGCCGCGCCGGAAGAAAGGTTGCGCCGCCCAAAGAACGATCGGCGTCGCCAGCACGAATTCGGCGTAGACGGCGATGCGGTGGCCGATCCAGTCGCGGACGGGCAGCGCGATCCATTCGCCCATGGTCAAGACGATGATCAGCGCCGCCGCGCTGGCGCTGACGTACGTGCGCCGCGTGAAGTCGCGGAGTTCTTCCGAGGGCTCGCTCGTGGGCATGACCGGCTCGAGCGCCATGCCGCAGATCGGACACGAGCCGGGTTCGTCGCGCTCGATCTCGGGGTGCATCGGACACGTGTAGATCGTGCCCGGAGTCGTCGCCGGGCCGCGTTCCGATACGCGGCCCGAAGCATAGAACCACGGGTCGGCCTCGAACTTCGCGCGGCAACCCGCCGAGCAGAAGTGGTAGGTCTCGCCGCCGAACTGCGACGGGGCGATCGCGCCGTCCGTCGCGACCGTCATCCCACAGACGGGATCCGTTGCGGTCGTGCGGCCCGCGGCGTCGCTCGGATCCAGCGCGTGTTCGTGATCGTGGTGCTGCATGGTAGTCGTGTGTGCTCACGGCATCGTACCGAGCGCGGCCTGGGCACCGCTCATGGTGTGCGCGTCATCGCGTCCCCTTGACGCCTCACGGGACCAGCCCATACTTTCCGCCCACGGCCTCGGGAAGCGTTTCCGGGACCCCGTCATCCGCGACACCTCACCCTTCCTAGACCCATGACCGAAGCCGCTCCCGAAATGCCCATGCCCACCGCGGAGCACGAATTCGTGCTCGAGCACACTGGAACGTGGAAGGTGGCCTGCAAGTTCACCATGGACCCCAGCCAGCCGCCGATGGAGGCCCAAGCGACGGAGACGGTCGAGCCCGTCGGCCAGTTCTGGACCGTCAGTCGCTTCGAGTCGGACATGATGGGCATGCCCTTCCTCGGGCGCGCCACGTTCGGCTTCGAGCCGCACACGGGCCAGTACGTCTCGACCTGGGTCGACTCGATGACGCCCATGCTCTCGATCCTGCGGGGCGACCGTGCGGGTGACACGGTCACGATGCGCGGCGACCTCTTCAGTTGTGCGACCAACACGATCCTTCCGCACCGCACGACGTACCAGGTGCTCGGCAAGGACGAGCTGCTGTTCGAGATGTTCTGCACGATGCCCGACGGCAACGAGATGAAGCTGATGTCGAACCACTACACGCGCGCCTGACGGCACGCCGGAAGCGCTGAACGACGCGTGTGAGCACACGTCGTTCAGCGCCGGAGCGGTCGCCGCTCAGTGAACGCTGCGCCGTCCGTCCTTGCGCGCGTCCGGCCTGGGTCCATCGAGTTCCGCGATGCCCATCATTTCGAGCGTCTGACGGCGGATCGGTTCGACGGCGTCGTTCAGGAGCTGCAGGCCGAAGTCGAGCCCCGCGATCGTGCGTAACGGCCGCTCGCCCGGTTCCAACTGGATCAAGGCATCGATGGTACGGGCGACGACCAAGGGATCCGTACGTGCCGGCTCTTCCTGGAAGGCTTGGCGTACCATCTGTTCGTAGTTCGACGCGAACGCGAACACGTGCTCGTACGGCTCGGCGTGCTTCTCATCGGCGCCGCCGACCATGTTGTCGAAGAAATCGGTCGCGAACGGACCCGGCTCGACGATCACGACATCGATCCCGTACGGCGCGACCTCGTAGCGCAACGCTTCGCTGAGCCCTTCGAGGCTCCACTTGCTGGCGTTGTAGAGCCCGAAGCCCGGGAACGCGGCGCGACCCGAGGTGCAGCTGACGTCGACGATGAGCCCCGTCCCGCGCTTGCGCATCTCGGGCAACACGGCGCGGGCGACGCGCGCCGGGCCGACCACGTTGACGTCGAGTTGGTCGAGGATCTGTTGCGAGGTGAACGACTCGATCGGACCGCGGAACGCGACGCCGGCGTTGTTGATCGCCACGTTCAAGTCGGGCATGGCGGAAACGGCAGCCTCGACGCTGTCGTCCGACGTGACGTCCATGTCGTACACCGTCAGCTCGACGGTCTCGGCCTTCCGAAAGGCACGCAGCGCTTCGGCCGACTCGCGGTTCTCGCCTTGCATGTCGCGCAGCGTGGCGTGGACGCGATGTCCCTGCTGCGCGAGGTACTTCGCGGTTACGAAGCCGAAGCCGCTGCTGCAGCCGGTGATCAAGATGTCGTGATGCATGTCGATGGGGGCGGTGAGGGATGGCTTTCCCCGAGCCTGCGCAAATCCCGCGCCGCGTCGCTGGGCGTTGCTTCGAAAACGCCGTGGCAGCTCGGGCGCGTGCGGACTTCGAATTGCGGCCGGGCACGCGGGTTGCCACGCACGTGGTGATCGCTCGACCTTCTTCGACCCCAGCCGCCTCACCATGCCGACGACCGTCACGACCGACTCCTCCGAACAGAGGGAACAACTGGTGGCCCTCCTGCGGCGTCGTGGAATCACGGATCCCGCTGTCTGCAAGGCCTTGCAAGAAGTGCCCCGAGAGGAATTCGTGCCCGCCGCGTTCCGTGAGTTCGCGTACCACGACGTCCCGCTTCCGATCGGGCGGGAGCAGACCATCTCGCAGCCCTACGTCGTCGCGATGATGACGGTGGCGATCGAACCGCAACCTGGCGACCGCGTGCTCGAGATCGGAACGGGATCGGGGTACGCCGCCGCGGTGCTGAGCCGCATCGTGCGCGAGGTCTACAGCGTGGAGCGTATCGGCGACTTGGCGGAGAGCGCTCGCGAGCGGCTTCGGCGATTGGGCTGCGACAACGTGCAGGTCCAGCACGCCGATGGCACGCTGGGCTGGGCCGAAAAGGCTCCCTTCGACAAGATCCTGGTCACGGCCGGGGGTCCGGGCGTTCCCGCTCCGCTCTTGGAGCAACTCGCCGTGGGGGGACGGCTGGTGATCCCGGTGGGGCAACATCGCTCGCTGCAGAAGCTCATCCGCACGACGAAGACGGGTCCGGATTCGTACACGCACGAGGACCTGGGTGACGTGCGCTTCGTTCCGCTCGTCGGCACCGCCGGCTGGCAGGAGGCCGAGCCCGAATGGAGCGGCAACCCCGTGCGCGCCGAGGTCGACCCGCGCGAAGCCGTCGAGCAAATCCGCGCCGCCGCCGAGCCGTTCAAGGACGTTGAGTCGGCCGACCTCGCGCCGCTGTTGAAGCGCATCGGTGACAGTCGGCTCGTTTTGATCGGCGAGGCGTCGCACGGTACGTCGGAGTTCCACTCCATGCGCGCGCGCATCACGCGCGCGCTGATCGAGCAGCTCAATTTCGACTTCGTTGCGATCGAGGCCGATTGGCCGGACGCGGCGCGGATCGACCACTACGTGCGTTCGCGCAAGGTCGAGGACATCTCGCTGAGCTGGCAAGCGTTCGAGCGCTTTCCGACCTGGATGTGGCGCAACCGCGAGACGTTGGAGTTCATCGATTGGCTACGTGAGCACAACCTGGGACTCGACAGGCACGTCGGGTTCTATGGGCTGGATCTCTACAGCCTGTACACCTCGATCGCCGAGGTCCTGGCCTACCTCGACCGTGTGGATCCCGAGGCCGCCGGGATGGCACGGGAGCGCTACGGCTGCCTCTCGCCCTGGGAGGGCGACCCGGCGACGTACGGGCGCGCGGCGCTCTCGAGCAACTACCAACGCTGCGAGACCGAGGTGATGCGCATGCTCGAGGACTTGCTCGAGAAGCGGACCGAGTACATGCAGCGGGATGGTTCGAGCTTCTTCGACGCGACGCGCAACGCCGCGTTGATCGCCAACGCCGAGCAGTACTACCGTCACATCTACTATGGCGGCGCAGCTTCCTGGAACGTGCGCGACATGCATATGTTCGAGACGCTCGAGGCCCTGTTGGACGAATTCGGCCCCGACGCCAAGGGCATCGTCTGGGCGCACAACTCGCACGTGGGCGACGCCTTGGCCACGGAGATGGGGCGACGCGATCAGATCAACCTCGGACACCTCGTTCGGCGCGCGTTCGGCGACGCGGCGTACCTGATCGGACAGGGCACGCACCAGGGAACCGTGGCGGCCGCCCACACCTGGGGCGACGCGCACGCGAACATGCGCGTGCGTCCATCCGAGGAGAACAGTTACGAGCGATTCAGTCACGACTCGAAGGTCAGCAACTTTTTCCTCGCGCTGCGCGAGCCGGGGTCCTTGGACCTGCGCGACGCCCTGGCCGGTCCCCACCTGGAGCGCGCCATCGGTGTGATCTACCGGCCGGAGACGGAGATCCAGAGCCACTACTACCACGCGTCGCTACCCCAGCAATTCGATGAATGGATCTGGTTCGACGAGACCCATGCCATCGACGCGATCGGTCCCGACGAAACGGCGCGGATGACTGGCCCGCATCCCTTCGCGGTCATCGATCGCTAACGAGGAATCCCTGATCAAAGCAGCGATGGAGCAGCTTGAAACCGTGTCAGCGATCATGTCGCGCTTTCTCGAACGCACTCGGGTCGGCGTGGAAGGGGCGTCGCGCCGGTACCTGTGGACCGATGCGTTCGCCGTCTGCAACCTGCTCACACTGCTGCGCGAGACGGGAGCGTGCGTGTGGCGCGACAACGCACTCGATCTGATCGACGACGTGCATCACGTGCTGGGCCAGCACCGCGCCGATGATGAACGCGCCGGTTGGATCAGCGGACTTTCCAACGCCGAGGGCGAAGCGCACCCGACGGTCGGCGGTCTGCGCATCGGCAAGCCCGCTCCCGAACGCCCGCCCGACGTACCCTTCGACGCGGAGCGAGAGTGGAATCGCGACGGTCAGTACCTCCACTACCTGACCCGTTGGATGCATGCGCTCTCACAGGCGGCGTCGGTGCTCGAGCAACCACGACTGCTCGGTTGGGCGCGTGAACTCGCCTCGACCGCGGTGCGCAGCTTTGCGAGCGGAAGTCCGGGGAACGTGCGCGGCTTCTACTGGAAGATGAGCATCGATTTGAAGCGGCCCCAAGTGCCGAGCATGGGGCAGAACGACGCGCTCGACGCCTACCTGACGTGCTACGAGGTCGAGGAACAGTCCACGCGTGTGACTCGACAGGAGCGAGCGACCAGCAATCCGGGCGTGTCGCGCGGCGAGCTGGAGGCACTGGGACGCTTCGTCGACAAGCAGTCGTGGACCACCGACGACGCGCTCGGCATCGGTGGCCTGCTCGTGGATGCTGATCGAGCGTATCAGCTCGAGTCGCGCGGCGCGGATTTGATTCCTCACCTGGCGCAGCGCTTGATCCGCAGCGGGCGACTCGGTTTCCAGGCGTTCGAGCGTAGCTCGCCCTTGGAGGTGCCGGAGCGGCGTCGTTTGGCCTTTCGCGAGTTGGGGCTCGTTATCGGGCTCGAGGCGCTGGATTCCTTGGACGAGCTGCTTGGCGGACATCCTCCGGAGGAGCTCGGCGCGCTACGTCGCGAGGTGGACGCGCTGCTGCCGGCCACGCGCATCCAGCGGGCGCTCGTCGACTTCTGGCTGGACGCCCAACATCGTCGCGGGCCCGCCTGGAAACGGCACGAGGACATCGACGACGTGATGCTGGCGACGGCGTTGGCCCCCGCGGGCTATCTCGAACTCGAGCCGCGCGGCGCCGTCGCGAGCGCTACAGGATCCGATGGAGCGAACAACGCCGGGCGGCATGGTTCAGCGTCGTAGGTTCGGTCGTGACGAGGCGCTTTCCGCGCGAGCGAGCCGTCGTCCCAACGTCTGCGTGTTCTCGCCCAGGCTGTTCCTCTCCGTGATGGTGGAGACGCAATCGGAGCTCGACTCCGACGAGCTGCACTTCCATCCGGGTGGACAAGGCTTCTGGATCGCGCGGGCGCTCCATCAGCTCGGCGAGCAACCCCTGCTCGTCACGTCGCTGGGTGGCGAGTCGGGATGCGTCCTGCGCGGGCTCGCGCCCGCCTGGGAGGTGGAGATGAACGTGATCGAGATGGCCAGCTCCTCGCCCGTCTTCCTCTACGATCGCCGCAGCGGTGAGCGGCGCTTGATCGCGCACGCCAACGCGGGGAAGCGCAACCGCCACGAGGTCGACGATCTCTACGGACGCGTGCTCGACCAAGCCATCGGCGCCGGGGTCTGCGTCGTGACGGGTACCTGGCCCGTGGACCACGACCAGCCGGACTTCTTTCGACGCTTGGGCGCGGATTTGGCGTCCACGGAGGTGACGGTCGTCGGCGACTTGCACGGCGAGGAGCTCGAGGCTTTCCTCGCGGGCGGTCCGCTGCACACCTTGAAGGTCAGCGACAGCGACCTGGTGAACGACGGCCTGCTGAGCGGCGATGCCGGTTTCGAGGAGCGCTTGGCCGTCGTGGATCAGCTCGTGGACGCGGGTGCCGAGCGCGTGTTGCTGTCCTCCGCCGAGCGGCCGACGCTGGCGCGTTTCGGCGAGCTGCGTTTGATGGCGGACCCGCCGCTGCTCCAGCCCGCCGACCCGCGCGGCGCCGGGGACGCGATGACGGCGGCCCTGGCGGCCGCGGTCCTGCGCGACCTCGCTCCCGAAGAAGCCTGCCAGCTCGCCTGCGCGGCGGGCGCCGCGAACGTGACGCGGCGCGGCCTCGGCAACGCGGACGCCCGCTTGATCGAACGGCTCGCCGGCCGTGTGCGAGTTCAGCGGCTGACAGCGGCACGGGCGATTTGGTGACGCCCGAGCACGGCAGCCGGCGTGCGCACGAGCGCGGGACCTTCGTCTTCGACGAGGAGCGTCGGCGGCGGAGCAGGGACGGGCCGCGCTTGCTCGTCACGAACGACGATGGCATCGACGCGCCCGGTCTACAGCTCCTGGCCAGACGCTTGGCCGCGCGCTACGAGGTCGTCGTGGTGGCGCCCAAGGACGACTGCAGCGGCAGCGGCACGGGCATCGGCCGCGTGGATGCCGCGCGCGGTGTCGGCTTCACGACCGCGGAGGTTCCCGGCGTCGAAGAAGCCTATGCCATCGCCGGCCCCCCGGGTTTGGCGGTGATGGCCGCGACGCTGGGCGCGTTCGGTGGCGCGCCGGACCTGGTAGTCTCGGGCGTCAACGCGGGCTTGAACACCGGGCACTCGGTGATTCACTCCGGTACCGTCGGCGCGGCGCTGACCGCGCGCACCTTCGGCGGTCGCGGTGTCGCGATCAGTTTGGCGCGCTCGAATCCCTGGCATTGGGAGGCCGCGGTCGCCGTCGCGTGCGACGTCGTCGAGTGGATGCTCCGGCACCGCGAGCCGAGTGTGCTGAACGTCAACGTGCCGGCCTTGACGCTGGAGCGGATCCGCGGCGCGAAGTGGGCCAGGCTGGACGCCTTCGGGTACTTCCGCGTGGCGACTTCGGAGTCGGGCAAGAACCTCGAGTTCGACGTCAGGTCGAAGGACTCCGGGCGCGACGCCGACAGCGACACCGGCTATTGCTTCGCCGGCTTCGTGACGCTGACGCCGCTCTCGACCGTCGAACCGGAAGACCCCCCGAACGTGTCCGCCCGTGACGTCGTGCCCGTCCTCGACTTCGACTAGGGAGCAGTGCTACGGGATGTGCTCGCCGCCAGGTCGAGCACGAGCCGCCCGTCGATCCGATCGACCGCGACTCCGCTCGGCAAGCTCCGTTCCCATCGACGGAGCGCGGCGTCGCTGGTGCTATGCTGCTTCGTATGGCGACCGCCGCGAACCACGCCTTCACGTTCCTGCACGCGGCGGATCTGCATCTCGACAGCCCGCTGCGCGGCTTGTCGAGCTACCCGGGCGCGCCCGTCGAGCGACTGCGCGGTGCGACGCGGCAAGCGTTCGAGCAGCTCGTCGACGAGGCGCTGGCGCGGGAGGTCGCGTTCGTGATCCTGGCGGGCGACATCTTCGACGGCGATTGGCCCGACTACGCTTCGGGCCTCTGGTTCGCGGCGGAGCTCCGGCGCCTCGGCACGATCCCGGTCTTCGTGATCCGCGGCAACCACGACGCCGCCAGCAAGATCACCCGATCCTTGAGCTGGCCCGACCACGTCACGGTGTTCCCCGAGGAGGAGGCGACGACCGTGCGGTTGCCGGAGTTCGACGTAGCGATCCACGGTCAGAGCTACGTCGTTCCGCACGTCGAGGAGAACCTCGCGCTGAAGTACCCCGCGGCCGTTCCGGGCGCGTTCAACATCGGCGTGCTGCACACGGGCCTCGAGGGCTACGAGGGCCACGGTCACTACGCGCCGTGCACGCTCCCCGACCTCCTCGACAAGCGCTACGACTACTGGGCGCTCGGCCACATCCATCGGCGCGAAGTCTTGTGCGAGGATCCCTGGATCGTCTTCCCCGGCAACTTGCAGGGGCGCCACGTTCGAGAGCCGGGCGCGAAGAGCGCGACGCTGGTGCACGTCGCGGACGGCGCCGTCGTCGGGCTGGAAGAGGTGTTCTGCGACGTGGCGCGCTGGGCCGTGGTCGAATGGGATTGCGCGAGCGTCGATTCGGACGTGGCCGCCCTCGAGCGCGCGAGCGGTGCGCTGGCCGGCGCGCTGGACGCGGCCACAGATCGCATCCTGGCGGTGCGCGTCGTGGCGCGCGGTCGGACGGAGCTCGACGGCTGGCTGCGCACGCACACCGAGCACCTGTCGAACGAGCTGCGCGCGCGCGCGGCGAACATCTCCAGCGACCTATGGGTCGAGCGGTTGGTGGTGGAGACCGCGCCGCTCGAGACTGGTGCCCGCGCGTCCGGCGACGACGACCTCGGGAATCTGGTGACGCGGCTCGAACGCGCTGAGCTCGACGAAGCGGAGCTCGACGCCCTCACGAAGGAGTTCCGGAAGCTCGCGAACAAGCTCCCGGCCGCGGTGCGCACGGAACTGGATCCTGCGCATCCCGCCACGCTCGCGGCCGCGCTGCCGAACGCGCGCGCCTACCTGAGCGCGCTGCTCGCACCGAGCGTTGCGGACGACGTCGACGAGCTCGACGAGGCGGACGACGCGTGAGGTTCGAGCGGCTACACATGCGTCCTTACGGCGCGTTCCGGGATCGCGCGCTCGAATTCCAACCGGGCGCCGGGCTGCACCTCGTCTTCGGATCGAACGGCGCCGGTAAGAGCACGACGCTCGAGGCCTTGCGCTCGGTCCTCTTCGGCATCGTGCCCGGCAACAAGGTGCACAAGAGTTCCGACCTGCGCATCGGTGCCAAGCTGCACGCCGCCGACGGCCGTGTGCTCGAGTTCGTGCGCCGCACGTCGATCAACAATCCGATCTGGAACGCGGCCGACGACGCGCCCCTGGCGCCCGAGCTGCTGACACCCTTCCTTGGGAACCTGGATCGCGAGTACTTCGAATCCGTCTTCGGCCTCGACCTCGAGACGTTGGTCGAGGGCGGGAGCGCGCTGCTCGAGGGCAAGGGCAAGTTGGGCCAAGCGCTCTTCGCCGCGTTGCTGGGTGGCAAACGCGTCGGCGGCGTGACGAAGCGACTCGAGGACGAGGTTCGATCGCTCTACGTCGAAGGGTCGCCGAAGTCGCGGATCCAGGTGCTCGAGAAGGAGCACGCAGCGCTGGCGAAGGAGCTGAGGCGTCAGTCCCTGCCAGCGCGGTCGCACGTCGCGGATCGCGATGCGTTTCGCGCGTTGGCGAAAGAGGCCCAGGATGCCGATGCGCAACTTCGGCAGCAGCGACTGCACCAACAGGAACTGCGTGCGCTGGCGCGTGCCTGCGCGGCGCTCGAAGAACTGGAAGTGAAACGACGCGAGCGTGCCGAGCTGGGAGCGGCCGAGCCGCTCGCCGAGGCGAGCGCGAGCCGCACCATCGAACTGTTCCACGAGCGCGAGCGCTTGGACGTCGAGACCACCGACGAAGCGCGCGAACTCTACGACGTGCATCAGAAGCAGGCGGACGCGGTGAGACGGGCCGACGCGCGCGTGCTCGCCGCCGAGGCGGAGATCGACGCTCTGCGGCAACGGTTGCAAGCTTTCCGCGATGCATCGGGCGCGCTCGAGCGAGCGCGCGGCGAGTTGGCGACGCTCGTGGCCGAGTGTGACGAGGTGTCGCGCCGCGCGGGCGTCGCCGGGGACGCGCTGCCGGCGGACCGCGCCGAGCCCGCGACGCTCGAGGACCTCGGTGAGGTCGTCGAGGTCCTGTCGCAGCGGCTGACGCGCGCCGAGAGCGCGTCGACGTCGGCGCGCCAAGAGCTACGCAAGGCCGAGCCCAAGACCGCCGCCGCCGCCGCGCGCTTCGAGCGCTGGCGCGAGCTCGCGGCCGAGCAACTCGCGGTCGAACTCGAGGGGTTGGCGCCGTTCGCCGGCACGCTCGAGGACCTGGCCGCGGTCGCGATGCCGCCCGACCACGCGCTCCGCGAGCGCGTCGCGACGGAGGTGGCGGAAGCGAGCGCGGCCGAAGGCTTGGCGCGCGAGCTGGGCGTGCTTGAGCAACGCGTGATCGAGGTAGAGAACGCGCTCGTGGACGGCGCGCAGTACGACGACGGTCCGCCGCCGACGCGCGCGGAGGTTGCCGCCGCACGCGTGCGGCGCGACGAGCTGCTAACGGCGCTGGTGCAAGCCGACGCGCGCGAGCCGCGCGCCGTCATCGAGCTGCAGCGCGCCGTCAGCGCCGCGGATGCGCTCGTCGACCGCTGGGCGCGGGATTCGGCCTCGGCGGCGGAGCGCGAGGCGCGCACGGCGGAACTCGAGCGCCTCACCGAACGTCGCGACGCGCTCGAGGCGCAGCGCCGCGAGGCCGCCGAGCAAGCGGCACGTTCGCGCTCGGCGTGGGCCGAGGCTTGGCCGCTGGGCGCGCTCGCGGCGCTCAGCGCCAGCGAGCTCGAGGCGTGGGGCGAGCGCCGTCGCCTCACGCTGAAGCGCGCCGAAGGGCTGCGCGACGAAGCTCAGGCCGCGTGGGACGCCGCGCGCGCCGCCGAGGCCGAGCGGGCAGCGATGCTAGCCGCCGCGGAGGAGGAGCTGGCGCGGGAAACCGGCGAGTGGAGCGCGTGGGCGCGCGCGCACGGGCTCGACCCCGCCGCCAGTCCCGACGCGGCGCGCCGGCGCCTCCGGACGCTGGCGGGCGTGCGCACGCTCGAGCGCGACATCGCGCGCGTGGAGCGCGAACTTCGCGGGCACGCGGCCACGGTCGAGCGCTTCAGCGAGGATGTGGGCGAGCTGGCGCAGCGCTTGGCGCTACGTGTCGACGAGCCGGCGCTCGCACTTTCCCCGCCGAGCGAAGCGCCGGACGGCCGTGGCGACAGCTCGTTCTCCGAAGCGCTCTTCGTGGCGCGCGCGGTGGCGCGAACGGAGGCGTTGCACCACGCGCTGGCGGCGGCGCGTCAGGCCGCCGACGAGGAGCGACATGGGAAGCAAGCGATCCGGAAGCTCGAGTCCCGAGCGAAACCGAGGGCCGAGCGACGTGCGGCGATCGGCGAAGAGCTCGCGGCGCTGTGGCGCGAGGCCGGGTTCGAATCCGAGGTCGAGCTGCGTCGCGCGGCCGACGACTCGAGCCGCGTGCGCAACCTCGACGCGGACATCGATAGGCTCGAAGCCGAGCTGAGGCGACACGGTGCCGGAGCCGACGCGGCCGCGCTGGCGACGCGCCTCGACGGCCGGACGCAGGGCGAGTTGGAGCGCGAACTCGAGACTCTCGAGGCTTCGATCGCGGAACTCGAAGTCGCCGCTCGAGAGCGCTCGGAACGCCTGGGCGCATTGCGCGTGTTGCTCGAGGCGCCGGGCGGCGACGAAGCTTCCGTCACGCGCGCGCGCATGGCCGATTTGGAAGCGCAGCTCGTCGAGGCGACCGAGCGGTACTTGCGCGCGCGGCTCGCCGAGCATCTCCTGACGCGCGAGATCGAGCGCAACCGCCAGGAGACGCAAGGCCCCTTGCTAGCGCGGGCGCAGGAACTGTTCCGCACGCTGACGCTCGGCGCCTACGTGCGTCTGCATCCTTCCGAAGACGCCGGGAAACCGATCATGGTCGCGCGCAGACCCAACGACCAGCAAGTGCTCGTCGGGGGGCTCAGTTCGGGCACCTGCGACCAACTCTACTTGGCGTTGCGGATCGCGACCGTCGAACACCTCTTGAAGACGACCGAGCCGATGCCGTTCATCGCCGACGACCTGTTCGTCAACTTCGACGACGAGCGCACCGAGGCCGCCCTGCGCGTACTCGCCGAGCTGTCGAAGTCGACCCAGGTGATCGTCTTCTCGCATCACCAGAGTGTCGTCGACACGGCGCTGCGCCTGACCGACGAAGGTCTGACCGTCGACGTCATCCGGCTCCCTGGCGAAGTCCAAAGGGACAGGATTGCGTCCGCGTCCGATGTCGCCGCACCCGGTGTCGAGCAGGGGTAAGCCGTACGTTGCGGCGTGCTTGCGCTCGACAGTCGACGTACGGCACGCCAGACTGGGGTTCGGTAGCGCACGGCTCGGACGTCTCTCTCGCTCCCAGGCGGCGCGCAACTGCTCTCACGCATGCCCCAGCATCACCCTTCCCCCCCGGCGCCGCTCGCAAGCGCAGTCGTCACGTCGCTCGCGCTGTCCGTGTGCTTGGGTGTCGGTGCGTGTTCGTTCGAGGACGCGGGTCCCGGCGCCGATGCCACCGATGAGCGCGCGGTGCCCGTCGAGGTCGGGGACGTCGAGCGCCGCTCCCTCACGTACCGCCGCGTCGTCAGCGGCAGCTTGGAGGCCGCCGCCGAGTTCGTCGTGGCGCCCAAGGTCGGTGGTCGCATCGAGCAGCTCGAGGTCGACCTGGGCGAGGCGGTGGCGCGCGGCCAGGTCGTCGCTCGCCTCGACGACGAGGAGTTCGTGCAGGACGTCCAGCAGGCGGAAGCCAACTTGGCCGTCGCGAAGGCCAGCTTCGCCGAGGCGCAGAGCGTGCTCGAGATCGCGAAGCGTTCGTTGACGCGGCTCGAGACGCTGCGCGCCGACGGCGTGACGTCGGAAGCCGAGCTGGACGTAGGGCGCGCCGAGTCCGTGGCGAGTCGCGCCCGGCTCGATGTCGCCCAAGCCAACGTATCGCGCGCGGAGTCCGCGTTGCGAGCGGCGCGCATTCGCCTTGGCTACACCGTCGTCACCGCGGACTGGAACAACGACGACGAATTCCGCTTGGTCGGCGAGCGCTTCGTCGACGAGGGCGGCAACGTGCCGCCCAACGGCGCGTTGTTCTCCGTCGTTCAACTCGACCCGATCGTGGCCGTCGTGTTCGTGGCCGAGCGCGACTACCGGCTGCTCGCGTTGGGCCAGCAAGCGGTCCTGACCACCGATGCCTTCCCCGGACGAACGTTCGAGGGTCGCTTGGCGCGCATCTCGCCCGTCTTCCGCAGCGCCTCGCGCCAAGCGCGCGTCGAGTTGGAATTGGGGAACCCAGACGCGGCGCTGAAGCCCGGAATGTTCGTGCGCGCGACGCTCGAGCTCGATCACGTGGACAATGCGATCACCGTTCCGTACGAGGCCTTGACCGAACGCGACGACCGCACGGGCGTCCTGGTACTCGAGGAAGCCACGAGCCGCGTGCGCTGGCAACCGGTCACGACCGGCATCCGCGATGGTGACCGGATCGCCGTGCGCGAGCAGGGCGTGGGCGGCCGCGTCGTCACGTTGGGGCACGAACTCTGCGACGACGGCGCGCTGGTGCACGTCGTTGCGGCGAAACCGGTGAACCGGCCCAGCGGTCCCGGCGCCGACGACGAACTGCGATGAACCTCCCGCGCTCCAGCGTGGCCCGTCCGATCTTCACGACGATGGTCACCTTGATGGTCGTCGTGCTCGGGCTCGTCTCGTTGGACAGGTTACGCATCGACCTCTTGCCCGACGTCGAGCTGCCGACCGTGACCGTGCGCACCGCACTCGAGGGGGCCAGCCCCGAAGTCGTCGAGCGACTCGTGACGCAGATCGTCGAGGAGATCGTCGCGACCGTGCCGGGTGTCGAAGAGATCTCGTCAGAGTCGTCGGAGGGCTCGAGCCGCGTGAGCGTGCGCTTCGCGTGGGGAACCGATCTCGACGCGGCTGCCATCGAGCTGCAGGCGCAGATCGAGAGCGAGATGGACGAATTGCCCGAAGCGGTGGAGCGTCCGCGCGTCTCGAAGTTCGACATCGCGAGCTTCCCGGTCGTCATCCTCGGAATCTCGAGCAAGCTGGATCCGGTCGAGTTGACGACGCTGGTCGAGGATCAAGTGCGCTATCGCTTTGCGCGCGTGCCCGGCGTCGCGCAGGTCGACGTGTGGGGCGGCTTCAACCGCGAGGTGCGGATCGAGATCGATCCGATGCAGTTAAATGCGCTGGGGCTGTCGCTCGACCGCATCCTGGAAGCGGTGCGCGACGCCAACCTCGACCGACCGGCGGGCAAGCTCGAGGAAGGCCGGTACGAGGTCACGCTGCGCGCACCCGCGGAGTTCGTCGACCTCGAGCAGATCAAGAAGACCGTGATCGCCGAGCGCGGCGGCGCCGTGATCACGCTCGACCAAGTGGCCGAGGTGCGCGACACGTACGAGAAGTTGACGCGCCTCGTGCGCGTCGACGGCGACCGCGGGATGCGCGTCGCCGTTCGCAAGCAGGCGGACGCCAACACCGTGGCGGTTTCGCGCAGCATTCTCGAGACGATCGACGACGTCAACGCGGCCTTCCCCGAGCTGAACGTCGTGGCGGTCTCGAACCAGGGCAACTTCATCGAGCGCTCGATCTCGAACGTGGCGCGGTCGGTGCTCTACGGCAGTGGGCTGGCCGTGTTGGTACTCCTGTTCTTCCTGCGCAACCTGCGCAGCACGTTGATCATCTCGCTCGCGATTCCGATCTCGGTGATCGGCACGTTCGCGCTGATCTACTTCGGCGGCTTCACGCTCAACCTGATGACGCTCGGCGGCTTGGCGCTGGGCGTCGGGATGATGGTCGACAGTTCCGTCGTCGTGCTCGAGAACATCTTCCGGCGACGCATCGAAGAGCGCGAAGCCGTCGCCACGGCTGCGGTCCTCGGGGCCGGCGAGGTGGCGACCGCGATCGTCGCCAGCACGATCACGACGCTGGTGATCTTCTTGCCGCTCGCGTTCGTGCGCGGTGTGTCGGGTCTGCTCTTCCAGGAGCTGGCGTACGTGATCGTGTTCGCGCTCGTGTGTTCATTGCTGGTGGCGTTGAGCCTCGTGCCCGTGCTGGCGTCGCGGCTCTTGGACGAGCGGAGCGGCGAAGGCGCACGGCGCAACGCGCTCGTCCGCGCGGCGGATCGCATGTTCGGCGCGCTCGATGAGGGCTATCGCCGCGTGCTAGGCGGCGCGCTGGCATTGCCCTGGGTGACGGTGACGATCGCCGTTTGCATGCTGGGGGGAAGCCTCACGTTGGTCCCGCGCATCGGGTCCGAATTCCTGCCGCCGAGCGACGAAGGCGAGGTGCGCGTCTCCGGCGAGATGGAGATCGGGACACGACTCGACATCGTCGATCGGCAGACGCGCAAGATGGAAGCGCTGGTGCTGCCCGCGGTTCCGGAACTGGTGTCGTCGGTCGTCACGGTGGGGGCCACGGGTCGCAACGCCTCCGCTGCGGCCTCGGGCGAGATCAGCATGTCGTTGGTGGCCGCGAGCCAGCGGACGCGCTCGAACGTCGAGGTCGCAGAGGAATTGCGCAGCCTGCTCGACGGGCGATTCGCCGGCATGGTCGTGCGCACGCGCGCGCCGCAGGGACAGTTCCTGCTGGAGCGCGTGCTGGGGCAGGAGGAAGGGCTCGAGGTCGAGATCCGCGGCTACGACCTCGAAACGCTGAGCACGCTGGCCGGGCTGGCGGCCGACGTGGTGCGCTCGGTCGACGGCGTGACCGACGTCGAGGTCAGCCAGGACGCCGGCGTGCCACAACAAGAGATTCGCGTGGACCGCGACAAGCTCGCGGACGTGGGGCTCAGCGTGCGTGCGGTGTCGGACGTGATCCAGACGGCCTTCGCGGGGTCGCGCGCCGGCGAGTTCCGTGCTGGCGGCAACTCGTACCGCATCCTGGTGCAGCTCGCGGACGCCGAGAAGCGCTCCGTGGACGAAGTGCTCGACCTGGTGCTCGACACGCCCTCGGGCGAGTTGGTCGCGCTGCGCAACCTCGTTCGCACCGAAGCGACGCGCGGCCCCTTGATGGTCGAGCGCAAGAATCAGCAGCGGCTGGTGCGGGTCAATGCGGGCGTCACCGGGCGAGATCTGGGCTCGGTCGCGCGCGACGTCCAGGCGGGGCTGGATCTCATTCCGCGGCCGGCGGGACACGGGCTCGAAGTCGCCGGCACGATCGAAGAGCAGGAGGAGGCCTTCCGCGAGCTCGTCATTTCGTTCGCGCTGGCGCTGGCGCTGGTCTACATGGTGCTCGCGTGCCAGTACGAGTCCCTGCGCGATCCCTTGGTCGTGATCCTCTCCGTCCCGCTGGCGGCGGTCGGCGTGCTCGTGACGCTGGTGCTGACCGGCACGACGTTCAACGTGCAGACCTACATCGGCTGCATCATGCTCGGCGGTATCGTCGTCAACAACGCAATCCTCTTGGTCGATCAGGCGGGGCGCTTGGTGGCTGAAGGCCGCGACGTCCTGGCCGCCGTGACGGAATCCGGACGGCGCCGCCTGCGTCCGATCCTGATGACGACGCTGACGACGGTGCTGGCGCTGTTGCCGCTGGCGTTCGGAGTCGGGGAAGGCGCCGACGCGCAGGCGCCGTTGGCGCGCACGGTCGTCGGGGGTTTGACCGGCTCGACGCTGATCACGCTCGTCTTGATCCCGGCGGTCTACCTGCTGTTCCACCGCGGCGATGCGCGCCGCGCGCGGGCTCGCGCGGAGAAACGGACGGCGCGGCTCGCCGAGACGGTCGCGGCGACGTAGACCGCAGCGTCAGTTGCCGAGGCGCACGATCGACCAGAGCCCGACGAGCAGCACGCCGCCGATCGCGAGCGTGAGCGTCGCGCCCTGGACGAAGTACGGGAAGCCCATCAGCGCGATCCCGGTCACGAGCTGGGGCATCCGCAGCGACTTCTTGCCGTAGAGGAAGAGCGCGAACCCGAGCGTGCTGACGAAGAGCCCCGCGACCAGCGCGCCGGGCGAGAGATCGAGACCTTCCACGTCGAGGGGATCGAACTCGCCCGCCACGCAGCTTGAGCGGGAAGCGCTTTCCCGCGGCGCGTGCCTCGGAACCGCGCCGTTAGAGCGTTTCCAGGATCGCGTTGAACGTCGCGCTGGGCCGCATGGCCTCCGCGCACGCGCGTGGGTCGGGACGGAAGTAGCCGCCAAGTTCCATCGGGCGGCCCTGGGCGGCAAGCAACTCGGCGTTGATCGTGTCTTCGTTCGCGCGGAGCTCCTTGGCGACCGGGGCGAAGCGCTCGGCGATTTCTGCGTCGTTCGTCTCTGCAGCCAGCGCCTCGGCCCAGTACAGGGTCAGGTAGAACGTGGAGCCACGATTGTCGATCTCGTGCACCTTGCGCGACGGATAGCGCTCGTGCTCGAGGTAGAGGCCGACCGCTGTGTCCAACGTGCGCGCCAGGATTCCCGCGCGCGCGTTGTCGTGCTTCTCGGCGGCGTGCTCGAGCGAGGGGACCAACGCGCAGTACTCGCCCAGGGAGTCCCAGCGCAGGTGTCCCTCGGCGAGGAACTGCGCGACGTGCTTGGGCGCCGACCCGCCGGCGCCGGTCTCGAACAAGCCGCCGCCCTCGAGCAGCGGCACGATCGAGAGCATGCGCGCGCTGGTTCCGAGTTCGAGGATCGGGAACAGGTCCGTCAGGTAGTCACGCAGCACGTTGCCCGTGACGGAGATCGTGTCCTTGCCTGCACGCACTCGCTGGAGCGTGAAGCGCATGGCTTCGACCGGTGCCAGCACGCGAATGTCGAGGCCCTCGGTGTCCTCGTCGGCGAGGTAGGCTGTGACCTTGGCGATCAGCTCGGCATCGTGCGCGCGCTCGGAGTCGAGCCAGAAGATGGCCGGCGAGCCCGCGGCCCGGGCGCGCGTGACCGCGAGGCGGACCCAGTCGCGCACGCCCTCGTCCTTGGTCTGGCAAGCGCGGAAGATGTCGCCGTGCTCGACCGCCAACTCGTGCAGGACCTCGCCGGCCGCGTCCACGACGCGCATGGTTCCGGCCGCCGGTGCGAGGAAGGTCTTGTCGTGCGAACCGTACTCTTCGGCCTTCTTCGCCATCAGTCCGACGTTCGCGACGTTGCCCATCTTCGCGGGATCGAACTGGCCGCGCTTCTGACAGTCCTCGACGACGGCCTGGTAGATCGTCGCGTACGAGCGGTCCGGGATCATGGCGACCGTGTCCTCCAGCTCGCCTTCGCGATTCCACATGCGGCCGCCATCGCGCACGACGACGGGCATGGAGGCGTCGATGATCACGTCGTTCGGGACGTGCAGGTTCGTGATCCCACGGTTCGAGTCGACCATGGCGAGCGCGGGCCCGCTGCCGTAACACGCTTCGATGTCCGTGCGGACCTGGCGCTTCTTCTCGGCGGGCAGACGGTCGAGCTTCTCCAGGACGTCAGCCAGTCCGTGGTTGACGTTGGCGCCGATCTCGATCAGTTCGGCACCGTGCTTTTGCAGCGCGCTGTGGAAGAACACCGAGACGCAGTGCCCGAACATGACCGGGTCCGAGACCTTCATCATCGTCGCCTTGAGGTGCAGCGACAGCAGTACGCCGTCATCCTTGGCGCGCCGCATCTCCTCCGCGTAGAAGGCGCGCAGCGCAGCGACGCTCATCACGGCGGCGTCGAGGATCTCGTCCGCCAGCAGCGCGACGTCCGACCGCAGGACCTGCGGCTCGCCCTTCGTCGGCACGAACTCGATGCGGACCGTCGTCGGCGCCGGCAGTGTCCGGGAGCGCTCGGATCCGAAGAAGTCGCCCTCGGCCATGTGAGCAACGCGCGTCTTCGAGCCCTTCTTCGGCCAGTCCTTCATCATCCGGTGCGGATGCTTCTGTGCGAACGACTTGACCGACGCAGCGGGGCGGCGATCGGAGTTGCCCTCGCGCAGTACGGGGTTGACCGCCGAACCGAGGATCGCCGCGAAGCGCTTGGCGAGTTCGCGCTCAGCGTCGTCCTTGGGTTCTTCGGGGTAGAGCGGCACGTCGTAGCCCTTGGAACGCAGCTCTTCGAGCGCGTCCTGGAGCTGCGGGACCGACGCGCTGATGTTCGGCAGCTTGATGATGTTGGCGTCGGGCGAGCGCACGAGTCGGCCGAGGCGCGCCAGCTCGTCGGGAACCTTCTGCTCGTCGGTGAGCCCCTCGGGGAACGTCGCGAGGATCCGGCCGGCGAGGGAGATGTCCGCCGTCTCGAACGCGACGCCCGTGCCCTTCGCGAAGGCCTCCACGACGGGCAGGAGGCAGTAGGTGGCGAGAGCCGGAGCTTCGTCGATCTGGGTCCAGGTGATCTTGGCGGCAGACATGAGAGAAACGCTCGTCGAGGCACGGGGGAGCCGAACGGGGAGGCCCGTGCGGGGGAAGCCCATCAGCGTAGGCTCACGTGCGACGCGGATCAGCTCTTCTTGTCCGATGATTCACGGGCGAGCACCGTCCCCGGGTAGATTGGAGGCGCGCCGAGCGCGTCTTTGGGCGCCAGCTCCTCGGCGCCGCTCCCGTGCTCTACTGGCCTTGGCTGCTTGGAATCTCCGTTCTGTTCGTCGTGCTGGAACTCCTCCTTCCAGCGCGGCCCGCGGAGCGTGGCTGGCGCCGGCAGTTCGGCAACGACCTCTTCTACCTGGCCTTCAACGGACACTTCTACGCGGTCGTCGCCGGGGGATTCGTCGGCGCGGTCGCCGTCACGGCGCAGCGTTGGCTCGAGCCCTGGCTGCCCTTTGCGGGGGACGGCTCGGGAATCGCGCGCTGGCCGTTCGCGGCGCAGTTCGTGGTCTTCCTCGTCGTGTCGGACTTCCTCCAGTGGTGCGTGCACAACCTGCTGCATCGCGTGCCGCTGCTATGGCAGTTCCACAAGGTGCACCACTCGGTGGCGCGGATGGACTGGGCGGCGAACTTCCGTTTCCACTGGATCGAGGTCGTGGTCTACCGCTCGCTGTTGTTCGTGCCGCTCGGCCTCCTGGGCGGCAACGTCGAGCCGCTCTTCGCCGTCGCGGTCTTCGCGACCTTCTACGGGCATCTGAACCACGCCAACCTGAAGCTGCAGTTCGGTCCGTTGCGGTACGTGCTCAACGGTCCCGAAATGCACATGTGGCACCACGACGCTTCGCGTGAGGGCGGCGTCGCGAAGAACTTCGCGATCGTCTTCTCCGCTTGGGACTGGCTGTTCCGCACCGCCTACTGGCCGCGCGATCGGGCGCCCGCGCGCCTCGGGTACGAAGGCGACGCAGAGATGCCGCCGGACCTGCCGCGGCAATTGGTCTTTCCGCTCTTCCGCCGACGTGCCGCGCCCGTCGATCAGGCCGGACCCGTCGAGCCCGTCCGCCAGCCGTAGCACAAGCAGTAGCGCCCGCTCGAAGCGCCGCGAGCCGGCGCCTACTCCAGTGGCCGGCGCGGGGTCGCGCTGGACAGGATCGCGGCCGGCGGATCGTGCGGATCGAGGTCGCACACGTAGCGGTTGTTCTCGTCCACCAGGATCTGGCGCGGCTTCGCGGGCGGTCGGTCCGTCGTCTCGAACGCCATCAGGATGATCTCGTGGCCCGCCTGGATCTTGTGCGCCGCGGCGCCGTTCATGCAGACCACGCCGGACTCGGCCGGACCCTCGATCACGTAGGTCTCGATCCGCTCGCCGTTCGTGTTATCGACGACGAGCACGCGTTCGTATTCGATCAACCCGACGCGCTGCATCAGCGCAACGTCGAGGGTGACGGAGCCCACGTAATCGAGGCGTGCCTCGGTGACGGTGGCCTTGTGAATCTTGGAACGGAGGTAGGTCCGCATGGGAACGGGAGAACGGCAGCCAGGGGGAGAGGGGGAGCCTACCGGCTCACCCGACGAGAGGCCAAGCCCTTCCCGAGGCTCATGGGTCGGCCTCTACGGCTTTTCCAGACCTGACGGGCGCTCAGCCGCCGAGCAAGAGCGCGCACTGGATCAGCGCGATGTGCGAGTACGCCTGGGGCACGTTCCCGAGCGAGTCGCCGGTCTTTGGATCGTACTGCTCGGAGTACAAGCCCGTCGGGCCCGGCAGGCTCGCGAAGGCGCGGTAGAGCTCGTGCGCGTCCTGGAGGCGCCCGACGGCGACGTAGGCTTGCACCAGCCAGCCCGTGCAGAGGTGGAAGCCGCCCTCGGTTCCCGGGAGGCCGTCGTCGAAGCGATAGCGGTAGACGGTGGCGCCGTGGCGCAGGTTGTCCTCGACCGCCCGCACCGTCGCGACGAAGCGCTCGTCGCGCGGATGCAAGAGGCCGCTGAGACCGATCGACAAGGTCGCCGCGTCCAGCTCGTCCCGCCCGTAGCTCGCGCGGAACGCGCCCAGCGTGGGCGACCAGGCGTTGGCCAGTACGTCGGCGCGAATCTCGTCGCGCAAGTCGAGCCACTCGGCCGGCTCGCCCGGCAGGAAGGAGCGTGAAATCTCCAGCGCGCGGTCGACCGTCGCCCAGCAGAGAACTTTCGAGTGCACGTGGTGACGCGGCGCGATGCGCTCTTCCCAGATGCCGTGATCGGGCTCGTGCCAGCGTTCGGCGACCGCGTGGACCATCGCGTCGACCAAGCGCCAGTGCTCCGAGGAGATCGGTGCACCGCGCTTCAGGAGGCGGAGCACGAGTTCGACGATCGGTGCGAAGACGTCCAACTGCACCTGCTGCGCGGCCGAGTTCGAGATGCGCACCGGCCGGCTGCCGCGATAACCAGGCAGCTCGCTGATCTCGGCTTCGGGCGGCAGCGTCTCTCCGCGCAAGCCGTAGATCGGCTGGAGTCGACTGGGCGAGACGCACTCGTCCAGGACGTGCAGCATCCAGTCCAGAAAGGCCATCGCCTCGCCGATGCTGCCCATGTCGACGAGGGTCACCGCGGCCATCGCGGCGTCGCGCGGCCAACAGAAGCGGTAGTCCCAGTTGCGCACGCCGCCCACGTTCTCCGGCAGGCTCGTCGTCGCCGCAGCCGCGATGGCGCCGGTCGGCGTGTGCGTGAGGGCCTTCAGCACCAGCGCGCTGCGCTCCACGAGGTCGGAGTCGAGCTTGGCTCGCCGCAGGCTGCGGGCCCACAGGCGCCAGTGGTCGTCGGTACGACGCAGGCGCTCGGGTCCAGACAATTCGGTGTCGTGCAAGCTGCGGGTCCCATAGCGCAGGTCGAGTACCAAGCGTGAGTCGCGCAGGTTCACCTCGGCCATCGCGGTCGGATGGTCGCCGTCGCGCTCGATCATCCATTCGACTCCGGGAGCGCGCAGGGCGACGGGCTCGACCCAACCGTCGAGGGTCAGTCCCGCGGGCTCCCGACGGATCGAGATCTTGGCGCGACCGAAGTCGAGGCGTGGGGCGAACTCGATGTGGATGCGGCCCGTCCCCTCGATGATGCGCACGAGGTCCGTGCGCCCGGCGCGGCGCTCGTGCAAGCCGTGCGAGCAGTCCAAGAAGTCGAGCACCCGGAAGTCGCGCCAGATCGTCTCGAGCACCATCGAACTCTCGAGGTAGCGCTGCTTCACCGGCAGGGAGCCGTCCAAGGCCTCGATCGCGAAGAAGCCCGCCGTGGGGCCACCCAAGAGTTCCGCGAACAAGGCCGGCGAATCGAGGCGTGGCACGCAGAACCACGTGACGCGGCCGATCGGCGTGATCAGCGCCGCCGTGCGGTGATCGGAGAGCATCGAGTGCGAGACGATCGGAACCGCGGCTTCGTCGGTGAACCACAGGCTGCGCAGTTCGTGCAGCCGGGCGAGGACGAAGGCGACGTCGAGCGGATCGGCGATGCGGTAGGTGGCCAGGGACTGGCCAGGTCCGACCTTGATGCTGACGTCGGGTCCGCGCAACGTCGCGAAGGCGTCCTCGTCGGTTCGATCGTCGCCCAGGAAGACGACGGCCGTGGCGCCCAGCATCGCGCGCACCTTTTGTAGCGCGAGACCCTTGTCGGTCTCGATCAAGAGCAGCTCGATGACCTGCTTGCCCTGACGCACGTGCACGCCTTCGTAGGCCGCAGGCCCGTGCTGCACGGCTTCGAGCGCGCTCTTCGCTTCCTGTTCACCGAGCCTGCGGTAGTGGAAGGCGAAGCTAGCCGGCTTGTCCTCGACCAGGGACCCTGGGAAGTTCGCCCGAATCGCTTCCAGATCACGCCGCACGCGAGCGCGCAGCTCGTGCACCCTCGCGGGCAGTGATTTCGCGAAGTCGAGGTCGAATTCGCTGCCGTGGCTACCCACCACGTGGACGTCCGCAGGCAGCTCCGCCAGCGCGGTGACGTCGCGCAGGGACCGGCCGGTGATGATCGCCGCGCTGGTGCTGGGCAGTTTTGCGAGGCCGCGCAGCGCGACGATGGACTCGCGGTGCGGGACGGCCTGCTTGGGATCGTCGACGATGGGGGCGAGCGTTCCGTCGAAGTCGCTCGCGATTAGCAGGACGGGCACGCGGGCCACGGCCTTGAGGGCTTCGTCGAGGTCCTTCACGCCGGAGCGGACTCCCTGGCCCTTGCCAAGCACGCCAGGAACGAACGGGCCCAGGCGTGGACGTCGTGCTCGCGCACCCGCTTGCGCATGGCCCGCATCCGTTGCGTCACCTCGGTCTCGGGCATCGAGAGCGCGTGCTCCATCGCTTGGATCACGCCGTCGAGGTCGTGCGGATTGACGCTGAGCGCCTTGTCCAACTCGTCGGCCGCGCCCGCGAACTCGCTCAGGATCAAGACACCCCGATCGTCGACGCAGGAGGCCACGAACTCCTTGGCGACCAGATTCATGCCATCGCGCAGCGGCGTGACGAGCATCACGTCCGCCAGCAAGTACAGCGCGACCAACTCGTCGAACGGCAGGCTCCTGTGGACGTAGTGCACGGCCGCGCGCCCGATGCGGCCAAAGCGGCCGTTGATCTCGCCCACGAGGCGCTCGATCTTCTCGCGCTCCTCTTGGTACGCGGGGACGTTCTCGCGGCTGGGCACGGCTGTTTGCACCAGGACGACGTCCTCCGTTTGCACCCGCCCGCGCTCCAGGAGTTCCGCGTAGGCCAAGAGGCGCGCGTCGATGCCCTTGGTGTAGTCGAGCCGGTCGATGCCGAGGAAGACCTTGCGGCCGCTGCCGAGTCGACGCGCCAGCGTCCCGGCGCGCTTTTGCGTCTCGTGCTCGCGCGCGCGCGCGTCGAAGCTCTTGAAATCGATCGAGATCGGGAACGCCGCGCACTCCAAGGCGTGCCCGTTCACGTGCAAGCGACCGCGCCGACCACGTGCGCCCGCGTGGCGCTTTGCGAGCGCGACGAAGTTCTGCGCTCCGCGCTTGCGCTGAAATCCGATCACGTCCGCCCCCATGAGCCCGTCGACGATCTGACGGCGCCACGGCAGACGCGAGAAGATCTCGGTCGGCGGAAACGGGATGTGCAAGAAGAAGCCGATGCGCAGATCGGGTCGTCGCTCGCGCAAGAATTGAGGAACCAGTTGCAGTTGGTAGTCGTGAATCCACACGTCGGACCCTGGAGCCGCGATGCGCGCGGCCGCATCGGCGAAGCGCCGGTTGATCTCGATGTAGGAGTGCCACCAGCGGCGGCGATAGATCGGAGGACGCAAGCAGTCGTGGTACAGCGGCCACAACGTCGCGTTGCTGAAGCCCTCGTAGTAGTCCTTGACGTCCTGCCGCTTGAGCGCGATGGGCACGTTGCGGATGTCCTCGTGGACGAAGGGCTCCGGCGCGTTCGTGCTGGCCCGCCCCAGCCAGCCGATCCAGGTGCCGCCCTTCTGTTGCAGCAGCGGCTTGAGCGCCGAAACCAAGCCGCCCGGGCTCGTCTCCCAACGGGATCCGGAACGCGAGCGAACTTCGTGTACGGGGAGGCGGTTCGCTACGACGACGAGGTCTCTGGAATCCATGGCGGGGGAGTGGAGGCACTCCGCCGCGGTGTACGTACAGCACGCTCCGACCGGATGCCGACTCCTCGGGTTCCCGGTCCGGGCTCCGGTCGGGCCGTTAGCGCAGCTCGTCGAGGGCGCGGCGCACCGCTTCGCGCGCCGCGGACGGCGGTTCCTCGCCGGCCCGCACGCGCGTTTCGAGCTCCGCTACGCGCTCGGCCCAGCCGGCGCGTGCGACCAGTTGGCGCTCGATCTCGTCGCGCACGGCGCGCTGCATCCAAAACGCCCGTTGATCGCGGCGCCGAGCTTCCTTCGCGCCGCTCTGTGTTCGCGCCGCGTCGCGTTCGCGGAGGGCAGCGACGAGCTCTGCGAGCCCGGTGCCTTCGAGCGAGCTGGCGCTCTGCACGCGCCAATCCGACCGAGCCCCACGCGCGATGCGCAGCGCGCTCGAGAGCTGCGTCGCGGCGTCGCGAGCCAGTGCCATGCGCTCGCCATCGGCTTTGTGTACGACGACGATCTCGGCCAGCTCGAGGATGCCGCGCTTGATGCCCTGCAGCTCGTCGCCTGTGCCCGGCTGCGCGAGCACGACGAAGTGATCGGTCATCTCCGAGACCAACGTCTCGCTCTGCCCGACACCGACCGTCTCGACCAGGAGGGTGTCGAAGCCGGCCGCTTCGAGGACCAGCAGCGCTTCGCGCGAGCGGCGCGCGACGCCGCCCAGGTGCGCGGCGGAGGGCGACGGCCTGACGAAGGCCGCGTCTGCTTGAGCGAGCGCGTTCATGCGCGTCTTGTCGCCCAGGATGCTGCCGCCCGAAACGGTGGACGACGGATCGACCGCCAGGACGCCGACGCGTTGGCCGGCGTCGATCAACATGAGGCCGAGGGCCTCGATCAGCGTGCTCTTCCCAACGCCCGGAGGACCGGAGATCCCGACGCGCAAGGAGGCCGGATTCTCGGGCAGCAGCGCGCTGAGCACTTCGTGGGCGCCGGCGCGATCGGCTTCGCGCCCGCTCTCGACCAGCGTGATGGCACGCGCCACGAGCGAGCGTTCGCCGGCGCGGACGCCTCGGACCAGTTCGTCGACGCTCGGCGAAGCGAGGCTCATGCCTCGAGGTGGTCGAGCAACTCGACCGCGGCGGTCGGGATGTGCGTGCCAGGTCCGAAGACGGCCAACGCTCCGGCGGCCTTCAGCGGGGCGATGTCGTCGGGCGGAATCACGCCCCCGACGACGACGTGGATGTCCTTCCGCCCCAGCTCGGCGAGTGCCGCGCGCAGCGCCGGCACCAGCGTCATGTGTCCCGCGGCCAGCGAGCTGACGCCTACCACGTGCACGTCGTTCTCGACGGCTTGACGCGCGGTCTCGAGCGGCGTCTGGAACAGGGAGCCGATGTCGACGTCGAAGCCGAGGTCCGCGAACGCCGTCGCGATGATCTTCTGTCCGCGGTCGTGTCCGTCCTGACCCATCTTCGCGACGAGGATTCGCGGGCGACGCCCGTGCTCGCGCTCGAACCCCGCCACGCGCGCGCGGACGGTCATCACGTTCTCGTCATCGGCCATGGCCCCAGCATAGACGCCGGAGACCGTCCGAATCTCGGCCGTGTGGCGACCAAAGACGTCTTCCATCGCGGAACTGATCTCGCCGACCGTCGCTCCCGCGCGCGCCGCTTCGATCGCGACCTCCAAGAGATTCGCGTCGCCTCCCGCCGCGGAACGAAGCGCCGCGAGCGTGCGCTCCACCTCGCCGGCGTCGCGTTCGGCCTTGATCGCGGCGAGTCGGGCGAGCTGCGTCTCTCGCACGGCGGCGTTGTCGACGCGGTGCACCTCGATCGGTTCCTCGGCGTCGTCGACCAGGCAATTGACGCCCACGATGTGCTGGCGCCCCGCGTCGATCTCGGCTTGGGTGCGAGCCGCGGCTTCCTCGATGCGGAGCTTGGGCAGACCCTGCTCGATGGCGCGCGTCATGCCGCCCAGCTCCTCGATCTCCTCGATGTGCTCGAGCGCGCGTGCCGCGACGTCGTGCGTCAGGCGCTCGATGAAATAGCTGCCGCCCCAAGGGTCGGCGGGCGTCGTCGTGCCGGCTTCGTGTTGCAGCACCAACTGCGTGTTGCGGGCGATCCGCGCCGAGGCGTTCGTCGGCAGCGCGAGCGCTTCGTCGAGGGCGTTCGTGTGCAGCGATTGAGTGTGTCCGTGGACGGCGGCGAGCGCCTCGAGCGTCGTACGCACGACGTTGTTCGTGGCGCTCTGCGCGGTCAGCGACCAACCCGACGTCTGGCAGTGCGTGCGCAGCATCGAAGAGCGCGGATTCTTCGGCTCGAAGCGCGCCATGAGGCGCGCCCACAGCAAGCGTGCGGCGCGCAGCTTCGCGACCTCGACGAAGTAGTCCATCCCGATCGCGAAGAAGAACGAGAGCCTGGGCGCGAACTCGTCGATCGAGAGTCCCGTCGCGATGCCCGCCCGCACGTATTCGAGGCCGTCGCACAGCGTGTACGCCAGCTCGAGCTCCGGCGTGGCGCCGGCCTCCTGCATGTGGTAGCCGGAGATCGAGATCGAGTTGAAGCGCGGCATGCGCTCGGACGTGAAGCGGAAGATGTCCGACACGATGCGCATCGACGCCAGCGGCGGATAGATGTACGTGTTGCGGACCATGAACTCCTTCAGGATGTCGTTCTGAATGGTCCCGACGAGCCGCTCGGGTGGTACGCCTTGCTCCTCGGCCGCGACGACGTAGAGCGCCAGGATCGGAATCACCGCGCCGTTCATCGTCATCGACACGCTCATGGTGTCGAGCGGGATGCCGTCGAACAGCACACGCATGTCCGCGATCGAATCGATCGCGACGCCGGCCATTCCGACGTCGCCCAGCACGCGCTCGTGGTCGGAGTCGTAACCGCGGTGCGTCGCGAGATCGAACGCGATGGAGAGACCCTTCTGACCGGCTTCGAGGTTCCGGCGATAGAACGCGTTCGACTCCTCGGCGGTCGAGAAGCCCGCGTACTGGCGAATCGTCCACGGACGCTCGACGTACATCGTCGGGTAGGGCCCGCGCACGTAGGGCGCGAAGCCGGGCGGGCGCTCGAGGTGCTCGACGGGGACGAAGTCGCTCGCCCCGTAGCGCGGCTGGATCGTGACACCGCCCGGCGTCTCGACGGCCTTGCGACCTTCCGCGCCCGCGTCGGGCGCCGGAGGCAGGGTCAGGTCGTCGTACTCGAGAGCACCGAGGTCG
This sequence comes from Planctomycetota bacterium, assembly GCA_040880665.1. Lineage (GTDB taxonomy): Bacteria > Planctomycetota > UBA1135 > UBA1135 > JBBDIB01. The sequence continues at coordinate 41,051 of JBBDIB010000094.1, forward strand.
GGCCAGCTCATCGCTCGGACTCCCAGGGAGCCGACTCACGTAACCCCGTCCAGTCGCCGACGCTGGCGGGGATCGCCGGGTCGTCGACCTCGGGATCCTCCGCGCGCCGGTAGCGATTGACGCCGACCAGCACGTCGGAACCCGCGTCGAGTCGCGAGTGGCGCTCGAACCGCGTGCGCGCGATCTCGGCGCGTGCGAAGCCTGACGCCAGCGCGGCGGCCAGCCCGCCGGCGCGCTCGAGCGAGCGGAAGAACTGCCAGCCCTCACGCGCGAGCTCGTCCGTCGTCGCCTCCACGAAATAGCTGCCGCGGGCGGGATCCGCGACGCGTCCGAGATGACCTTCGAGCGCCAGGACGGAGGCCGTATCGCGCGCCGTGCGCACCGCCGTCGGCGAACTTTCGTTGGCCGTCAGGCGGTCGTAGGCGTGCGCGCGGTGCGCGTCGGCGCCGCCGAGGAAGGCCGCGATGGATTGGCACGTGGCGCGCAGCCAGTTGGTCTCGGGGTCTTGCTTCGACCAAGTGCGCTCGCCGGTGCGGGTCACGATCCACGGACGGCTGTCGACGTCCGCGGGCACGTCGAGCGCGATGAGCAGCTTGGCCCAGACGACGCGTGCCGCGCGCAGCTTGGCGACGGACAAGAGCACGTCGGTCGAGAGGTCGAAGGCGAGCGCGAAGCCCGGCAGGAACCTCGTCGGCTCGAGGTCGTGCTCGTCGGCGCGGCGTCCGATCTCGACCAGCGTGGCGAGCATCAGCCCGAGCTCCTGCGCCGGACTCGCGCCGTTGCGCGCATAGCGACCGAGGTCGACGAGTCCATGCCGCCCTTCGCCGTCCGCCCGTCCATCCCGAAGTACGGACCGTTGTCGGTCGAACGCGGCTTCGATCTCGGTGCCGATGTCACGGTCCTCGTTCCGTTCGAGCGCGCGCGCGACGGCATCGTGGGCCAGCACCCACGCACCCGCGAGTTCCACGCTGGGCGGGTGCTCGAGCAGGAGGACGTGCCCGACCGACAAGAGCTGCCCCGCGCGCGATTCTGCGCCCCGCGGCAGCGAGATCGACGCGATCCCCGTCGCCCCGCGGGCGGTCTCCTCGTCGACGCGTGCGATCCATTCGTCGGCGTTGGACGCGCCGACGAAGCTGACGTTCGCGGGTGGCGCGGACGGCCAGGAAGGCGGGGCGGTCGGCGGGTCGGGGAGGTTCTCGCGCGTGGCGAGCGGCAGGATCGTACGGCCGTCCTCCCCGTGCCGGGCGAGCACGACGTCGGGATCGCGCCCGTCGAGCGACTCTTGGACGAGCGCCTTCCACGCGTCGCGATCGGCGGCCGGAAAGCTCGCGAGCGGCGCCAAGGGCGCGGTCCCGCGCTCGGGGATTGGTTCGTCGCGCGTCGCCACTACATGTTCCGTCGGTACTGGCCGCCGACGGCGTACAGCGCTTCCGAGATCTGTCCGAGGGTCGCCACCTTGGTGACTTCGAGCAGCTCCGTGAAGATGTTCTCGCCCGCGAGAGCCGTCGTTTCGAGCGCCGCGAGCGCAGCCGGCGCACGCTCGGCATTGCGCTGCTGGAAGGCCTCTTTCGAGGCGATCGCGTAGCGCTTCTCCTCTTCCGTCGAGCGGATGACCTCGGCGGGGACGATCGTGGGCGAGCCGTCGGGATCCAAGAACGTGTTGACGCCGATGACGGGCAGTTCGCCGGTGTGCTTCAGCGTCTCGTAGTGCAGCGACTCCTCTTGGATCTTCGAGCGCTGGTACATGCGCTCCATCGCGCCGAGGACGCCGCCGCGTTCGGACAGGCGCTCGAACTCCGTCAGCACGGCTTCTTCGACGAGGTCGGTCAGCTCTTCGACGATGAACGAACCTTGCACCGGGTTCTCGTTCTTCGAGAGGCCCAGCTCCTTGTTGATGATCAGTTGGATCGCGAGCGCGCGCCGCACGCTCTCCTCGGTCGGGGTCGTGATCGCCTCGTCGTAGGCGTTCGTGTGCAGCGAGTTGCAGTTGTCGTACAGCGCGTAGAGCGCTTGCAGCGTCGTACGGATGTCGTTGAACGCGATCTCCTGCGCGTGCAGCGAGCGACCCGACGTCTGGATGTGGTACTTGAGCTTCTGCGAGCGTTCGTTGGCGCCGTACAGATCGCGCATGGCGCGCGCCCAGATGCGGCGAGCGACGCGACCGATGACCGCGTACTCGGGATCGAGGCCGTTCGAGAAGAAGAACGACAGGTTGGCCGCGAAGGCGTCGATCGGCATCCCGCGCGAGAGGTAGTACTCGACGAAGGTGAATCCGTTCGCGAGGGTGAACGCCAACTGCGTGATCGGGTTCGCTCCGGCTTCGGCGATGTGATAGCCCGAGATCGAGACCGAGTAGAAGTTGCGCACCTTCTCGTCGATGAAGACCTGTTGGATGTCGCCCATCATCCGCAGGGCGAACTCGGTCGAGAAGATGCAGGTGTTCTGCGCTTGGTCTTCCTTCAGGATGTCGGCCTGAACCGTGCCGCGCACGCTCGCCAGGGCTTCGGCGCGGCAACGCGCGTAGACCTCGGGCGGCAGGACCTGGTCGGCGGAGACGCCCAAGAGGAACAGGCCCAGCCCGTCGTTCCCCACGGGCAGCTCGCCCTGGTAGGTCGGTCGCGGCAAGCCCTGCGCGGCGTAGAACGCGTCGATCTTGGCCGTCACATCGTCCGCCAGGCCGTGTTGGTGGATGTACTTCTCCGCGACCTGGTCGATGGCCGCGTTGAGGAAGAAGCCCAGCAGCATCGGCGCCGGTCCGTTGATCGTCATCGACACGGACGTGGCGGGATCGCACAGATCGAAGCCGCTGTAGAGCTTCTTGGCGTCGTCGAGCGTCGCGATGGAGACGCCCGAGTTGCCGACCTTGCCGAAGATGTCGGGGCGTTCGTCGGGATCCTCGCCGTAGAGCGTGACCGAGTCGAACGCGGTCGAGAGGCGCTTCGCCGGCAAACCGCGACTGACGTAGTGGAAGCGCTTGTTGGTGCGCTCGGGTCCGCCCTCGCCGGCGAACATGCGCGCGGGGTCCTCGCCCTGGCGCTTGAGCGGGAAGACGCCGGCCGTGTACGGGTACTCGCCGGGCACGTTCTCGCGGCCGATCCAGTCCAAGAGGTCGCCCCAATCGCGATAGCGGGGCAACGCGACCTTCTTGATCTGGAGTCCCGAGAGCGACGTGCTGACCAGCGGCAGCTCGATCTCGCGGTCGCGCACGTGGAAGCGGAAGACCGAATCGCCGTACTTCTCGACGTTCTCGGGCCAGGCGCGCAGCGCCGCCTTGGATTCGCGATCGAGGTCGTCGACCGTCTCCGCGTAGCACGCGAGCAAGGGCTCGATCGCGGCGTGGTCGTCCGGTCGCGCCTCGAGCGTGGGCAGGACGTCGCTCGCGGCGAGGGCCTCGCCGCGCAGCGCGGCGATCGAGCCCGCGAGGTGGTACGCGCGCCGGGCGAGTTCGACCTCGCTCGCCAACTTCGCCTTCGCGCGCGCGTTGGCCTCGCGGATCTCCGCCAGGTAGCGCGTGCGCTCGGGCGGCAGGATGGGGTCGCTCTTGGCGCGTTCGACGGCCACGCGACGCTCGACGGAGAGCGGCGCGCCCGTGCGCTCGGAGACGGCGCGCATCAGCTCGTCGAAGAGCCGATTCATGCCCGCGTCGTTGAACTGCGCCGCGATCGTGCCGTAAACCGGCAGTTCTTCGTCGGGCAGGTCCCAGGCTTCGAGGTTGCGGCGCACCTGCTTGCGGACGTCGCGCAACGCGTCGAGCGAGCCGCGCTTGTCGAACTTGTTGATCGCGACGAGATCGGCGAAGTCGAGCATGTCGATCTTCTCGAGCTGCGTCGCCGCGCCGTACTCCGACGTCATCACGTAGAGCGACACGTCGGCGAAGTCGACGATCTGGCTGTCGGACTGACCGGTGCCGGACGTCTCGATCACGATCAGGTCGAAGCCCGCCGTCTTGAGCACGTCGACCGTCGTGCCGAGGTGCTGGGACAGCGACAGGTTCGACTGCCGGGTCGCGAGCGAACGCATGTAGACGCGCTCGTCGTGGATTGCGTTCATACGAATGCGGTCGCCGAGCAGCGCGCCGCCGCTCTTGCGTTTCGTGGGATCGATCGAGACGACGGCGATCGTCTTCGTCGGGAGCGCCATCAAGAAGCGTCGAACGAGCTCGTCGACCAACGACGACTTTCCGGCGCCGCCCGGGCCCGTGATGCCGAGCACCGGGACGAGCTTGGTTCCGTTGATTCGCGCCAGGCCCGCTTCGAGCGAGGAGAGTCGCTCGGGCACGTTCTCGGCGATCGTGATCAACCGCGCGATGGACGCGGGATCGCGTCGGTCCAGCCCGGGGAGCTGTGCCTCGAGGTCGCTGCCGTCCGTGACGGGGAAGTCGGCGCGCTGGAGGAGATCGTCGATCATGCCCTGCAAGCCCATCGAGCGACCGTCGTCGGGCGAGTAGAGGCGCTCGATCCCGTGGGCGTGCAGCTCTTCGAGTTCGGCCGGCAGGATCGTCCCGCCGCCGCCGCCGAAGATCTTGATCTTGGCGCCCGCCTCCCGCAGCAGGTCGTACATGTACTTGAAGTACTCGAGGTGCCCACCCTGGTAGGACGTGATCGCGATGCCCTGCGCGTCCTCCTGGATCGCGCATTCGACGATCTCGGCGACCGAGCGGTTGTGACCCAGGTGCACGACCTCGGCGCCGGAGCGCTGGAGGATGCGGCGCATCACGTTGATCGCAGCATCGTGTCCGTCGAACAACGAGGCCGCCGTGACGAGCCGAACGGGATGCTTGGGCTGATAGGGAGTGGTCGAGTCGGCCATGGGTCGCTCGCTTCGAGAGGGTCGGAGGACTGTCGAAGGACACCGCATCCTACACTAGGGCGGTATGGCTCCTGCACCCACGACCATCGGCGCGTACCTGGCTGCCCTCGAACCCGACCGTCGGCGAGCGCTCGAAGCGCTGCGCGAGGTCGTGGCGGCCCATCTGGATCCACGCATCGAGGCAGGCCTCCAGTACGGGATGCCGGCGTGGTTCGTGCCGCACGCCGTGTACCCGGCTGGCTACCACGCCAAGCCTTCCGAGCCGCTGCCCTTCGCGAGCGTGGCCTCCCAGAAGCGGCACATGGCCCTCTACCTCTTCTGGCTGTCCTGCGACCCGAGCGAGGTCGAGCGTTTCCGCGAGGAGTGGCAGGCGACGGGCCTGAAGCTCGACATGGGCAAGTCGTGCGTGCGCTTCCAGTCGCTCGAGGACGTGCCGCTCGACGTCATCGGCCGCGCGGTCGCCCGCGCCAGCGTCGAGACGTTCGTCGCGGCCTACGAAGCCAGCGTGCGGCCGACGGCCGAGCGCGGGCCGCCCGCCCGGAAGCGGCGCTCCAAGAGCTAGCCCGGTTCCCTCACCACGATCCGCCGGCTTCGCCGCATCTCATTGCCCTGCCGACACTTCCCTCCCTCATCGTGCTCGGCGACCTGCAAAGGTCGCCTCCGCGCGCTTCAGTCGCGAAGCCTCGACAGGACAACGATCTACGACGAATCCGATCGAATTGTGGTGAGGGAACCGGGCTAGCTGCTCCTACTCGAGTCCGCCGATCACCAAGACCTGCCCCAGCCCGGCGTCGAAGCGCGCGCCGAGCTGCGCGACGTAGAGGCTCCCATCCGGCCCGAAGCAGCAGGCCACGGGCCCCGCCAGGTTGTCCGCGAGGCGCGTGACGCGCACCTCGTTGCCGCGCGCTGGCAGCACGACCTCGAACAGGCTGCCGTTCTGCACGTCGGTCAGAGCCCAGTTGTTGTCGACCACCGCCAGGCGCGAGCGCGTCCCGGGATAGAAGTCCATGCCCATCGGATCGATCACGCCCGGCAGCGGATAGGTCGCGATCGGCGACTTCGTAGCGAGGCTCCAGCGCACCAGGAGCCCGTCCTCCTGGCCGCCCGCGCCCGAGTACAGCACGAGCAGCGTGTCGTCGCTCTCCACCAGGACCTGCATCGGCGAGTTGGTCGAGATCCCGTGTTCGTCCGCCGAGAGCAGCGGCGTGAACGACGTGTGCTTGCGCGAAGCCGTGAGCACCCAGGTCTTGGCATCGGCGCCCTGGCCCGCCATGTAGAGCGTGTTGCCGTCCGGCCCGAGCGCGAGCCCGATCGGGTTGCCTTCGCCGAGGTCCGCGGGGTCGTCGGAGGTCGGGGCGATGCCCGCCGTGTACGTGCCGTCCGCCGCGGTTCCCGGGCCGCGGAAGAAGCCCACGCGATCCAGGCCGTCGGCCTTGCCGCCGTCGGTGACGGCGAGCACGTCGTCCTCCATCCAAAGGGCGGAGAGCGGGCCCAGGAGGAAGCGCTTCGCGCCCGACTCGGGGTCGATCTTCCAGTACTCCGTGTCGAAGCCGGTGAGGTACGGCGCGGAGCCCTGCTCGTCGACGCGCAGCACGCGGCCATTGCCGCTGTCGACCACCATCAACGCCCCGTCGGGCGCGAAGGACAGGCCCGAGGGATTCATCAGCCCGTCGAGCAGCACCGCGGCGCGCACTCCCTCGGCCGCTCCGACGTCGACGTCCGTACGCGGCAACTCGGCCAGCCGGTCGGACGACGTGGTCGCGCAAGCGGCCAAGAGACCCGCGGAAACGCCGAGGACGGCGAGGCCCAGGACGGAGGCGGTGGTGAACAGGGACGTCCGAGTGGGGCAGTACTGCATGGGGGGCTGCTGACGAGTGGGGAAGCTGGCTGGAAAATCCTTTGCGAACCTGAACGCGACCACTGGCGCGTAGCGCGTCAGGCGTCGTCGGACTTCTTCTTGGGCGTCTGCTTGCTCGCCGCGCGCTTGGTCGAGCTCTTCTTGCTGGCCTTCTTGGTCGCCTTCTTCTTCGTGGCCTTCTTCTTCGTCGTGCGCTTGGCGACGGCCTTCGTGGTGCTCTTCTTCTTGGTCTTCTGCTTGCCCTTGCGCTCGCGCGCCCGAAGGATCAAATCGACCACGTCCTCCGCGGAGAAGGTCTCGGGATCGGCGTCCTTCGGCAAGGACGCGTTCACCGTTCCGTCCGTGACGTACGGACCGTAGCGACCCTTCAGGAGCCGCACGTCGTCGCCGTCGAGGCCGGGAAGCTTCTCGAAGACCTTGAGCGGTTCGGCGCTGGCCTGGCGGCCGCGCTTCTTCTCCTGGGACAGGAGGAACCGCGCGCGCTCCTCGGACAGCGTCAAGAGGTCGTCGTCGGGCCCCAAGCTTCGCGTGTCGCTGCCGCGCTTGATGTAGGGACCGTAGCGTCCGTTGTGGGCGACGATCTCCTCGCCGGCATCGTCCTGGCCGACGACGCGCGGCAAGCCCGTCAGCGCCACGGCCTGTTCGAAGGTCAGCGTCTCGGGCGTCATGCCCTTCAGGAGCGAGACCATCTTGGGCTTCTCGCCGGACTCCTTCTCCGGCTGGCCCAGTTGCACGTAGGGGCCGAAGCGCCCCGACTTCAAGAAGATGGGCTCACCCGACTCGGGGTGCTTGCCCATCGGCTCGTCGCTCTTCGCGCTGGTCTCCAGCAGCTCGACCGCGAAGGGCACCGTGACTTCGTCGGGGCAGGTGCCGTCGGGGATCGGCGCCGTCTGGCGCTTCTCCTCGTGGTCGTCGTCGAGCGTCGGATCGAGGCGCTCCAAGTAGTGTCCGTAGCGACCGACGCGCACGGTGATCGAGCGGCCCGCGCCGTCGGCGCCGATCGGGATCGAGCAGACCGTGCGGGCGTCGATCTCCTCGGTCTTCTCGGCCACCAAGGACTGCAGTCCGATGTGGCCGTTGCCGAGGTAGATGTCCCTGAGATAGGCGAGCATCTCGTCCTCGCCGCGCGCGATCGCGTCCAGGCGGTCCTCCATGCGCGCGGTGAAGTTCGGGTCGATCAAGTCGCCCATGTGCTCTTCCATCAGGCCCACGACCGCGAAGGCCGTGAAGGTGGGGACGAGCGCCGAGCCCTTCTTGAACGTGTAGTCGCGCCGCTGGATCGTGTCGATGATCGACGCGTAGGTGCTGGGGCGCCCGATGCCGGATTCCTCGAGCGCCTTGACCAAGCTGGCCTCGGTCAGGCGTGCGGGCGGCGTCGTCTGGTGGCGCTCGCCCTCGAGCCGCTCGGACGTGACGATGTCGCCCTGTTGGACGGCGGGCAGGATCGTCTCCTTGTCGCCCAGCGCGGCTTCGGGGTCGTCCGCGCCCTCGACGTAGGCGCGCAGGAAGCCCGGGAAGTCGATCACGCTGCCGGTCGCCTGGAAGACGGCCTTGACCGAGCCGTCGGCGTCGACCACGCGCAGGGTCATGCGCCGACCGACGGCGTTCTTCATCTGCGACGCCATCGTGCGCTTCCAGATCAGCTCGTAGACCTTGGCCTCGTCGCCGCCGAGCTTCGCTTGGATCTCGGAAACGGGATGGATGCGATCGCCGGCGGGGCGAATCGCCTCGTGCGCTTCCTGGGCGTTCTTGACCTTGCCCTTGTAGTGACGCGGCTCGCTCGGGAGGTACTCGGGACCATAGGTCTCCTGGATCGTGTCGCGTGTCAGGTCGACGGCCAGGCTCGAGAGGACGACCGAGTCCGTCCGCATGTACGTGATGAAGCCGTTCTCGTACAAGCGCTGCGCGGCGCGCATCGTGCGCTTCGAGTCGAAGCGCAGCTTGCGGTTGCCCTCTTGCTGCAAGGTGGACGTGGTGAACGGCGGCGCGGGCGTGCGCGTGAACGGCTTCTCCTCGGCCGAGGCGATCTTGAAGGTTCCGTCCGCGAGCTTGGCCTCCAGCTCCTTCGCCTGGGCCTCGTCGACGAGGTGGACGTCGCGCTTCTTGAGCTGGCCGGTGTCGGGGTCGAAGTCCTTGCCGCTGGCGATGCGCTTCTTGTCCAGCTCGACGAGGCGCGCTTCGAACGTCTCCTTGGCCGGCGTCTCGAACTCGGCCACGAGGTCCCAGTAGACCGACGGGACGAAACGCATGCGGGCACGCTCCCGCTCGACCAGGATCGCGGTTGCGACCGACTGGACGCGGCCCGCGGAGAGCTTGGGCTTGATCTTCTTCCAGAGGACCGGCGAGACCTCGTAGCCGTACAGGCGGTCGATGATTCGGCGCGCTTCCTGCGCCTGCACCATGTGCGTGTCGATGTCGCGCGTGTCCTCGAGGGCCTGCATGATGGCCGACTTGGTGATCTCGTGGAAGACCATGCGCCGCACCTCCTGCTTGGGCTGCAGGACCTCGAGGAGGTGCCAGGAAATGGCCTCGCCCTCGCGGTCCTCATCCGTCGCGAGCAGGACGACGTCGACGCCCTTCAGAAGCCCCTTCAGCTCCTTGATCTTGTCCCGTTTGCCCGTGGAGATGACGTAGAGCGGCTCGAAGTCCTTCTCCACGTTGACGCCCAGCCGCGACCACTTCTCCTGCTTGTACTTGGCGGGTACCTCGGAGGCGTTTGCCGGTAGGTCGCGGATGTGACCGATCGAGGACTCGACCACGTAGTCCTTGCCAAGGAACTTCTTGAGCGTCTTCGCCTTGGTCGGGGACTCGACGATGACCAGGTACTTCGTCATGGGAACTAGGGGGCGCTCCGCCAGGGGGGCGAAGGCGCCAGGGAGGGTAGCGGCCGCGCCGACGAATGCCACCCAGCGCTTTTCATTGCAGAGGTCGTCCTCCCGTGTTCCTGCGAGCGGCGCTCCGGGCCGGGCCGGTGGGGCCCGCGGTGTTCCCGGGGTGGCGAGCGCGACGTGCAAAAGCGCCGCCCGTCGATTGTAGGAAGGCACGGCGGTGGCACCGGGAGGCTTCGGCGGCGGTCCGGCGGGGCCGCTCGGGGTCCCGGCGCCGGGCACGGCGGTTGCTCTTGGCACCGGTGTCGTCCGCGCCGTGCGGGCGGACCGCGTTTCCGATCACCCCGGACAAGAACCATGACGATTCATCTCCTGAAGGACACCGGAACGCCGCTGGAGCAGCAGCGCTTCACGTGGCGAGAGATGGCGGGGCCTCCGGTCTCCAAGCTCGATTCCGACGCCTTCACGCGCGTTCGCATCATCCTGATGAACGGCATCGAATCCGAGGCCTTGCGCTTCGGCCACGCCGCCGCCCGCATGAACGGCCCGCTGCGCGAACAACTGGCACGCGTCCGACGCGTCGAGCAGCACCAACAGACGATGGTCAATTGGCTGAACCCGCCGGACCAGTCGCCGCTCGAGACCACCATCGGTTTCGAGCAGGTCGCCATCGAGGTCACGGCCAGTGTCGCGCAGGCGGAACCCGACCCCGATCTGGCGGCGGTCTATCGCTTCGGCATGCTCGAGGACTTCGACCACATGTATCGCTATTCGGCGCTGATGGATCGCGTCGAGGGCAAGGACGCCAACACGATCTTGCAGGGCTACAGCGACATCCTGCCGGGCCGTCCGACGAGCGTCGAGCACCGCCATCCGAGCGACGACCTACGTCAGCCCTACGACTCGAAGAACGCACATTTCCTGACGAAGCTCAATGCGCTGACGATCACGGCGGCGGAGCACCAGACACACGACTACTACATGACGATCGGCCCCATGTTCGCGGACCCGGTCGCGCGCCAGTTGTACGCCGAGATCGCGTCCATCGAAGAGCAACACGTGACGCAGTACGAGTCCCTGCTCGACCCTCAGGAATCGCTGCTGGAGAAGTGGGTCTTGCACGAGGCCAACGAGGTCTACAACTACTGGAGTTGCGTCGAGTCCGAGGACGACCCGCGCGTCAAGGCGATCTGGGAGCGCTTCCTCGACTACGAGCTGGGTCAGTTGCGTTTCGTCGCCGACCTCTTCGAGGAGGTCGAGCGCCGCGACGCCGCCGAGCTGTTGCCCGAGAAGCTGAGCGATCCGATTCGCTACGAGAGCCATCGAGATTTCGTGCGCGACGTCCTGCGCCATGAAGTGGGCCTGCGCGCGGCCGGTCACGAGTTCGTGCCCGCCGAGCAGGAGACCGAGGCCACGCGCGAGTATCGCAAGCACCTGAACTCGCACGGGTCGCCCTCCGACCTCGTCTCCCGCGACTACATCTGGGTCCCCGGCGGTGAGCTCGCCAACGGTCAGCGCGCCAGCATCGAAGTCCAAAAGTCCCGCGAACTCGAAGAGGTGAAGTCATGAGCACGGTCCCGAACGTCGGAAACAACAGAACTGGAGCGAGCCTCGCGCCCGATCGAACGCGTGAGATGGAGCAGGGCTTCGACGAGTTCGGTCCCACGTCGCACATGGGCGACGGCGCGACCGGACTGCAGGAAGAGGTCGGCGAGACGCTCTCGATGGGCAGTCTGCCTCCGATGCGCGACGCCAAGCGCAACGGTGGCGCGACGCCGTCCAAGGCGGACGTGATCCTGCTCGACAAGTTGGGCGAGCGACTGGCGTTCGAGCGCACGGGAACGCGCCTGTACGAGGCGCTCCTGCGCAAGCTCGAGTCACGCGGCTCGTTCGACGGCGGCCCGACTCGCGAGGACCTCGAGGAGATCCGCGCCGAGGAGCGTTCGCACTTCGAGCTGGTGCGCCGGACCCTCGAGAAGATGGGAGCGGATCCGACGGCGGTCACCCCCGCTGCCAACGTCGTTGGTGTTACGGCGATGGGCATTCAAAAGATCGTCGCCGACCCGCGCTCGAACATGGTGCAGTGCCTCGACGCGATGTTGATGGCCGAGCTGACCGACAACGCCGCTTGGGAGACGCTGATCGAGCTGGCTCGCAAGGCGAACCACGAGGAGTTCGTGCCGGCCTTCGAGAAGGCGCACACCCGCGAGGAAGAGCACTTGGCCAAGATCGAGCGCTGGTTGCACGCCGGCCACGGGCTCTTGTAGCGGCGGCAGCGCTCGGTCTTGTCGCGGCGTCAGCGCTCGGTGGCGGGCTGGCGGCCGAGCTCGGGGAGCGGTTGGCCCAAGATGCGCAGCTTTTGTCGCGGCGCCATCAGAGCGAGCAGCAACTCCGCCGTGGCGCGCACGCGCGGCGCATCGGTCGTGGGCAACCCGGCGGGGTGCGGCTGGGCGTGCGCGCCCCCGTCGGGGGCGATCGCCAGGGAGAACCACCAGCGATGCGTATCGGCCAGGCGCCGCAGCGCGGCGGGATCGGTGCGAGCCGTGCTCAGGAAAGCGGCGCTGAACATCGCTCCGTGCATGAGCGCGTGGGCGTGCTCCGCGAGGTACGTCGCACCGCGGTTCAGATACCCGTGGTCGGCGACGAGCGAATCGGGGCTCGAGGTCGCGGCGACGCCCAGCATCGCGAGCGCGGTCGGCCCGAGGTCGTGGGGCAGCGATCCCGACAGGTAGCCATCGTCGCGCGTGCGCTCGTCGAGGTGGCTGCGCAGCGACCACAGCCCATGCTCCGCGCCCTCGACGCCAACGTCGCGCAACACGCCGCGCGCGAGCAGCGCGAGGCCGAGCATGTCCGACGGCAGTTCGGCGATGCGGTGCGCGGGCCGTGGAGTGATGCCTCGCAAGAGCGCGGAGTTGTGCGTGGCGAGCGAGGCTTCGGCGATGAGAATGGTCGCAGCGTCCGAGCGGTTGGTCTTGCCGATCTCGCGAGCCGCGCGCAAGGCCGCCGCACGGTCGACGGCGCGACCCGTCGCGAGCAACGCCAGGCCAGAGAGCGGCGAAGCGTCGCCGGACCACAGGCCGTCGGCGCGTTGCTCCTGGATCAGCCAATCCGCCAAGCGCACCGCGGCGGCGTCCGCCCAGGCGCTCTGTTCGGGAAAGCTGTCACCGAAGGTCGGCGCGAAGCCGACGGCGACTTCCGCGCTGCGCCGACCCGTGTCCGTCGCCAACAACAACTCCAGTCGCCCCGTCAAGCCCCAGGCGTGGCGCAGTGCATCGCCGAACTCCACGAGCGGACCGGCCGAGACGAGCCCCTCGACGCTGGGCGCGTAGTCCGGGTCGAAGGGCGTCGTGCCGATGCCGACGATGCGGTCGCCGACGTTCAAGCCCGACACACCTTCGGCCACGGCCAACACGACCAACGCGTCGCTCTCGACTCGCACGGTGGCATCGAGGGGACCCAACACGTGCTGGCGTTCATTGGCGACCGTCGCCAGTACCAGACCCACGAGGATTGCAGGGAGCATGGAAGTTTCTCTCAGGCGTCCGACTGTTCGAGGTGGCGTCGCAGGACGTCGTGCAGACGCTCGTGATCGATGGGCTTCACGAATCGCTCGTCGAAGCCCGACTCAAGCACTCGCTGTTCCGTTGCCGGGTCACCGAACCCGGTGAGCGCGATCAACAGCGTGGTCGGCGCGGTCTCCTCGGCGCGCAGCTCCTTGGCCACGTCGAAGCCCGATTTGTCGGGGAGCCCGATGTCCAACAGGACGATGTCGGGCCGCCACTCGCGCCAGATCTCGAGAGCGCTTTCACCGGTGTAGGCGCAGCGCGTCGCGGCGCCGCTCGAGCGCAACAGGACCCCGAGCAAGTCCGCGGACTTGCTCTCGTCGTCGACGATCAGGATGCGGAACGACGCCGGAAGCTTGTGGCTCTCGTAGGGGTCGCCGCGATTGGTCACGAAGTGCTCGGACACGTCCCCGATCGGAAGTTCCACCGTAAAGGTCGCGCCGTGGCCGCGGCCTTCACTCGCGACCGAGACCCGGCCGCCGTGCATCTCGACCAAGTTCTTGACCAACGCCAGTCCGATCCCGAGCCCTTCGTGGCGTGGATCCACCTGGATGAACGGTTCGAAGATGCTGACTTGCGCATCGGGCTCGAGACCCACACCGTCGTCGCGCACCGTGAGCACCGCCATGTTGTCGCGACTCTCGAGCGCGATCTCGATGCGGCCGCGGTTCGGTGTGTACTTGGACGCGTTCGTCAGAATGTTCGCGACGACCTGTTCGAGGCGAGTCTCGTCGCCATCGATGACGAGGCGGTCGGGCAGATCCTGCACGAACTGCTGATGCTTCTGTTCGACCCGTCGCTCGATCGATGCGCTCGCGTGTCGAACGACCTGCACCAGATCAATGGGTTGTTTGCGCAGCGGAATCTTGCCCTGGGAGATGCGCGAGACCTCGAGCAGATCGTTGACCAGCATCGTGAGCTGCTCGACGTGCGCTATGATCATCGGCAGCAGCTCGTCCCAGCTCTCCCGTTGGAGGTCCAGCACCCGCACCGCGGTGTCGATCGCCGCCAAGGGGTTGCGGATCTCGTGGCCGAGCGTCGCGAGGAAGCGGCCCTTCTTGTGGTCCTCCTCCTGCAACTGCCGGGTCTTCTCGCGGAGCGATTGCTCCACGCGGCGTCGGTCCGTGACGTCGGCGCTCGTCCCGACGATTCCGAGGAAGCGACCCTCGGCGTCGAAGCGCGGTCGACCCCAGGACTCGAGCGAGCGCCATTCGCCGTCGCCGCGCCGTACTCGCGCTTCGGCGTGGAAGGGGCGCTGATCGCGCAGGCAGGCTTCGAACTCGGCGATGTAATGGTGATCGTCGGGATGCACGACCACGTGCCAGTTGGGTCTGTGTGGATCGCCCCGGCGCAGGTCGAAGAACTCGGCGAAGGTGCGGTTCACGAACTCCTGCTCGCCGTCGGCGTCGTGCAGCCAGACGATCAAGGGCAGGTCGTCGGTCATGGCTTGGAAGCGTTCCTCGCGCTCGCGCAGCGCGAACTCGGCTTCCTTGGCCTCGGAGATGTCCAACATGACACCGACGAGCCGTCGCACCGAACCGTCCTCGTTGCGCTCCAACGCTCGCGTACACTGCTGGACCCAGACCCAGTGACCACGCGCGTGTCGGATGCGCAGCTGGCCGTGGTACTCCTCCCGCGCGCCGGCCAAGAAGGCGTCGTGCTCGCGTTCGACCGCTTCGCGATCGTCCTCGTGAAGGCGCCCGCAGAGCCAATCGAAGAAGTCCTCCAGGGGCGGGAGCTGGTCCCCGGAGAAGCCCAGGATCGCCGCCCATTGCTCCGCGTGGAGCCTCCCTGGCGCGGGCGGAATCGCCATTTCGAACGCGCCCCCACCCGCCGCTTCGAGCGCCAGCTCGAAGCGCTGGCGCGCCTCGATCAGCTCCGACTCGTTCTTCTTACCTCGCGTGATGTCGACGAAGGTCAGCACGATTCCGGCAATCTTGTCGGCGGTCGAGCGATAGGGCAGGACGCGCGAGAGGTGCCAGTGTCCGAGTTCGTCGGAAACCTCGCGCTCGATGGGGATCAAGTCTTTCAGCACCCTGTGCGCGTCATCGATCAGTTCGTCGTAGCGCAGCCGGTTCGTCAGCTCCGAGATCGGTCGACCACGGTCCGCCGAACGAGCGTTGAAGAGCTCGCTGGCCTTGGGCGTGAAGCGCATGATGCGGAGATCACGATCGAGGAACAGCGTCGCGATGTCGGTCGACGAGAGCAGGTTCTGCAGGTCGCCCGAGAGTTGCGCCAGCTCGTCGACCTTGTGCCGGTTCTCCTGGTTCACCGTCTGCAGCTCCTCGTTCATGCTCTGGAGCTCTTCCTTGCTGGTCTCCAGTTCTTCCATCGTCGAGCGCAGTTCTTCGTTCGTGGACTGCAGCTCTTCGTTCGAGGCCTTCATCTCCTCCTGGCTGGCCTCGTACTCCTGAACGATCTCCTGCAGGCGTTGCCGCGCGGTCGCCAGGTCGTTCCGCAACTGGCGAATGAGCTCGGCCTCGCGCGAGTCGACACCCGGAGCCTCCGGATCCGGGTCGAGGTCGAGTGGATCGATCGGTGACCGCTCGTCGAAGATGATCAGCACGAACCCCGACTCGTTGGAATCCAGCGAGGGCCGTGCGTGCAACACGACCGGCCGCAGCTCGGTGCCGAACTGCACGGGCACGGGTTGGGAGTCCGCGGGTCGGTTCTTTTCGCGCACCGTGTGCATGACGCCGCGCAATTCGATGCGTAGTTCCTCGCGCAGCAACTGGAACACGCTCGAAGTCACCTCGCCGCCGGGATGCGTCAGGTAGCGTCCGGCATGCTCCGAGATGTGCACGATGTGGTCGTCGGGCGAGACCAGCACGCTGGGCGGCGCGAAGCGCTCCACGATGCGCTGATGCATGACGCCGTAGGGGATCGCCGGCTGACGTCGGCTGCTGTCGTCGAACGGATGCGTGCGGCCGACGTTGGCCAGGGGAAACACGGGCAAGCGCGGTTCCGGCCCTGGCACGTTTCGCTTTTGGTAGAGGCTGCGTTGCTTGTCCTTGGCGAGGAAGAGCTCCGCGCCGTCGACCGTCTCCGACGTTCCCAGCAGCAGCATGCCGCCGGGCTCGAGCGCGTAGTGGAACAGCTCGAAGACCTGCTTTTGAACCGAGCGCTCGAGGTAGATCAGGACGTTGCGACAGAGGATGAGGTCGAGACGGGAAAAGGGCGGATCGGCGAGTAGGTTGTGCGGCGCGAAGACGACGTGTTCGCGGACTTCCTTGCGTAGGCGATACCCGCCGTTCGCTGGGCTGAAGTAGCGGTTCAGGCGCTGCTCCCCAACCTCCTCCTCGATCCTGCCGGCGTAGTAGCCCTCGCGTGCGCGCGACAGGGAGGCCTCGTGCAGGTCGCTGGCAAAGATGTGGAAGTCCGGCGCCACACCGCGTCGATTGGCCTCCTCCAAGAGGAGGATCACCAGCGAGTACACCTCTTCCCCCGTCGAACAGCCCACGCTCCAGGCGCGAATGCCGTGTCCGGGATCCAGTTCGTCGAAGAGCTTCGGGATGACGTCCTGCTCGAGCAGCTCGAAGACCTCGCCATCACGAAAAAAGTGCGTGACGGTGATCAAGAGATCGTCGGCGAGCACGCGCGCCTCGTCGGGCTCTCGCTTCAGGTAGCTCAGGTAGTCCGCCAGCTCCTCGATCTGGTGCAGCTGCATGCGGCGCATGATCCGCCGAGCGATCGTCGAACGCTTGTAGCGCGAGAAGTCCCGCCCCGTCTTGGCGCGGATCACGGTGAAGATGCGGTGCAAGTTCTCGGGCGCATCGACAGCCGGCGAATCGGCGCCGAGGGCGCCGAGCCGCGGCTTGACCTTCGTGAAGCGCTCGATCGCTTCCGCAATCTCGGCCAAGGGCAGGATCAGGTCAACCACGCCCGTCGCGATGGCGCTCTGGGGCATTCCGTCGTACTCGGCCTCGGCGGGATCCTGGACGATCGTGATCCCATCGTGCTCCTTGATCGACTTGATGCCGCGCGCGCCATCGCTGCCGGTGCCGGTCAGGATGACGCCGATGGACGAGCCATCGTGGGTGCGCGCCAGCGTGTGGAAGAAGTGGTCGACCTGGGCGCGGTCACCGGACTTGCGCTCGAGCGGGGACAACCGCACGTGCGTGTCGATCGCCTCGATGTTCGCGGCGGGCGGGATGACGTAGATGCGATTGGGCTCGAGCTCCGTCGTCTCCGAGATCTGTTGCACGGGCATGCTCGCATGCGCCTGCAAGAGATCGCTCAAGTAGCTGTCGTGGTCCGGAGCCAAGTGCACGACGACCACGAACGAGGCGCCCGTCGTGGCGGGCATCGTGCTGAACAAGCTCTGCAGCGCTGCGAGACTGCCCGCCGACGCGCCGATGCCAACGATGATTCGTTGCTTCGCATCGCCGTGATCGGTGCGCTCGGTCGTGTCGTTCGCTTCCATGGCCCCCCTGAGCTCCCTTGGCTTCCTAGGTGGTTCTACCACCTGCGGACAGCTCGACAAAGAACCGGCCCGCCCTCGCGAGTCGATGCAACGTACCCGTCGGCTCGACGCAGACGGCGCCGGTCGAGAAGTCTCGGCGTCCGACGCATCCGTCGGCCGGGCGGCACGCGAAGAGTTGGCAACCCGTGCGTCTCGGGGCCCGGCGGGGCGGCCGAGACCTTCCGACAGCCACCAGCCACCATGCAAATCCGACTTCCCAAGCTCCTTCTCGCCGCAGCTCTCTGCGCGCTTTCCACGCTCGTCAGCGGGTGCAAGCCCGCGAATTCTCAAGGGTCCGAGGAGGCTCACGCCGAGCGTCGCGACGAACTCTCCCAGGGAGCGATCGCCGTGCTCGAGCCGGTCGCCGAGAGCGGCGTCGCCGGGATGATTCGCTTCGTGCCCGTCGAGGGCGGCGTGCGCGTCACCGGTCGCGTCGAAGGCTTGACGCCCGGCGACCACGGGTTCCACGTCCACGAGTTCGGCGACCTCTCGGATCTCGCGACCGGCGAGTCGGCGGGCGGCCACTTCGACGCGAACGGCCACGAGCACGGCAAGCCATCGGCGCGCGAGCGCCACACCGGCGACCTGGGCAACATCACGGCGAACGAGGAGGGTGTGGCGCGGATCGACACGGTCGACGCGATCATCGCCTTGCACGGCGAACACTCGATCCTGGGCCGCTCGATCGTTGTGCATGCGGACGCGGACACGTTCGTCCAGCCGACCGGGGGGGCCGGCGCTCGCATCGCCGTCGGCGTGATCGGCATCGCCCAGAAGCCCGACTGACGCGCGCCGTCAGCGCAGCGCGTTCGCGATCGCGTCGCGGAGGCGCACGGCGTCGTCCTCGGCCAGCTCGGACGCGCTCCATTCGAGGCCGAGCCCCCGGGACCCGCTGCGGGGAATCACGTGGAAGTGGACGTGGTGCACCGCCTGGTGCGCCGCTGTGCCGTTGTTCTGCAGCACGTTGTAGGCCGTCGCGCCGGTGGCGGCCAGGACGGCGCGCGCGATGCGCGGCAAGACGCGCCCGATCGCCGCGCTCGCTTCGTCCGAGAGCTGGTGCAACTGCGCCTTGCGCTCCTTGGGGATGACGAGCGTATGGCCCTCCGCCAACGGTGACCTGTCGAGGAACGCGAGCACGTGCTCGTCCTCGAAGACGCGATGGCAGGGGATCTCGCCGTCGAGGATGCGGTCGAAGATCGTTGGCGTCATCGCTGTCCGCTCCCCGCGGCGGGCGCCCTCGCGTCCTCCTCGAGTTCGGTGTCCGCGGGCTGGTCCAGGTCGTCCGCCTCCGCTGCCTTGGCCGCTCGTTCCGCGGCCTGCTGCGCGGTTTGCATCGGGTTCTTGCGCTCGCCGCGGACGGTGAGTTCCATGCGCGACTCTTCGATGCGCGGCGGCCAGTGGTTGTTGGAGAGATCCACGTCGGCCGTCTCGAGCCGGGGGTCGAGCGTCAGGGACACGATCTCCCGCTCGACGATCAAGAGCTTCTCGAGCGTGTCCGCGTTCTGCTGCCAGAGCTGCACCGGGAGGCGGAACGTCTCCGTCTCGCCGTCCGCGTACTCGACCTCGAGGTGGACCGGCATCGGGATGCCGCCCAGGTTGGCCAAGCCGACGGTGTAGAAGCGCAGCTCCGAGGCCAACAGCGCGCGCTGGTGCTCGTCGTACTTGGACCACTTCTTCTCGAACGCCTCGAGGTCTCCGGGCGTCACGTCCAGTTCGTCGAAGGTGTTGTAGAAGTCGAGCAACTCGGGGAAACGGTCGGTGCGCTTCGGCACGTCGGCAAAGCGTTCGGCGGACACCGTCCTGGGTTCGCCGGCGCGCTTCGCCTTCGCGAGACCCTTCTCGACGTTGGGATCCTGCGTGGAGATCGTCGTCAGCGACAACCCGGTCAGGGCCAGGTCCACGTTGTCGGTCGTGTAGAACCAACCGCGCCAGAACCAGTCGAGGTCGACGGCCGACGCGTCCTCGAGCGTGCGGAACAGGTCCGCGGGCTGGGGGCGCTTGAACTTCCAGCGGTTCGCGTACTCCTTGAAGGCGAAGTCGAACAGCTCGCGGCCCAGGATGGTCTCGCGCAGGATGTTGAGCGCCGTGGCCGGCTTCGCGTAGGCGTTCGGGCCGAACTGCAGGATCGACTCCGAGTTCGTCATGATCGGAACGGTGTTTTCCGAGCGCATGTACCCGACGATGTCCTTCGGCTCGCCGCGCCGGGACGGGTAGCCCGCTTCCCATTCCTGCTCGGTCACGAACTGACAGAAGGTGTTGAGGCCCTCGTCCATCCAGGTCCACTGGCGTTCGTCCGAGTTGACGATCATCGGGAACCAGTTGTGCCCGACCTCGTGGATGATGACGCCGATCAAGCCGTACTTCGTGCGCTTCGAGTACGTGCCGTCCGTCTCGGGGCGCGGTCCGTTGAAGCAGATCATCGGATACTCCATGCCGCCGACCGGCCCGTTGACCGAGATCGCGACCGGGTAGGGGTAGGGGAACGTCAGTCGCCCGTAGACGTCGATCGTGTGCGCGATCGAGTGCGTCGAGTAGCGGCTCCAGAGCGGTTCGCCCTCCTTCGGCCAGTACGACATGCACCAGACGGGCTCGCCGTCCGTTTGCTCCTTCAAGAAGGCGTCCCAGAGGAACTTGCGCGAGCTGGCCCACGCGAAGTCGCGGACGTTGTCGGCGTGGAAGCGCCAGGTCGCCGTGTCGTTGGCGCGCGTCGCCTCGTTGGCCTCGGCCTCCTCCTTCGTGACGATCATGATCGGACGGTCCGACTGGGCCGCTCGGGCGAGCCGCTCGCGCCAGAGCGGCTGGAGCACGGCCTCGGGATTCTGCAGCACGCCCGTCGAGGCCACGACGTGATCGCTAGGCACCGTGATGGCGACGTCGTAGTCCCCGAACTCGAGCGTGAACTCGCCGCGACCCAGGAACTGCTTGTTTTGCCAGCCGTTGACGTCGGTGTAGGCGCACAGGCGCGGGAACCAGTGCGCCATCTCGAAGAGGTCGTTGCCGTCCTCCTCGAAGTGCTCGTAGCCCGTGCGCGCGCCGACCTTGTCCGAGTCGTTGACGGCGTAGTTCCAGTCGACGCCGAAGGTGAATTCTCCGCCGGGCGCCAGGGGCTGGGGCAGATCGACGCGCATCATCGTGTCGACGATCGTGTGCGGCAGATCGTCGCCATTCGCGGCCTGCACGCGCGTGATGCTGGCGCCGCCGTCGAACTCGCGCCGCGCCAGCATCGACGTCAAGCGGTCGAAGCTGGTCGACTGCGGCGCCCCGCCCGCGGACGCCAGGTAGCCGTGCGCCTCGGGCCGGTAGAGGTTCGCCTCGATCTGCAGCCAGAGGTAGGTCAGCGTATCGGGCGAGTTGTTCTGGTAGCGGATGCGCTCCGAGCCCGTGATGTGGCGCCGATCCTCGTCGAGTTCGACCTCGATCGCGTAGTCCACCTGCTGCTGCCAGTACGCGTGGCCGGGCGCGCCCGAGGCCGCGCGTTGGGCGTTCGGCGTCGGCAGGACCTCTTCCAGTTGTCGAAAGCGGTCGACGCGCTCTTCGGCCGTCCGGGAGAAGGCGACGCCCAGTGCGACGAGCAGGAAGAAGGGAGCGGCGACGAACAGGGAGCGGGGCGTCAGCATGGGATGCGGCCGGGGGGAACGAACGGGCGAAGGTGCGTGCCCGAGCATAGCGCCCGGGCTCGTTGGCGACCCGGGTTCGCTCCGGTACGCACACCCGACGACCACCACCTACGAAGACGCCCCCCGGCACCCTAGGCACGGCAGGGGGCGCATGACGGTCGGGCGCGACCGCGTGGCCTTTAGGCTAGTGGCCTTTAGGCTAGGAGCCTTCGGGCTAGGAGCTCAAGTGCGCTTGGCCGCGCCGGCGGCGGTCGCCTTGATCAGGCCCGCTTCCAACAGCACGCGGTACGCGCCGTTCTTGTTGATCGTCCTCAGCGCGCGAGCCGAGAGCCGCACGCGGACGTACTCGCCCAATTCCGGCACCCAGATGCGCTTCTTCTGGACGTTGACCTTGAAGGTGCGCTTCGAGACGCCGGTGATGTTCAGGCCGACGCCGCCGGACTTCTTGGGAAGTCCGCGGCGGGCGATGCTGCGGCCGGCGCGCGTGCCGCGCTGGGTGACTTGACAGACTCGACTCATGGGAGCGTTCTCGGGCAGTGAAGCGTTCTCGGGCGAGGAAACTCGGGGCGACGAAGGGCTGCCCGGTCCGTGGAGGGCCCAGCATTTTGCGTCCCCGTGCGCCGAGCGCAACCCCCAAGTCCCGAGAAGAATCGTGTCGGGACCGCTCGCGCCGGCCGGCTCGAGCCGCCAGGATGCCCCCATGACGGGCAATCTACTGGTACGGGGCGGAACGGTCGTGCTGCCGACCGGGCGACGCGAGGCCGATGTCTGGATCGACAAGGGCCGCGTGGCGGCGGTCGGGCCAAAGCTCGCCGTGCCGCCGGGTACGCCGGAGTTGGACGCGCGCGGCCGCTGGGTCTTTCCTGGCGTGATCGACAGCCAGGTGCACTTCCGCGAGCCCGGGAACGAGCACAAGGAGGACCTGGCCACGGGTTCCACCGCGGCCATCGCGGGAGGCGTCACGTCCGTGTTCGAGATGCCGAACACGAGCCCGTCGACGACCGATGGCGACGCCATCCTCGAGAAGCTGCGGCGCGCCGCCGGGCGCATGCGGACGGACCACGCCTTCTTCCTCGGCGCCACCGCCGAGAACGCCGACCAGCTCGGCGAGTGGGAACACACGCCCGGATGCTGCGGCATCAAGGTCTTCATGGGGTCCTCGACCGGTGACCTCTTGGTCTGGGACGACGAGAACCTGGAGCGCGTGCTCTGTTCGGGTACCAAGCGCATCGCGGTCCACTCCGAGGACGACCCGCGGCTGAAGGAACGCTATCGACAGCTCGTCGAGGGTGCGCCCGTCACCGAACATCCGCACGTGCGCGACGTCGAGACGGCCGTGCGTTCGACGACGCGCTTGCTCGATCTGGTCGAGCGCACGGGTCGACGCGTGCACCTCTTGCACATCTCCACCGCCGAGGAGGTCGAGCTGGTGCGCGAGCGCGATCTCGGCGACCTGGTCACGACCGAGGTGACGCCGAATCACCTGTTCCTCGTCGCGCCCGATTGTTACTTGCAGCACGGGACATACGCGCAGATGAATCCGCCCGTCCGCGATCAGCGCCATCGCGATGCGCTGCGCCAGGCGCTGGTCGACGGGTTCTTCACCTGCATCGGCTCGGATCACGCGCCGCACACGCTCGAGGAGAAGGCCAAGCCGTTTCCGCACTCGCCGTCGGGCATCCCGGGTGTGGGGACGACGTTGCCGCTGCTCTTGACCGCGGTGCGCGACGGTTGGCTGACGCTCGAACAGGTGGCGGAGTTCACGGCGAACGGCGCCTGCCGCGTGTGGGAGCCGCGCACGAAGGGCTGCCTCGAGGTCGGCCGCGACGGCGATCTCGTCGTCGTGGATCCAGAGGTCACGCAGGAGCTGCCGCTCGAATGGCTCCACAGCAAGGTGGGCTGGAGCCCGTACGTCGGCACACGTCTCGCGGGCTGGCCCATGACGACCGTGCTGCGCGGGCGGATCGCCTGGCACGAGCACGCACCCGTCGGCGACCCGGCGGGCGTGCCGGTGCTGTTCTAGGAGTTCGGTGCCAGACGCTGTTCCAGCGCCGCTACTTCGAGTCGTTCGCGCGCGGCGGAAGCTCGAGGTGCAAGCGCGATTGCCCCGGCGTGACCCAGCGCCGCTGGGCCCGGTCGAAGATCGCGCGCGTCGCGTCGTCCGCGAGACGCCGCCGGAAGGTGCCGTTCTCGGCCTGACCGACCAAGGACTCGAACCGCTCGGCGACGCGCTGCGCGGCGCCGATGTGCCGGTCCGCCCACTTCTGCGTCGCCGTGACGATGCCGCTGGCTTCCGTGCGCTTCTCCGTCTTCCCGCGCGCGGCGTCAGCCAGGGTCTTGTCGAGCAGCTTGCGCTTGTTCTGGCGCTCGGTCTCGACGGCGCGGAACGACGCCGCGACCCCCGAGGCATTGGGCGGTGCCAAGACGTCGATGTTGATCGTGAGAATGCGGAGGCCCGTCTCGAGTTCGTGGAGTTGCTGTTGCACCTCGCTGCTCGTGCGCGCGATCAATTCGGGACGCTTGATCGACAGCGCTTCGTCCACCTTCCAGCTACCGATCAGCTTCGTGACCACGGCTTCGGTCGCTTGCCGCACGATCGGATCCGAGCCGCCGCGCGGCTCGCCCGCGAAGCGCGTCAGGTAGCTGACCGGATCGGCGACGTCGTACTGCACCTCGAGCCGCATCAGCAGGATGTTCGTGTCGCCGGTCAACCACAGCGACGTGTCCGGCGACAGGAGCGGGTCGTCCGTGTCCTCGGGGACGCCCACGCTGACGGTGCGGACCTGGCTCGTCGTGACCTTCTCCAGGCGTTCCAGCGGCCAGGGCAGCGTCAGGGTCACGCCCGAGCTGACCTCGCGCACGACGCGACCGAAGCGCAACACGATGCCCGTCTCGTCGGGATCGAGCTGCGAGACGCTGGTCGAGAGCCACGCGACCAGCGCGAGCGCCAGGATCGGTGCGGTCGCTCTCATACGTCCTTGTCCGTCGTCGGGGACGGCTGCCAACCCTCGAGGAGCCCACGCAGCGGACCGCCCGCGGGAACCTCCAGGATCAAGACGTCGTCCTGGCCCAAAGCATCGCGCCACAGTTCGTGGGTCTGCAGCCACTCGAAGAACTCGGGATGCAGCTCGGCCGCCGCGCGCAGGATCTCCGCCGCCTCGGCTTCGGCCTCTCCACGAATGCGCTCGGCATCGTTCTGCGCGGTCACCACGAGCTTTTGGTTCTCTTCGGCCGCGTCGTTCTCGATCTCGGTCGCCTCGGTCTTCGCTTCGGCGCGGATCTCGGCGGCCTTGCCCATCCGCTCGGCGGACATACGGTCGTAGACCGAGTTCTTGTTCGTCGAGGGAAAGCCCACGCGCAGAACCTTCGCGGCCGTGACCGCCACGCCGAGATCGCGTTCGGCGGGCGCCGCGACGGCGGCCAGCAGTTGGGCGTTGACCTCGTCCAGCTTGGACCCGGTCCCGTCGCTGGGTACGCCGACCAGATCGCTCATCGGGCGCTGCGAGAGCACTTGACCCACCTCCGTGTCGAGGTAGCCGGCGAGGCTGATCTCCGCGCGCTCGACCGTGCGCACCGAGCGCACGAAGCGCTCGGGATCCGCGACGGTCCAGGTCATGAAGGCCGAGACCTCGAGGTTCTTGCCTTGGCTGGTCAGGATCTCCCCCGCGTCCAGCTCGAGGACGCGCAAGCGGCGGTCGATGCGCGTCACGCGGTCGACCGGCAACTTCCAGGCGAGGCCGGCCGCGTCGACGGTGCGCACGACGCCGCCGAAACGCGTGACGAGCGCGGTCTCGGACTCCGCGACTTGGAAGGCGGACGTCCACAGGAGTCCACCGAGGACGATGAGGACGAGGATAAGGCGGTTCTGGTTCATCGGGGTCGTGGCGATCAATGCTGACCCTTGGGGCCGAGCGCCTGGAGCGGATCGCCCACCGCTCCGAAGTCGGAGAAGTTCGGCACGGCGGGCAGGCGACCCGCGCGTAGATCGTAGAGCTCGAGTTCGAGGCCGGGCACCGAGACGACGACCAGTTGCAGGTCGCGGACGATCTGCCGGAAGAGCTGTTGCTCGAGCGCCCGGCGCGTCAGCTCGGGATTCTTGGCGTCCGCCTCGGCGCGGGCCAGGAACGCGTCGCGGCGCGCCAGCGCGTGCTCACGGATGCGGTGCGCCTCCATGCGCGCTTCCAACAGCAGGTTCGCCGTGCTCGTCCGCACGGTGGCGCCGAGCGTCGTCACGTTGGCGTGCGCCTCGTGGAGCGTCGTCTCGCTCTCTTCCTCGGCGCTGGCGACGCCGCGGTAGGCGCTGTGCACCTTGGCGGGCGCGTGCAGGTCGCGCAATTCCACGCTGATCAACGCCAGGCCCGTTCCCTCGAGCGAGCCGGCGAGCTGTCGTTCGACGGTGGGAACGATGCTGGCTTGGTCGCGATACAGCGCGTCGAGCGCGGGCATCGAGCCGATCGTGCGGCGCATGGCCTCTTCGGCCAGGTTGCGCGCGAGCGCGTCGAGGTCGCGAACGCCAAAGCGCGCGAGCGTGGGATCGGCGAGCGCGAACTGCGCGACGTACTCGATGTCGAGCAACGCCGGCGGATCGTCGCCGGTCAGGATCAGCGACTCCGCGGCCAGCCGTTCCTCGTGCGCGAACTGCTCGGGGAACAGCGCGCCGACGAGGTTCGACTCGTCGCTGCGGAACCCGAACTCGTACCGGCGAACGCTTTCGGGCGTGACGAACTCGGCGCGCGTGATCGGCCAGGGCCAGTGCACGTGCAGGCCGGGTTCATCGAGCCGCTCGACGACCTGGCCGAAGCGCAGCAGCCAGCCCGTCTCGCCATAACCGATCCAAGTCGTCGACGACGCGGCGACCCACGCCACCAACGCCGCGACGCCCAGCGCGCGCCAACCCGTCGTGCCGGGGTCCACCCCGATCGGCTTCAGGAAGCGCGACAAGCCGTCCCCGGCCCACTTCCAGAAGCGAATCTTCCAGGCGCTCCGCAGCATCAACGCCGCGAAGATCAAGGCGGCCACCTGGCCGATGGCGTGCGACGGTTCCGCCAAGCCCTGGGCGACCACCGCGCTGAGGTCGATCGCGAGCCCCAGGTAGAGCGCGTTGACGACCAGGCCGGCGAAGAGGGCGAAGACGACGATTCCGACCAGGTAGAAGAGCACCGTGCGACGCCCGAGAAGGCGCGACACGACCAACAACGTCGTCACGTTGGTCGCCGGACCGACCAGCAAGAACACCAGCGCCGCGCCCGGATCGAGGCCCTTGGCGACCAACGCAGCCGCGATCGGCGTCGAGGCGGTCGCGCAGATGTAGAGCGGCGTGCCGATCAGGACCATCAGCAGCATCGACGCCCAACCGCCAGGGACCGTCTCGGTGAAGAACGTTTCAGGCACGAGCGCCGCGACGAGTCCCGACAGGAGGAACCCGATCACGAACCAGGGTGTCAGGTCGTCGAGCAGCGGACCGAAAGCGTAGCGCACCGCCAGCTTGAGGCGTTCGAGCGGCGCGTACTGGTCGAAGCGGGCCGTGTCCCAATCGAGGGCGTTCGCGTCGCAGCCGTGTTCGTGCACGTGATCGACTTCGTCGGGCAAGACCTCGTCCAAGTCCTCGGGCGGCGGCGGCTCCTCACGCACGCCCAGCGTGACCAAGAACCCCGTGACGATCGCGGTCATGAACGCCGCCAGCGGCCGCACGATCGTCATGACGGGATCGAACAGCGCGTACGTCACGCTGATCGAGTCGACGCCGGTCTCGGGCGTCGAGATCAAGAAGGACGTCGTCGCACCGCGGCTCGCGCCAGCCTTGCGGAGCGAGGCCGCCGTCGGCAAGACCGAACACGAGCACAAGGGCAGCGGCAAGCCGTACAGCGCCGCGCGGAAGATCGAGCGCAAGTCGTTGCCGCCCAACTGCGACTCGACGAAGCGTTTGGGCAGGAAGACCTTGAGCAGTCCCGCGAGCAGGAAGCCGACCAGGAGGTAGGGCGCGGACTCGACGAAGAGTCCCACCATCTCGGACTGGAAGCGCTCGAAGAAGCTCAAGCGGCGCCTCCCGCGTGGACCAGGACCGAGACGACGACGCCCGTGATCACGAGCGCGACGCGCGCGAGAACGTCCTTGCGATCGTGGAAGACCTCGGGCAGGAGGTCGCACAGCGCGACGAACAGGAACGTGCCCGCCGAGAGCGCGGCCAGGACCGCTACGCCACCGGGCGGCAGCAAGCCGATGATTTCAGCGCCGATGAACATGCCGAGCGGGGTCACCAGGGAGAACCCCAGGATGACGAGGAGCGTGGTCCGCGCGGTCGAGCCAGCCAAGAGGAACACGGTGCCAAGGGAGAAGGTCTCGGCCGCTTTGTGCGAGATGATACAGAAGAACACGATGGTGCCGACGCCCAGTTCGAGATGCGCCGCGGCCAGCATCATCCCGGCCGTCAAGGCGTGGATCGACAGCCCGAACAAGGAGGCCCAGCCGATCGTCGCGTGGTGTTCGCGCTTGGCGCTGGCGCCGTGGCCGTGATGCTCGTGGCCGCCGAAGACCAGGTGTTCCAGGAAGTAGAGCGCGAGGAGCCCGCCGAGCATCCACAACCACAGGCTCGAGTGGGCGTGGGCGTGGACCTCGGGCTCGAGCGCTAGGACGCCGTGGGCGTGATCGCCAGCGCCGTGCTCGTGTTCCGCTTCCGGGTGCGCGTGCTCATCCGCGTGCGCGTCGTGCCCATGATCGCCGTGCCCATGATCGTGTTCCGCGTGCAGCGCGGCTTCCTGCGCCGAGAGGTGCGCGACCTCCGGCAACAGGTGCTGGAACACGACGCCGAGGAAGATCCCGGTCGAGAACGCGATCAAGAGGTGCAGGACACGCTCCGTCCGCCGCACGAACAGCGGAACGATGCCGCCGAGGCAGCCGAGAGCAAAAATCGCGAGTGCGTATCCGAGCATGGGGGGAAGGAGGGGTACGGCGGGGAAGGCCAACAGTTTGCGCGGAGGGACGCCGATTCCCGTAGCGGTTCGGGTTTTCCGCCGGCGCGCGCTGGGGCTCGGCCCGGGTCCGAAATCAGCAGGCGAGCGCCGTGAGGAGCCGCTCGACCTCCTGGGACGTGTTGTAGTGCGCCAGGCTTACCCGCACCACACCGTCTTTTGGGTCGAGCCCTAGGGCGCGC
>JBBDIB010000095.1:0-12374 GCA_040880665.1 Planctomycetota bacterium
GGACAACGATCTACGACGAATCCGATCGAATCGTGGTGAGGGAACCGGGCTAGGATTGGGACTCGCCGCTCGCCCGCTCGCCGCGCCTCGAACCACCCCGATTCCATGCTTGCTCGGTCGATTTCGTTGCTCGCTCTCGCGCTGCTCGTCGTTCCGGTCGTCGCGCAGGATGCGGTCAAGGCACCGCGCGCCGGCAAGCACTACGAGGATGCGGTCAACCTCGCCTTCAAGCTCAAGGCGCCCCACGGTTGGGAGGTCACCCCGTCCGGTCCCGAGGACGCGAACCTGCAAGTGAAGTTCACGCCCGAGGCCGGCTTGCAAGGTGAGTTCGACAGCGGCGCGTTCATGCCGGTCGAAGCGAACTTGGTGCTGTTCGACACTCGCGTGACGAAGGAGGTCGCGGCCGAGCGTCGACAAATTCGGTGGTCGGCCGACGCCCGCAGTTGGGTGACCGACAACCTGAAGGGCAAGGACTTCGAGCCGCGCAGCGACGAAGAGGACCGCGCCGAGCTGAAGACGCGCGAGCGCGACCTCGCGGCGACGGAAACCGTTCTGGCGCACGGTTCGCGCCACGGCGAAGTCCTGTGCTACATGGCGAACTTTCCCCTGGACGAGTTTCGCACGCTGGCCTTCATCGCAACGGCTCCCGGTGGCAAGGAAGGTCGTCGCTGGCTCAAGGCCTACAACCAGATGGCGCGCTCGTTCGAGCGTGTGAAGCGCGAGGAGATCAAGGCGCCGCGTGACGCGCGCAACCTGGATGGACCGCGCAAGGAGAAGTACGACCGGTTGGTGCGCGAGCTGCCGACCGCGGGGGGTTGGGCGATCCACACGTCCGACAACTACTTCATCGTGACCGACTGCCCCGAGATCGGCTTCATTCGGAAGATTCAGCGGCGTTTGGAAGCGATCCGCCAGTGGTACGAGCGCGACTTCCCCCTGGAGCGCGCGTACGTTCCCAAGCCGCAGCCGACCGAGATCACGCTACCGGAGGGCTTCGAGGAGCTGCCGCCCGAGGAACAAGCGGCGGTGCGCAAGCAGCTCGAGGAAGCTTCGCAGCGTTCGATTTCCGACGGGATGGATGGCTTGCCGCCCGACGTGCGCTCGCGCATGTGCGTCGTCAAGGTGTTCAAGGATCGCGCCGCCTACCTGAAGTACGGCGCGCCGCCGCAGTCGGCCGGCTACTGGTGGGGACTGACCGAGGAGCTGTGCCTGTACGACGACCCGAAGGACCGGGACCGGACGCTCAACACGCTCTTCCACGAGGCGTTCCACCAGTACATGCACTACTACTGCGCCGGCGAGTTGCGCCTGCACGGGTGGTTCAACGAGGGCAACGCCGACTTCTACGGCGGCTACATCTACCTGTCGGGCCAGATCCGCCCGAAGGAGTCCGATACGCGTGAAGCCGAGATCAAGGCGATGTTACGCAGCGGCAAGTACGCGCCGACCGCGACCTTCATCACGTGGTACCAGCGCGAGTACTACGGGACGAACGAGCTCGACATCGACATCAGCTCCAACTACGCGCACGGCTGGTCGTTCGTGAATCTGTTGCAGCGCGGCAGCCGCGAGCGACCGCGCGGCTGGAAGTCGGAATGGGGCGACATCCTCAGCACCTACCTGCGCGTGGCGTTCGAGACGGGGGATCCGGACAAGGCGCTCGAAGCGGCGTTCGAGAACGTCGATCTCGACGCCCTGGAAGAGTGCTGGCGCGGCTTCGTCGGATAGTCAGCGCCCGCGGTCGCCACGCCGGCGGTTGCAATCGGCAGCAGCCCGGCGCAGCATCGCCGCCCATGGCCGTCCTCGAGGTCCGCGGTTTGGTGAAGCGTTACGGCGACGTGCTCGCGGTCGACGGCGTCGACCTCGACGTCGAAGCGGGCCAGGTCGCCGGGCTGCTCGGCCCGAACGGCTCGGGCAAGACGACGATCCTGTCGTGCTGCCTCGGGCTACAACGGCCGACGAGCGGCGAGGCGCGCGTGCTCGGGACGCCGGCGCGTGCGCTGCACCGCACGCGCGGCAAGGTCGGTGTCGTGTTCGATCGTCCCGCGATCCTGGCGCACCTCTCGGTCGCCGCGAACATGACCTACGCGCGCCGTCTGCGCGGACACGCGGGCGGTCGCAGCGACCGGCAAGCGCTGGAATTGGCCGGGATCGAGCGCTTGGCGAAGCGCCGCGCCGGACGCCTGTCCCTGGGCCAGGCCAAGCGGCTCTCGATCGCGATGGCGCTGGGCGGCTCGCCCGAGTTCCTGGTGCTGGACGAGCCCTTGTCCGGGCTCGACCCCCTCGGGGTGCGCGAGGTGCTGCGGCTCGTCGCGCGCCTCAGCGCGGAAGGTGCGACGATCCTCTTGTCGAGCCACCGGCTCTTGGACGTCGAGCCCGTTCTGAGCCACGCCGTCATCCTGTGGAACGGCGGCGTCGTCGCCGCAGGCACCTTGGAAGAGCTGTGCGGCGCCGGCGAGCAGCACGCGTTCGAGGTCGCGAGCCTCGAACGCGCGCGCGCGTGCCTCGCCCGGCGCGGCGTCGCGATCGTCAGCGCGTCTGCCGAGAACGGCGCGGGCACGCTCGTCGTCGCGTGTGGCGCCGCCGGCCCGGCCGCCGTCAATCGCGCGCTGGTCGAAGCCGGCGTCGACGTCCTCACGCTGCGCCCCGCGCGCCGGAGCTTGGCCGAGGTCTTCGAGCAGCTCGTCGACCGGCCGCTCGAGGTCGTCGCTTGAAGGCGGCGCTGCTCGTACTGCGCGCCGAGCTCGAGCGGCTGGCGCGCTCGCGCGCGGCGTGGGCGTTGCTCGTCGTCGTCGCCGCCCTCTCGGCGGCGCGCGCGGCGGCGACGATCGCGCTGGCGGGCCGCGCCGGTGCGACGCTCGATGCCGGCGGCGCCTGGGCGCCCTTCGTCGACGGCTGGAGCCTCGGCCTCGCGTTGACCGCGGCGATCACGCTCGTCGCCGGCGCGCTCATCCTCGCGAGCGATCTCGAGAACGGCGTCGTGCGTTTGACGCTGACGCGCAGCGCGGGTCGCGGCAGCCTGCTCGTCGGGCGCTGCCTCCTGGCGCCGTTCGTCGCGCTGCCGCTGGCCTGCGCCGCGGGCTTCGGCGCCTGGGCCAGCGCGCGCCTCGGCGCCGGCGGCAGCCTCGACTTCGGCGCCCTGGTCGAGGAAGGCTACCAGTACATGTCCGCCGCCGAAGTCTGGCGCGAGGTCGAGCTGGCCTGCGCCAGTAGCGCGCTCGGGCTCCTCGGTCTTTGGGCCCTGGGGCTCGCCGTCGCGACGCTTGCGCGTTCGGCGGCCTGGGCCGTGGCGCTCGCGCTCGGCGGGTGGCTCGCGTTCGATCAATTGAAGCGCGACCTCTTGGGCGACGACGCGTACTGGTTCTTCCCCAGCCACGTGCCGAGCCCCGAGGACGCGTCGGCCTTCGCTGGACTGGCGGCCTTCGTGCGCGGTGCGTCGGACGCGCTGCCCGCGGACGAGCACATGACGTACGCTCTCCTGGCTCCGGCGCTCGGCGTTCCGCTCGTGCTGCTCGGTGCGTGGACCTCACTGGCGCGCCGCCGCCTGTAGCGGCTCCGTCCTCCTTTCGCGAAAGCTCGCCGCGACGAGCACGTACTCCCCCCCATGCGCGCATTCGACCTCTTCGCGATCCTGCTCCTCGTCGCCAGCGGCTGTGCGACGGCGCCGGCGCATCCGATCCCGGACCCTTTGCCCGAGACGCTGACCTGGGCGCGCGACGCCGCGTCGACGGACGGCGCGTTCCTCGGGCTCGACGTGCGCGAGAACGACAGCGGCAGCCTCGAGGACTTGTTCTTCGAGCCGGGCGTCAAGGTCGTCGGCGTCGCGCCGAACTCCCCCGCCGCGTCCGCGGGCATCGTCGTCGGAGACGTGGTCCTGACCTTCGACGGGGCTCGGGTGGACGAGCCCGAGTCGTTGGCGGCCTTGCTCGAAGAGGCCGCGGGCGGCGCGCCAGCGACGCTCGAGGTGCGCCGCGGCGACGCGGTCTTCGGCGTGCCGGTGGAGCTCGCTTCGGCAGTCTTGACCGGCGGCCGAGCCGAGTTGCGCTGGCGCCGCGATCCGGCGCGCAGCCGCGCCGGCTGGCTGACGGGCCAAGGCGGCGTCGTGTTGGTGACGAGCGAACCGGACGGGCCGTTCGTGCGCGCCGGCCTGCCCATCGGCGCTGTCGTGACGGCGATCGACGGCCAGTCGGTGCACTCGGACGTGGGGCTGGTCCGGCGACTCCTACGCGAAGAGCCGGGCGCGCGGGTCGCGGTCGACTGGCATACCGAGGAGCGCGCCGCGAGCACGACGACGACCGTGGAGCTCTTCCGCGCCCCGCTGCGCGTTCTGCGCGCGGGTCTGCCGGTCGTGGCCGGGTATCGCGCCAAGGCCGACGGCAGCTCGGCGCGCTTCTGGCTTGGCGACCTGTGGTTCATCTGGCTGCTCCGCTACGAGCGCGAAGGGGCCGAGCGACACATCAGCGTGCTGCGCTTCCTGCGCTTCTCGACCGGCGTGGGGACGCTGGGCGCATGATCACCACGCTCGTCGCCGCGCTCGCGCTCGCGCCGCGTGACGTCCGCGGCGCGGCCGACGAAGCCTTCTTCGTCGACGCGACGCTCGACGTCGGCGCGGAACTGCTCTCGTGGGAGATCGTGCGCGGCCTGCCGGGCGGCGTCGTCGACCTGGTGCTGGCCATGCGCTCGAGCGGCCAACGCGAGCTGCGCGTCCACGCCGTGACCCCGCGCACCGTCGAACCCATCGCGCGCCACGTCGTTCCGATCCTGGCCGACGTGATCGCGTGGGCCGACGCCGACGTGCGAGCCGACGAGGGTCGCGAACTCGTGTTCGTGACGAAGCGCGGCGCGTGGTCCTACTCGCTGACGCGCGAGGGCTATCGCGACAACGTGGCGCCGCTCGTGCGCAGCGACTCGATCTACGACATGCCCGACCCCGGCGAGCTGCCGCGTTGGCGGTACGTGCTGCCTGGCGACGACGCCGATCGACGCGACCGGTTGATCCTGCCGGAGCGCGACGGCTTCACGCTGTGGGGTCCGGGCGCGGCGGACGCCGGCGAGTACGTCGCGCGGGCGCACTTCCCGCGCGCCGTACCCGAGCGCGAGAGGGCGGGCGAAGCGGACGCTTCGCGGGCGGAGGGCGACACGCAGGTCGGCGTCCGGTTGCAAGCGGGCGGCACTCCCTTCCTGTTCGAGGGCGAAGCCTCGGGTTCGCTGCTCTTCGAGTCGCACTTCTATCGCTCGCCCGCGTTGGTGGACGTCGACGGTGACGGGCAGCTCGACCTGGTTCAGCGCCGCGGCAAGGGCCTCAGCGTTCACGTGCATTTGGCCCAGGAGCCGACGCGCACGGAGGAGTTGCCCGCCTACCTCGTGAAGGAGGGCAGCGAACTCACCTTGCGACTGCACGACCTCGACGGCGATGGAGACGTCGACATCCTGGCCAAGCTCTCCGCTAGCGACGGCGGCCTCGAGAACGGGGACGTGCGCGTGTTGGTCCTGCTCAACGACGGTGAGCGACTCTTGCCGGGGGCGCCAGCCATGGTGCTGAAGTTCGAGGCCGCCGAACTGCGCGCCGAGGTCACCGACGTCGACGGTGATGGGCGACCCGATCTCGTCGTGCGCGAGTTCCAGATGCCCTCGGCGCTCGACGTGGTCGGTGGGCTCGAGTTCACCCTGACGCATCTCGTCTACTTCGCGACCTCCGACGGTTTCGAGCGCCGGCCGTCCGTGCGCCGGCAATCGACGTACGACGAGAACGCGGTGCAGAACGCCATCGCGAACTACGAGCTGGTGCTCGATTGCGACGGTGATGGAATCGCGGACCTCGCCGCCGTGGACCTCGCAGGCCGGCTGACGGTGCGCCGCGTCCAAAAGCGCTCGCGCTTCCTGCGCCCGGCGACCTGGGAGCTGGAAGCCGCGCCGTGGCGCAGCTTCGAGACGGGTGGCGCGATCGACTCGTTGACCGTCATGGACATCAACGGCGACGGGCTGGGCGACCTGTTGTCGGCGTCGCGCGAACGCTTGACGATTCACTTGAGCCAACGGAACGCGCGGACCACGACGAGGATCGACCGATGATTTGGCTCCTGGCGCTGCTGCTCGTCCAGAGCGAGCCCTCGCAGACGGAGGACGCGTTCGTCGTGACGCAACGGACGAGCACGTACGGCGAGGTGCAACATGCGTTGCGTGATGCGGACGGGGACGGGGACCTGGACCTCTTTGCGATTCGAGCGACCGGGGTCGACTTGACGCTCTTGGAGTCGACCGGGCGCTACGCGGACGAAGTCGCGGCGCGCTTTTCGTGGCCGCACCCGACGCTTGGTTGGGACCTCGCGGACCTCGACGGTGATGGGCGCGTCGAGTTGGCGCTGCTCGTTCCCGAACAGGGCGTGTTCTCCGTCGAGTTGAACGCAGCAGGCGTTTTCGGCGAGCCCGAGCGGGTGCTACACGCCGAGCCGTGGCTGCCGCCGGGCCGCGCGCGGGTCGACTTCGCGCGCGACATCGATGGCGACGGACGGACCGATCTCGTACTGCCGACCGCGCGCAGCCATCGCATCCACATCGGGCTCGAGCCGGGACGCTTTGCCGCTCCGCTCGACATCGACTACGACGTCGGTGTGTCGCTCTCCGTCGGGGATCCCGATCGCCTGAACGCGAACTTCGGACGTTCGGTCAGCATTCCGTGGTTCACGATCCAGGACGTCGACGGTGACGGGCGCGTGGATCTCGTCTCCGAGACGAAGGATCGCATTGCGTTCCACCTGGCGGCGGAAGGCCTCGCCTCGGAGCCGAGCTGGACGCTCGACCTCGCCGACCTGCGCGCAGGACTGGTCGAAACCAAGGGCATCGATCTGGACGACTTGCTCGCCAACGTGCCCGACAGCGTCGATTGGCGCGTGGCCGACCTCGACGGTTCGGCGCCCAACGAGCTGATCGTGGCGGTCGGACCCACGTTGCGCGTCTATACCGGTGGAGCGCGCACCGGCCCCACCGAGACCCCCGACCAAATCCTGAAGACCAGCGGCAAGTTGCTCGCGTTCTTCGTTCGCGACGTGCTCGGGGACGAGCGGCCCGACCTGCAGCTCCTGCGCGGCGAACGCATCTCGCTCGGTCGAGCGTTGCGCTACCTGATTCTGCCTGGACGCCT
Organism: Planctomycetota bacterium; assembly: GCA_040880665.1. GTDB lineage: Bacteria > Planctomycetota > UBA1135 > UBA1135 > JBBDIB01. The sequence continues at coordinate 7,142 of JBBDIB010000095.1, forward strand.
CGACTTCGAGATCTTCACCTACCGCAACGAGGGCGGCCTCTTCGGCCGGCGTCCCGCGCAGCGCGGCACGTTCGGCCTCCGCATCCCGCGCTTGCTCTCGTTCATGGAGCAAGCCGAAGCGTTTGGCGAGGGCCTCGAGGAGCGGTTCGACGTGCCGGCGGCGCGCTTCGCGTTCGACGAAGACGGCGAGGCGAACGACGTGGTCGATCTCGACGGTTCGCGCCTGATCGTGACGAAGGACTGCGCGCCGGGACACCTCGCGTTCGAAGGGTTGCTGGGCGGCGACGTCCAACTTTCACGATTGATGGAGGCCCTCTTCCTCGAGGAGCTGGACGCGCGCGGCGACGGTGCCGAGTTCGTCATCGACATCGAGCGCTTGCACACCTATCCCCTGTCGCCTTCGGCGGCGCTGCGCACCGCGGCGCACGCGGGCGCGGTCGCTTCCAGCACGCCCTTCGCCGAGTTCTCGAAGAGCAGCGGCCTCCGCGTCCTCGACCTCGACGGCGACGGCCGCGACGACGTCGTCGCCTGGGGCAAACGGGAGTCCGACTCCGAGGAGTGGACGCTGGGGTTCTTCGTGCGGCGTTGAGACCGCGCGCTCAGCCGCCGAGAATCAGGTCGAGGGCGTTGGTCAGTTGGAACGGAACTCCGCCCACGTACGCCGCTTGCGCGTAGAAGTCGCGGCCCATCAGCGCCATGTCCAGCGGGATCGGCGCCGCGAACTCGGCCGCGCCGGCGAGCTGCACATCGAGGAACGCGGCTGGCGCTACGGCGTTCACCAGGAGGTGCTGCCCGGAGGCGAGCGGCACGTCGAGCGCGCCGTTGACGACCAACAACGCCGCGAATCCGTGGCCCTGCGTGGAGTCGGGCAGCGACGCGCTCCACGTGCAGCCGAGGATCGGCAGGCCCGACGTCAGGACGTCGACGTTCGCGCCCGCGTTGCGCGGCGTCGCACTGGCGGCGACCAGTGGCGTCGTGCGCAACGCGAAGATGTTCGTGCCGATGCCCGCGACGACCAGCGTGCCGTCCTCGCCCAGCGCCGGGCCACCTTGGTTCACGTTCGGCACGGAGAGCGACCAACGGAAGCTCAAGTCGGGGTTGAACGCGAACAGCTCGCCGGTCGCGAAGTCACCGTTCGAGACGAAGACCTTGCCGCTCTGGTCGACGGCGAAATGCGGCGACGGCCCGCCCGCCGTCGAGATCGGATTCGCGGTCGTCGCGAGCGTCGCGCCGGTCGCGGGGTCGAGCTTCTCGAGGCGCAGGTCGGGCGCCAGGAGGAACACCGAGCCGTCGGGCGCCGTGCCCCACTCGCTTGTCGTCGACCAACCCGCCGCTCGATTCCAGCGCGGCACCAACGCGGCGCCGGTGTCCTCGAAGGCGAAGAGGAAGTCCGTCGCGACGTTGTTCTGCGTGCGCGAGAGGTACAGCGTTCCGTCGTTGCCGACAAAGGGCGTGTTCTGCAGCGTGAAGCCGGACATCACGGGCGTTTGGTAGCCGGCGGCGCCGGTCGCGAGGTCGAGCCGCCGCACGACGTTGCCGCCAGGCGCGGGCTCGGCCACGTAGACGGCGTTCCCGAAGAGGGCGACGCCGCAGCTCGACGTCACGTTGCAGACGCGCGGTGACTCCCAGACGGTCGACCCGTCGAGCGCCGCGACACGCCGCACGTTCGTCGCGTTCCCAATCACGAGGTCCCCGTTCGGCGCGAACACGACACCGTCGTAGAAGCCGACGTCGATCGTGTCGACGGAGCTCCACAGGAACGCGCCCGTCGCTTGGTCGTAGGCGTGGAACACGCGCGCGACGCTGCCGCCGTTGCCCGAGCGCGACCCGTAGACCTGGCCATTCGAGGTCCCGAGGCAGAAGGTCGTCCAGTCGCCCGTCGCGAAGGGCACGTTCACCGTCCACAGCTCGGCGCCCGTGTCGAGGTCCATGCAGACGAGCGGCGATCCATTCGGCTCGCCACTCGGCGGAAAGCCCGTTTGCCGCACGACGAAGACGCGCCGGCCCGCGACCATGGGCTGCCACGCGATGATCGACGGCCGGCCGCCGGTCCAGAGGAAATCGGCCGCGATCGGACCCACTTCGTCGGAGAGCCCGTTGCGCGCTGCGTTGCCACCGTTGTTGGACCAATCACCGGCAGCGAGCGGGAGCGCGAGGACGAGCAATAGGGCGACGTGCTTCATGCACCCGATGCTATGCATGATCTCGAGCGCACGGGGCGCCCAATTGTGAATCCGGTCAGCGAGCCCCGTTTCGCGCTCAGCTCCCGCTGCGGCGACTCCGATATCCAAGGGAGCATGAAGCCGCTTCAACGGATCCACCTCGCCATTGCCTCTCTCGCGCTCCTTACCGCCGGCTGCTCCAGTCCCATGCTGCGCGGCATGCGCGCCTACGAACGGGGCGACGCGCCCGAAGCGCTCGAGTCGTGGCAGCCGCTGGCGGAGGCCGGCCATGCCGACGCGCAGTTCCTCGTCGGTCTGCTGCACGAAGAAGGCCGCGGCGTCGCCGCGGACGCCGCGCTCGCGGCGCTCTGGTACCGGCGCGCCGCCGATCAAGGCTACGCGCCCGCGCTGAACAACCTGGGGTTGCTCTATCAACGCGGTGTCGGCGTGCCGCGCTCCATCGACGAAGCCTTCGCGCTCTACACGCGCGCCGCCGAGCGCGGCTTCGCGCCGGCGAAGAGCAACCTCGGCGTCCTGGCGCTGCTCGGGCACGGCGTTCCGCGCGACCGCGACGCGGCGCGAGGCCTCTTGGCCGAAGCCGCGCTCGACGGCCACGCACCCGCCGGTTCCCTACTGGCGACCGTCTTCGACGACGAGCGCTTCCTCGGCGACGCGCCGACACCGGACGAATTGCACCGAGCCGCCGAAGCCGGTGACGGCGACGCGCAATTCGCGCTCGCGTGGCTCCATCTCTCGGGCAACGGCCAGGCCAAGGATCCCGTCAGAGCAGCGCTCTGGCTGGAGCGCGCGGCCTTCCGCGGCCACATGCGCGCCGCCGCTTGCCTCGGCCGCCTCTACCTCGAAGGCCGCGGCGTGACCCGCGACGACGTCCGCGGCGCGAGCCTCTTGCGCGACGCCGCCGAGGCCGGTATCGCCGCCGCGCAGTACGACTTGGCGTTGTGCCACGCGCGCGGCCTCGGCGTCGCCGCGAGCCCGTCCCTCGCGCGCATGTGGCTCGAGCGCGCCGCAGGCCAAGGCTACGCCGCCGCCGCCGAGCGCCTCGCGGCGTCGCGACCGCGCCTCGCGCACGCGCGCTGAGTTCTCGCTCGAAGCGCAGAACGTCGTCAATGCGCTTCCGCGGAACGACGCTGGGGAGCGAGGGCCACGTACACCGTTGCGCCCAGAATCCCCATGGCGAGGTCGCCCATGGTGTCGAGGTTGCCGCCCTGGGCGTCGGTGCCCAGAGTTACATCCGACAGGAGCTCGACGAACTCCCAGACCACGGCCGCGGCGGTCGACAGCGCGACGATCAACGCCGCCATGACGATCCGCTGCGGAACGAACAATTCCCGTCCACGCACGAGCGCGCCGAGGACCACCGCGTGAAAGTGAGCGATCGCGACGCCACCAAGGAAGTGCATCGGCACGTCGAGCCCGTTCAACTGCGCATAGGCGTCGAAGCCCCGCCGCAGCACGAGGTGCAGCACGACGACGAACACGGGCGCCGGCGCGGCCGCGATCGCGGCTTGGAGCAAGAGGCGTAGGAGCATGGCGATCGGCACAGCGTAGCCGACGACACCGAACCGACCGACCGGACGATCGCTCGCGTGCTTCCGCACGCGAACGATCGTCCGGTCGTCCCGTTCGCGACCGAGGCCGGTGCCTGGCGAGCCCCAGCTCGATCGCCGGAAGGCGAGTGCTACGTAGGCGAGATGAACATGACGAAGACGGCCAGCGCGACGAGGGCCACGATCACGCAGAACCCGAGGACGTAGAGTAGGGTGGAGAATCGCTTGGGTTGGGAGTTCATTTTCGTCATGGGACCGTTTAGCTGGGGCTTCTTTCGAGCGGATCGCTGCCGTCACCGTTCTCCAAGACGGTGCCGAAACAGCAAGCCCGAAGGTTGAGCTTCCGATGAACCTTGCAGCCGAGGGAGCCTGAGAACGAGAGTCCAAAGCCTGGGGTCATCACTTCGACGCTTCGGAAGCCCGAAGTTACGCCAACGCTCGCGACGACGTAGCAACAATTTCCCACGGTCGTGGCTTGCGAGCTCACTGCCATATCCCAAAGAATCGCGGTCCCCCCCCCTTCGTCCACACTGCAGTAGGTGACCGTCGAGCCGTCGCACGCAACCTTGACCTTGACGTCGATGGTGTAGACGGTCACCCCGAACAGGTTCTTGCCCGATTCTACGTAGCTGGGCGGGAACTCCGATTCCTCCAACGACGCATCCGAAAGTCCGACGGAAAGGGAGCCATCGTCACCGCCCGCGGCGCTGGGCAAGGGCCATTCGTCGACGAAGTTGCTCAGGAAGGAATCGTAGACGACGCCCCTGGCGGGATGGAAGAGCGAGATGGTGCTGAACGGGCCCGCAGTGGCCGAGGTCCAGTCGAGCTGCACCAGGGTAACGCCGACCGCGACCGGCAGCGCGTCTCGATGTGCCTTGTACGCAAGATCGGAGATCAGAGCGGCATGGTCTGCGTACCTCCCGTGGGCGAAGGGTGAACTCGTAACCGTCCCATCGAGTTCCAGTATCAGGGTCACGTCCGGCAACGCACCGTACCGGGCGACGAAGTCCGCGGCTGGTCCGACGTCTTGCTCGAGAATCACGGTCGCGATCTCGGTGGCCGACACGGGCGTGATTCCCGCGAGCGAAGCGGACGCGTTCACCGCAGCCACCAAGGCCTCGGCCTCTGCAACGGACGGCAAGCCAACTTGAGCCCCGTGGCCAACGAGCGGCTGAGGAGCTTGCGGAAGCGCGACCCCAGGCGCTCCGATCAAGGCCACGACAACACTTGCAATCAAGACTCGCTTCATTTCTACCCTCCAGGTCGAGGGTGACGCCGGGTCACCCGATCCAACGAATGGCTGACCTCTGAAACCGCTCCAGGTCACAGCCATTCACGAGACGAGCGAGCGCCTCCTTGGTTGCCGGATGGATCGAGCTCTCTTCGCAAAACGAGCTGGCCGGACGTATCTCGCGTGCGATCCGCGGATCGCCAGCAACTGCAGGCTCCTAGCCCGGTTCCCTCACCACGATTCGATCGGATTCGTCGTAAATCGTTGTCCTG
>JBBDIB010000096.1:0-14944 GCA_040880665.1 Planctomycetota bacterium
GCGCCGCCGGTTCGAGCGTCGCGCCAGGGACGCGCCCCGCCACCCGCGCGGCGCCGGCGCCGGCCCGCGGTCGCGCGCCACCCAGAAGCTGCGGCGCAGGCTCGGCCTCGATCCCGGCCGGCGCGACGTCGATCGCCACCGCCGGCAGCGCGACTTCGCGCGTGTTCGCCGCTCGCCGCGCCGGCCGCTCGAGCGGGGCGCGATGTTCGCGCGTGGCGGTCGCCGGTGACGGCGCCGCGAGCAGCGTCGCCGCGACGTTGGGCGCAGGGGGCAGACTGGGCTGGTTGCGCGCGGGGCCGCGCGCACCGCCGGACGGCGCGCGCCGTGCGCCGCCCGGTGCTTCGGGCTCGGCCACCAGGCTGACCGTGTAGCGCGTTTCGCTGGGCACGCCGATCAAGGGATCGGCTTCGGGATGCACGTAGCGCAGCCACCAGAGGAGCGCCAGGTGCGCGATCAGCGACACGAGGATGCAACGCGTCAGGAACTCGAGGCCGTGATAGCGGCGCGCGAGCCAGGCCCCGAGCGCCAGTACGAGCAGAGCCGCTGCCAGCGCCCAGTCGCGCCAACCGATCGGCGGTGGCGGAACGCGGTACAGCTCGCGCGAGCGCGCGACGTGCAGTGCGCGCCCCGCGTCGTCGCCGCGCTCGAACCACAGCGTGAAACCGTCGGGCGCGAGCCAGGGCGCGCGCTCGCTGAGCGGCGTGCTGAGCGCGGCGATCACGCGCGGCTCGAGCCAACCGGCGGGCCCGCGGAAGCTCCGGAAGGGGTCGAAGTCGCCCGCGCGATCGGACGCGAACCAGAGCACCGTGGCGTTGCCGCTCGGTTCGCGATCGTCCGCCGGCGAATTGAGCTCCGTGAGCGCGAGCGCGCCGTCGGCGGGCCGTGCGAGATCCGCCTCGAAGAGGTCCAGGTCGTCGCCGCCGCGACGCGACGCGAAGACGAGGCGCCCGTCGCCGAGTGGCGCGGGATCCGTGTCGTCCGCGTCGGATTGCAAAGCCGGCGGCAGGAGTTCCGGCGCTTGGAAACCGTACTCGTCGAAGCGCGCGAACCAGAGATCGAGCCCGCGGCCGAGCGGCCCGCGGTCGCTGGCGAAGTAGAGGCCGTCCGGCCCGAACGCGGGCGCGACGTCGTCGGCGTTCGAGTTAACCTCGTGCAGTCGGCGCGGCGTCGTCCAGCCAGCGTGCGTGCGCTCCGCCAGGAAGAGGTCGGCGTCGAGGCCGCGCTCGCCGGCGCCGAAGACCAAGTGTTGCCCGTCCGGCGACAGGGTGGACCGACGCGACCGGAGGCCGAGCGCGAGCTCGACGGGCGTCGGCTCCTGCCAAACCGCGGTGCGCACGTCGGGCCGGACGGCGAAGCGGCGCGCGCCGTCGGAATCGTAGGCGCCGATCTCGAGGCTCCAGCGCGCCGCGAGCCAGCCGCACCACGCGGCGGCGGCGACGAGCAAGATCACCGTCAAGCGCGTCGAACGCCGGCGCCGCGCAGCCGTTCGTGCTTCGGTCGGATCGTTCACGAGCCCTCGGACGTCCTCGTGCCGATCGCGAGGCGGGAGAGGCCCGCGACGCCGCACGCATCGAGCACGGCGACGATCGCTTCGTGCCGCGCGCCGCGGTGCCCGCGGATCGTGATCGACGTCGCGGGGTTGCGCGCGGCGGCGTCCTCCAGCAGCGCGGCGAGTTGGCCCGGCGAGAGCTTCTGGCGTCCGTAGTGCACGCTGCCGTCCTCGAGCACCTCCAGCACGAGTTCCTCGGGTTCCTCGTCCAAGCGCTCACCCGACTCCGCCGTTGGAAGCTCGAGCTCGAGTTCGCGTTCGGGATCGGCGAAGGTCGTCGCCAAGAGGAAGAAGATCAACAACTGGAACACGACGTCGATCAACGGCGTGAGGTCCGCCGACGTCTCCTCGGGCAGGTTGTCCGTGTCGAGGTTCATGCCGCTTCTCCGACCGGAGCCTCCAGTTCGGGCTCGAGCCGCATCCAGCGATCCTCGAGGCGCCGCTGGAAGCGGTCGATCCGCGAGCGGAACCAGTGCACCGCGGCCTGCGCCGGGATCGCGACGGCCAGTCCTGCTGCGGTCGTGACCAGCGCTTGACTGATGCCCGTCGCGAGCACCTTCGGATCCCCGAGACCGTTCTCGCCGGCGATGTCGGCGAACGCTTGAATCATGCCCCACACGGTTCCCAAGAGGCCCAGCAGCGGAGCGATCATCGCGACGACGACCAAGGGCCGGAGGCGTGCTTGGTTACGGCGGAGTTCGCGGCGCGCCGCGTCCTCGTAGGCGTGCTCGACCTCGGTCACGGGCCGAACGCGGCCCAACGCGGCGCCGATGACGCGCGCGAACGGCGTCCCGTCCGCTTCGGCTTCGGCGGCCAGCGCGTCGGCGCCTCTCGCGCGCCAGATCGCGAGCAACTCGTCGACCCGCTCGTCGGATCCCAGCGCCGCGGAGCCGAGGCGGAACCAGCGCTCGAAGAAGTACGTCAGGGCGATCACGGACGACAGCGCGATCGGAAGCATCAACGGCCCGCCCGCGAGCAAGAGGTCGAGGATCGAAGCGATCTCGCGGGGCGTTTCGGCGAGGGTGAGCAGCATGGCGACGGCGGGTGGGAGGTGCTGGGAGCGGCCGGTGGAAACGGGTGGAAGCGGAGCTGGCGAGTCGCGCTCAGCGCGCCGCGTCGAGACGAGCGATCGCCGCACGGGCGGTGCGAGCGCCGGCGGAGGCGGGGAAGCGCTCGACGAGTTCGACGTAGCGACCGCGCGCACCGGCGACGTCGTCCGCCTCCTCCAGGAGGCGTCCCGCGGCCAGCAACGACGCGGTGACGCTCGGTTCGTGCACGTGCAGGATGGCGACCTTCAAGTAGCCGGCGAGCGCCGCTTCCGCGCCGTGTTCCTGCTCGTCGAGGCGCGCGGTGCCGAGCCGCGCGCGCGCCAGGTGCGCATCGTCGCCGCCCGCGGACAACGCGCGCCCGAGCGCCGCCCGCGCCGGAGCCGAGCGCCTGAGCTCCAAGAGCGCGAGCCCGCGCAGCAACTCGGACTCGGCGAAGCGCGGTCCTTCGCGCAGGCCGCGCGACACGTCGGCCAGCGTCGTCGCCGTCGACTCGAAGTCGTCCGTCGCGAACTGCGCGCGGCCGCGCGCTAGCAAGACGTCGAGGCGGTGAGCGTGACGGGGATGCTGCTCGAGGAAGCGCGCTGTGTCGCGCAGCACCGCTGCGTGATCGCCCAGTTGCGCGCGCGCGCGCACGGCGAGGGCGAGGGCCTCCGCACCGAGCGCGGTGCTCGGCGCAGGCTCGCCGGCGAGCAGCTCGTCGAGCAGGCGCGCCGCCGCCGCCGCGTCGCCACCGCGCAGCGCCAGGTATGCGCGCTGGAAACGCGCCTCGGCGCGGCGCTCGCCATGCTCGGCGCGCGCGAAGGCGTGGCCCGCGGCCTCCCAGCGCTCCATGGCTAGATTCGCTTCGCCGAGCGCGTAGGCGGCCTCGCTGACCGCCGCAGCGGCGGAACCCGCGGTCGCTTCTAGGACGCGATCGGCGGCATCCAGGTCGCCCGCTTCCAGTTCGAGCCACAGGCGCTCGACGTTTCCGCCGACACCGAGCGCACCGCCGCGCGCCGCGACACGATCGCAGGCGGCCCGCGCGCGCCGGCCGTCCTCGGCGCGCACCGCCTCGACGTAGGCGCGCAGCATGCCGAGGACCGGGCCGGGATCTGCGGCATCGGTCGCTGCCACGGCGCGCAACAGCGTTTCCTCGGCGTCGTCGTGCCGTCGGCAGCCGAGCGCCGCCCAGAACGCCAGCTCGTTCGCTGCGTCGGCCAGCGGGGCCTCCTCGCGCGCGAGCACCGTTGCGAGCGTCTGCAACGCCCGTTCGTGTTCGGCGTCCTCGAAGAGCAGCCACGCGAGCCCGTACCGCGCTTCGTCGGCCAGCGCGTGCGCCGCATGCCGCTCGAGGAAGCGCACGTAGCTGGTACGGGCGGCTTGGCGGTCGCCGTTCGCTTCCTGGCGCGTCGCGAGCGCGAGCAGCGCATCCGGCGCGAACGCGGCTTCGGATTCGGCGACGCGTGCGAGCAGCGTTCGCGCACGCGCGCCGTCCGTCTCCAGACCGATGTGATGGGCGAGTTCGAGCGCGCGCTCGCCCGCCGCGGAAGTGAGGCCCTCGTTCCAGCACGCGACCGCGGCCGCGTTGTCGCCCAGCGCAAGCAGCGAACGTCCGACGAGCAGCGCGACCTCGGGGTCGGCGACGTGCGCACGACCGAGCTCGACCAGCGCGGTGTGCTGTTCGCGCTCGGCCAAGGTCCACAGCCGCCGCGTGCGCGCCCGCCGCGCGAGCGCGGGATCGGTGCTTTCGAGCGCCGCGGCGAAGCAGGCCTCCGCTTCCGCCCAGTCGCGCTTCTGGAAGGCGACCTCGCCGGCGAGGAGCTGCGCTTCGAACGCCAGCGGGTGGTCGGGAAAGCGCGTGCCGACCGCCTTCGCGAGTTGCGTCGCTTGCTCGTGGCGACCGCCCTCGAAGGCGAGCGCAAGCGCGGCGAAGAGTCCCTCGGCCGTCTCGGCGCGGGCGTAGGCGGCTTCGGCCTCGGTCGTGCGCCCGAGCGCCGTCAGCGCTTCACCGGCGAGGTGTGCGAAGCGCGCGGCGTCGTCGCCGCCTGCGCGTTCGATCGTCGCCAGCGCGGCGGGCGCGTCGCCGGCGTCGAGCTGCGCGCGCGCGAGCCACCAGGGCTCGTTCGCCGCGCGCAGGAACTCGACGGCTTCGGCGGGCCGCGATGCGCGGACCAGCACGATGCCGAGCTCGCGCGCGATGCGCGGCTTTCGGTCGCCGCCCGCGCGCGCGTGAGCGCGCACGAGCGCCCCTTCGGCTTCGGCGAGGCGCCCTTCCGCCGCGTGTGCACGCCCCCGCACCAGGTCGATCGCGCCGCCCTCGTCCTCGAGGGTGCGCACGAACTCGAGCGCGGACGCGGCGTCGCCGCGGGCCAGGGACGCCTCGGCGGCGAGCTGCCGGAGTTCGCGCGCGAGCGCATCGTCGAGCTGCGCGGCGAGCGGCGGCTCGAGCGCGCGGCGGGCGTGCGACTCGACGGCGTCCCAGCGCTCGAGTTCGAAGGCGCACCAGGCGAGTCCGAGTTCGGCGTCGGCGCGCGTCGCGGCAGCGGTCGCACGGGCCAGGCGTTCGTAGCGCTCGACCGCCTCGTCGAGTCGCCGCGCCTGGAAGGCGGCGCGCGCCGCGAGGCGTTCCGCGTCGGGGACCAGCTCGCGTTTGGTGATCGCCGTCAGCGCAGCGAGCGCGTCCGCGGGTCGCTCGTGCGCGAGACAGCACTCGGCGAAGCGCAGGCGCGCTTCGTCGCGGGCCTCGAACCCGTCGAGGCCCGCCAGGCTCTCGAAGTGGGGGAGAGCGGCCAGCGAGCGCTCGGAGCCGAACAGCGCCTCGGCGAGATAGAGCCGCGCGAGCGGCGCACCCGGGTCGCGCGCGTGCTCGCGCAGGAAGCCCTCGCCGACCGGGACCGCGTCACGAAACAGGCCGCGCTCGACCAGGCCGGCCAAATAGGCGAGGTCGTCGGCCGCATCGCCGACGACGAGCGGAGCCACGAGCACGGCGAGAACGAACGGGTGCGACATCGAAGGGGCGGGGCCAGGGGCGCGTGCCGGCGGTCGCCGGCGGGTCGAGGAGGAACTCACCCGGCGTACGCCGCGAAGTCGCCGGGTTTTGCGACCTTTTCGCGTTTCTCGAGCATGCCGTGCGGAGTCGCCCGCGCTGGTCCAGGATCCAGGCTGAGCAACCGCACCGACGTCTGCTACGAGCTAGCTACGCGCACGCGGGCCTGGCAGGCCTCGACGTAGGGTCGTTCCGCTTCCAGGCGGCCCTCCAGGATCGCGACGCGCAGCCGCGCCATCAGGTCCTGGAAGAAGGTCAGGTTGTGGATCGTCACCAGGACCGCGGCCAGCATCTCGCCGGAACTGGCCAGGTGCCTGAGCGCACCGAAGCTGAACTGCCGACAGCACACGCAGGCGCAGTTCGGGTCGAGGGGCCCGCGCTCGACCCGCCAGGCCGCGTTGCGCGTGTTGATCCGGCCGCGGGACGTGAACGCCTGATGGTTGCGCCCGTGGCGGGTGGGCGTGACGCAGTCGAACAAGTCGATGCCGGCGCGCACGGCCTCGTAGCAGTCGAGCGGTGTCCCCACGCCCATCAGATAGCGCGGTCGGTCGGCGGGGATGGCCGCGGTCGCCGCCGCGACGGCGATCCGCATCGACGGCCGGTCCTCGCCGACGCTGACGCCGCCGATCGCGATGCCGAACAGGTCGTGCGCCAGGACGGCTTCGGCGGAGGCGCGGCGCAGCTCGGGAAAGGCGCCGCCCTGCACGATGCCGAAGAGCTGGTGGTCCGAGTCGCGACCGCCCAGCGCTTCCCAGCGCGTCACGCAGCGCGCCAGCCAGCGGTGCGTGCGGTCGGTCGCCGCCTCGACGCCGGCCCGATCCGTGGGCACGGGCGGGCAGTGGTCGAGCGCCATCAGGACGTCGGGGCCGAGGGCGAGCTGGATCTCGACGGCGCGCTCGGGCGTCAGGTCGATGTCGGCGCCGTCGACGACGGACTTCATGCGCGCGCCGCGTTCCTCGATGCGCGTCAAGCGCTCGAGGCTGAACATCTGGTACCCGCCCGAGTCCGTCAGGATCGGCCCGTTCCAGCCCATGAAGGCGTGCAAGCCGCCCAGCGCGCGCACGACCTCCTCGCCGGGGCGCAGGTGCAGGTGATAGGTGTTGGCGAGGATCCAACCCGTGCCCGTGCGCCGCACCTCGTCGGGCACCAGGCCCTTGATCGAGCCGTGCGTGCCGACGGGCATGAAGAGCGGCGTGTCGAGCGTTCCGTGGGGCGTCGCCAGCCGCGCGGCGCGCGCGGCGCCGTCGGTGCCTTCGAGCGCGAAGCCGAAACGGCCCGAGGTTCGGCTGACGGTCTTCAAGCGCCCGGCGGCGCCTCGGGCAGCGTCGCGCCCACGACGCGGCGTCCGGCGTCGGTGATCACCCGACCGCGGGCCGTCTTCTGCAGGAGGCCCAGGCGCAGGAGGTGCGGCTCGAACACCTCTTCGATCGTGTCCTCGCTCTCGCCCACGGCGGCGGCGATGGTCTTCAGGCCGACCGCCTGCGCGCCGGCCGCGGCCAACAGCACGAGGATGCGCCGATCGAGGTCCTCGAGCCCGCGCTCGTCGACACCCAGGCGCGCGAGCGCCGCGTGCGCGGTCGCCCCGTCGATCGTGACCCGCGCCGCGCCCTGGGCGACCTGCGCGTAGTCGCGGACGCGCCGGAGGAAGCGATTGGCCACGCGCGGCGTCCCCCGGCTGCGCAGGGCGATGGTCGTCGCCGCCGCGGGCTCGAGCACCACGTCGAACAGGCCGGCGGCGCGCTGGACGATGCGTTCGAGGTCGGCGGTGGGGTAGGGCGACAGGCGCTCGAGCAGGCCGAAGCGACTGCGAAAGGGCGCCGACAGCAGGCCCTCGCGCGTCGTCGCGCCGACCAGGGTGAACGTCGCCAGCTTGAGCGGCAGGACCCGCGCGTTCGGGCCCTGGTCCAGCGTGAAGTCGATCGAGAAGTCCTCCATCGCGGAGTACAGGTACTCCTCGACGGGGGCCGGAATCCGGTGGATCTCGTCGATGAAGAACACGTCGCCCTCGGCGAGCTGGGTCAGGAGGCCGACCAGGTCCTTGGGGCGCTCGAGCGCCGGGCCGCTGGTCGCGGTCAAGCCGCGGCCGGCCTCGGCGGCCAGGATGCGGGCCAGGCTGGTCTTGCCCAGGCCCGGCGGACCGGAGAAGAGGACGTGGTCCAGGGTCTCGCCGCGCCGCTCGGCGGCCTCGAGCGCGACGCGCAGGTTCTCGACCACGCGCTCCTGGCCCACGAACTCGCCCAGGCGGGCCGGGCGCAGGCCGCTCTCGGGCTCGCGCTCCTCGGGGGTGGCCGTGGGGTCGGTCGGCCGGGCGGGCAGGCCCTGGAAGGCGGCGTGATTGACGAGCGGATCCTGACTCACGGCCGGCGAGGATACCCGAGGAGCGGGCCGGATCCGCGCCCGATTCGGCGGTCCCGGCGCGAGCGGCTTCGAACGGGCGTTTCGAGCGATCCCGCTCGGGGCCGCGGGCCCGCCAAGTTCCTCGCCGCAACTCCCATTCGGAACGTAACCCCTTTGGGTTCCACGAGTAAGGTGCCCGACCCCTTCCGACTTCGGTCCGGCGACGCTCCCGCGGCACAGCGCTTGTACGACATGGGTCGTCTCGCGGGTCCGAGGGTCACGAAGACAGGCTTCGAGCGAGGTCCCCGGGGTGCGGCCCGGTACCCTGCTAGCCTCTCGATCGCGTCCCCGACCCGTTCCCGTGCTTCCGCTTCCAGTCCGACTGGCTGACGAGCCCTCCATTCTCCCATGCGTGGATCTTCCATGATCGATCGCCTCCCGACGATCTCGCTCGCGTCTCACCCCGCGCGTTCCTCGACGTTCCGCCAGCAGCTCCAACGGGTGCTCTGCGCGGGGGTCGCGCTGCTCATCGTCAGCGCCTGTGGCGGCGGGGGAGGCGGCAGCGGGGGGGGCTCCCAGATGACGCTCGAGGAGGTCTCGAACGGTTTCGGTCGCTTGCTGCCGCACACGACGCACGAGCTCGACAGCAACGGTCAGCCCAACCCGCAGAGCTTGATCGAGCTGCGCACGGTCGCGCAGATCTTTCAGCACGTGCGACTGAACAACCCCGTCCTGCCCGTGACGCAGTGGCCGACCACGGCGCAACTGCCCGACGGCTCGCCGGGCAACCAGTTCGTCTACGCGCGTTTCCGGCGCACCCTGGACGTCGACTCGGTCTTCGATCCGGCGGCCTCGGCCGCCGTCAACGAAAACCTGCGTGGATCCATCACGGTCCTGGCCGTCGATCCCGTCACGGGGCAGACCACGGCCGTGGAAGGCCGCGGTTTCATCGGGGGCAAGACCTACGGCCGGCCGAATCCGGACTCGCCCGGAGAACTGTTGCTGGAAACGTGGGTCGAGCGGATCGGCGGCGATCCCACGGTGGTGGCGGTCGACGGGTACGTCGACCCTCCCGGCCACGGGTTTCCGGGCACCCAAGGTGCCGTGCCCTTCTCGGGGGCCGAAGCCTTGATCGACCCGCGCACGTTCGTCTTCATACCCGATAGCGACGACGATCTCAGCACGCACGAGACCTTCCCCGCCGGCCGCCAGATTCGCATCCGCCTCACGAGCGGCGTGCTGTCGGAGAGCGGCCAGCCGCTGCCCGAGGAGGCGTTGGCGTCGACCACGGTGGGCGATGACACCATCCCGCCCGAGGTGGCGATCTCCGGGGCGGCCCAGTCGCCGACGATCATTCCCGGTAACGGCGACACGGACGTCGACCCCCAGACGAACATCCTGATCGAGTTCACCGAGCCGGTGCAGCCGCGCACGGTCGGTCCGTTCGACGACGGCAGCTCGCCGGTGATCAGCTCCGCGGTCACGCTGGAGTTCGGGCCCCAGACCAGCTTGGTGACGGTGCCGCACTCGATCACGCCCGTCTCGCCCTTCGATCTGTCCCGCTACCGGTTGCGTCCGGCCTACGGCTTCCCGGGCGAGGCGAACAACGTCGTCGGCGCGCTGACCTGCGGCGAGTTCTCCGAGGTCCGCGTGCGCACCGCGATCGAGCAAGTCCAGGACCTCGTCGGCACGTTCAACACGTTGGCGCCCGCAACGAGCTTCTTCACCGGGTCGGGGCCCGGCCTCGTCAACGCGCCCGTCGCCCCCGAAGCGATCTACGTGGGTCGCGCCGGTAGCGAGCCGGGCATCTCGGTGATCGACCTCAACGGCTTCGGGGCCGGTACGGGCAACCCGACCTTCGATCCGGCCAATCCCGTGACCCAGGGCAACTCGAACTTCCCGAACAACCCGAACCTGGTTCTGCAGGGCAGTCTCATCTGCCCGCCGATCGCGCCCGGGACGTGCACCTTCAACGGCGGCTCCGCGGGCGTCTTCACGCTGACGAAGGACAGTTCGCTGTCCGACAAGTTGGCCAAGGCACCCGTCATCGCGTCGGTGGCGGACATGGGGCTCGGGCACGCGCTCGACACCACGTTCAACGCATCGCTCCCGTTCGGCTGCCAGTCGGGCGGCGGCAACATCTGCGCGAACACCGGGCTCAAGTTCCTGCAGCTCGCGACGGGTTCCAACGGTGGTGCCCAGCCCTCGGGCGCCAACCTGTTCCCGGTGAAGATCATCTTCGGCGGCGAGAATCTGGCCACCTGGGCGCCGCACCCGAACCCGCCGCCGCTCGTCTTCCCGCCGTTGTGTCTGGCGCCCTTGATCGGCGCGCAAGAGCCGACCGCGATCGACACGATTATCCCGGTGATCCAGGGTGGCAAGGGCCTCACGAACCTGCTCAACCCGGCGGGGGATCCCTTCGGCAACCCGAACAGCTTCCCGCAGCAGCCGCCGTCCGGCTTGCTGGGCGACAACCCGCGTACGTTCATGCAGGGGCCGTCGCTGCCCGCGCAGAACATCGCCGCCTGTTTCCAGTACGGCGAGCGGCAGCAGATCGGTCAGTTCCTCTACGTCTGCGACCGGATCGCGCAGGAAGTGGTCGTGCTGAACTCGAACCGCTTCTCGGTCATCGAGCGGATCCCCATGCCGGATCCGACGCGCTTCGCGATCTCGCCGAACCTGGACTTCATCGCCGTCTCGAGCGAGGGCTCGAACAGCGTTCGCTTCATCGACATCGACCCCGGCTCGGCGACCTTCCACCAGATCGTTCGCACCGTGCCCGTCGGCGTTTCGCCCGTCGGCATCGCGTGGGAGAGCGGCGGTGAATCGATCTTCGTCGCGAACCGCGGCGACAGCTCGATGTCGATCATCTCGGGCTTCACCTTCGCGCTACGTAAGACGGTGCTGGCCAACCTGAGCCAGCCGTTCGAGGTCGTCACGACGCCGCGTCAGTTCGGCTTCGGCTTCAACCGCGGCGTCCACTTCGCGTACCTCATGAACTCGAACGGTCGCGTGTCGGTCTACGAGTCGGGTCCGAGCGGGATCAACGGCTGGGGCTTCGACGACATCATCGGCACGCCGACGTTCATCTTCGACAACCCGAAGGCGATGACGGTGGACGTCCAAGACCTGCGCTCCGCCGTCTGGATCGCGCACGAGAATCAACTGGGATTGGATGGTGCTCCGACCGGCTTGGGGGGCGGAGCGCTCTCGAACATGGCGCTCACCAGCGCCACCAACGGTCAGATCCCGTTGGATCCGGGTGCGTTCGTCGACCCGCAGTTGCGTGACATGGCTTGGACGATTCGCTCGTCCATCGGCTCGACCCGCCTCAGCGGCATCCCGGTCGACATCGCCTTCGACAACCTGACGAACGGCTCCTTCCTCGACAACTTCACCAGCCAGTTCTCACCCAGCGGGTCCGTACCGCTGAACGGCAAGGCGGTGGTCAAGGTGGCCAACGGCGGTGGGGCCATGGCCAACCAACCGCTCTACATGTTCGCGGCCGTTCCAACCCCCGGGGTCGTCGATGTCTTCAACGTGAGGACGGGCGGCACGCTCGTGGACACGAACGTGTTCGAACCGGGCTTCCAGTCGATTCCGGCGACCGGAGCCAACATCGTCATGGATTACTTCCGCCAATAGGCGCCGCGCCGCTCCTCGCCGGTTCACTGGGAACGTTCGTTCCAGCGCTGACGCCGGCTTCAGCACGCACGCCGACTCGATACTCCCTATTCACGATGCGCCAAACAACGTTCATGACTCAGTCGATCGCCCGGTCGTTCGTCACCCTCGGGGTGACCGCCCTGATCGCTTCCTGCGGCTCCGGTGGTGGTAGCGGCGGCGGTGGTGCGATGCGGATCGAAGAAGCCTCCAATGGCTTCGGCCGCCTGCTTCCGCACACCGTCTTCGAGGCGACGCCCCAAGGCCTGCCCTCGAGCAACTTGCTCGAGGTCGTCAACAAGGGGGTGCTGTTCTCCAACGTGACCCAGAGCAACCCGATTCGACCGGTCACCCAGTGGCCGACCGTCGCCCAGTTGCCGAACGGAGACGCTGGGAACCACTTCCTCTACGTCCAGTTTCGGCGCGCGATCGACATCGATACGGTCATGGATGCTGCCGTGGGTGCCGCGGTGAACGATAGCCTGACGGGCGCGATCACCGTGCTCGCGGTGGATCCGGTGGCGGGGACGACCACGCCGATCCGAGGCCGCGCGTTCGTCGGCGGCTTCACGTACGGCAAGGTCGACGTGGACAACCCGGGCCGCCTGCGGCTCGAGCGTTGGATCGGGCCGCGTGACGGGCTCGACAGCCCGCCGCTCGCGCTCGAAGTCGACGACTACGCGACGCCCCCGGGGACCGGTTTTCCGGGCACCGAGAGCGTGACGGGCTTCGCCGGCGCCAACGTGCTGGCCAGCGATCGCGCCTTCGTCTTCGTGCCCGACATCGACGATGATCTGAGCACGTTCGAGACCTTCCCGACGGGCGTCCAGGTTCGCATGCGGATCACGAGCGCCGTGCGCTCGACCAGCGGCCAAGAGCTGCAGGAAGAGGGCCTGGCGTCGAGCACGGTGGGTGACGACACGGTGGCACCGGAGGTTTCGATCTCGGGCGCTGCGCAGACGCCGACGATCGTGCCCGGCAACGGCGACGTGGACGTCGATCCCAGCACGCGGATCTTCGTCGAGTTCACCGAACCGGTGCAGCCCTTGACGATCGGCCCGTTCGACAACGGGGCGCCGCCGCTGCCCAGCTCGGCGATCACCGTGCTGTTCGGCCCCGATACGGCGACGGTGACCGTGCCCTTCCACGCGGAGCCGATCTCGGTCTTCGACCTGTCGCGCTACGAGCTCAAGCCGGCCTACAACTTCCCCGGCGCGGCCCCCCAGGGCCTCGACCTGTCGCTGTCCTGCGGCTCGTTCAGCGAGGTCGAGGTGCGCGTCAACAGCGATCAGGTCAGCGACTTGGTCCTGGATACCCCGAACCGGAACCAGCTCACGCCGTCCACCAGCTTCTCAACCGGCGAGGGACCGGGATTGGTCAACGCGCCGGTGACGCCGGACGCGATCTACGTCGGACGGCAGTCGCCCGACGCCTCGATCTCCGTGATCGACCTGAACGGCTTCGGAGCCTCGACGGGCGATCCGACCTACGACCTCACGATGCCGCTCTCGCCGGTGGGGACGAACTACCCGAACAACCCGAACGTCAGCCTGCAAGGCAGCGTGCTGCAACCGCAGCTCGGCCCGGGGTCGTGCACCTTCGACGGCGGCTCGGCCGGGGTCTACACGTTGACCAAGGACAGCTCGCTCGACGATCGGTTGATCCGCAGTCCGCTGATCTTCTCGGTGGCGGACATGGCCCTCGGGCACGCCCTCGACAATGCGTTCAACGCTTCGCAGCCCTTCGGTTGTCAGTCGGGCGGGGGCAACCTGTGCGCGGCCTCCGGCTTGAAGAACATCGTGGTCCTGCCCGGTGGTGCCAACACGGTCTCACCCGTCGGACCGCCGCCGCCGTTCAAGCAGGTCATCGGCGGTGAGAACACGGTCTCGTGGGCGCCGCACCCGAACCCTCCGCCGCTGGTCTTCCCGCCGCTCTGTCTCTCGCCCTTGATCGGCGGGGCGGAACCGACGTCCTTCGATTCGTCCCTGGTCCTTGCGAACCTGTTGTCGCCCGGCGCGAACGTCCTTGGCAACGTGGCGCTCGGTACGCCGCCTTCGAACCTGCTCGCCGACGAGCAGCACACGTTCTTCCAAGGGCCGTCGTTGCCCCAACAGAACATCGCCAACTGTTCGCCGTACATGATTCGGCAGCAGATCGGGAACTTCCTCTACGTGGCGGACCGGATCGCTCAGCAGATCGTCGTCCTGAACTCGAACCGCTTCACGGTGCTCGAGCGGATTCCCGTCGCTGACCCGACGAAGCTGGCGATGTCGCCGAACCTCGGCTTCCTGGCCGTCAGCAGCCAGGGCTCGAACTCGGTCTTCTTCATCGACACCGACCCGAACTCCGCGACCTTCCACGAGGTCGTGAACATCGTCGCCGTGGGTACCGGTCCGACGGGCATCGCGTGGGAGTCCGGCAACGAGGACATCCACGTGTGCAACACGACGGAGAGTTCCGTGACCATCATCTCGGGCTTCACGCTGACCGTCCGCAAGACGATCATCGCGCAACTGAACCGCCCCTTCGAGGTCGCGCTCACGCCGCGTCAGGGCGTGTTCGGTTTCCAGCGTGGGGTCTACTTCGGCTACTACATGAACGCGGACGGACGGGTCTCCATCTTCGAGTCCGGTCCCAGCGGCGTGAACGGCATCGGCTTCGACACGATCATCGGACAGCCGCAGTACGCCTTCAACAACGCCAAAGCGATGCAGCCCGACGTCACGAGTCTCAACTCGGGCATCTGGGTCTGTCACGAGAATCAGATCGACATCGCGAGCGACTCCGGAGCCATCTCGGGCCTCGGCGGCGGTGCGATCTCGAAGATGGTCATGTTCAGCGGAACGGTCGGGGTGATTCCGATCGACCCGGGTTTCTTCGTCGATCCGCAGATTCGCGACATCCAGTTCCGCGTGATCGCCTCGATCGGAAGCGACGTGTTGACCGGAGTCCCAGTCGACCTCGCCTTCGACAACCTGCGCAACCTCGGCGTGATGGACAACTGGCAGACGCAGTTCTCGCCGAGCGTCTCGATCAACAACAACGGCAAGTCGATCGTGAAGGTCGTCCAGGCCACTCCCCGCTTGGCGAGTGCACCGCACTATCTGTTCGCCGCCGTGCCCAACTCGAACCAGGGCCAGGGCGTCGGTGCGGTCGACGTGATCGACATCCTGTCCGGATTCCAGCGGGTCGACACGAACATCTTCCAGCCGGGCGTGAACTCGATCCCCGTGGCGCAGCCGCGCGTCATGATGGACTACTTCCGCCAGTAGTCGGACGGCGCCCGCTCGGTGCCGGACGATGTAACGAGGGCGCTTCGAC
>JBBDIB010000096.1:14954-66526 GCA_040880665.1 Planctomycetota bacterium
CCCTCGTTCGTTCGGTCGCCCGAGAAAACCGCCGAGAGGTCGCAACGGCGTCGGCCGACCGCCAAACTTCCCCGCATGCCCGAGCCCGAGAAGGTACGCGCGATGTTCGCGTCGATCGCTCCGCGATACGACCTCTTGAATCGCACCCTTTCGATGGGCATCGACGTGCGTTGGCGCAAGCGCGTGCTGGCGCGCGCGCGGGAGGTTCCGCGGGATGGTCCGTTGCGCGTCCTCGACGTCTGCACGGGCACGGGCGACCTGGCGTTGGCGTTCAGCGCCGACGGCGCGCGCGTCGTCGGTGTCGACTTCACGCGGCCCATGCTGCTGATCGGGGCGGAGAAACGCGGCGACGTGGCCTTCGTCGAGGGCGACGCGCTGGCCCTGCCGGCGCGCGAGCAGGCCTTCGACGTCGCCACCGTCGCGTTCGGGCTGCGCAACACGGCCGACCATCCGCGTGCGTTGTCGGAGCTCGCGCGCGCGGTGCGGCCGGGCGGGCGCGTGTTGGTGCTCGAGTTCTCGACGCCGCGTTCGCGGATCTTCGCTGGCGCCTATCGCTTCTACTTCCACCGCGTGCTTCCGAGGGTCGGCGGCTGGGTCTCGCGGAATCCAGCCGCGTATCGGTATCTCCCCGAGTCCGTGGACCGCTGGCCCGGGGCGCGCGAGCTGCAGTTCGACTTCGAGGCCGCGGGGCTCGTGGACTGCGGGTTCGAGCGGCTGACCGGAGGGATCGCCTGCTTGCACTACGGGACGCGTCCGCATGTCTAGGGTGGCCGAGGAGCTGCCGTGGGCGGACGAGGACGGCGAGCTCGAGCCGCTCGAGCACGGCGGGCCGCGCGGCCTCGCGTTCTCGTTCCTCGCGCTCGTGCCGTTGTTCGTGGCCTACGAGCTGAGCCTGCCGGCCATCGGCGAGCGCGCCACGGCCGAGCGCGCCGGCACGTACCTCCTGCGCATCTTCGGAGACCACGAGGCCGCGCTGCGTTGGGGAGCCTTGGGTGCCTTCGCCGCCTGGGCGGGCTGGCGCGTCGCGGCCGCCGAGTTCGAGCGCGGGCGTGCGGCCCTCTTGATGCTGCTCGAGGCGGCGGCGTTTGCGTTGCTCCTTGGGCCGTTCCTGCTCTTCGTGCTGCGGTGGTCACCGGTGGACCTCGGCGCGCTCACGCTCGATGCCGGCGTGCCGCGTCCTTCGCTCGAAGGCGTCGCGCACGTCGTCGGCAGCGCGGCTTGGGAGGAGGTCTTGGTGCGGCTCGGACTCTTCTCGCTCGTGTTCCTAGTGGTGATTCGCCTGTTCTCGTTCTTCGGCGCACCGCGCCGCTTGGCCGAATTCGTCAGCGATACGGTGGCGCTAATCGTTTCCTCGTTGGGCTTCGCTGCGCTGCATCTCGATGAGGTCGCGCGCTGGGTGGGGACGACGGGCGAGCCCTTCGACCGGCACGTCTTCCTGTGGCGCACGCTGGCCGGTCTCGCGCTGGCCGCGCTCTACCGGTGGCGCGGACTCGGCGTAGCGACCTGGACGCACGCCCTCTACAACCTGGGCTTCGCCATCGGCGCCAGTCCGGCGGTCTTCCTCGTCTAGCCGCGCGCAGTTAGACTTGCGAGGCCCATGGCCGCGCGCAAGAAGAAGGCAGAGCCGACGCCCCCCGAAGCCCTCGCGGCGCTCGAGCGAGAGCTCGAGAACGGCGCACCGCGGCGCGCGTACGTGCTGCGCGGCGACGAGCCCTACTTCCACGACCGAGCGATCCGCGCGCTCGTGCGGCGCGCCGACGCGCTCGGCTGGGAGGTGGCGCGCCACGATGCCGAGCGGGGTTCCGCCGACTTCGAGCTGAGCCGCTTCATCGACGACCTGTCGAGCGGCGGGTTGTTCGCCTCGGCGCGCCTGGTGATCCTCGGTCGCGCGGACGAAGTCTTCGGCCGCGCCAAGGGAGCGTCGGCGGACAACAGCGTCGAAGCGGTCAAGCGCTTCGTGGCGAGCGATCCCTGCGCCGGCGCGTTGGTGCTGTCCGCGAAGGGTCTGCGCGCCGACTCGAAGGTCGTCAAGGCGATCGTCGCGGCGGGGGGCGCGGTGCTGCCGTTCCGCAAGCTGTGGGACACGGCGCCGCCGTGGAATCCCGACCCGCGGCAGTGCGAGCTGGTGCAATGGTTCGCCGGCCGCGCCCGCGACGCCAAGTTGACGTTGACGATGCAGCAGGCCTTGTTCGTCTGCGCGTCGACGGGCAACGATCTGGCGGCGCTCGAGGACCGCATCGGGCAGCTCGCCGGGGCGGCGCCGGGCGAGCTGGAGAAGATCTGCGGCTGGACCGCCGGTGCGACGCCCTGGGACGTGGCGGATCACCTCGTGGACGGCGACGCGAAGCGAGCGTTGGCGGGGGTCGCCGCGTTGTTCGAGGGCGGGTTCGTCGACAAGACGGGACGCCGCACGGTGGATGTGCCGGCGCTCGCGAACATGTTGCTCGCCGCGGTGTTGCGCTCGGTGCGCCAGCGTCAGATGCTCGCCGACGGATTGGCGCGCGGGTGGGACGAGCGCCGCGTGCTCGCGGCGAGCGGTGTCGCGGGCCCGCCTGCCCGCACGAAGACGGCGCTCGCGCGGGCCGGCGCGCGCAAGCCGAGCATTTGGCGCGACTTCCACGAAGACGTCGCGTCGCTCGACCGGCGCTTGAAGTCGTCCGCCGGACTCGATCGAGACGACTTCGTACGCTTGGCGGTCACGTGGCGCATCGCACAGCGTTGACACCGGCACAGCGCTGATAGCGCTGACGGCACAGCGCTGACGGATCGACAAAGCGCGCAGCGGCGACGATTCGCGGTCCGGGCGCCGCTTCGCCGCCGGCAGTCCTCGGTTCGACGGCGCGCGCCCGCTATCCTGAGCGGATGACCGCTCGAATCCGCGAACTGCCCGAATTCGTCTGCAACCAGATCGCCGCCGGCGAGGTCGTCGAGCGACCCGCCTCGGTGGTCAAGGAACTCGTCGAGAACGCGCTCGACGCCGGTGCGACCGAGATCCAGATCGACCTCGAGGAGGGTGGGGTGCGGCTCGTGCGCGTCAAGGACGACGGCGCCGGCATGGGGCCCGAGGACTTGGCGTTGTGCTTCCGTTCGCACGCGACCAGCAAGCTAGCCGACGCCAGCGACCTCGCGCACATCGCGAGCCTGGGCTTTCGCGGCGAAGCGTTGCCGTCGATCGGGTCGGTCGCGCGCGCACGCATCGTGTCACGCCCGCCCGGTGCCGCGCTGGGACACACGATCAGCAACGACGGCGGACGCCTGTCCGAGGTGACCGAGGCTGGCGCCGAGTTCGGCACGACGGTCGAAGTGCGCGATCTGTTCTTCAACACGCCCGCGCGGCGCAACTTCTTGAAGCGCGCGTCCACCGAACTGGCGCGCGCGCTCGACTTCGTGCAACGGCTGGCGCTCGCGCACGTGGGCGTCGGCTTCGTCCTGACGCACGACGGTGCGCGCGTCTTCGACGTGGAGCGGTCGATGGACCTGCGCCAGCGCATCCGACGAACGTTCGGTTCGGACCTGGAGGAAGCGCTCGAGCCCGTGGAGGCCGAGGACGGCACGACGCGCGTCGTCGGTTTCGTCGCGCCGCCGCGACACTCACGCCGTGATACGTCGCGACAGATGTGGTTCCTCAACGGGCGCCCGCTCCGGGACAAGATCCTGACGCGCATCCTGCGCCAGGCCTATCACGGCTTCCTCGTCGACGGGCGCCAGCCGATCGCATTCCTCGCGCTCGTCATGGATCCCGCCGCGGTCGACGTGAACGTCCACCCGACGAAGACCGAGGTGCGCTTCCGCGACGAGCGCCGACTGTTCGGTTTCCTGGTCGCGAAGTTGCGCGAGGCGATCGCCGCGACCGACATGGCGACCCCCGGCGATACGCTCTTGCGCTCGGCCGCCAAGCGCGGTGGGTGGCAGGAATCCGCCGGGCAGGCGCGCCTGCCCGACCCCGGTGCCTTGCGAGGCACGGCCCCGCGCGCGTCAGCGGCCTTCGCGCGCGAAGCTCGTCCGATGGAGCCGCCCAGCGTGCGCGAGGTCCCCGGCCGAGCCTGGCAGCCGCCGTCGGCGGCCTCCGGGCGTGGGGCGGACGGTGTCGAGCCGGCGCCGTCGACGGACACCTGGGCGCGCCGCGACGAGCTGCGCGGACCCTTCCTGCAGGTCGCGAAGACGTACCTGGTGCGCGCGCTGCCGGACGGCTTCGAGATCGTCGACCAACACGCGTTGCACGAGCGCTTGACCTACGAAGGGCTGCGCGCCCAGGTGCGCGAGGGGCGCATCGAGGTGCAACGCCTCTTGGCCCCCGACCTCGTGGAAGTGTCGCGCGCGGAGGTGCGGCTGATCGAGGGGCATCTCGATGCGCTCGCGGCGATCGGACTCGAGCTGGCGATCTTCGGTCCCTCGACGATCGCCGTGCACGGCTTGCCCGCGCTGCTGCGTCGGCCGAACGCGGAGGGTCTCGTGAACGACGTGATCGCCATCCTGGAGAAGACCGGTAAGGCGCCGACCGCGGACGAGGTCGTCGAGGAAGTGCTGCACTCGGCTGCCTGCCGTTCGTCGATCATGGCCGGCGACGAACTGGACGAGAGCGAGATCCGCGCGTTGCTCGAGCGCGCTGGCCGCTTGGAGAGCGATCAAACCTGTCCGCACGCGCGGCCGACCCGTGTGCGCTTCACGTTGGAGGATCTCGAGAAGGCCTTCCACCGGCGCTGACGCCCCGAGTCCGTGCGCCGCGACGTCAGCGCAGTTCGATCTCGGCGAAGCCCACTTGCTCCGTGCGCTTCTCGCCCGGCTCGAAGTCCAAGATCTCGATGCGCAGCTTGCGGATCATGACGGCCTTGCCGAGGTCTACCGCCGTCTTCCGCAACGGGTCCGCTTCGAGTTCGACGTCGAGGCCGTTGCGGTCCTTTCCGTTGACGATGATCCGAACGCGGGTCACGCGACAGCCGGCCTCGGGATCGTCGGCTTCGGGGCGCATCTGGGAGAGCACCAGCGTCTCGGCGCGGACGGCGCGCGCGAGATCGAGTTCGATCCAAGCTCGCGTGTCACCGGCGGCGGAGAGCCAACCCGTGCCGATCAAGTTGTCGACGGCGAGTTCCTTCTTCAGGTTACCGTCGCCGTCCGCAGACGAGACCTCGACGTCGAAGCGCGCGGCGTCCAGCAGGTTCCGGCCGCGGTCCTCCGCGTAGTCGAGCATCCAAGGCGGGCTCTCCCGACCGACGACGACGTCGAAGGCCTTCGACTCGACCGCGGTCCGCTCGCCCGTGTCGCTCACCAGGAGGACGCGCGCGGCGATCGAGCGTTCCCCCGAGGCGAGCCCCGAGAGGCGCGCGGGAAAGCGCTCGTTGCTCCACGCGGCCGAGGGGTCGCCCGGCACCGTCGCGTGGGGCTCGCCGTCCACGAGGTACGCGACGCTCTCGACGCGCAGCCCGGCGCCGCGCACGGCGGGCCAGGCGTGCGCCGACGTCAACTCGGCGCCGAATCCGTCCAACCAGACGGTCAGTGGTCCGCGTCCCGTGCCGCGCAACCGCACCGCCGCTGTGGCATCGGACTCGCCCCAGGCGGTGGTCGTCGCCGTGCTACCGCTGGTGGCGGCCGTGGCGCGCCGCAGGAAGAGCAGCGCGAAGCACGTGTTGGGCTGCGGCTCCCCGTAGATCGTCGACCAATCGCCGGCGTCACCCTGCTTCTGGACGAGCGCGCGGGCGCCCTCCCAGTACCAGTCGGACCGCTCGAGCAGCGTGCGCTGGTAGAACGTGCAGGCGCGCTCGACGCCGTAGAGGTAGTAGGGGTACCAGCGACGCTCTTCGTACGCATCGTTCCACGGCACGGGATTCTTCGCGGGCGTCCAATGGACACCGAGCCAATCGAAGGCCTTGTCCGCGGCCTGCTTCCACTCGCGCTCGCGGGTGTTGGAGAGCTTGCCGAGGCGCGCCAACTGGGCCCGACAGATGCCGAGCGTCGTCAGGCCCGCCACGGTCATCGACCCCGTGGGTTGCTTGCTCGACGTGTACGAGAAGCCGCCGTCCTTCGCTTGCCAGCGCAGGGCTTGCTCGCCCGCCGACTCCCAGATCTTGGCCCGGATGGTGACGCCCGTTTCGGCGGCGGCGGCCAGGCCCAAGGCGGCGAACTGGTGGTTCGAGAGATCCACGTGGCCGCCCGGGTAGTCCCAACCGCGGCTCGTCTGCCACTCGATCAGCAAATCGGTGTAGCTCTCGATGTACGGCGCGAGACTCGGGTCGCGCAGTTCGACGAAGGCCAAGAGCTGACAGGCGGTGGAATACGTCTTCTTCGGCGGATGGACCATCAGCCACAGCCGCGCGCGTTGGACGGCGGGATGCTCGAGGGTCAGGCCGCACTTGAGCAGCGTGAAGAGCGCCAGCGCCGTCTGCCCGTTCGGGTACTGGTCCTGGTGGAAGCGCCACGATCCATCGGGCTCCTGGGCGTCGAGCAGGTAGGCGAGGCCGCGCTCGATCGCGGCGTGGATCGCCGGCTGCAGGCGCTCTTTTTGGAAGGGCGAGACGTCGCCGTCGAACGCGAAGTGGAAGCTCCACGCGCCGCCGTCCTGGGCCACCTTCGCCAGCACGTGGTTCGTTCCGGCGACGAGGGACAACTCGAGACGGTGGGCGTACGTGTCGAGGCCGCGCGACTCGGCGGCTTCAACGACCAGCGCACCCGCCGCCCACAGCCGGAGACCGTCGTCGCTGCCGCAGCGCACGCGCACCGTGCACGCCTCGGGCGCCTCGAGCGCGAGCCACAGGTACGCGACGCTCGGCGCTTCGGTGCCGAACGTCGCGGCGAGGTCGACGGCCACGCTGCGACCGTTCGGCTCGAGCTCGCGCCAGGCAAGGGTCCTACCGCCCGTGGTGACCTCGGCATCGAGGTCGGGCCCGGGGCCGCCCGCGGCCACGCGCGCGAGCAGCGCGGCTTCGAACCCGGTGGGCGTCGCGACGGCCTTCGAACCCCCGTCGAAGTCGATGGGGCCGAGCCCATGAACCGCGCGAACCGTCGGCTCTTGAGCCCCGGCGAACAGGGCGAACACCGTCGCCAACCAGGCCGCGCCGGCGCCCCGGAGAGTCGTGCTGAGCATCCCGTCAAGATACCCGCTGCGCCGTGATTCACCTTGCGCGGTGATCGACCGCACGTCGTCGGTCACGACCCGCCGTCATTCGCCTTTCGCGTCGGGCTCGAAGTGCCGCTCCGGGAACTCGGCGGCGAGGTCGACGGCCTCGAGCGTGATCTCCTGGTCCGGCTTGCGCGCGAAGCGCGGTCCGTGCTCGGTCGGCACCAGCCGATGGACGTGCAGGATGCCCGGCGCCAGGTAGCCGTCGTACGGGGCGAAACCCGACTTGGGCACGTGCAAGAGCACGGGGTCGGCCGTGAGCCGGAGGTCGAGCGCGCCGTTCCGCTCGTGTCCGACGACGATCAAGCGCGGTAGCGACGTGCGCCGATCGAAGCCGATCTCGACCCACGCCGGGCGTCGACCCGTCGGCCCGAAGCTCGCGCTGGCCGGAACGCCGAAGTCCGGCGAGACGAGTCGAATCCACTCCAAGGTCAAGGTCGCGGGCAGGCGCGGATCGGGCAGCACGCTCTTGGGACCGGGGCTCAGCTCCAGCCGCTCGAGGCGCAGGTTCTCAGGGGCCGAGAGGGCGACGAAGTTCTTGGCGATCGCGATCAACGAATCGATCTGACGGCGGTCGTCCGCATGCTCGCGCTCGACGAGGCGCACGACCTCGCGCTTGCCCTCGCGTTGTTCGGCGAGCCAGTACCCCGCTAGGCCGACGGCGTTGCCGTGCCCGATCGTGCGCCCCGTGCGCAGCGAGAAGCGCAACCGGTTCGGCGCTTGGAACTCGTACGCGACGTCGAGGTCGTTCGAACCCTCGCTGCGCGCGCGCACGAAGGCCTCGAGCCGAAAGGCCGTGATCGGAGTCTGGTCGCCGTCGTCCAAGCGCGACGCGGCGAGGTAGGCATCCCAGTGCTGCTTGGCCGCGGGATCGATGACCGGCGCGGGCGTCTCGACGGGCCGAACGGGCGGCCGGGCCTGCGCGGCGAGGGGCAGCGCTGCCTGCTCGAGTGCGCAGGCGGCGAGGAGCGTGGCGATGACGAGGGGGGCGAGCTTGGTCATGGGCATGTATCGTGCGCGGCGTGACCCGTCCTTTCGGAATCGAGCCGCTGGCATTCTTGGTCGGCGCGACCGCCGTGGGCAAGACCCGGGCCGCGATCGCGCTCGCCGAGGCGGCCGGTGCCGAGATCGTTTCGATGGATTCGATGCTCGTCTACCGCGGAATGGACGTGGGCACGGCCAAACCCAGCGCTGCCGAGCGTGCGCGCGTGCCGCATCACGTCCTCGACCGCGTGGCACCGAACGAGCGCTACGACGTCCGGGCCTACCTGGACGACGCCGAGGCGGCGCTCGCGGACATCCGTGCGCGCGGCGGGCAAGCGCTCTTCGTCGGGGGCACGGGCTTCTACCTGAAAGCCCTCGCGCACGGCTTGTTCGAGGGGCCGCCGACGGATCTCGCCCTGCGTGCCGAATTCGAAGCGCGGTACCGCGCGGAGGGGGCGCTGGCGCTGCATGCCGAGCTCGCGGCCGTCGATGCGGAACTGGCCGCGCGGCTGCACCCCAACGACCGCAAGCGCGTCCTGCGCGGCCTCGAGATTTACGCGCAGACCGGCAGGCCGCTCTCGGAGCTCCAGTCCCAGTGGAGGCGCCCCTTGCCGCCGCACCGCTTGCTGGGGCTCACGCGGCCCCTGGACGAACTCGACCGGCGCATCGCGGCGCGCACGGCGACGATGCTGGCCGGGGGTTGGATCGACGAGGTGCGCCGCATCGAGGCCGCGACGGGCTTCAGCGCGACGGCCGCCCAGGCCCTCGGCTATCCCGAGGTGCGCCGCTTCCTCGCCGGCGACCTGACGCGCGACGAGTTGGGCGCCGTCATCGCCCAGCGCACGCGGCGCTTCGCGCGCAAGCAAGCGACCTGGTTGCGCGCGTTCCCGGTCACCTGGAAGCACCCCGACGCCGCGCTCGGGGAGTTGCGCGCGGTGCTCGAACTCGACGGGTAGGCCGAGCCAATCGGAATCCGTACCAACGAACGAGCCCGCTCGCGCACACCGCAGGGCGAACGCGAACGGGCTCGTGTGCGGCAGGCCGATCAACGCATGCGCAACGTCTCGTTCTTGATCCGGAAGTCTTCCACCGGCGGCGGCGCCGGCAGTTCGTTGTCGTAGCTGAAGGTCAGCGATTGGACGATGCCGTCCCCGAACTCTTTGAAGCCGCCTTCCTCGAACGTGCCGAGCAAGGAGCCCACCGGGATCGGGATGAACGCGCCGGTCAAGGCGCTCATGCCGGCGCCGAAGGCCAGCGACTCGAGGTGGAAGTAGTGCAGGGGCGAGGGCAGGATCGAGTGCGGCGGGCGCGGCTTGCCGACGTTGGGATCCTCGGCCTGGAACGGGTTCTCGGGGTTGTTGTTCAGGAAGTGGCGGCGCAGCGTGCGGTTGATGTTTTGCTTGTCCTCCCACTGCTTGTCGCGCCAACTGCCGTCGATGTCCTCGCGGTAGCCGAGGAACGAGTAGGACATGCGCTGTCCCACGGACTCGAGGTTCCAGTGCACGTGCTCCTGGCTGGGAGCGGACTGGCAGGACCCGAAGGAGAGGAGACCGGCCAGGAGGGCCGGGAAGAGGACGGCGGAACGGCGGAGGCTCATGGGGGGGTGAGGGATCGGATTGGCGCTCGGGGGCGCGGACGGGGCGCCGGCGGTGGCGGGCTGCCCTGGCCTCGGTGATTGCGACAGAGTCTAGAACCGGGTACCTACGGGGTCAACGCGCCCCCGAAGGGCACGTCCTCCACCGCGGACATCGAAGGATCAGGTCGGACACGCTTGCAGAAACGGACTTACACGGCCCCGCGGGGCATTCGGGACGTGCTCCCCGAGGAGCTGCCCCTGTGGCGGCACCTGGAGGCGACGGCGGCGGAACTCGCGCGACTCAGAGGCTTTCGCGAGATCCGGCCGGCGCTCCTGGAGTCGACCGACCTCTTTACCCGTTCGGTGGGCGAGGTTACGGACATCGTCGAGAAGGAGATGTTCACCCTCGAGCGCGGGGACCATTCCTTCACGCTGCGCCCCGAGGGGACGGCCGGGATCGCTCGGGCGTACCTCGAAGCCAACTACCACAAGACCCGGCCCGTCCAGCGGCTCTTCCACACGGGGCCGATGTTTCGCTACGAGCGCCCGCAGAAGGGGCGCGAGCGGATGTTCACCCAGTTCGACGTGGAGGTGCTCGGCACCCTCGACCCGCGCATCGACGCCGAGGTGATCGAGCTCGCGGCGGCGTTCTTCGAGGCGCTCGGCGTGACGGGGCTCGAGGTGCGCATGAACTCGATGGGGGACGGGGCGGACCGCGACCGGTTCCGCGAGGCCGTGCGCGCGTACGTGGCGCCCCGACTCGGCGACTACTCCCCCGACAGCCAGGCGCGCTTCGAGCGCAACGTGCTGCGCATCCTCGACTCGAAGGATCCGCGCGACGTCGAGCTCAACGCCGACGCGCCGAAGATCCTCGACTTCCTCTCGGACGACAACCGCGCACACTTCGCGCGCGTCGAAGCGCTGCTCGGGCGGCTCGAGCGCGAGGTCGTCGTCGACCCCTCGATCGTGCGCGGGATGGACTACTACACGCGCACGGTGTTCGAGGTGCACTATCCCGCGCTCGGCGCGCGCAGCGCCGTCTGCGGAGGCGGGCGCTACGACCACCTGTTGCGCGATCTCGGCGGGCCGGATCTCGGCGCGGTCGGCTTCGCGGTCGGCTTCACGCCGACGATGCTGTTGCTCGACGAGCTGGGGCTCTTGCGCGACGTGACCGAGGCAGCGGCGGCCTGCTATCTCGTGGCGGCGGGCGAAGGTCTCGAGGACGACCTGGTCGTCCTGGCGGAAGAGCTGCGACGCGCGGGCGTGGCTTGCGTCTACGACGTCGAAGGGAAGAGCGTGCGCAAGCAGTTCGCCGCGGCGTCGAAGGGCGGACACCGCTACGCGCTCGTCCTCGGCCCGGACGAGCTCGCGGCGGGCACGGTGCTCGTCAAGGACCTCGCCGGCGGCGGGCAGGAAGCGCTCGCGCGCGACGCCGCCCTGCGACGGGTCTCGTCGTGACGGCCGCGCTCGCGCCGGCCGCGCG
Source organism: Planctomycetota bacterium (assembly GCA_040880665.1). Taxonomy (GTDB): domain Bacteria; phylum Planctomycetota; class UBA1135; order UBA1135; genus JBBDIB01. The sequence continues at coordinate 26,109 of JBBDIB010000096.1, forward strand.
TCTGGCGCGGCGCCTCGGCCTCTATGGCGGCTCCTTCGATCCGCCGCACCGCTGCCACGTCGAGGTCGCCGAGCGCGCTGCCGCCGAGTTCGAGCTGGAGCACGTGGTCTTCGTGCCGGCGGCGCGACCGCCGCACAAGCTCGAGCGCACCCTGGCGTCGGAGGCCGATCGCGTCGCGTTGCTGGAACTGCTCATCGCGCCGCTGGGCGACCGCGCCAGCGTCTGGACGGGCGAACTCGAGCGCGAGGGGCCGAGCTTCTCGATCGATACCGTCCAAGCGCTGGCCCGGGAGACCGAGGCCAAGCTCTTTTGGATCCTCGGTTCGGACAACCTGCCCGGGCTCGCGCGATGGCATCGCGTCGAGGCGCTGCTCGACGCCGCGAGGCCGATCGTGCACGTGCGCCGTGGCGACGAGCTCGAGTTGGCCTGGCTCGAGGGTCTCTCGGACACCGCCCGCGAGCGCGTCCTCGCGGGCTATCTCGAGGTCGAACCCTGCGACGCCAGCTCGTCGGCCGTGCGCGCGGCCGTGGCCCGCGGCGACGCGGTCGACGACGTCCTGCCCGCGGCGTTGAGCGAGTACATCGAGGCCCACGGGCTCTATCGCGCGCGATGAGCGTGTTCGTGGCGGGGTTCGTGGTGGCGCTCGTCACGGCGTGGCTCGTGACGCCGGTGCTCGCGCGTCTGTCGCCGCGGGCCTGGCTCGACGTTCCGACAGCATCGGAGCGCGCCCGCAAGCCGCAGCTCGGCGGCGTGCCGGCGGTCGGCGGTGCCGCCGTGCTGGCGGCGATCGGGGCGACGGTGCTCGTGGTGCGCGGGTTCGAGCTGCCGCCGGTGTTCGTCGTGCGCGACGCGGTGGGGACGGGCGCCGCGCTCGCCACGCTGGGCCTGGCGGCGCTCGTCGGCACGTTCGACGATCTCCGTGGGCTGCCGCCGCTCGCCAAGGTCGCGGCGCAGCTCGTCGTCGTGCTCCCCATCGCAAGCGTCGAGCAGCCCGAGCTGGCCCTCGGTGCGCTCGTGGCGATGAACCTCGCCAACACCTGGGACCACCACGACGGCGTGCTGGCCGGACTCGGTTGCGCGGGGTTCTTGGGCGCGGGCAGCGGCCTCTGGGCCGGCGCGCTGGCCGGCTTCCTGCCGCACAACCTGAACGCCAGCAAGCAGGCCGGCGCGGCGCCCACCGCGTACCTGGGCGACGCGGGCAGCCATTTGGTGGGGGCCGCCCTGGTCCTCGTGCCGGGCGCGGCGTGGGCGCTCGTGCTGCCCGCGCTCGACCTCGCGCGGCTCTCCATCGTCCGCTATCGCGCGGGCAGCCGGCCGTGGGTCGGCGATCGCCGCCACCTGGCTCACCTCTTGGCGCGACGCGTCGAGTCTCGCGGCGCGATCGCGGCGATCACGACGCTGATCGCGCTGCCGGCGATCGCGGGCGGGCCAGAGGGGGGCGCACCGGCCGGGCTGGGCGTTGTGACGACGCTGCTGCTCTACGTCGCCGCGCTGCGCTTCGCGCGCGAGTGACGCCCGCGGCTCAGGTCAGCTCGACCGCGCCGGTTTCGAGGTCGTAGACGGCGCCGACGATTTGAATCGCGCCGCTCGCCTCGAGCTCGGACAGCACCGAACTCTGCTCGCGAATCGCCGCGACGGTGCGTTCGACGTTGCGGCGCACGACGGCATCGACGAAGGCTCGGTTCTCGGACGTGCGCTGGGCGGGATCGGCGGGCTCGGTCACGGCGTCGACGGCGGGCCGGAGCTTCTGGAGCAAGCCCGTGACGTGACCCAGTTCGACGCCGTCGCAAGCGCCCTTGATCGCTCCGCAGGCCGTGTGCCCGAGCACCATCAGGAGCGGCGCACCGGCGACCTTGCAGCCGTACTCGAGGCTGCCCAACAGATCGTCGTTCACGAAGTTGCCCGCGACGCGAGCGCTGAAGACGGTGCCGATCCCGGCGTCGAAGACCAGTTCGGCCGAGACGCGGCTGTCGATGCAGGAGAGGATCGCCGCGATCGGCCACTGGCCCTCGCGCGTGGCAGCGATCTGCCGGCGGAGGTCGCGCGTTTCGGTGGTTCCGCTCTGAAAGCGTCGGTTGCCCTCGAGCAACTCGTCCAGGGCTTTCCGCGGCGTCGTCTGTGCCTGGCTCTTCGCGTCGTAGGTGAACGTCATTGGGATAGCGCGGGCTTCAAGGCCTCGTTGGTTCCAGGGGGAGGGACAGGTTTCAACGTGCGCGACACGAGGATGTTGCGGCGCTCGGCCGAGGCCTCGAAGTCGTTGAAGATCTCGAGCACGTCGTGGTCGATGAAGACGGTCCGCGAGGCGTCGATCGTGACGCGCGAGCCGTCCGGGATCGCGCCCAGCTCCTTCAGGATGGCGCCCTTGTTGAGGAACGTGACCTCCTCCGCCAGCTCCATGCGCACCGTGCGCGCGCCGGTCACCCCGTTGCTCTCCTCGATGTGCAAGCAGTGGGAGTTGCGATAGTGCGTGCGCAGGATCACGAAGACCGCGGCGCCCATCCCGAGGGCGATGCCCGTCAAGAGGTCGGTGAACACGATCCCGACCACCGTGATCAGGAAGGGCGCGAACTGGCCCCAGCCTTGGGCGTACATCCGCTTGAACAGCGCCGGTCGCGCCAGCTTGGAGCCGACGACGAGCAGGACGCTGGCCAAGGCAGCCAGCGGGATCAGGTTCAGCAACCGGGGCGCGGCCAGCGCGAAGACCAGGATGAAGGTGCCGTGCATGACCGCCGAAGCCTTCGTGCGCCCGCCCGACTGAATGTTCGCCGAGCTGCGCACGATCACCTGCGTCACGGGGATGCCGCCGATCAAGCCGGCGCTGACGTTGCCGACGCCCTGGGCGAACAACTCGCGATTCGTGGGCGTCACGCGCTTGAACGGGTCCAGCTTGTCGGTCGCATCGACGCACAGCAGCGTCTCGAGGCTGGCGACGACCGCGATCACGATGCCCGTGATCCAGACTTCCAGGTTGGTGATCTGGCTCCAGTCGGGAAAGGTCAGGAGCGCGCGCGCCTCCGCCAACGTGTTCGCGACCGGCACGTTGACGAGGTGGATCTTGGAAAGCGCCCAGCTCGGAGCGAACGCGCGCGTCGTCGCCTCGTAGACGATGCCGAAGACGACGGCCACGATCGGGCCCTGGAGCACTTGGAAGATCTTCGCGCGGTGCGACAGGATGCGATCCCAGAGGAGCAGGATCGCGAGGCAGACGACGGACACGAAGACGGCGCTGGGCGCGATGTGACCGAGCATCTCCTCCAGCGCCGAGAGCGTCGTCTCACCGTCCGCCTGCTGGAAGCTGTAGCTGCCTTCCGGGTCGGTGTCGTGCCCGACGGCGTGCGGGATCTGCTTCAGGATGATCAGGATCCCGATGCCCGCGAGCATGCCCTGGATCACCGCGGTGGGGAAGAAGTAGCCCAGGACGCCGGCTCGCGCCAAGCCGAGGCCCATCTGCACCAGACCGGCCACGATCACGGCCAGCAGGAACACCTCGAAGCTGCCGAGGTCCTCGATGGCGGTCAGGACGATCACCGCCAGGCCGGCGGCGGGTCCCGAGACGCCGAGGGGCGAGCCGCTGATCAAGCCGACCACGATGCCGCCGATGATCCCTGAGATCAGGCCCGAGACGAGCGGAGCTCCGCTCGCCAGCGCAATCCCTAGGCACAACGGGACCGCAACGAAGAATACGACGATGCTGGCCGGCACGTCGTGACGAAGGTTCGCCAGGCGATTCACGGGTGACAAGGCTCCAGGAAAAACTGGGGGTGACGAGCTTCCGCCCCGCCGCTAACCACTTGCGACGAGAGCGCGAAGCACGAAGTATACATCGTATGTCCCGACCCTCCAAGCCCGCTTCCGCCGAGATGCGGCCGCCCGTCGCCGGAAGGCCAGCCTCGCGCGCGAGCGCGCCGAAGCGCTGGACCTTCCTTTCCAACCACGCGCACGTCCTGGTCTGCCTCGCGGGTGAGCCCGATGTGCGCCTGCGGGACGTCGCGCTGCGCATCGGCATCACGGAACGCGCAGTCCAGAAAATTCTTTCCGATCTCGAGGCCGAGGGACTGCTGCGCCGGAAGCGCGCCGGTCGGCGCAACGTGTACGAGTTGCGCTTCGACCGACCGTTGCGTCACCCGTTGGAAGCGCACTGCCAGGTCGCCGACCTGATGGCGATGCTGCTCGAGAAGCGGCGCCGGGACTGACGCGGACACGGCGGATCCGGCCCACGGCCTGAAACCCCCCGCACCCCAGGGTTGCCGAGGCACGCCCCAGGTCGTGATACTGCTCGGCTCGCCCGCCGGGCCGCAACTCCCGTGACGTACCCTCTCACCGCCATCGTCTCCGACCTCCACGCCAACGAGCCGGCGTTGGACGCGGTGCTCGCCGACGCGCACGCACGCGCAGCCCAGCGCTACGTGTGTCTCGGCGACGTGATCGGGTACGGCGCGCGTCCGACGCACAACCTCGACAGCGTCATGCGGTTGTGCGTGCCCGAGCCGCATCCGCCCGCGGGTTGGGGACCGCTCGAAGGTGGGCTCTGCCTGCAAGGCAACCACGAGTTCGCGTTGCTCTACGAGCACGGCGCCGAGGAGTTCAACCCCAAGGCGCGCGCGGCGATCGACTGGACGCGCCGAGCGATCGGCGCGGGCGAGCACGCGGAGGCCTACTGGGACTTCCTGGGTGAACTCGAGCCCTCGCGCACCGACGAGGTCGCGATGTTCGCCCACGGCTCACCGCGCGATCCGGTGCGCGAGTACATCGTGCCGCGCGACATCCAGAACACCGAGAAGATGGCCGCGCTGTTCGCGTGCATGGAGCGGCCCGTCTGCTTCGTCGGCCACAGTCACGTGCCCGCCGTCTACTACGAGGACCACCGCTTGTTCGAGCCCGAGGGCACCGTCGGGCCGTACGAGCTGGGCGACGTGCGAGCGATCGTGAACGTGGGTTCGGTCGGGCAGCCGCGCGACGGCGACCCGCGTGCCTCCTACGTGCTCTTCGACGGTCGCACGATCACGTTCGTGCGCGTGCCCTACGCGATCGAACGCGCCCAAGCGTCAATTCGCGCGGTCGACGCGCTACCCGGCTACCTGGCGGACCGTCTCGCGGTCGGCCGTTAGAACTCCGTCCCCCCCCTCGGACCCCGCACCGTTGGAAAAGCGACTTCCGCTCGCACTCTTCCTTTCGTTCCTCGTTCTGTTCGGGTGGCAGATGGCTTTTCCGCCTCCGCCCGTCAAGGACGTGGTCGACGAGTCCGTGCCCGCCGACGACCTGACGCGCGAGCCCACCGCGCGCGCGGCCGAACATCCCGAGCCGCGCATCGCGGCCGAGACCGAAGCGCTGAGCGATCCCGTCGTCTTCGGGGAGAAGGGCCAACCGGGACACTGGCGCGGCGTCTTCTCGAACCGCGGCGCGCGCCTCGTGGGGCTCGAGTTCTTGGACTACTTCCGCTATTTCCGGCACGAGGGTCTGACCGAGTCCGAGGTCCTCGCGCGGGAGGAGAAGACCCACATGCCGCTGATCGTGCCCTCGGCGGTGCCGGACAGGTCGGGGGGCGCGTTCGCGTGGGAGACCAGCGAGTCCAGTCACGAGCTCGCGCCCTTGGGCCTCGACGAGGCGCTCTGGCGCATGGAGGTCGAGGGCCAGGAAGTGCGCTTCGTCTACGGCGCCAGCAGCGGCGTGACGTTTCGGAAAACGGTCAAGCCGGTGCCCGGGACCTGGCTGCTCGAGGTCGAACTCGAAGTGGAGAACGGCTCCGAGCATGCCGGCGGGTTGCGCGAGTTCCTGTTCCGCCCGGCGGGCTTCGTGCCGCCCGAGTTGGGCGACCGCTTCTATCCTGAACCGCGCGCCGTCGCCATCGGCGGCACGGACGACGATCTGGACGTGGAGTGGGAGCAAGCGGCGGGCAACATCGGCGAGTCGGGCGTGCTCGACGCGCAGCGCCCGTTGGCCGCTGTCGGCGTGCACAACAAGTACTTCGCGTTCTTGATGCGCGAGCACCCGACGAACCCCGCGCCGACGATGATGGAGGCGCGCTGGCGCGCGTTCCTGGAGCCGAATCCGGCCGCGGCGCTGGTCGAGGACCTCCTGCCGGGCGCCGACCACTCCTTACCGCCGCTGCCGCCCGAGCGCGTCGGCCTGGTCGTGCCGCTGAAGCTGCGCTTCCCGGCCCCCGGTGAGACCGCGGTCTATCGCTACCTCTTCTACGCGGGGCCGAAGGACCGCCAGACCATGGTCGCCGACGCTCCGGCGTCGGCGGCGTTGCTCGACGAGGACCTGTCGAGTTTCGACTCGCTGTCCGCCATCGGTCGCGGGTTGCTCGCGATCCTGCGCGTGCTGCACGGTTGGGTGGGGAACTGGGGCGTCGCGATCATCCTGCTGACGCTGGGTCTGCGCATCGTGCTCTTCCCGCTCCAGCGACGCTCGCAAACGGCGATGGCGCGCTACTCGAAGACGATGAAGCGCGTTCAGCCGCGGCTGGAAGAGCTGAAGACGAAGTTCGCCGACGACGTCCAGCGCCAGCGCCAGGAGCAAGCGCGCATCATGCAGGAAGAGGGCGCGTTCCCGCCGCTCGGCGGCTGCTTGCCGCTGTTCCTGCAGATCCCCGTCTTCATCGGCCTGTTCAGCGCGCTGCGCACGAGCTTCGACCTGCGACAGGCGCCGTTCGCGTTCTGGATCGACGACCTGTCGCAGCCCGATCGCCTGTTCGAGTTGGGCGTCCAGATCCCGCTGCTGATCACGACGCTCGACTTCTCGTACTTCAACCTGTTGCCGATCCTGATGGTCGTTCTCTGGATCCTGCAGCAGCGCGGGATGCCGACGCCCACCGATCCGCAGCAGGCGAAGATGCAGAAGCTGATGACGTTCATGCCGATCGTCTTCGGCTTCATGCTCTACAACTACGCCGCCGGTCTGTCGCTCTACATGATGACGCAGTCGGGCCTCGGCATCATCGAGCAGCGCGTCATCAAGAAGGTCTGGCCGATCGACGACACGGTGCCCGAGAAGAAGAAGCCGGGCGGTTGCGGACCGTTCTCGGGGGCGATGCAGAACCTCGCCGAGAAGCAGCGCATCGAAATGGAGCGCCGCCAGGCGATGTTGCGAAAGCAACAGGCGAATCGCCCGAAGGGCGGCTCCAAGAAGAAGAAGCGTTGAGGCCATGCGGCGCGGCGACACGATCGCGGCCTTCGCCACGCCGCCCGGCGGGGCGGAGCGCGCCGCGCTGCGCGTGTCGGGGCCGGAGGCTCAGCGCCTCGTCTCCGAGGTGTTTCTGTCGGATTCCGGTCTGGCGGTCGGCACGCGCGGTGTGTACGCCGGTCGCTTCGACGACGGGCGCGGGACGCAGCCCTGTCTCTTGCTGTGGATGCCGGGGCCGCGCTCGTACACGCGCGAAGACGTCGCGGAGTTCCACCTGGTGGGCGCGGCACCGCTCGCTGCGGCGGCGCTCGCTCGAGTGCTCGCGCTCGGCGCTCGCGCCGCCCAACCGGGCGAGTTCACGCGCCGCGCCTTCGAGCACGGGCGCATCGACCTGACGCGGGCCGAGGGCGTGCTGGAGCTGGTCGGGGCGGCACACGAGGACGAACGCCGCGCCGCCCTCGCGCTGCTCGAGGGTGGGCTCGAGCGCCGCTTGGCGGGGCTGCGCGAGCGCCTCGTCGAGCTGCGCGCGTTGGCCGAGGCCAGTCTCGACTTCGACGAGAGCGACACCGGGCACGTCGCGACCGCCGAGCTGCTCGCGCTGGCGGATGGCTCTGGCGCCGCGCTCGACGAGGTGTTGGCCTGGGAGACGCGGCGCGCGCCGGCGACGGCGCTACCACGCATCGTGCTGGCGGGTGCGCCCAACGCCGGCAAGAGTTCGCTCTTCAACGCGCTGGTCGGTTCCGACGAGGCCTTGATCAGCGAGCACGCCGGGACGACGCGCGACGCGTTGACCGCCGAGCTGGAGTGGGGCGGGCGCCGCCTGGTGCTCGAGGATCTGCCCGGCTTCGAGGCGCCGAACGACGCGCTCGCCGCGGCGGCCGAGACGCGCGCGCGGTCACGACTGGCCTCGGCGGACTTGGTCCTGTGGGTCGTCGACGCCGGGGCGCCGCGCGGGGAATCACCGCCGGGCCGCGTCCTGGGCGTCTGGAATCAGGTCGACCGCGCGAGCGAACACGTGCCGGACACCTGGCGTCGCGGCGCCCCCGAGTGGCTCGCGACGTCGGCGCGAACCGGCGCCGGTCTCGACGGCTTGCGCGCGGCGGTCGCGTCCGCGCTCGCGAGCGGCGCGGACGGCTCCGGCTCCACCGGGTCGCCTTCGGAGGCACGCGAGCTGAGCGCGCGCCATCGCGCGGCGCTCGACACCGCGCGGCGGGCCCTGGCGGAAGCGCGCGGGCTGCTGGCCGGCGCCGGGCCCCTCGATCTGGCCGCGGAGCTGCTCCGCAGCGCCACGGACGCCCTCGACGACATCGGCGGGCGAACCACCCCCGAGGACCTCTTGGACCGCATCTTCGCCCGCTTCTGTCTCGGCAAGTAACCGCCCGCGCCCGTGCGCGGGAAGCCGGCTGGAGCTCCCACGGAGCGCATCAGCCTCACAACCGATGGCGTACCAGCGGGCAGTTCTCCCTTTGACACACCATATCTTGGGCCTAGACTCGGGACCTGCTGGCCGCGCCCTCCCGGTGCCCCCGCCACCCATGAAGTGTCCCCGTTGCAAGGCCGACAACAGCCGCGTCGTCGATTCCCGTGCCTCGTCGGACGGCACGGCGATCCGGCGTCGGCGTGAATGTCTCGAGTGTTTCGGTCGCTATACGACCTACGAGCGCGTGGAAAATTCGCCGCTGCGCGTCGTCAAGAAGGACGGCGAGCGCGTGCGCTTCGACCTGCAACGCGTCCTGGCCGGCATGGTGCGCGCCTCGGAGAAGCTGGACGTGCCCAGCGAGGAGCTCGAAGCCGCCGCGTTGCGCATCGAACAGCGCTGCCACGAGGAATACGACCGCGAGGTCGAGTCGGCGGTCATCGGGACGCTGGTGATGGACGAGCTGCGCAAGCTGCACCAGGTCGCCTACGTGCGCTTCGCCAGCGTCTATCGCGAGTTCAAGGACGTGTCGCAGTTCCTCGAGATGATCGAGGAGAACGGTGCCGCGGCCCAGACCGGTGCCCTGAAGGCGTTCGAGGGTGAGGCGTTCGAGTCGGGCGCGATCGTTCCGAATCCGGAATCCTGACCCGGCGCCATGGCTTTCGACGCACCCGCATTCGACGAGCGACGCGAGGCGCAGCGCACGCCGCTGGGCCGCGTGATCAAGCGCGACGGGCGCGAGGTCCCGTTCGATGTTCGCAAGATCCGCTCGGCGATCGAAGCCGCGCTGGAAGCCGCCGGTGAGGCGGATCCCGACTTCGCGCGCGAGGTCGCCAGCGTCGTCGAGATGGCGCTCGAGCACCGCGACGCCGCGGCCGGTCCGCCCGAGATCGAAGCCATCCAGGACCTGGTCGAGCGCGCGCTGATGGAGCTGGGCCGGCCCAGCGTCGCGAAGGCGTACATCCTCTATCGCGATCGTCGCGCGCGCGTGCGCGAGGCGCTGCGCGTGCACAGCGACCGTCCCGTCGCGGGTTCGGGTTCGTTGCGCGTGCGCGAGGCCGAAGGCGTCGCACCCTGGAGCAAGGGCCGCATCGTCGCCGCCCTGATGGAGGAGGCCGAGCTGCCGCGGCAACTGGCCGGCGAGGTCGCCGCGGCCGTCGAGAAGCGCGTCTTCGCCTCGGGTTTCCAGCGGCTGACCACGGGCTTGATTCGCGAGCTCGTGACGGCCGAGTTGTTCGAGCGCGGCCAGACGCATGCGCTCGGTCGCGCGCGCGCGGTGGGCCTCGCGCGGCGTGACGTCGCCGCCGCGCTCGACGGGCGCGCGCCCACGCCGTGGCACGCCGTGGCGCCGGGCGCCGGCGCCGATTCGATCGTCGGGCGCGCCGTGCTGGGTCGCTACGCGCTCGAAGAACTGCTGCCCGAGGGCGTGGCGGAGCTGCACCGCAGCGGCGATCTGGGGGTGGAAGCGCCGGGCACCCTCGATCGCCCCGCGTCGCTCGTCTTCGAGGCCGAACTGTTCGCGCAGGGCACGGGCGGGCGCGCCGCGTTTGGGCTCCTCGACCGCATCGCCGAGTGGATGCGTTCGGTCAGCCAGGTCGTCTGCCTGGAGCGCCCCGGCGCCGTCCTGGCACCCCTCACGCGCCAAGCCCGCACCGGCAGCCCGCTCGGGCTCGGCGCTTGGTTGCAAGCCGCCTCCGCCCTGACGCGCGCGGCGGGCGTCGAGCTCGTGCTCGGTTCGAGCGGCGCGCGCTTCGGCGGTTTCACGGCGCGCCTCCTCGAGGAGTGGACCGAGCTCGGCCCGTTGAGCGGACTCTCGATCGTGCTCGACGGGCACGAGCTCGAGGAGTTGCTCGTGGCGCAACCGGAACTGGCGGCGATCGTCGATCGCTTCCTCGCCGACGACGTGCTGCGCGTGTCGTGGGGCGACGCGGGCGAGCGCTACGCCGGGCCCGGTTGCCGCCGGATGGAGCGCGAGCACGCGGTGCTGGCCTGCGGCGCCGCCTTTACGATCAACCTGCCGCGCCTCGCTCGCCGCGCGGGCCCCTGGCGCGAGGATCTGGTGCTGGCCGGTGTCGCCGAGCTGTGCCGCGCCTCGCTCGAGGGCGCTCGCGCGCTCGAGCCGTTGCAGCGGCGCGTCCTCGGTGCGCGCGGACTGCGCCCGCGACTCTCCTACGCCCTCGTCCCCGTCGGGTTGCGCGAGGCCTTGCTGGTGCTCGGCGACGGCGATCTCGACGCCGACCAAGGAGCACGATTGCTGGGCCTCCTGGGTGAGGCGTCGCGACGCTTCGCGCCCGAGGCCGCCAGTGTCGTTGCGCCCGCCACCTCGTTCGGGCGCACGTCGGCGGCGCGTTTCGCCGCGCTCGACCAGCGCCAACGCGACGCCGAAGGCGTGCGACAAGCGCCGTTGTTCAGCGATCCCGATGGAACGCACGAGCCCAAGCCGTACGGTCTCGGCCTCGCGCTGCGCACCGCGGGCACGTCGCCCGGGCGGCTCGAGGCCGAGGCGCTGCGCACCCTGCGCTCGGGCGCCCTGGCGTTCGGCGCCCTCGCGCAATCCGAACCGGGCGCTACGCCGGCGCTCGACGTCTGGCGCCGCTTCGAGGTGCTGCGACGCTCGCACACCGGCGAAGTCTCGCTGGAACTGTTTCCCCGTCCGGGTCCGCGCCCTGGAGCGCGAACCGACGACGACGCAAGCCCGCTCCGCCCTCTTTCTCGCTAGCCCCGTCACCCGCAGTCCACCCCGTTCATGCGTCTCAAGCGTCTCGAGCTCTTCGGCTTCAAGTCCTTCGCCGATCGCACCACGTTGAGTTTCGACCCATCCCTGGTCGGAGTCGTCGGTCCGAACGGTTGTGGCAAGAGCAACGTCGTCGATGCCGTGCGCTGGGTGTTGGGCGAGCAGCGCGCGAAGTCGATGCGCGGCGGCGAGATGACGGACGTGATCTTCAAGGGCGCCGCTTCGCGCCCGGGCATGTCCGTCGCCGAAGCGACGCTGATCTTCGACAACGCTTCGGGCGAGCTCGAGGGCTTCGGCACCCGCATGCTCGGCAGCGAGGTCGCTGTCACGCGGCGCGTCTACAAGAGCGGCGAAGGCGAGTACCTGATCGACGGCGATCGCGTGCGCTTGAAGGACGTGCGCGAGATGCTCTACGGCACGGGCCTCGGCAGCCGCGGCTATGCCGTGCTGGAGCAGGGCAAGATCGACGCCGTTCTGTCGGCGAACGCCCAGGAACGTCGCGCGATCTTCGAGGAGGCGGCGGGCGTGTCGCGTTATCGCCAGCGCAAGAAGGAAACCGAATCCCGCCTGAAGCGCGTGGAAGCGGACGTCGAGCGCGTCGACGACGTGGTCGGCGAACTGGAGCGCCGCGAACGCTCGCTCAAGATCCAAGCCGGAAAGGCGCAGCGCTTCGTCGAGACGCGCGACGCGTGGCACGTGGACGGCTTGCGCTTGGCACAACACCAAGCCTTCTTCGGCCTCGGCAAGATGCGCTCGGTCGGAGACGAATTGTCGTCGATCGAGTCGACGGCGGAAGAGCATCGCGAACTGCGCAGTGCGGTCGAGCAGGACGTCGACGTGCGCGAACGCGAGCAGCAGACGCTCTCCAGCGAGCTCGAGCGTACGAACGCCTCCGCCAACGAACTCAACGAAGCCTTGCGCGTCGTCGACGAACGGCGCGCCGAACTCGAGGCGCGCATGCAGGGCTGGGCGGAAGCCATCGCGGAGGAGGAAGCCCGGACGGAGTCGGCGACCACGCGGCTCGTCGAGCGCCGCGCGGAGGCCGAAGCGCTCGAGGTCGAGGTCGCGGCGTTCGACGCCGAGGCGCGCGCCGCGGCGGCGGAATTGGAGCGCACGAAGGAGCGACTCGTCCAGTTGCGCGGCGAGGAGGAAGGCGCGCGAACCAGCACGAGTCGACAGAACCAGCTCGTGCTTGGCCTGTACGACCAGAAGAGCCAGCTCGCCGGGCGCGTCGAGCACCTGGAGGGCGAGATCGAGCCGGTGCGCGAACGGCTCGCGCGCGCCGCCGAGCGGCGCAGCGAGGCCGAGGCCGCGCTTGCGTTGGCGCGCACCGAGGCCGAGCAACTCGCGGGCGAAGCCGAAGCAGCGCGGGCGCGGCTCGCACGACTCGAGGGCGAGCACGGCGCCGGCCGCGGCGACCTCGCGGCGCTCGACGAGAACATGTCCCAGCTCGAGCGCCGCCGCTCGGAGTTGGAGATGGCGCGCGTGCGACTGGCATCGCACGTCGAGGCGCTGCTCGATCGAGAGCGCGAGCGCGAAGACCTCGAAGCGGGGGCGCAGCGCCTGCTCGAAGGACTCGAGGCGGGCAGCGGGCCCGAGCTCGTGGGGACGATCGCCGGCCTCTTCGCCGACCACGTGACGACCAACACCGAGCACAGCCGCGCGCTCGACGCCGCGTTGGGCGAGCGCAGTCGCGCGCTGGTGGCGACGTCGCCCGAGGATGCGGTCACGATCGTCCGCTGGCTCAAGGAGACGAAGCACGGACGCGTGCGCTTGGTGCTCGCCGATGGCGCGGTGGGGGCACCGCGCGCTCGCGAGGCCGCGCTCGCCGAGCGCCCCGAAGTGCTCGGCTTCCTGCGCGATCACGCCGCGGTCGAAGCGGGCTTCGAGGACGTCGCCGAGGCGCTCTTCGGCGACGTCGTCCTGGCGCGCGACCTGGACGCGGCGTTGGCGCTGGGCCGGGCGTTTCCGGCGCTGCGCTTCGCCACGTTGGACGGAGATCTCGTCGATCGGCGCGGGCTGGTCGGGGGGCACTCGGAGCTGGCGCAGGGCGCCATCGGGCGGCGCGCCGTGGCGGCCGAACTCGAGGCCGAACGCGAGGTCAAGAGCGCCGAGCTCGACGCGATCGGCCAGCAGCACGCCGCGCTCGCCCAACAGCGCCATGCGGCGCGCGAGCACCTCGACCAGCTCGACCTGGAGATGGGGGAAGCCCGCGAGGCCCGCGGGCAAGCTCAGGTCGCCGCCGAGACGGCGGGCAGGCGCGTGGAGGAGCTGACCGAGTCGAGCCACATCTTCACGCGCGAGCTCGCCACCGTCGAAGCCGAGCGCGAGAAGAATCAACGCGACCTCGCCGAGGCGCGCGAGCGCTTGCTAGCCGCCGAAGCGAAGCACACCGAGGAGACGGCGGTCCTGGCCGATCTCACGGCGCGGCTCGAGGCGATTCGCCAGGACGCGGTCGCGGTGGGGCAGGACGAGAACGCAGCCCGCGTCACGGCGGGCGCGCTGCGCGAACGCCTGGGCGCCGGTCAGCGCCGCCGTTCCGACCTGGCGCGCGCGATCGACGAGGCGCAAGCCGAGGTGGCGCGCGGCCAGAAGCAGGCCGTCGAGCTGCGCGAGCGCGTGACCGAGGCGCAGGCGAAGTCCGTCGAATTGACCGAGCGGCGCGCCGACGTTCTGGCGCGACGCGACGTCGTCACCGAGCAATTGGGGCAACTGCGCGAGCGCGAGCGCGAGGGACGCACCGTCGTCGAGGAGCTGCGACGCCGCAAGGAGGCGACCACGACCGCGATTGAACGCCTATTCGCGAGCGTCAGCGAGAAGCGGCTCGAGCAGCAGCGGCTCGAGCTGGGCCTCGAGGAGCTCGCGCGGCGCGCCGAGGAGGACTTCGGCATGACCGCGGAGATGCTCGTCGACGACTTCGAGCCGGAGGCCGAACTGGAGCCTTGCTCGGACGAGCTGGCCGAGCTCGAGGCGCGCGTGACGGGCTTGAAGCGCGAGATCGACAAGCTCGGGCCGGTCAACCTCGAGGCCGTCGTCGAGCTGGACGAAGTGCTGGAACGCCTGGGCTTCCTGCGCGCGCAACGCGCCGACCTCGCCGAGGCCAAGCGCAGCCTCGAGCACACGCTCGACCGGCTCAATGAGGAGAGCGAGCGGCGCTTCCTCGAGACCTTCGAAGAGGTGCGCGCCAACTTCCAGGTGCTCTTCCGTCAGCTCTTCGGCGGCGGCAAGGCCGACGTGCAACTGGCCGAGGGCGAACCGATTCTGGAAGCGGGCATCGACATCTTCGCGCGCCCGCCGGGTCGCGAAATGCTTCCGATCACGTTGCTCTCGGGCGGCCAGCGCTCGCTGACGGCGCTCGCGATGTTGTTTGCGATCTTCCAGGCGAAGCCCAGCCCGTTCTGCGTGTTGGACGAGGTCGACGCGGCGCTCGACGACGCGAACATCGGTCGCTTCCTGGGGATGATCGGCAACTTCCGGAAGGACACGCAGTTCATCATCGTCACGCATAACAAGGCGACGATGGCGGCCAGCGACATGCTCTACGGCGTGACGATGCCGAGCCAAGGTGTCTCGAAGGTCGTCAGCGTCGAGCTGCGCGACGTCGAGGACTTCGTGCCCGACACGGTCGGCAGCTACGACGAACCCGTGGTCGAGCTGACGCCGCACAGCCCGGACGAGCCAGCACCAGCGAGTGTGCTGGTCGAGGGCGCGGGCGAGCGGACGTAGGGTCCGCGGCGGCGCCGGCTCGCCGGCGGGCCGCGGGGAAACGTTTCCGGGTCGGCCCACAGGCCGGAGGCGCCGCCGGTCGATAGGGGCGTCTCGGAGCCTTGCCCTCTTGTCGTTCGCCCTACCCATCGTCGCCTGCTGCGCCCTCGCGGGGGTGCCAGTCGCGCAGCGCGCCTACACGACCCAGGAGCGGTTGCCCGCCCTGGAAGCGCGTTGGGCGGGCACGGGCTTGGCGCGGAGCATCGAACTCGGCACCAGCTACGGCGGCCGGCGGATGGTCGCTTTCGAGGTGGGAGCACCGGGCCCCGTGGCGCTCTCGGAGCGCCCCACGATCCTGCTCCTGGGCGCGCCTGACGGCGTCTCCTTGGCCGGCAACGAGGCCGTCGTCGCGATCCTCGATCACCTGACGGCGAATCCGTCGGCTCTGCCCAAGGACGTGACCTTCCTCGCGGTGCCGTGGGCGAATCCCGACGGGAGCGCGCGACGTCTCGCCGGGGGGGGCTGGGGTGCCAACGACCGCCCCGTGGACGAGGACGCGGACGGACGCTTCGACGAGGACGGTCCCGACGACGTGTCGGGCGAGGGCTTCGCGCTCGAGATGCTGCTGGAGGACGCGCGCGGGACCTGGGTGCGCGCCGCGGACGGACGTTCGCTGCGCCTCGCCGAGCCCGGCGAGGCCCCGCGCTTCCTGCGCCTCGACGAGGGCAAGGACGACGACGGCGACGGCGTCTTCAACGAGGACGGTCCCGGTGGCGTCGTCACCGATCGCAACTTCCCCGTCGCCTGGCAAGGTGCCTGGACGGTGCCGGGTGCCGGAAGCCTGCCGCTCTCCGAGCCGTCGAGTCGCGCGCTCGCCGAGCTGGTCGACGGACGGCGCGTCGCGTTGGCGCTGGTGCTGCAGGGCAACCACGGGACCTTGGTTCAACCGGGCGGCGATGCGTCGTTGCCCGCGGTGGCGGACGACGCGCCGATCTGGCGCGCGTTGGGCCACGCGTTCGCGCGCGCGTTTCGACGCGCCGAGCCCACGACGCCGCGCCTCGACGCAGTGGGCGGTCGCGGCGGCAGCGTCGCGGACTGGCTCTACTACGCGAACGGCATCGCCACGTTGGAGCTGGCTCCCTGGGGACTCTGCGTGACCCAGGACGAGGTGCGCGCGCGCAACGGCGCTTTCGCCAGTCACGTCGAGCCCAGGCGGCGCGGCGGTGACGATGCTCGTTGGTGCGCGTGGATCGACGAGACGCGCGGTGGCATCGGCTTTCTCGACTGGGAGCCGATCCAGCTCGACGACGGACGCACGGGCTACGTCGGTGGGTGGGAGCCGCGCACGCGCGACAACCCGCCGGCCGAGGAACTGCAGCGCGCGTTGGGTGGCGTCGCCGACTTCGTGATTGCCGCGGCGCACGCGTTGCCGCGCTTCAAGATCGAGGTCAAGAGCGTGCGTCACGAAGGCGCCTTGGCCGAGATCGTGGCTCACGTCCGCAACTACGGCGGACTGTCGAGCCGGGCCGGGCCGCGCGATGCGAGGCCCGCGCTGCACCTCGGGATCGAACTCGGTGGAGGCGCGCGGCTCGCCGCCGGCGCGCCGCGATCCGAAGTGGGCGAACTGGATGGAGGCGCGTTGTCGGAGCCCATCTCCTGGTGGATCGTCTCCGAGGAAGGCACGCCCGTGCGTCTCGTGCTCGACGGTCCGGGGATCGTGCCCGTCATCGCGGAGGTGCGGCCGTGAGCCTCGCGCTCAGCGCGGCGCTGGTGCTCCAGCTCGCGGTACCGACTCCGGAGGCTGCGCGCTCGGAATACGCGGATTGGCTCGCCCTGGCGCCGGATCTCGTCGAGCCGTTCGAGTTCACGGCGGACACGGCGCGCTTCGAGGGTGTGGCGCTCGGTAGGCCCGGCGCGCCGCTCTTGCTCGTGACGGCCTTCGATCGCCAGACCGCCGATCCGTGGGTGCGCGCGGTGGTCGAGCGGGCGCGCGACGAGCCGGAAGCGCGTGCGCTCCTGGAGCGCGTCCGCATCGTCGTGCTGCCCGCCCTCGCCAGCGAGGGCGGCGGCCCGGCGCGCTTCGGCGTCGACTTCCCGTTGGGCTGGCAGCCGGGGTCGCTGCGTCCCGGCGCCGCGGACGTGCCGCTGACGGAAGCGGCGACGCGTGGCCTCGCCGAGTGGTTGCTCGAGCGCGAGGAACTGGTCAGCGTCTTGGCGCTCGACGGGCCGGATCGCGGCGCGCCGCGCATCGCCGCCGAGCTGCCCGAAGTCTTGCTGCAGCTCGTCCATTTGGCGCCGGTCGTCAACGAGTTGGACGGGGGCTGGCTCGACTTCGCGCGCGACGGACTGGGCCTGTGGACCATCACGCCAAGATCGCCGGCCCAGCCGGCCGCGGGCGTCCGTGAACTGTTCCAGCTGATGGGGCGCTGGCCGCGCATCGAGGTGGCGTTGATCGAAGCGCGCCCCTTGGCGGTGGGCCTCTGGCAGGTCGACCTGGCGCTCGACAACACCGGCGCCTTTCCGACGCACCCGTTCGGCCACGCGGACCCGCGCGTGCCGCCGTTCCTGGCGGAGGTTCGGGGCGTCGAGGCGATCGCGATCGCCCGCCGGGCGGGGGGCAGTGGGAGTTTTCGCGTGGGGCACATGCGCTCAGGGAGCTGGCCCGAGCCCGGGCTCGAGGCCCGCGGGCAGCGGACGCTGCGGCTGGTCGTCGAGCTGGACAGCGAGACGGGGCGCATGGAGTTTGAAGCCGGCACGCCGCGCTTGGGTCGTGCACGGCTCGCCCTCGACCTCGGACCTTCGGCGTCCCGGGCGCTGGTCTCCGAGCCGACCGGAACGCCAGCGGCAGAAGTGCCAGCGCCGGAACCCGCGACGCCGGAAGATCCGCGGCCCGCTGCGGGCGATCAGGCGCCGACGCCCGCCCCAGCCAGCGGCCGCGACGACTCGGCGCCCGCCGCCGACGCGCCTGGAACCGCGCCTGCAACCACCGCGCCCGCCACGAACGACGGCAGCACGACTACCGGTTGAGCTTGGGCAGCACGCGCAGCACCAGGCGGCCGATCACGTCCAGACTCTCGGGCGAACAGCGCGCAGGAACGTCCTCGGCCGTGTGCCAGTAGGCGCCCATGTTGCTGCCGAGTGACACGGGTCCGTACTCGGCGTCGATCAAGTCGACGCTCGGGATCCCGACCGCTTGGAACGAGAGGTGGTCGTCGAGGATCTCCTTGCGGACGCCGTCGACGTACTCCTCGAAGCCCATCTCGCGCGCGGTCGCGAAGACCAGCTCGAGCAGTTGGCGATCCGAGCGCAGGTCCGTCGCGAGCTGAAGATCCGCGTCGCCGACCATGTCGAGCACGATGCACGCACGCACGTCGTCGGCGCGTCCCGCGTCCTCGAGCCGTCGCGCGTGATAACGCGATCCGTAGGTATTGTTCTTGCTGATGGGGTCCCATTCACCGATCGCTTCCTCGCCGTCGAGGAAGAGCAGGCGCAGCGTGTAGTCGCGTTCGGGCGCTTTCGCGTGCGTGAAGATCCGCGCGAACTCCAGGAGGACAGCGGTCCCCGACGCTCCGTCGTTGGCCCCGACGAAGCGGAAGTTCAAACTCTTGGTATCGAAGTGCGTCGCGAGGATCACGAGCTCGGGGGCGTCCGCATCCGAACGCGTCGGAGGAAGGTCGACGTAGAGATTGGCGTACTCGATGGGACCCACGATCGTCTGCTCGGTGAAGGCTTCCCGTACGACGGTGTGTCCGAGCGCTTCGAGGTGTTCGGTCATCCACGCGCGTTGGCGCTCGAGCGCGGTGGAACCGCTCGGACGCGGTCCGAACTCCACCTGCTTCATGAGGTGTTGCCACGCACGTTCCGCATCGAACGAGGCGCCGTTCGTGCCGCCCTGGACGGTGACGGGCGACGCGGCTCCCTTGCTGCAACCGGCCGGCGCGAAGGCGAGAATCGTGGCGATACCTGCTGCTAGTAGGCGCTGCATCCGCCCATGGTAACGGCACGTACGTTGTCCCACCCCGAGCTATCTCTCTCTTGAGGCTGCCCCTTGGGAAGCCTACGAGACCGAGGTCGCGGTCCTCCAACGGCCGTGGGCGAGCGATTCGATCAAGCCTCGGCTCGTTGAACCCGATAGGGACGAGCGGCCACCCTCAATCGCTTTTGCTGCCCTCGCGTCGTTCGCGCGCGTCGAGGGGCACAGTCCCAACTCGTCCCATGACCTCACCCGCATCTTCGCTGTATCAGCTCCTCGCGCGCCATACCTCGCCGTCCGAGCATGCGCGACTGCACTGGGAAGGTTCGTTCGAGGACTACCTCGCGCTCGTCGAAGAGGATCCCAAGCTCGCTCGCAATGCCTGGCAGCGGCTGGTGGACATGATCGAGTCGCACGGCTGGACCGCCTCGCGCGAACGGGGCGTCACGCGTCGGTGGAATTTGTTCGACGACCCGTTCGACCGCGGCCGCGACGCCGTGTTCGGATTGGATGCACCGTTGAATCAGCTCGTACAAACGATTCGCGCGGGAGCGCAAGGGCTGGGACCGGAGAAGCGCGTGATCTTGCTGCATGGCCCTGTCGGTGCGGCCAAGAGCACCATCGTGCGCATCCTGAAACGCGGCCTCGAGCAGTACTCGACACAGGAAGCCGGCGCGCTCTACAGCTTCATCTGGCACGTGGATGACGAGGAGATCCCCTCGCCGATGAATCAGGATCCGTTGCTGCTGGTTCCCGTCGGCGCGCGGCGCGATCTCGAAGATCGGTTGAACGAGCGGCTGGACAAGCCGTACCGCATCGAGGTGGCCGGCGAATTGGATCCCGTCAGCCGCTACTACTATCGCGAACTCCTCGCGCGCTACGACGGCGACTGGACGCGCGTGCTGGAGCACGTCCGCATCCGGCGCATGACGCTCAGCGAAAAGGACCGGCGCGGCATCGGCACGTTCCAGCCGAAGGACGAGAAGAACCAGGATTCGACGGAACTCACCGGCGACGTCAACTATCGCAAGATCGCCGAGTACGGCAGCGACTCGGATCCGCGCGCGTTCAACTTCGACGGCGAGTTCAACGTGGCGAACCGCGGTCTGCTCGAATTCGTCGAGGTGTTGAAGCTCGACGTGGCGTTCCTCTACGACCTCTTGGGCGCGAGCCAAGAGCACGCGATCAAGCCGAAGAAGTTCGCGCAGACGACGATCGACGAAGTGATCATCGGGCACACGAACGAGCCCGAGTACAGGAAGCTCCAGAACAACGAGCTGATGGAGGCCTTCCGCGACCGCACGATCAAGATCGACGTGCCCTACAACCTCTCGGTGCACGACGAGGTGCGCATCTATCGGCGTCAGTTCGATCGGGACCTCCTGACGCAGAAGCACATCGCGCCGCACACGATGGAGATCGCTGCGCTGTGGTCGGTGCTGACGCGCTTCGAGGATCCGACGCACCCGAACCTCTCCATGCTGCAGAAGGCCAAGCTGTACGGGGGCGAGGAGGTCCAGGGCTTCACGGCCGAGAACCTGCGCGAGATGCGCCACGAGGCCGAGCGCGAGGGAATGTTCGGCATCAGCCCGCGCTACGTGCAAGATCGAATCGCGGCCGTGCTGGTGATGGACAAGGACTCGGTCGGACCGCTCGATGTCTTGGAGCAACTCGCGCACGGGTTGCGCCACCACAGCCTGATCGCGAACGAGGAGACGCGCAAGCGCTACGAGCAACTGCTCAGCCACGCCCGTGAGGAGTACGAGGAGATCGTCAAGCACGAGGTGCAGGTCGCCGTCGCGGCCGACCGCGCGGCCGTCGATCGCTTGTGCGGCAAGTACGTGGACAACGTCAAGGCCTACACGACACGCGAGAAGGTGATCGATTCCAGCGGGTGCGAGCGCGACCCGGACGAGCGCTTGATGCGCTCCATCGAGACCAAGATCGACATCCCCGAGGCGCGCAAGGACGACTTCCGCCACGAGCTGATGAACTACATCGCGGCGCTGCACATCGAAGGCAAGACCTTCGACTACCGGCAGAACCGTCGGCTGACGCGGGCGCTCGAGCTCAAGCTGTTCGAGGATCGGCGCGACACGATCCAGTTGACGAGCCTCGTCTCGACGGTCATCGACCCCGAGACGCGCGACAAGATCAAGGTCATCCGCGACCGTCTGGTCGCGGAGTACGGCTACGACGAGAACAGCGCCGAGGAAGTGCTGCACTTCGTGGCGGCGGTCTTCGCGCGAGGCGATACGAAGCAGGGTTCGACGGAGGCGGCGTAGTCCCGTGTACCGCATCGAAGCCGACCGAGCACGCTTTCGAGAAATCGTGCGCGGGAGGATTCGCGACGACCTGCGGCGCTACCTCTCGACCGGCGAGCTGATCGGGCGTGCCGGTGACCACGCTGTTTCCATTCCGCTGCCGGAGATCGAACTGCCGCGCTTCCGCTTCGGCGAGAACCCGAAGGAAGGGCAGGGGGACGGCGAGGGCGAGCCCGGGAACGAAGCGGCCGAAGGCTCCGAGGCCGAGGGCGTGGGCGGCGCCGGCGATCAAGCCGGTCGTCACATCCTCGAGGTCGAGGTGCAGCTCGACGAGCTGGCCGAGATGCTGGGCAAGGAACTGTCGCTGCCGAACATCCAGCCGCGCGGCGTGCGCGACCTCGACGCCGATGGTGGCCGCTACAACGGCGTGCGTGCGTCCGGCCCCGATTCGTTGCGGCAGTTCCGCCGGACGTACCGCAACGCACTCAAGCGCACCATCGCGAGCGGCCTCTACGACCCGCTCGATCCGCGCGTCGTTCCGATCCGCGACGACTTCCGCTTCCGTATGCGCAAGGACGCGCCCAAGCCGGAGTCGTCCGCCGTCGTGTTCCACATGATGGACGTCTCGGGCTCGATGGGTCGCGAGCAGAAGGAGGTCGTGCGCATCAAGGCCTTCTGGATCGATACCTGGCTGCGCAGTCAGTACAAGAACCTGGAGGTCGTCTACATCGTGCACGACGCCGTCGCGCGCACCGTCGACCACAAGACCTTCTTCCACCTGCGCGAGTCCGGCGGTACCAAGATCTCGAGCGCCTACGAGCTGTGCCTCAAGCTGATCGCCGAGCGCTATCGTCCCGAGGACTGGAACATCTATCCGTTCCACTACTCCGACGGCGACAACTGGTCCGCCCGCGACACCGAGCTGTGCATCTCGATGCTGCGCGACGACATCCTGCCGCGGGTGAACCAGTTCTGCTACGGGCAGGTGAAGAGCGCGCACGGCTCGGGCCAGTTCAAGAAAGACCTCGACAACGCGCTGCATTCCGCGGAGGGGCTGGTGACCGCGTCGGTCAACGATCGCAGCGACGTCCCCGATGCGATCGCGCGATTCCTGGGTGCGGGCCGATGAGGATCAAGAACGACCTGCCTTCGGAACTGAAGTACCAGGCACTGGTCACGGAGAACGCCGCGCGCGACGCCGGGCTGGACTTCTTCGAGGTGGTCTTCGAGCTGCTCGACGCGAAGGACGTGAACGGCGTCGCAGCGTACGGAGGCTTCCCGGTGCGCTATCCCTCGTGGCGCTTCGGCATGGACTACGAGCGGCTGGAGAAGGGTCGCGTCTGGGGCCTCTCCAAGATCTACGAGTTGGTGATCAACAACGATCCGACGTACGCCTACCTCGTGCGTTCGAACTCGTTGATGGAGCAGAAGCTCGTGATGGCGCACGTCTACGGACACGCCGACTTCTTTCGTCACAACCTGTGGTTCGCGCCGACCGACCGGAAGATGCTCGACACGATGGGCAACCACTCGACGCGACTCCGGCGCTACGTCGACGCGCTGGGGCAGGATCGCGTCGAGCGCTTCCTCGATCTGTGTCTCTCGATCGACGGTCTGGTCGACCCGTACCTGCCGCTGCGCGAGATGACCGGTTCGCACGAGGGGCAGGCCGTCTACACGGCGCCCTCCGAGCGAGCGCGACGTTCGCTCGAGGCGTTGAGCGCCGGTCCGTTGGGCCCGGTCGAGCCGGGCGAAGCTCCGGGGCCGCACGCGGGTTGGCGCTTTCCGACCTACGACGTGCTGGGCTTCCTCGAGGAGCACGCGCCGCTCGAATCCTGGGAGCGCGACGTCCTGCACGTCGTGCGCGCGGAGGCGTACTACTTCGCGCCGCAGCGCATGACGAAGATCATCAACGAGGGCTGGGCCTCGTTCTGGCACTCGCGCCTCTTGACGGGCGGCTTGCTCGATCCATCGGAGATCCTCGACTTCGCCGACTGCCATTCGGCGGCCACCGAGATGGGGCGGGGCAGCCTGAACCCCTACAAGGTCGGGATCGAACTCTTGCGGCATGCCGAGGCGCGCGGCGAGGATCTCTTCATGCTGCGCCGCGTGCACAACGACGTCAGCTTGGTGGACAAGATCGTCGACGAGGAGTTCGCCCGCCGACACCTGGCCTGCCTCGTGGGCGCCGCCGGCCGCGACATCGAGGATTGGCGCGAACTGAAGGCTTGGGTGCTGACGCAGATCTCGTGGGGCGGTCAACCGCAGATCCAGCTCGAAGGCGTGGCGCCGGGATCGAGCGACGAGCTGCTCTTCGTGCACCGGCACGATGGACGCGATCTGCAACTCGGTCTGGCCGAGCGCACGCTGACCAACCTGGCCGCGGTGTGGCGCCGGCCGGTGCATCTTCTGACGCTGGTGGAGGGCGAGGGGAAACGCCTCGTCGCTTCCAAGAAGGGCGTCGAGCTGATGGACTCGACCGCTGCCCGTGACCGCTTGAGCGCCGAGGGCGACGAGCAGCAGGCCGCCGGCTAGGCCTAGGAGTCTGCGTCACCCGTGACGCAGACTCCTAGGCCTTGTCGCGGGTGGCGCGGACCTTCACACTCGGCGCCCATGCGACATCTCGTCTGCCTCTTGCCGCTGCTGGTGGCCTGCCGTGAGGGCACGGAAGCCTCCGCGACGCAGTCCACGTTCGTGCCGATTCCGACCTCGAGCCTGGATGCGGCCAGTTGCCATGGCGCGGGGCTTGCGCCCGCCGCGGTGCCGACGCCCGTGCCGCTCGCGACGCTCAACATCGGGCCCTCGAGCCAGCTCGCCGCCGAGGCCGGCACGCAGCTCCTGTTTGCGACCGGCGGCGACGGAGCGGTCGTGCAGATCGACATGTCGAGCGGCACGCCCGTGGAGACGACGATCGTCTCGCCCGGCACCCTGGACGCGTTGCTCGCGAACCCGCTGATCGGCATCGCGACGCCGGCCGTGCTCTCGGGACTCTGCGTGCTGGATGCAGCGCACCTCGCTGTCGTGGAGCGCACCTCGAACACGATCCTGTTGATCAACCGCTTGATCCCGGACACGGTGGCGATCCTGGCGGGCTTTCCCAACGAGCAGCCAGGCTTCGCGGACGGACCGGCGGCGCTGGCGCGGTTCTCGTTCGGCGCCACCAGCAGTTGCGTGCCGACGGGCGATGGCGCGCTCCTGGTCACGGATCCCGGCAATCACGCGCTGCGCCGCGTCGAGCTCGCGAGCGGTGGCTTCGTCGTCACGGTCGCTGGGCTCGGCACGCCGGTCCACAACGACGGCAACATCTCCGAGGCGGGCTTCGACACGCCGAGCGGAATCGCCATCGCTTGCACGGGCGAGTTGCTGGTGGTCGAGTCGGGTGCGAGCGGCAATGGCGGTCACCGACTGCGCGAGTTGCGCGTCGGCTCCACCGGCTTCTTCGGAGCGCTCGGCAGCGTCTCGACGCTGGCGGGAGATGGGGTGGAGAGCACGATCGGTGGCGCCATGGCGAGCCTGGCCGCGCCCACGGGCCTGCTCTCGACGCTGGACGACGCCGTGTTCTGGATGGACGCCTCGACCGGGTTGCTCAGGCGCTATTCCTTCCTGACGGAGCTCACGGATTGTCCCGGCTTCGTGGACTGCGCGGCGGCGACGATGGCCGGCGGACCGTTCGCCGGCGTCGATGCGTCGCTGGCGCTGGACGAGGTCTCCGGCTCGCTCTACGTGCTCGATCCCTCGGCGGCGACCCTCTTTTCGCTCTAGCCCGGTTCCGCACTCGGCGCTTCAAGCGAGCGGCGATTCCGGCCGATGGAGGGGCAAGGCTGGTCCGGCCACGGCCCAGGCGGTAGGTTCCTTCCCCCCCCCGCATGTTGCTCACCGTCCTGATTCCGGTCTTCAACGAGGAAACCACCCTCCGTGAGATCGTCGAACGCGTCCAGGCCACCGACTTCGAGAAGGAGATCGTGTGCGTCGACGACGGCTCGTCCGATCGTAGCGTCGCCATTCTGGCGGAGCTGGCGAACGAGTACGACAACGTGCGCGTCGTCCGGCACCCCAAGAACGCGGGCAAGGGCGCGGCGATCTCGACGGGCCTGAAAG
Source organism: Planctomycetota bacterium (assembly GCA_040880665.1). Taxonomy (GTDB): domain Bacteria; phylum Planctomycetota; class UBA1135; order UBA1135; genus JBBDIB01. Next base: position 51,425 of record JBBDIB010000096.1, read on the forward strand.
AGGCCCGGGGCGATGTCGTCGTCATTCAGGACGCGGACCTCGAGTACGACCCGCAGGACTACAAGACGCTCTTGCGCCCGATCCTCGAGGGCAAGGCGGACGTCGTCTACGGCAGTCGTTTCCTCGGCGGCAGCTACTCGCGCGCGCACCTCTTCACGCACTACGTCGGGAACCGGATGCTGACCATCCTCTCGAACGTGTTCACCAACCTGAACCTGACGGACATGGAGACTTGCTACAAGGTCTTCACGCGGGACGTGTTCACACGTCTCTCGATCCGCTCGAAGGGCTTCGCGGTCGAGCCCGAGCTGACCGCGAAGGTCGCCAAGCTGAAGGCCCGCGTGTACGAGGTGCCGATCAGCTACGCCGGCCGCGATTTCTCCGAGGGCAAGAAGATTCGCGCGCGCGACGGCTTTGCCGCCGTCTGGGCGATCGTGCGCTACGGCCTGTTCCCCTGACGCCGACGCGGCACGCGACGAGGGCGCGTTACGGGCTCTCGCTCGCGTCGAGCGTGTGCAGCACCGCGCCCTTGCGCCGGTAATACTCGTACAGGTGCTCGCGCTTCGGGCTGGCGAACTTCGCGGCCAGACCGCCGGTCCAGTTGCGCCCCTCGAGTCCGCGCGAGCGGTAGTAGTCGGCCATCGTCGCGTCGAACTCGTCCAGTTGGCGCTCCAGCTCGACTTCGCTCGGAAAGCGATCGACGCAGCGCAGCGCGTCGACGCCGAGCCGCGGCTTCGTCGCCGGCACGGTCTCCGGCAGACCGACCGCCAAGCCGAAGAGCGCGAAGACGTCCTTCGGCAGGTCGAGCACCTCGTCGACGACCGGCAGGTGCGTGCGCAGACCGCCGATGTAGCAGGTGCCGTAGTCGAGCGCCTCGAAGGCCAGCGCCAGGTTCTGCGCGAACAGCGCTGCGTCGATCACGTCGACGAGGAAGCTCTCGAAGTTCGGCACGAACGGACGCCCTGCGCGTCGAGCGGCGAGCCGATGCCGACGCTGCTCGGCGCAGACGACGAAGAAGCGACCGGCGCGCGCGACCTGCGGTTGCCCGCCGGCCAGTTCGGCGAGCTTTTCGCGCTTCTCCGCCGCGCGTACCTCGAGCAACGCGTACCCGATCACGTGACTCGACGTCGCCGCCATCGAAGCGGCGCGGATCGCGCGCTCGACGTGCTCCTCGGGAATTGGCGCGTCGCGGAAGTCCCGGACGCTGGCGTGGCGCGCCATGCGCCGCAAGACGGGGTCGGGATCCCGCGCCGGGTCATGTGCCGCTGCGGTGTCCTTCACACTTCGATCGCTTCGAGCGGAGTGCACGGCTCGGCGACGACGACGCGCACGTCGGAACGCCCGAGGCGGGCGAGCGCCGCCTCCGCGGCGGCGCGCGCCAGATCGGGATGATTGTTCGTGTCGGAGAGGTGCGCCAGCACGACCGTGTGCATCTCCGGCCCGACCATGCGGGCCAGCATCCAGGCGGCTTCCACGTTGGAGAGATGCCCACCGTGCCCGGCGATGCGCCGCTTGAGCGGTTCGGGATAGGGACCGTCCGCCAGCAAGTCGGCGTCGTGGTTGAACTCGATCACCAACGCGTGCGCGCCGCCCAGGCGCGCAGCGACGGCGGACTCGACGCGGCCCATGTCCGTCAGCACGACCAGCCTCCGTCCGCCGTGCTCGAGGCGCAGCGCGACGGTCGGGACCGCGTCGTGCGGAATCGCGACGGCGTCGACCTCGATCGCTTCGGCATCGCGACCCTTGACGGCGACGCGACCGTCGATCGCCAGCGTGCGAAACCGCTTCGCGCGACACACGGCGGCGTTCGTCATCACGGGCTCCGTGCAGACGACCTCGGCGCCGGTCTTCTTCGCGAACGCGCCGGCGCCGCGCGTGTGATCGAGGTGACCGTGCGTGAGGATCAGCGCGTCGACGGACGCGGGCGCCACGCGCACTTCCTCGAGCACGCTGAACGCCCGGCGCACGGAGAGACCGAGGTCGACGAGCACGGTCGTCTCGCCGGCTCGCACCAGCGTCGAGTTGCCTTTGGAGCCACTGGCCAGGGTTTGGATACGCACGCGGAGCAGCCTAACGCGCCGTGCGACGGGAGAGGAGCCGCCACTCGACGAAGCCGATCAGGAGGAGGCCTGCGAGGCACGCCATGCCGGCCAACAGGAAGGTCGTCGGCGCGTAGCGGAAGCGAACTCGGACCGTACCGGCGGGCACTCGCACCGCGCGCAGCGTGTGGTCGGCCCGCACGACGGGGACGTCCGCGCCGTCGATCGTCGCGCGCCAGCCGGGCGCCCACTGCTCGGAGACGACCAACCAGCCGCCCGGGCTCGCTGCGAGCGTGACGTCGAGCGTGCTCTTCGTGAGCCGCTCGACCACGGGCCGCGCCGCTGCACGGACGTCGGTCGGCGCGCCAGTTGCCGTGCCCGGCGGCACGAGGCAGGTCACGCGGGGGTCGATCGTGCCCGAGGCCAACAGCGCGATGCCGACGTCGTCGGTGGTCGCGGCGACGGCGGTGCCGACGAGCCGCGCCGGCCCCAGCGCACCGGCTCGTCGATAGACGTGGAAACCGGGAGCCGAATACGTCTCCTCCAGCGCGGGATGCGACAAGGGATCGCGCGCGAGCACGCAGGTCACGTTCCACGCGTCGAAGAGGGGATGCGTCACGTGCTCGAGCGACCGCAGCGACGCGATTCCCGTGCGAAAGCGCATGTCGTAGCCGGGGCGCGCGTCGATGGCGCCGGCCAGTTCGACCAGCGTGCGCGGCGTGAAGACGATCCAGGCCGCGAGGTCGGCAACGCCGTACGGCTGCAGCATGTTCGGTCGTGCGAGCGCTTCGACGTGGCTGGTTCCCGTGGGATCGAAGCGCAGCACACGACCGTCGCCGGCCGTGCGCGCGACCGCGGAGAGCGCGGGCGAGTCGGCGGGGAAGAGTTCGCCCGCGGGCTCCTCGCGCGCCGTCACGTGCCCCGAAGCGCCCAGCAGTCCCTCGATCAGCACGACCAGCGCGATCGGCAGCCAACGACCCTCGCCCGCAAGCGGCCGCGGCCGCAACGCCACGGCGCTGAGCGCGAGCGCGCCCGACACGACGACGAGCGAGATCGGCACCCCGACGATCGACGTCGTGTCCTGGAAGAGCAGCGGCGCCAGGGCGAGCGCCAGCGCGCCGCCGACCAGCGCGGCGACGAGCGCGCGCGCACCCGTCGTCGCGGGCCGTTCGGACGCGACGAGCGCGAGCGCCGCCAGCGCGAGCGCGGCGAGCGACGCCGCGGCGCCGGCGAAGCCGTGCTCCAATCGCACGCCCGCGGCGTGGAACGCTTCTAGGCCACCGACCTTGGCCAACGCGGCGGCGCGGTCGATGCCGTGCGCGGGCCCGTACTCGGCCACGATGACCGACAACGCGTGCTCGCTGAAGCGCTCCGGTCCGAGCCACCAGGCGCCGACGCAGAACGCCACCGCCGCCGTCCCCGCGAGGCCCGCGAGGGTGATCGCCGCGCGACCGCGACCGAGCGCATCGACGCCCAGCGCAGCCAGCCACGGCCAGAGGAACCACGCCATCGACAGGGCGCGGGCGGGCGACCCGAGGTTGAGACCCGGCACTCGAAACAGCGGCTGAAGGACGGGCCAGGCTTGCGCGAAGCCGAGCGTCCCGAGCAGCACCAGCGCGGGAAAGCGCGCGCGGCGCGTGTTGTGGACGACGCCGATCAAGGCCAGCGCAACGACCGCCGCGCCGGCGTAGAGGTTCCACTCGAGCGCGTTCGCCTTCTCGTTGGCCTTCTCGACCTGGGGCTCCGGTGTGATCCACCAAGCGACGGGCTGCGTGCCCGGCGGCGCGGACGACGTGGGGCGATCGACGAAGTCGGCGACGACGAGTCCGAGGAAGGCCGGCAACGAAGCGGGCAGGCTGTCGGCCGCCAGGTTCGCGACGCTGCGCTCGGTGCGGATCGAGCGGCTGGCGGTGGCGGCGAAGGGCAGCACCCCGATCGCCGCGATGGCGCAGCCTGCCGCGACGACGAGCCCGGCGACGACCAAGCGCGGCGTTCCCGTCGCGACTTCCTCTGGCGGTGCGCCGCGGCGCCCCAGCAGTCGCGCCAGCGCCCACAGGCCCGCGATCGTGAGGTGGAAGATCGCGATCGGTGCGAAGCCGGCCAGCCACGAGAGCGCAACGGAGAGTCCCAGCGCCAGCGCGCTCCCGCGACGTCGCTCGCGCAAGCCCTCGATCGCCCACAGCGACCACGGCAACCAGAGCGCCGCGTCGAGCTTCATCGCGTAGAACAGGTTCGCGAGCCCGAAGCCGCCCAGTTGGTACGCGATCGTTCCGACCAACGCCGGACCCAACCCCAGGCCGAGTCGCCGCAGGAAGAGCAGCGCTCCCAAGCCGGCCAAACCCAAGGAGAGCGCCGCCAGCGGTCCGGCCGCGCCCGCCGGTCCGGCGAGCAGTCCGACGAAGTTCGGCGGGTACCACGGCGCCGCGATGCTGCCACCCGCCAGCGGATAACCCAGCGCGAGATCGGGCTCCCAGGTGGGCAGCTCGCCGCGCAACAACGACTCCCGTAGCGCGAGTTGGTCGGTCAAGACCGGAAAGAGGCGATCGGACTGCGAGAAGTTCGCGTCCCGGAACGCGGCCGCCGCGCGCTCGCGATCCTCCGTGGCCAAGGGCTCGAGGCCCCCCGGGAGGAGCGGCAGGAACAGCGCTCCCGACAGCACGATGGGCGCGAACAGCACGATCGGCACGAGTGCGAGGAGGAGTGCGAGACGCGCGCGCATCGTGTGGGTGATACACGACGGGACTCGGGGCTCCAAGCGGCGCGCTTGCATAGGAGCCGCGCGTCGAGTATTCCACCGGGCGTGGAAGCGCCGCCGGAGAGCCGCATCGCGAGTTCCGAGCGCTGGCTCGTCGTCGCGCTACTCGTCGTGGCGCTTGCGCTGCGCGTGCTCGGAATCGACGCGCCGTGGAGCGGCAAGGGCTTCGGAAGCGCGATCGGCGCCTTCTCGACGGCAGAGTTCGTCGACAATTGGCACGCGCACGGCCCGAGCGAGTCGGGGGGCATGCCCTATCGGTGGCGCGTCGAACTCGCCGACGGTTCGGTCGAGCGCGAGTGGTACGCGCATCACCCCGCAACGCGCGCCTGGATCAGTTGGCTGTCGACCTCGCTGTTCGGTTTCACGGAATGGGCGGTGCGCTTGCCCTGGGTCATCGGCTCGATGGCCTTGCCGCTCGCTCTCTGGGCCGCGCTGCGGCGGCTCTTCGGTCGCGGCGTGGCGCTGGGCGGTTTGGCGCTGGTCGCCAGCGTGCCGCTAGCCGCTCACTACGCCCCGATGGCGTGGGTCGACAACGGCATCATGACCGCGGTGATGGTGGTGATGGTGCTGCGCTTTCTCGTCTGGCTCGAGCGCGGGGAACGGCGCGACTTGATCTGGGCGGCCGCGGCCGCACTGGTCGGTGGTTGCTTGGATTGGTCGCTCGCGATGGCGCTGCCGGCGCTGGGCGTCGCGGCGCTGGGCGTGGCCTGGAAGCGGCGCAACGCGCGGCCCGTCGCGGGCTACCTCTGGTTGCCCGGCATGCTGTTCGTGGCCGTGACCGCACACGCCGGGCACATGCTCTTCGTGTTCGGCTTCGAAGAGCTGTGGCAGGACTTCACCAACACGTGGTCGCGGACGCGCAGCTCGCACGTCGAATGGAACCACTTCTTCGCCGTCCAGGGACGTGCACTGCTCCACAACCTGGGTGCGGCGACGATCGCGGTCGCGGCTCTGGGACTCGTCGAGGTCGCGCTGCGCGCCCGGCGGCTCGGGGCGTTGCGCGTCTGGTCGTTGGCGGCGTTGCTCCTGCCCGGTGCGCTCTACGTCTTCGTCTTCCCGTTTCGCGGCGCGAACCATGACTTCATGTGGATCCACTCGATCGGCGGCGTGGCCGCGCTGGTCGGCTTCGGTCTGCTGCTCGTCGCGCGACTCCCGCAGGGGCGCTGGGTCGCAGGCGCTGCGGCGCTGGTACTCGTCGGAATCGGCGCGCGCGCCACGATCGCTCGCGAGCGCGAGACGTCGTCGGACGCGGTGCGACTCGCGAGCGAGCATGCGCAACTGGCGCCGCTCTTGAACGATCCCGATGGGGTCATCGTGACGGCGATGGGGCAGAGCTGGACGCTGATGCCGTACTCGCGCACGCCGATCGTGCCGCGTGTGGATCAGATCGACGAGCTGGAGCGGTTGCGCACCAAAGTGCTCGGTCGCTTGGAACCGGAGCGACCCGTCCACTTCCTCTTCGACGTCCAGTTCCACCGCGTGCACGCCCCGCTGCGCGAGTACCTTAGGGCGCACGCGCCGCCTCCGGTCGCCCTGCTGGACGGCTTGCACGCGGATCCGATCGTCGCCTTCGAGATCTACGACCTCGGCGCGTGGGTCACGCGGTAGCGCTGGGCTCTCCTCACCCGGGGCGCTCGGCTCTCTTCACCCGCTGCGCTCGCCTGTCTCACCCGCTGCGCTCGCCTGTCTCACCCGCTGCGCTGGGCTCCATCACGCGCTGCACTCGGCTGTGTCACCCGCTGGCGCTCGTTCTGGCCGTCGTGCTGCTCCGGCTCGTCTGGCTCGGGCACCGCGAGGGCCAGCTCCACCAACTGATCGACGTTCTCGAGCCAGTGGAACTCGAGCGCCGTCCGCGCGCTCTCGGGCACGTCGGGTAGGTCCTTCTTGTTGCGCGCGGGCAGCGCGACGTGCTCGAGGCCGTGTCGCTTGGCGGCGATCACCTTCTCCTTGATGCCGCCGACGGGCAACACCAGCCCGCGCAGACTGATCTCGCCGGTCATGGCCAGGTCCGGCCGTACCGCGCGGCCGGTGAAGAGCGAAGCCAGCGCGGCGAAGATCGTCACGCCGGCGCTCGGTCCGTCCTTGGGGATCGCCCCGGCCGGAACGTGCACGTGGAGGTCGGTGCGCGCGAACCGAGCCGGATCGATACCCAAGCGAGCGGCGTGCGACTTGATGAGCGTGAGCGCCGCGTGTGCGCTCTCCTTCATGACATCTCCCAACTGACCCGTGAGCAAGAGTTCGCCCTTGCCGTCGCTGGCCGCGGCCTCGACGAACAGTACGTCGCCTCCGACGGGCGTCCAGGCGAGTCCGGTCGCGACGCCCGGTTGCCCCGTGCGCTGCTCGACCTCGTCGCCGAAGCGCGCCGGGCCCAGGATCTCAGGCAGGTCCTCGGCTTCGATCGCGACGTGCTCCTGCGAGCCGCCCGCGATGCCCACGGCGGCCGAGCGGATGACCGCGCCTAGTTCACGTTCCAGGTTGCGCACGCCCGCTTCGCGCGTGTAGCTGCGGATGAGCGCGAGGATGGCGTCGTCGTCGATCGAGAACTGTTCCGCATCGACTCCGTTCGCCTCGAGCTGCCGCGCGACGAGATAGCGGCGGGCGATCTGAAGCTTTTCCTCTTCGGTGTAGCCGGGCAGATCGATGACCTCGCAGCGATCCCGCAACGGCCGGGGAACGTTCTCGAGCACGTTTGCCGTGGCCAGGAACAGCACGCGCGAGAGGTCGAGTGGCACGTTCAAGTAGTGATCCACGAAAGCGCGATTCTGTTCGGGGTCGAGCACCTCCAGCAGCGCGGAGGAAGGATCGCCGTGCACGCTTTGCCCGAGCTTGTCCATCTCGTCCAGGAGGAAGACCGGGTTCATCGACTTGGCCTTGCGGATCTGCTGCACGATCGAGCCCGGCATCGCACCGACGTACGTGCGGCGATGGCCGCGAATCTCCGATTCGTCGTGCACGCCGCCGAGGCTCATCCGCACGAACTTGCGACCCATAGCTCGCGCGATCGAGCGGCCGAGCGACGTCTTGCCGACGCCGGGTGGACCGACGAAGCACAGAATCGGGCTCTTGCCAGCCGGTGCTAGCTTCGTCACGGCCAGGAACTCCACGATGCGCCGCTTGACCTTCTCGAGGCCGTAGTGGTCTTCGTCGAGGATGCGCTGTGCTACTTCCAGGTCGATCGCGTCCTGGGAGTACTCTCCCCAGGGTAGTTCCACGAGCGTTTCGAGGTAGCCGCGCAACATCCCATACTCGGCGGCTGCCTCCGGCATGCGCATCAACCGGTCGAGGTCGCGCTGCGCCTCGCGCTGGACCTCCTCGGGCAGCTTGCCGGAGTCGATCTGCTTGGCGAGATCGGCGACCTCGACGGAGCGCCCTTCGCCCAGCTCTTCCTGGATCTGACGCAGTTGTTCGCGCAGGTAGTGTTCGCGCTGCGCCTTCTGCATCGTGCCGTGCGTGCGCTCGCGAATCTCCTTGCTGAGGCGCAGCACCTCGACGAGGCGGCCAAGCTTTTCGATCACGAGATCCATCCGGTCGCCGAGCTCGAGCGTCTCCAGGATCTCTTGGCGCTCCTCGACGGGGATGTCGAGGAACGTAGCGACGAGGTCCGTCAACCCCGAGGCGCTGTCGGCGTTCTCGATCGCCTGGTCCAACTCCTCGGGCTTCTGCGGCAACAGCGACAGCGCGCGGTGCGACTCGGCGCGCAGCGCCAGCATGCGGGCCTCGAGCGCGGCGTCGTCGTGGACCTCGGGCTCGGCCAAGCGCTCGACGCGGGCCACGAGATACGGGTCGGTCTGCTCGAAGGACAGCACGCGGAAGCGCGACTCGCCGTGCGCGAACACGTGGTGACTGCCGTCCGGCGCGGTGAGGTACCGGATGATCGTCGCGACGGTTCCGACCCGGTAGAGGTCTTCGGGCGATGGATTCTCGACTTCGGGATCGCGCTGCAACAGGACGCCGATCGGCTCTTCCGCGCCGACCGCCGCTTGGATCGCCTCGATCGAACGTTGGCGTCCGACGACCATCGGCAGCACGACACGGGGAAACAGGAGGCTTCCCCGCGCGGCCAGGATGATCAGCCGTTCGCCGGCGACGCCGGCCTCACGCTCGGCGCTCGCGCGATCGTCCACGGACGGCTCGGATTTCGATCGCCGCGGCTTCGCTTGCTTGAGTCTTGCCAGCTTCGGCTTCTTCTTCGTCGCAGGCTTCGCCTCCTTGGCTGCTCGTTTCTCCATAGGAAATCCTAGGTCGTGGTTGCGCGCGATACGACCCCGTCAGCGGCCGAGATAGCCCATGGCCCGCAGGCGCGCGAGTTCGTCCTCGTCGGCGGCACGCTCCGGTGCATCGTCGAATCGATCGTCGAACGCGCGCCAGGCGTCCAGGGCTGCTCGCAACTCCGCCAGCGGAGCCGTTCCCGGGACAGCGATCAGGTCGACCAGTTCCTGCACATCGTGTTCCAGATCGAAGAGCTCCTCGGCTAGCAGCCGGCGGCGCCCGACGTCGTCCAGGGCGAAGCGTCGGATCAGTTTCCAGCGCGCGTCGCGCACCGCATCGATCTGCAAGGCGCGCGCCAGGTCGGCGCCCTCGGCCTTCTCCGAGAAGGAGCGCGTGGCGACGCTCGCGAAGAGGTCGCGACCTCGGAATTCCGTTCGTTCGTCGCCAAAGCGCTGTTCGAGGCCGACCTGGGCCGCGAGCGTCGGCGCGACGTCGACCAACGAGGCGGGGTCGTCACGCCGCTCGGAAGGCCGAGCGGGCACGCGCAGCATGAGCGGCACATGGCACGTCGCTTCGTAGGCGTGCAAGCCGTGCTCGAACCAGTAGGCGTGCTCGCCCAGACTCTCGCCGTGGTCCGCCGTGACGACGACGATCGTGTCATCGGTGAGGCCGCGCCGATCGAGTTCGGCGAACAAGCGCCCCAGTTCCGCGTCGACGAAACGCACCTCGCCGCGATAGGCTTCGCGCACGGCCGCGGTGTCGATGCGGCCATCCGCGAGGCGCGCCTCGGCGGGCACGTTGCGCTCGGCCACCGTGGGCGTCTGCCAGCGAACGGGCGGATGTGGAGGTTCGAGCGGCTCGGCGACGCCGCTCACGACGCGGTGCACCAGGGGCGGCTCGTACGGCCCGTGCGGATCCATCGCGTGCAGGTAGAGGAAGAACGGCGCGTCGCCGAACGCGTCGAGCTGTTCCAGCGCGCCGTCGACCAGCGAAGGCGCGCGGCGCTCGGGCACGCCGCCCTCGCCGCCTGCGGAATCGGGCAAGGTTTCCGTCCAGCTCTCGAAGCCGCGGTCGAAACCGGAGCGCTCGCGCGTCAACACGAAGTTGCCGACGATCGCAGCCGTGCGCCAGCCGGCGTCGCGAAACGCCTCCGCCAAGGTTGGCAGTCGTGCGGGCAGCGGCCGCCCCAGGTCGCGCACGCCGTGCTCGGGCGGATACGTGCCCGTCAACAGGGACGCCACGGCGGGATTCGTCTTCGCTCGGGGCGTGGAGGCGCGTTCGAACACGACCGCCTCCTTTGCAAAACCGTCGAGCACAGGCGTATCGCCGGTTTCGCTGCCATACGCGCCGAGCGCATCCGCGCGCAGCGTGTCGACGACGATCAAGACCACGTTCGGACGCTCCCCCGGCGCTGCGTCGCCGCAGGCGGTCAGGGCGACACCGGCCCAGAGAGCGACCGCCCCGCGAACCGCTTGCGCTCGCATGGCGTCAGCTACCGCGCGTCAGCGCTAACGCCACAACGCGACGAACTGGTTCGTCTCGCCCGGCTTCGCGTTCCCTCGGTTCGAGGCGAACGCGACGAAACGACCGTCGGGCGAGAACATCGGAAAGCTGTCGAACCCGTCGTACGTCGTCACGCGCTCGAGGTTCGTTCCGTCGACGTCGACCGCGAAGAGGTCGAAGTTGCGCTTGCGCTCAGTGTCGTGGTGATTGGTCGAGAACAGGATGCGCTCGTCGTTCGGAAAGAAGAACGGCGCGAAGCTGGCTTGCCCGAGATCCGTGACGCGGCGCCGATTCGTGCCATCGGCGTCGATCAACATGATGTCCATCGAGTGCGGTCGTACCTTCCACTCCTCGAGCAGCTCGCGATAGCGACGGTGCTCGGTGTCGAGGCGATCCTCGAGGAAGCGCGTCGTACGGAAGACGATCCGGCGACCGTCATGGCTGAAGAAGCCGCCGCCGTCGTACCCGATCTCGTCCGTCACCTGTACGGGATCGCTGCCGTCGAGGTTCGCCGTCCACAGCTCGAGGTCGCCCGAACGCGTCGACGTGAACACGAAGCGATCGCCGACCGGCGAGACCGTCGCTTCGGCGTCGTAGCCCCAACCGCTGGTCAGGGCGCGTTCGCTGCCGGTGGCGAGGTCGTGCACGTAGACGTCGTACTCGGGATGCACCATCCAGGTGTAGCCCTCCGACATGTCCACGGGCGGCGGGCAGTCGGTGTGGTGCGCTTGCGTCGAGGCGAACAACACCTGCTCGTCGCCGGGCAGGAAGTAGGCGCAGGTCGTGGCACCGCGGCCGCTCGAAAGCTGCTGCAGCGCACCCGTCACCGGGTCGGTCACGAAGATGCGGTCGCAGTCGATGCCGAGGTCGCGCTGCCGGCGCTGCAACACCAGCCGATCGCCGCCGAAGCTCCAGTACCCCTCCGCGTTCTGCCCGCCGTCGGTCACCATCCACAGGTGCTGGAAGTGTTCTTCGCCGGGTTCAATCAGGTCGTCGCGCAGCGTTGCGCCCGGGATCGGACAGGCGGTGCGGGCCGTTTCGGCGTCGGTGGCGTCGGTGGCGGCGGGCGCCGGGCGGTCGCCGGTGGCGCTTTGGCAGCCGACGAAGAGCGGCAGGAGGAGCGAAGCGAACGAGGCTGTACGTCGGATCATCGGGGGACTCGGGAGTTCGGGGGCCCGAGAGCTTACGGATCGGCGGGGGGCTCCGCGTCCTCGTCGAAGGGCCATTCGTCGAAGCGGCGCTTGGCGACGGGGATCGGCCAGGCGCTGGCTTCGGGAACCGGGTCGAAACCTGGCGTACCGAAGGGTTGACAACGCAGGATGCGCCAGGACAGGAGCAGGGCTCCCTTGAAGATGCCGTGCTTGCGAACCGCGATCAAACCGTACTCGCTGCACGTCGGCCGGAACCGACAGACCGGCGGCTTGAGGGGCGAGAGGAAGCGCTGGTAGAAGCGGATCGGCAGGACGACCAGCTCGCGCATGAATTGAACGGGGCTCATCGCTTGCCGGCACCGCGCGCGACGGCTTCATGGGTCAAGCGCACGAGGTCGTTCCGCACGGCCTCCAGCCGCGGAACGAGCCGCGGCTGCGTGGCGATCATCAGGACGTCGTAGCCCACCGGTAGGTCGGGCAGCGACAGGCGAAAGGCCTCGCGAAAGACGCGCCGGACGCGGTTGCGCCCGACCGCGCCGCGCCAGCAGCGCTTGCCGACGGAAAGGCCGAGCCGCGTGTAGCCCAGCCCGTTGGGCGTGATCGCCACCGAGAATTCGCGCCCCCGCGCGCGCAGTGCGGTCGCGAAGAGGCGCGTGAAGTCGTTCTTCGATCGCATCCGCGAGCGGCGATGGAAGCGAAGGCGCGGATTCGGGGCGGCGTCGGTCACGGTCTGGATCATTCTACTCAGGAGCGAGTCCGGGGTCGGCCGGACGCCCCGATTCCCGAGCCCAGCGCGTTTGGGATTCGGCGCCGTAGACTCAGCGGTCGGATGGAACTCTTGAACCTGGTGAAAGGGCAGCGCATCGGCTCGCAGGGCAGCGGCCGGTTTCGGCTGTTCGGTGCCCACGCGCCCTTTCCGGCGCTCGGGAGTGCGCCGCGCTCGGGAGTTGCCGATACGGAACTGGCGCTGGAGCGGCTGGGGTGTCGCACGGAGCCGGCCTCCGAGCGCATGGAGCGTCTCGAGGACGTCGCCGCGGCCTTGCGCCGCGGGCTGCCCGCGGCGACGAGCGCCCAAGCCGCGCGGCTCGGCCACGCCGTGGCGCCCGCCGACAGCCTCGAGCCCGAGCTGAATCGCCTGGACGAGCTCGCTTTCCGGCTCGAGCGCGATGGCGTTCGCGCGAGCGAGATCACCTGGTGCGCCGTGCCCTGGTGCGATCCGCCGGCACGTGTCTTCGAGCGCGTCGCCCGCGCACTGCTCACCAGCCACGCCGTCGTGGTCGCGTCGGACGAACGCGGGCCGTTCCTCGCGGAGGCGTTGGCCAATGCGTTGGTGGCGAGCGGCTGGTGCAGCGACTCGGTGGCGTTGTTGCACGCGCCGACGGACGAGGCGGTCGTGTCCGCCTTCGAGTTGGGTGCCACGCGCCTCGTCGGTCGCGCGGATCGCGGACGCGTCGCTCGCTGGAAGCGCGTGGTCGAGCGCATCGCCGTCGACGTGCCGCGCGCGCGACCGCGCGCCGTGACATGCGACGACGTTCATCGAGCGGGGGGCGTCGAGCGGCTCGCAGAGCGGCTCGTCGGCGAAGCGCTGGACGACCTCGGCGGGCAGGCGCACGGAACGCTGGGAGCGCTGCATGTGGAACCGGCTGTCTTCGGACCGTTCGAGGAGGTCTTCGTCGCAGCGTTCGAGCGCCGCGCGAGCACGCCGGGCCCGTTGATCGACGGCGAAGCCTGCGCGGCGTTTCGCGCGCGGCTGCTCGGCGGACTGGACGAGGGAGCCACGTTGGTCGCCGGCTCCGTGATGGACGAGCCCGCTGTCCGAAGGCGGAGGACCCTGGCGCCGGCGCTCTTCACGAACGTGGAAGCGCGCGGTCGACTCGTGCGCGACGACAGACCCCTGCCGATCGCCACGCTCGTGCGAGCGAATTCCGACTTGCGACCCTGAACCCGAGGCCGGAGGGCGTTCGCAGCCGGCTGGGGTTGGCCGCCCGCGCTGCGCGGTCTAGACTGTCGAACCTCGCTCCCTTGACCGCATCTTTCGACGCCCATGGATCCCAAGCACGTACACGACCACCTCCGCCGCCATCAGCTCGTCGACGGTTATCCGCTCGTCCTCGACCTCGAACGCTCGCATGGTGCCTGGGTCTTCGATGCGGCCAGCGAGGTCGAGTACCTGGACGCGTTCACGTGCTTCGCGTCCTGGCCGCTGGGGTACAACCATCCCGGTTTCGACGACCCGGCCTTCGAAGGCGAGCTGCTGCGTGCCGCCAAGACGAAACCCGCCAACTCCGACCTCTACACGGCCGAGATGACGGCGTTCGTCGACGCGTTCGCCGGTCGTGTCACCCCTCCCGAGTTCCCGCACCACTTCTGGGTGTCGGGTGGTTCGTTGGCGGTCGAGAACGCGCTCAAGACCGCCTTCGACTGGAAGGCTCGCAAGTTGGGCCGCACGTCTTTCCAGGACGACGTCAACGATCTGGTCGTGCTGCACTTCCGACAGGCCTTTCACGGTCGCTCGGGCTACACGATGAGCCTGACGAACACGCTGCCGGACAAGGTGGGCCTGTTTCCGAAGTTCGACTGGCCGCGCGTGCACAACCCCTTCATCGTCTACGACGACGCCGGCGGGATCGCGAACGACATCGAGGCCGAGGAGCGCAAGGCCTGCGCCGAGATCGACGCCGTGTTCGCCAAGCACGGGAAGCACGTCGCCGCGATCCTGATCGAACCGATGCAGGGCGAGGGCGGCGACAACCACTTCCGGCCCGAGTTTTTAGAGAAGCTGCGTGCGTACGCGGACGAGATGGAAGCGCTGCTGATCTTCGACGAGGTCCAGACGGGCTTCTTCGGCTCGGGCTCCGCGTGGCTCTGGCAGCAAAAGGGCGTCGCGCCCGACGTCGTGGCGTTCGGCAAGAAGACGCAGGTCTGCGGCATCTACGCCAACGAGCGCGTCGACGAGGTGGCGGACAACGTCTTCCAGAAGCCGAGCCGAATCAACTCGACCTGGGGTGGCAATTTGGTCGACATGGTGCGCTGCCGGCGCTTCATCGAGATCATCCTCGAGGACCAGCTGGGCGCGCACATCGCCCGGCAGGGCGAGCGGATGCTCGACGGCTTGCGCGAGATCGCGCGCTCGACGCACGCCTTTAGCGGCGTGCGCGGCGTGGGCTCCTTGATCGCCTTCACGCTCGACTCGCCCGAGAAGCGCAAGTCGATCCTGGGCGAGATGATGAAGAACCGCTTGATCGCGCTGCCCGCCGGCACGCACTCGATTCGCTTCCGCCTGCCGCTCATCATCCAGGAGGCCGAGGTCGACCAGATCCTCGAGCGCGTGGCGAAGAGCCTGCCGACGGAGGTCGGCGCCTAGCCCGGTTCCCTCACCACGATTCGATCAGATTCGTCGTAGATCGTTGTCCTGTCGAGGCTTCGCGACTGAAGCGCGCGGAGG
>JBBDIB010000097.1:0-25901 GCA_040880665.1 Planctomycetota bacterium
GACAACGATCTACGACGAATCCGATCGAATCGTGGTGAGGGAACCGGGCTAGTTCGCGGCGGGGACCGTAGTCTCTCTGGTCCACCTACGACCCGTCACGCTCAGCACTTGCCATCGCCATGCAACGCCTGCTCCCCGCCCTGCTGTCCGTCGCGGCTGTCGGCGCGTCGTCCGCTGCCGAGACCATCCACGTCCCCGCCGAGTTCGCCACCGTTTCGGCGGCGGTGAAAGCGGCGAACGCCGGCGACACCGTCGTCATTGCGCCGGGCACCTATGGGCCGGTGCTCGTCGACCGCGCGATCACGCTGGTCGGAGTCGGCTCGCCCTTGATCGTGGGCGGCGGCTCGGAAGAGTTCGAAGCGCCGCTGGCTTTGCGCGGGCCGGGAACGGGCCGCGTGCGCCTCGTCGGTCTGCGCGTCGGCGGAACGATCGACGCTTCGGTGTACGCCGTGGGGACCGCGGCGATCCAAGGCGACGGATTCGAGTCACTCGAACTCTTCGACTGTCAGGTCGATGGTCCGGCGTGGATCGCCGTCGGCGAACTCGGCCCGGGGCTTTCCGCGGTCGCCGTCGCGGTCCCGTTCGTGGTGCTCGAGCGCACGATCGCGCGCGCCTCCGCGTCGCTCGCGACCGGCGCGACAGCAGTTCCTTTGCCCGGCGCGCCGGGCGTGCGCGTCGCGGGCACGCTGCTGCTCTTGGACTCGATCGTACGCGGTGGCTCGACGGGGCCGTTCACGCACACCGACTCCGGCTGCGGCGGCCAGTGCCCCGATTCGCCCGGCGGCGACGGCGTGCATGCCAACGCGCTCTATCTTGCGGCATCCCAGGTCAGCGGCGGCTTGGGCGCCACCTGGCACGACTTCGCCAACGCCGTGTGCTGCACGTGCGCGGACGGGGTGGCCGAACGCGTCGGAGAGCGCACGCAGCTCGGCACGGAACTGAACGGCACGGGCAGCGCCAGTCTGGGTGGCGCACTGGTGCTCTCGTGGAACTTCCCCCAGCCCGCCGCCGGGTTGTACCAGTCGTTCGGGCTGGCGCCACCGACGACGATGACCAACTCGTTCCTGGACCTCGCCAGCGCCCGACTGCTGTTCGCGACGACCACGGGCGGCAACCTGAGCCTGCTCGTGCCGCCGACCGCCACGGCTCTTCTGGGCCTGCCCTTCGCGTTCCAACTGCGCTTTCCCTCAGGGGCGGTCTCGCGCCCGGTCGGCGGCGTGATCTTCGACTAGGCGTTCGAGCCGTTCGCGCGCCGCGGGCGTGAGCCGCGGCGCCGCCAAGCGCACGAGTCGGGGCAACACGCCGCGGTAGTATTCGGCGGCGTCGCCCGTCAGCGCCGCGAGGTGTAGTTCGACCGTCTCGGCGCTGCCGCGCGCCACGGGACCGGTCAGCGCCGCGGTCGCGTCCACCGCCTCGAGATTCGCCGCGACGCTCGCCAACAACGAGGCCAGCGCGCGGCGCGCGACACGCGTCGCGTCGGGCGTGTCGACCAAGAGCGGCGCCAGCGCTTCCGCAGCGCCAGCGACGAGCGCGACGGCGCCCTGGGCGACGAGCGCCGCCGAGGCGTGGTACGCGGCTTCCGCACCGGGCGCGATGCGGAGCGTCGTGCCGTCGAGGGCCGCGACGAGCCGCTCGGCGGCCTCGAGCGCGCGCTCGTCCCCCGCCAGGGCGAACGGCGCACCGCGCAACTGACTCCCGTCCGTCGTCGGCCGGAGCGCGACCAACGGGTGCATGCGACCGATGGACCAGCCGACGTCGCCGATCGACTGCAACGCGTCCGGCGCCAGCGCGCCGGCGAGGTGGAGCGCGACGCCCGACGTGATTTCGTGGAAGGCGCACGCAGCGGCAAAGGCTTCCGCGCGCTGAACCAAGGCTTCCTCGTGCACGGCGAACAACACAACGTCGGCGCCGGCCGCGGCTTCCGGGTCGGTCCTGGCAGGCGTCGCGCCGGTGAGGCGAGCCAGGGCCTCGGCCCGCGCCGGATCGCGCGCCGCGACGACGCACTCGATGCCCGGCCGTGTCAACGCATGGGCCAAGCCGCGCCCAGCCGCCCCTAGTCCCAGGATCGCTACCCGCATCGGGAGCATCCTATCCGGCGACTCACTCCGCGGCGGCGGCGGTGTCGAGCGCTTGATAGGAATCGTAGTCCAGGTCGTCGAAGCTGGTGGCGACGTAGCCCTCCTCCTTGGAACGCTCGAACTCGCGCGCGTAGGCCTCGAGAACAGCGGCCTCGACGAACGCGCGGGCTTCCTGGTGGATCGGGTGCGCGATGTCGGCGTAGAGCCGCGGCCGTCCGCGCTCGTCCTCGAACCCGCGGCCTTCGCCCTGGCGCTTGCCGCAGTCGTTGCAGTAGCGCGCACGCAGGTGGTTCTTCGAGCCGCAGCCGGGGCAGCGATCGCAGAGCTTGCGACTCGGCATCGCGATGAAGAGCCCATTCGCGCCTTCGATGATCTTGAGGTCGCGAACCACCAGATAGTTGTCGAGGGTGATGCTGGCGAACGCACGCAGCTTGTCGGGCTGGTCGTCGAGCAGTTTGACGCGAACTTCGGTGATCTTCATGCCGTTACGTGGGCGCGAACGACGCGCCGACTTCCACAGGCACGACCACACGAAGCCGCATCGACGATTGCAAGCGCGAATGGCGTCGAACGCGCCCACGAGCGCGCTCAGCGACCGACGCCGGCGCCGCGCGCGCGGGCGACGAATTGCGCGCGAAGCCCGAGATCACGGGCTTTTCCCGCGCTGGCGATGCGCTCGGCGGCGCGCGTCGCGGCGGCCTTCGATTCGTACGCACCGAAGAAGGAAGAACCGCTGCCGGCCAGTCGCTGATGACCCTCGCCCAGTTCGTCGAGCAGCGCGCGCCACGCGAGCAACCCGGGCTCGACGACGCAGGCCGCGCGCTCGAGATCGTTCGACCACCCCGCCCGCGCGGCCGCGAGGTCGTCGGTCACGGCGTCGCGCGCGCCGCTCCAGTCGCCCGGTTCGAGCGCTTGCCAGACGGCGGGCGTCGAGACCTCGAGGCTGGGCGTCGTCACGACGAACCACCAGGGCGGCACGGCGGCCAGCGGCGCGACGACCTCGCCGCGCCCCGTGCAGCGCGCGATGCCGGTCTTGCGCGCGACCAGGAAGAAGGGACAGTCGGAGCCCAGCTCGGCCAGCGCGCGGGCGATGCGCGGATCGTCGAGGTCGAGGCTCAGTTCGAGCGCGGTCAGGTACGCCGCCGCCGCGGCGTCGGAACTGCCGCCGCCGAGGCCTGCGCGGCTCGGCACGACCTTCTCCAGCAACAGGTTCGGCGCCAGCAACCCCGCCAGCCCCGCGACGGCCGCGGCGGCGCGCGCGGCGAGGTTGCGGCCGTCCGTCGGCACGTCGTCCGTCGCCGCCGGGCCGCTCAGGCGCACGCGCGAGCGACCGTGGGTCGCGACCGAGACGCGATCGCCGAAATCGAGCGCGAGCAGCGTCGTGTCGACCTCGTGGAAGCCGTCCGGGCGACGGCCGAGGACGCCGAGCGTCAGGTTGATCTTCGCGGGCGCGAAGATCACGGCGTGCCGCTCGGGGAAGGCGTGCTCGAGAGTTCAAGTGTGTCGATCAACCGCACTCGCCCGCCCGGCGCGTCGACGAACGCCGCGACGAGCGCGCGCGCCCGCTCGAGCGCGCCGTCGGGCGCCGGGACTTCGATGAAGCGTTCGGGGTCGCGAACGACGGCGTACTCGACGTCGAGCGCCGCGGCGTCGAGCGGCGCGCGCAGCAACGCGGCGAGCGGCGCCGCCACGCGCTCGCCCGCGCGCCAGGCCGCGCGCGCGGCGAAGAGGCCGCGCGAGAGCGCCAGCGCACGCTCGCGCCCCGCGGCGTCGAGGCGCGCGTTGCGCGACGAGAGCGCCAGACCGTCGGGCTCGCGCACGGTCGGCACGACCTCGATCGCGGGGAACCCCAGTCGCTCGGCCACCGAGCGCACGACGAGCGTCTGCTGGAAGTCCTTTTCGCCGAAGAAGGCGCGCGTCGGCCGCACCAACTCGAAGAGGCGCCGCACGATCGTCGCGACGCCGTCGAAGTGACCGGGGCGCGACGCGCCTTCGAGCACGCGGGCCGCGGGCCCGGGGACCTCGCGCTCGACCCGTTTCGGATCGTCGGTGCCGAAGAACGACGCCAGCGTGCCGGTGAAGACCAACGACGCGCCGGCGCGCTCGAGCAGCTCGGCGTCGCGCTCGAAGTCGCGCGGATAGCGCGCCAGGTCGGCGGAGTCGTCGAACTGCAACGGGTTGACGAAGATGCTGACGGCGCACACGCCCTCGGACTCGAGCGCGCGTCGAACCAGCGTCAGGTGGCCCTCGTGCAACGCCCCCATCGTCGGCACGAAGCCCAGCGTGCGGCGCGCAGCGCGCCGGGTGCGCGACCAGCGCTCGACCGCCGCCGCGTCGTCGAGGCGTTCCAACGTCACGGGGTGCCCAGCGAGGGTTCGGCCGCCGCGGCCAAGCGCTCGGCCAACCGTTCCTGCACCGTGCAACCCGACGGCAAGCGCAGTTCCGGCGCCAGGGCCGCCAGCGGCGCCAGCACGAAGATGCGCTCTTCCAAGCGCGGATGCGGAACGACGAGTCCGGGCTCGTCCAGCGCGCGGTCGCCGTACAGCAACAGGTCGAGGTCCAAGCGGCGCGGCCCGAAGCGCTCCTCGGTGCTGCGGTCGCGGCCGACGAGACGCTCGATCTCGAGCAGGCGCGCGAGCAACGCCGCGGGCGCGAGGTCGGTCGCGAGCTCCGCGACGCCGTTCAGATACCGGCCTTGGCCGATGGGACCACCGACGGGCTCGGTCTCGAACCAGGGCGAGCGGGCGACGATGTCGAGCCCCGGCGTGCGGGCGAGCAGTTCGAGCCCGCGCTCGAGCTGCAGGCGGCGCTCGTCCAGGTTCGCGCCCAACGCGATGAAGATGCGCTCGGTCATCGCGGGGGCGACGGCGCACGATGCCGACCGCGCAGGCGACGCGCGACGGGTAGCACCACGCCCGTCAGCACGAAGCCCAGGAACAGGACGAAGAGGAACGGCACTGCCGCGGCGTAGAAGAGGAACAGCACGAAGACCGCGACGACCAACGTGAAGAAGTTCGTGCGCCGCGCCGCCAGCGCCTTGACGGGGTGCAGGTAGCGCACGTTCGAGACCATCAAGAGGCCCAGCACGGGTAGGAGCAGGCCCACGATCAAGGGGCCGACCTCGAGCACCGGCGACCAGTCGCGTGCGCGCAGCCAGGTCACCAGCGTCCCGAACGGCGTCGGCAGGCCCTCCGCGCGCTCGAGTTCCGGCGCGCGGATCACGAGATAGAGCCAGATTGTCGAGGCCACGGCGCCCGCGGCCGCCGGCGAGGGCAAACCGCGGAAGAAGGGCCGCGCGGCCTTCTCCTCGGGCGCCTGCGGCGTGCCGTGCTCGAGGTTGTAGCGGACGAGGCGCAGGATCGCCATCAGCGCGAAGGAGGCCGCGGCGAGGAACGTCAGGCGGCCGTGCCCGCCGGCCTCGTGATCGATCAGGATCTTGCCCAGGATCGCGGGGGCGACCCCAAAGGTCAGCGCGTCCGAGAAGCTGTCGAGCTGGGCGCCGAAATCGCTCGCGCCGCGGGTCAGGCGCGCGACCAGGCCGTCGAGGCTGTCGAAGACCATCCCGAGGAAGATCAGCATGCAGGCGGTCTGCAGCTTGCGATAGAAGATTGCCGGGTCGTCCTGGGAGAAGGCCAGGGCGTCGACGCCCTTGGCGAGCGCCAGGAGTCCGCAGAACGCGTTCGCGAGCGTGATCAGGTTCGGGAGGATCGGAACGTTGCGCACGGAGAGCTCGGGGGTTCGACGGATGGTCGGCTCGGGAACACGGGGGCTGTCGCGTCGTCCCGTCACCGATGATACGCTCCCGCGATGAGCGAGATCAGCGAGATCCGCGGTCGAGAGATCCTCGACTCGCGTGGCAATCCGACCCTCGAGGTCGATGTGTTCCTCGAGTCGGGCGCCATGGGTCGAGCGGCCGTTCCCTCGGGCGCCTCGACCGGCATCCACGAGGCGCACGAGCTGCGCGACGGCGAAGGACGCTACGGCGGCAAGGGTGTCCTGAAAGCCGTCGAGAACGTCAACACCGAGCTCGAGAACCATCTGGTCGGCTTCGAGGCGCTGGATCAGCCGGCGGTCGACCGCGCGATGTGCGAGCTCGACGACACGCCGAACAAGTCGCGCCTCGGCGCGAACGCGATCCTGGGCGTCTCGCTGGCCGTGGCCAAGGCGGCCGCGGAGGACAGCAGCATGCCGCTCTGGCGCTACCTCGGCGGCCCCGGCGCGCGCACGCTGCCCGTGCCGATGCTGAACATCCTCAACGGAGGCGAGCACGCCGACAACAACGTCGACCTGCAAGAGTTCATGATCATGCCCTTCGGCGCCACGCGCTTCTCGGAGGGGCTGCGGATCGGCGCGGAGGTCTATCACGCGCTGAAGAGCGTGCTGCGCAAGCGCAACCTGGCGACGGGCGTCGGCGACGAGGGCGGCTTTGCGCCCGATCTGGCCTCGAACGAGCAAGCGATCGAGCTGTTGCTGGAGGCCGTCGAGTCGACCGGCCTCCAACCGGGGCGCGACGTCAAGATCGCGATCGACGCGGCCGCCGCCGAGTTCCTGCGCGACGGCAAGTACCACGTCGACGGCAAACCGCACTCGGCGGACGAGTTGATCGAGCTGTACGCCGGCTGGTGCGAGCGCTACCCGATCTTCTCAATCGAGGACGGCCTCGACCAGGACGACTGGGAGGGCTGGTGCGCGCTGACCGCGCGGCTCGGCGATCGCGTGCAACTGGTCGGCGACGACCTCTTCGTGACCAGCTCGGCGCGGCTCGCCGAAGGCATCCGACGCCGCGCGGCGAACTCGATCCTGATCAAGGTCAACCAGATCGGCACGCTGACCGAGACGCTCGAGGCGATCACGCTGGCCCATCGCAACGGCTTCACGTCGGTGATCAGCCACCGTTCGGGCGAGACGGAGGATTCGACGATCGCCGACCTCGCCGTCGCGTCGGGCGCGGGCCAGATCAAGACGGGCGCTCCCTGCCGCTCCGATCGCGTCGCCAAGTACAACCAGTTGCTGCGCATCGAAGAGCAACTGGGACAGGCCGCCGAGTACGGCACGGGCGTGGGGCGCACGGCATGACCCTGCGCGGGCTCGCCGGCTGGATTCCCGTCCTGGTCGCAGGTTGCGTGGTGGCGCAACTGTGGTCGCGCGGCTGGAAGCCCGCGGTCGCCGAGTCACGCCGCCTGGACGCGGCTGAGGCCGAGGTGCGCGCGCGCCACGAGGCCCTGCTCGAGACGCGCGCCATCCTGGCCGACGACGAGGCGCGCATCGGCGACCCCATCTGGCAGGAGCGCGTGCGCCGCAGCCTGTCGAGCGCCGGCGAGCCGCTGCGCCTCGAGTCGCTGAGCGGACAGCGGCATGATCAGCAGCGCGACGAACAGCGGGAAGACCCCGGCCGCACACTCGGCGGGGATTAGAGCGAGGAGCGAGCCGACATTTCCTCCTTCGACCAAAGGTGCCGTTGCGCGCTGTTCGTTACGTTGGCGGTGCTGGCCGCGCGGCCCGTGGCGGCGCAGATCAATGACGCGTTCGTGCCGCTGGCGGACGAGGCGGCGGCGGCGCTCGCGAAGGGTGCGACGCTCGACGACCTGAAGCGCGCGCTCGACGCACCGGGTGGGCTCGTGCCGCTCGGCGAGCACGGCGCGCTGGCGATCGACGTGGCCGAAGCGGTGCGGCGCAGGCTGCAGGAGCTCGACCGCGAGGAGTGGACCGCGCGCATGCCGAGCGGCGCGCCGGGCACGCCGGGCGCCGCGCGCGCAGAGCTCGCCGCCGCGGACCGCGCGCTCGAGCGCGGCGCGTTCGAAACGGCGCGCGCTTGGCTGCACGCGCTCGCCGACGAGCCCGCGCTCGCGGACGCGCGCGCGCGGCGCCTCGCGTGGCTCGCGGAACGCAAGGAGCGCGGTGCCGCGCCGCCCGCGGCGACGCGCCTCGGGCTGGTCGCTCGCCACGCGCTCGACGATCCCGAGTCGCGCCGCACCGCCGCGCGCTTCGTCGCGCCGGGCAAGGGGCAACGACCCGGGCTGGCGCTCCTGGACGACGGCCGCGTGGCCGTGCAGTCGGCGTCGCTCGTGACGCTCTTCACGCGTGGCGCGGCGGGTTTCGCGCCCAGTCACCGCATCGACCTCCTGGCGAGCGTCGACGAACACTTCATCAACACGTCGCTGCCCTTCGCGGCGCCGGGCGCACCCGGCTGGCCGCTCGAGCCCGCGGCGCAAGGCGCGCGCCTCGTGGCCGTGCAGGGGCGCATGCGCTTGCCCGAGGAGCCCAACGCGCTGGTCGCGATCGACCTGCCGCGCGCCGCCGCGTGGCGTCCGCGCGCCGACGCCGCCCCGTTGATGGCAGAGCGGACGCCGCTCGCCTGGGCGCGCGCGGGCGATCGGCGGCTCGTCGACGGTCGGCCGGTGGCCGATCCCGCGCTGGTCGAGCTGGCCCAGGCCGAGTTCCAGGCGGGGCCCGTGATCGTCGACGACCTGGTCGTCGTCCAAGCGCGCACCTACGGCGGAGCCGTCGAAGCCTGGCTGGCCGCCTTCCGCCTGGAGGACGGCGCCGTGGTGTGGCTGCGGCGACTGGCGCGCGGCTCGGATCGCGTCGACAACCAATCGCGCTTCGCGGAGACGGCGCGGCTCGCGTCGGGCGCGCTGACCGTGCACGACGGTCTGGTGTTGGTCCCGACGCACCTCGGCACGCTGTCCCTCGTGCGCGCCGCCGACGGGCGCGTGCTCTGGACGGCGCGCGTGCCGCGCCGCGGCGTGGACGCCGCGGGCGGCGACGGCGGCCGACCGTTGGTCGTGGACGGCGAAGCGCTCTGGGCGCCGTCGGACGCCGAGCAGCGCTTTCGGTTCGATTTTCCGTGGCCGAGCGCGGACGCCGGGTTCGTCGGCACGCCGCTCGATGGCGATTTCGCGCTGATCGGCGCCGCCCCGTCCGGCGTTTGGACCCTAGGTCGCTCCGGTCGCAGTCAAACCGTGCGCTGGCGTGGTCCGACGGGACGCGTCGACGCCCTGCACCTCGATCCCGCCGAGGAGTTCCGCGGCCGGCCCGCCTTGACGCCGAATCGACTCGTGGCGGCCACGGATCGGGGGCTCTATCTCTTCGATCTCGAGCGCGAGCTCTATCTCTTGGATTTCGAGCCCTTCGCCGAGCGCTCGGGCAGCGGGCGCAGCGCGGGCGGTACGGCCGGCGGTGACGTACACGTTACAGACGGCGACGTGCTCTGCCTGGAACGCGATGCGCTGGTCCACGCACGACTCGAATCCACGGAATGAGACGCAACGATCCACGCCGGGTGCCGTAGAGGCACTGGTGGCGCCCACACGGCGCTCCGGCGCGGTAGCGCAGTGTTCGCTCCACGCCGCCGGCTCCCTAAGGTGGCTCCAGTGTCCCTCGCACCCCCACGCTGGTATTTAAGGTGCGGGGGGTACGGACCCTCCCTTGCGCTCTCGGCCTCGACGGTCGATGAGACCCCTTCCGGCCTTGTCCCCGACCTCCCCCACCCTCGACGAACGAACGCGACGATGAGTGAATCGAACGGCAGCGCCCAGGCGCTCGAACGGGTCCGCGCGACCCACGCCCGCCTCAAGGACGAGCTGCACAAGGTCATCGTCGGACAGGATCAGGTGATCGACGAGCTGCTGCTCGCGATCCTCTCCCGGGGCCACTGTCTCCTGGTGGGCGTCCCAGGGCTTGCGAAGACGCTCTTGATCTCCAGCCTTTCCAAGACGCTGGACCTTTCGTTCAACCGCATCCAGTTCACGCCCGACCTGATGCCGGGCGACATCACCGGAACGGAACTCTTGCAGATCGACCCGGAGACGGGCGATCGACGCTTCCAGTTCTCGCGGGGGCCGATCTTCCACAACGTGATCCTGGCCGACGAGATCAACCGCACGCCGCCCAAGACGCAGGCGGCGCTGCTCGAGTCGATGATGGAGCGGCAGGTCACGGTCGCCGGCGAGCGCCACGTCTTGCCCGACCCCTTCTTCGTCCTCGCGACGCAGAACCCGATCGAGCAGGAGGGCACCTACCCGCTGCCCGAGGCGCAGTTGGACCGCTTCATGTTCCTGGTCAACGTGCCCTATCCGTCCGCGCTCGAAGAGCGCGAGATCCTGCGCCGCACGACGGGCTCGGAGGTCGCGGAACCAGGCATGGTCTGCTCGGCCGACGAGATCCTCGCGATGCAGGCGACGGTGCGCAGCATGCCCGTCGCGGACTCGATCTTCGACTACTGCCTGGCGCTCACGCGCGGAACGCGGGTGCGCTCCGACGGGCCGCTCGAATTCTTGCGCCAGTGGGTCGACTGGGGCGCGGGACCGCGCGCCAGCCAGTTCCTCGTCCTGGGCGCGAAAGCGCACGCGGCGATCGCCGGACGCAGCCACGTCGCGATCGAGGACGTGCGCGCCGTGGCCCACCCGGTGCTGCGCCACCGCATCGTGACGAACTTCTCCGCCGCTGCCGAAGGCATGACGTCCGACAAGATCATCGATCGCCTGCTGCTCGAGGTCGATCCCGCGGGCAAGGTCGCCGCGGGAGTCTCCGGGGTCGCGAGCTAGGAGCCGCGATCCATGGCGGACGATCCGATCAAGGCTGTCGCGGGCGCGGCCGGTCATGGCGCGTCAGGCGCTGGCGCCGTAGGCCGTGATGCCGCGCGTCAGGGCTATCAGAAGAGTCTCGATCCGGCGGTCCTCGACCGCCTGTCGGGGCTCAGCCTGGTGGCGCGCACCGTGGTCGAGGGCATGATGGCGGGGCAGCATCGCTCGCCGCACAAGGGCAGCTCGATCGAGTTCGCGCAGCACCGCCCGTACGTCCCCGGCGACGAGCTGAAGCACGTCGACTGGAAGATCTTCGCGCGCTCGAACCGGCTGGTCGTGAAGGAATTCGTCGAGGAGACGAACTTCACGTGCCGCATCCTGTTGGACGCGAGCGAGTCGATGGGCTTCGGCACACTGCGCTGGAGCAAGCTCGACTACGCGCGTTGGGCGGCCGCCGCGCTCGCGCACCTCGTCATTCGCCAGCGCGATGCGGCCGGGCTCGTGACGTTCGACTCGGCCGTGCGCGAAGCGATGCCGCCGACGAACGGCACGCACCAGTTGGCCGCCGTCCTGAACGCGCTCGAGAACACGCGCGCCACGGGCAACGCGGGCGTGGGCTCGGTGTTGGCTTCGCTGGTGCCGCAACTCAAGAGCCGCGGCATCGTCGCCGTCTTCTCCGACTTCTTCGACGACCTCGACACGATCGTCTCGGCGATTCGTCAACTGCGCCACTCGGGACACGACCCGATCCTGTTCCAAATCCTCGACCCCCAAGAGCTCGACTTCGAGTTCGAGAGCCTGCTGCGCCTCGACGGGCTCGAAGGCGCTGGGCGCCAGAAGGTCGACCCGAAGGCGATTCGCGTCGCGTACAAGGAAGAGATCGCCAAGCACAACGAAGCGCTGCGGCTACAGGCCCAGCGCATGAACGCGGACCTCGTCACGATCACGACGGACACACCGCTCGACGTGGCGCTCTCCACGTACCTGGCACACCGCTCCGCGCGAGCGCGGTCGAGCGGCTGATTCCATGGGACTCTTCCAAGGCTTCTTGAACCCCGCCCTGGCGGCCGGCGCGCTCCTCGCGGTCGTGCCGCTCCTGATCCATCTCCTGAACCGCCAGCGGCACAAGCCGATGGAATGGGCGGCGATGCGCTTCGTCGAGGCGGCCTTTCGCCGCACACGGCGTCGCTCGCAGTTCGAAAACCTGATCCTGTTGCTGCTGCGCATGGGCGCCGTCGCGCTGTTGGCCTTCGCCGTCGCGCGTCCGTTCCTGGGCGAAGAGAGCCTCTTGGCGCCCTTGACCGAGTCGCGCCGCGATGTCGTCCTGGTCATCGATCGCTCCGCGTCCACGGGCTACCGCGAGTCGGTCTCGAGCGTGTTCGAGCGGCTCCTCGAGCGCGCGCGCGAGCGCTTGAACGAGCTCGATGGATCGCGCGGTGACCGCGTCACGTTGATCACCGCCGACCGCGCGCCCTCGACGTTGTCGTCGCACGGGCCCGAGGATGCGATCGCGGCGTTGTCGACGCTGACCTCGCCGTCCGATCACGCGCTCGACCTCGCGGCGGCGCTCGCCGAGGTCGTCGGACTGGCCGAGCGCGACGCTGCGGGCACGCAGTCGAGCGTGCTCGAGGTCGTCGTGTTGACCGATTTGCAGCGCCGCACGTTCACCGCTCCGCGCGGCGAAACGGCGGAGGCCAAGCTGGAGACGCCGGCGCTCTTGCGCGCGCTCGACCGCCTCGAGGAACTGGGCGTGCGCGTGCGCATCGAGGACTTGGGCGCGGGCGCCTTGACGCCCGCCAACCTCGGCTTGATCGGCATCGAGACCAGCGACCGACTCTTGGGCGCCGGACTCGAGAGCGAGGTGGTCGTGACGGTCGCGAACCATGGCCCGAAGGTGGTGACCGACGCGCGCGTCGTCCTCGAGATCGACGGTCAACGCCTGCCGACGCGCCCGGTCGAAGTGCCCGCGCGCGGTACCGCGTCGGTGCAGTTCCCGTTCACGCCACGGCGCACCGGCGAGCACGTGCTCGAGGCCAGCCTGGCGGGCGACCGCCTGACGTTCGACGACACCGTCGCGTTGGTCGTCGACGTGCCGGCGCCGGTGCGCGTGTTGCTGGTCGACGGCGCCCCCTCCGAGCGTCTGGACAAGGCGGAGACGGGCTATCTGGGAGCGGTGCTCGAAGCGCCGTTGGACGATTCGCTCGGCCGCACGAAGTACCAGCCGTTCGACGTCCGGACGCTGACGGTCGCGGGCTACACAGCCAACGAGGTCGACTTGAACGAGGTCGACGTGCTCGTGCTCGCGAACTTGGTCAGCCTGCCGCCGAGTTCCGTCGAGCGCATCGAAGAGCGCGTCGCCGCGGGTGGCTCGGTCGTCTTCACCGTCGGCGACGCGATCGCGAACGCGCGCGGGCTCGAGACGTTCACGACGCGCTTCTTCGCCGAGGACGGCACGGGCCTCTTGCCCGCGCGACCGCGGCGCGTGTTCGAGGTGCCCGAGCGTCGCGACCGCTTCCACCGCGCCGCCACGTTCGACGCCGAGCACCCCGCGCTCGAGTTCTTCGCCGACGAGCGCTGGGTCTCCTACCTGACCGAGGTCCCGGTCTACGGCTTCTTGGCCGTCGAGCCGCTGGCCGACGCGCGCGTCCTGGCAGCGCTCGACGACGCTGCACGGAGTCCGCTCCTGATCGAGCGACCCTACGACCGCGGACTCACGTACCTCTGGACGACGTCGATCGACGGCGACTGGACGAACCTGCCCGAGCTGCCGGCGTCGTTCGTACCGCTGGTGCACGAGTGGTTCCGCCACGCCGGACGGCCCGCGCCGCGCGCGAGCACCGTCGCGCTGGGGCGAGCGCTCAGCACCGAGTTCGCGCGCTTTCCGCGCGAAGCGGTGTTGGTCCTGCCCAGCGGTGACCGCCGCCGCATCGACGCGCCGCCGCGGGATCTGGGCGACGGGCGTTGGCGCCTCGACCTCGTCGATACGACCGATCAGAAGGGCGTCTGGCGCCTGGAACAACAGGCGGCGCCCACGCAGGCGTTCGTCGTCGAGGCCGACCACAGCGAGGGCGACCTCGATCGCATGGAAGCCGCTGAGATCGAAGCGTTCCATCCCGCGCTCCAGCTCGCGAGCTTCGAGCCCGGCACCGACGTGATCGAGCAGGACGACGCCTCGCGCGGCGAACTGTGGCGTTGGCTCGCTGCCTTGGCGCTGGGCGCACTGATCGCCGAAACCCTCTGGTCCGCGTGGATCGGCCGCAAACGGAGTGTCGTCCGATGATCCTCGCGCTCCTAGGAAGCTCCTCGATGTTGCAAGCTGCCGCCAGCCGAAGCACCGATGCGCTGCGCTCCGAACTCTCGCTCGTCGACCTGCCCGCCCTGTGGGTGGTGGTCCTGGTCATCCTGCCCGCGTTGGGCTTCATCGCCTGGTTCGGGTACCGCAAGGAAGGGATCGGGAGCGGCTTGCGCGGTGTGCTCGTCGGCCTGCGGCTGACGGCGTTCGCGCTGTTGGCGCTCGTGCTCGCGCGACCCGTGTGGGTCGAGCAACGCGAAGAAGTCGAAGCGCCCGAGGTCGTCGTGCTGATCGACGACTCGGCCAGCATGCAACGCGTCGATGCCTACGCCGGCGACGCCGACGCACGGCGCGCGCTCGACGACGCGACGGGCTTGGTCGCGACGCGCACCTCGCGCTCGGAACTCGCCCGCGCCGCGATCGCCCGCGAGTTGCTGCCGATGTTGAGTCGGAACGGGTACGAGACCGAGCTGTACGCCTTCGATCGCGACGCCGAGCTCCTGACCGCGAACGAAGGCGCCACGGGCCTCGCGGCGCTTTCGGCGGAGGGCAGTTCGACGCAGTTGGGCGACGCTCTCGCCCAGGTGCTCGGGACGCATCGCGGGCGCCACGTGACCGACATGATCGTCGTGTCGGACGGCCGCTCGAACGGCGGTTTACCCGCACGCGAAGCCGCCCGCGCGGCCGGCGCCGCGGGCATCCCCGTCCACACCGTCGTGCTGGGCGACACGCGCCCCGAACGCAACGTCGTCGTCGAGCTGGTCGAAGCGCCCAGCGATGCGCTCGAGGGCGACGAGATCGCCGTCACGCTGCGCGTCACCGGACGCGGCATCGAGCCCGGCACGACCGCGACGGTCGTGCTCGAGGAGGAATCGGTCGACCGCGAGGGCGAGCTGCGCCCGTTGACCGAAACGACGATCGCGCTGACCCCCGGCGGCGAGCGCGTCGTGCTGATCGCTCCGCCCGGTCGTACGAACGCCCGCACCGGCGAACGTCGCTTCCGCGCGCGCGTCGCGCCGGTGTTGGAAGAGACGATGACCGACGACAACCAGGTCGCGTTCCAAGTGCGCGTCTCGCCGGCTCGCATGCGCGTGCTGTACGTCGAGGGTTGGCCGCGCTGGGAGTACCGCTTCCTCGTGCACCAGATCTTGCTGCGCTCGGAGGAGATCCAGGTGCAGTGCTACCTCCTTTCGGCAACGCCGGGCTTCGCGCACGAAGCGAGTCCCGAGCTGCCGAGCCTGACCAGCATCCCCACGACGCGCGAGGAGCTGCTCGCCAACTACGACGTGGTGATCCTCGGTGACGTGAACCCCGACGCGATCAGCCCGGACCCGTCCGAGGTCGAAGCCTTCCTCGGCGCGCTGCGCGGCTTCGTGACCGCGGGCGGCGGCTTGCTCTTCCAGGCCAGCGAGTGGAACAACCCGCGCGCGTTCGCCAACACGCCGCTCGAAGACCTCTTGCCGGTGGTCGTCGACCCGTTCCTCGAGTTCCAGGGCGACACGACCGAGGTCTTCCGGCCCGTGCTGCAAGACCCCAGCGATCCGCACGAGATCCTGCGCCTGTCGCAGGACCCCGAGGAGAACCGCCGCCTGTGGGAGACCGAAGCGGGGCTCGACGGCTTCTACTGGTACTTCCCGGTCCGGCGCGCGAAGCCGGGCTCGCAAGTGCTCTTGCGCCACCCCACCGATCGCGAGCCCATCGACGGCGAGTTGTATCCCATCTGCGTCCTGGGCTACTACCCGTCCGGTCGCACGATGTTCTTGGCGGTCGACTCGACCTATCGCTGGCGCTTCCACTACGGGAACCGCTACCAGGGCGCGTTCTGGCGCAACGCGATTCGCTGGCTGGCGCTCGGTCGGTTGAAGAGCGGTGATCGACGCTTCCGCCTCGAGACGTCGCGCGCGACGTACGACCTCGAGGATCGCATCCAGTTCGAGGCGCGCGTGCTGGACGCCGACTTCCGCCCCGCGGAGCTCGACGCGCAGCGGATCGTCTGGTCCGGCGCGGACGGCGAGGAGCACGAACTCGCGCTCTTACCCGATGCCGAGCGCGACGGCGTCTATCGCGGCGGTCTCGAAGTCGAACGCCCCGGCATCTATCGCGCGTGGATCCAGGACGAAGGGAAACGCCTTTCGATCGTGGACTTCGACGTTCGACTGCCGTCGCGCGAGAACGCCGACCCGTCGCCCGACCCGCTCGCGATGCAGGAGATCGCCGACCTGACCGGCGGCAAATTCCTGCGCCTGGGCGACATCGGCAACCTCCGAACGGAGCTGCCCGGCGGCCAGGAGCGGCGCGAGCCGATCTCGTCGCGCCTCGAAGATGCGTGGGACCGTTGGGCGACGCTACTCGCGATCCTGGGCGTGCTGTCGGCGGAATGGATCCTGCGCAAGCGGGCGGAGCTGATATGAAGTCTGTGAGCGTGACCGTCGCCGTCCTTTCGCTGTGCTTGGCGCCCGTCGTCGGCGCGGCGCCGTCGGTGGCACAGGAGCCGGAGACCAAGGGCAAGCAGCAGTTCGCGCTGCCGCTCGCGCGCGATGCGCAGACGCTCGCCGAGCGGGTCGTCAAGCACATCGAGGGCGATCGCCGCGAGGAAGCGCTGTCCGAACTCCAAACCCTGTTCGAGCGGCACGCCACGGATCTCTTGCCGGCCGACTGGCGCGACGCGTCCGAGCGCAAGTCGCAGTTTCCCGTCTACCCGGGCGCGGCTCTGTGGGCCTGGCAGACCCTACGCGCGATGCCCGCCGACTGGCGCGCGCGCTATGTCGAGCGCCATGAACCCACGGCGCGCCTCGCCTACGAGGCCGCGCGCGAACGGCTCGATCGCGAGGCGCTCTCCAGCGTGCTGAGACGCTGGCCGCTGTGCCCCGCCGCCGAAGAGGCCGCCTGGACGCTGGGCGACTTGGAGCTCGAGGCCGGGCACGGCGAAACCGCGCTGGCGGCCTGGAGCCGCGCGGAAGAGCTGGCGCTCGGCGCGGGCCGCATGCCGCGCTTCGACGCCGCAGCGCGCCGCAGCGTCGCGGCGCCCGCCAGCGTCGGAGGCGGCGCGAACCTCACCGACGCCGGAGCCGGCGGTCCCCTGCCGCGCGCGCGGTCCACCAGTTGGTCGACGCCCGCGGTCGACCTGGGCCGCATCGGTCGACTTTCGGCGCGACGCTTCAACTCGTTCCCGGTCGTCAGCGCCGGCACGCTCGTCGCCACGAACTCGATCGACGTCGTCGCGATCGACACGGCCACGGGCAAGCGCCGGTGGCACTTCGAGGGGCCGCCCGCGTGGGAGCACCTCAGCGCGCGCGACAACCTGTTCGAGGGCATCAGTCACGACTCGATCCTGATCGCCCCTGCCATCGGCGGCGGCGTGGTGGTCGCCGCGCTGCAACTCCCGATCAGCATCGATCAGGACGACGAGTGGCAGGGCATCGAGATCAAGACGCCGATCCCCGAGCGTCGACTCTTCGCCTTCGACCTCGCCACGGGCGAGCGGCTCTGGGACCATTCGCCGGAGATCGTGCCGTCGGAGCGCGGCGCGCATTCGCCGCGCTTGGTCTGGAACCCGTGGGCTGGCTCCTACGCCGAGCGCATGATCGTCTCGGCGCCGCCCATCGTCGCCGGCACGCGCGTGCTCGTGCCGTGCTACTTGAAGCAGGGCCGCATCGACTTCCACCTCGCCTGCTACGACCTCGAGACGGGTGGGCGGCTGTGGAGCACGGCGCTCATCAGCGGTCAACGACCGCGCAACATGTTCGGGCAGGTCAGCGAGGAGTTCGTCTCGACGCCGGTCACCGTCGTCGGCGATCGCGTGATCGTGCAGACCGAGCTGGGGACCGTCGCTTCGGTCGATCTGGCCAGCGGCCAGATCCAGTGGCAGTGCCGCTATGACCAGATCGAGATCCCGAAGACGCGCAACTACGGGAAGGCGCAGCGTCTCTCGCTGTGGCGCGAAGCGCCCCCGATCGTAGCGAACGGCATCGTCGTGTCGACGCCGTCGGACTCGAACGACCTGTTGGGCATCGACCTCGAGGACGGGCGCGTCCTGTGGGCGTACAACGCGGCGCTCTTGGGCGCGAAGGCGCGCGAGGCAGCGCGCATCGACCTCTTGCTGGGCGCCGACGACGAGCACATCTATCTCTCCGGTCCCGAGGTGGTGACGGCGCTCAGGAAGCGCGGCGGCCTGCGGACCCTCAACGCGTTCCAGCACGCTTGGTCCGTCCCGATCGACGGCAAACGCGCCTTCCCGCGGCCGCTCCTGACGGCGGAGGCGGTGCTCGTCGCGGGCCGCACGCGCATCGCGATCGATCGCCGCACGGGCCGCGAGCTCGACCAGTACGAGGCGGCGTGGCCCGACGATTCGCTGGGCAATCTGTGGGTCGGCGAGGGCGTCCTCTACTCCCTCTCGCACAACGGCGCACACGCCTTCTTCGACTGGGACCTCTTACTGGAGCGCAAGCGCGCCGAGCGTCGCCTGGCACCCGGCGAGCCGGGTCCGATCCTGGCCGAGGCGCGGCTGCACCTCGATCGCGCTCAGGCGCTATTCGAATCGAAGCGCGAGCTCGATCGCGCGCTCGGTCATCTGGACGAGGCCGAGGTCTTGTTCGCCGAGCTGGACGACGAGCGCGCGGCGCTCGCCGAGCGCTATCGCCTCGAACGCACGCGCGCCGACCTGCACGGCGAGCTGGGCGCTCACGCCGCTGTCGCGCGCGCCCTGGAGCTCGCGCTCGAGCTGGCGCCGTCGCGCCTCGACCGCGCGGACGTGTTGCTACGCATCGAGCGCAACGCCGAAGCGCTGGACGATCCCGCGCGCCGCTTGCGCGCGTTGACCGAACTCGCGGCGCTCTCGGAGGGCCTCTTCGTTCCGCGCTGGCGCATGGACGCTTCGCGCGACTGGCTCTTCGGTGAGGCGCTCGTCGACGAATCCCGGTGGGAATCGGTGTTTCGCATGCAAATGCCGCTGCCGACGTTCGCCACCTTGGCGGCGGCCGACCTGGCCGCGCGCCAGGGGCGGACGCAAGACGCGCTGGAAGATCTGCACGCGGTGCTGTTCGCGTTCGGCGACCTTGCCGTCGGAGAGGACGCGACGGGCGCGCCGCTGCGGCTCTCACGGCTGATCGAAGCGCGCATCGAGCGTCGCTTGGAGATGGACGGTCGCGAGGCCTACGAGAGCTTCGAAACGCGCGCCGACGCGATCCTGGGCGAAGCCGGTCAGCGCGCACCGTCGCTCGAGAACCTGATCCGGCGCTACCCACACTCGCGCGCAGCCGAGACGGCCCAGCGACGGCTCGAGGACATCGCGTTCGAGCGGCCCGATCCTTCGGCGGCCATCGAGCAGGTCTACCGCGCCGCGTCGATCGCCGACGTCGAGAGCGAAGCCGGCGCGCGGCTCCTGTCGCGCCTCGCCGACGCGCTCGGGCGGCACGGCAACGACGAGTTCCACGCGGGTCTGCGCGCCTCTCTGGCGCACGACTTCCCGGAGCTGCGTCGCGCCGAAGAGGACTCGTCGACGTTCACCGACCTGGCCGTCGAAGCGGCGTTGCCCGCCGAGAGCCCGCCGCCCGCCTCGACCTTCGACGAACGCGCGGCACCGATCTTCTCCGAGGCCGGCACGCCTTGGCAGATCGGGCGGCTGACGTCCCGGTCGGGCGCCGAGCCGGTGCTTCGCGTGCTCTTGCGCCCGGGCGAGCTGCTGGCCTTCGCGGAAGCCAGCCCCGCGCTACCGACATGGCGCGTGGGCGTCAGCTCTCGGTTGCGCCCGCAGAACGTAGCGCTCGCCGAAGGTCGCCTGATCGTAGCCGCGGCAACCGACCTCGAAGCCTTTGGGGTCGACGGGCGTCCCGCGTGGCGCGCCGAACTCGGCGTCCGCAGCATCTACAGCGTCGTCGCGGACCAGGGCGTCGTCGTCGTGCACGCGCGCACGCCCCAGCACCACAACGTGCTCTATGCCTTCGAAGCACACGACGGTCGAGCGCTCTGGACGCTGCCCCTGCGCGGACGCCACGCCTGGCAACCGGGCATCTTCGGCACGGGCGTCCTCGTCATCTTCTCGCAACCGATCAGTGCGCCCCACCGCTACGCCGTCGTCGATCTCTATCGCGGCGTCGAGCGCGCGCGACACGTGCTGCCCGACGACGCGCCGTCCTACCTCGGACTCGTCGCCTGGTGCCGCGGACGTCACCTGTTCCTGCCCGACGATTCCGCTTCGCGCGGCGCGGAGAGCGGCGTCGCCGTCATCGAGCTGGACTCCGGCGAAGAGCAGTGGAACGTGCGCTTCGGACGCACGCAGGAGCTGGTCGGAACGCTGCACGTGAACGACGAGGACTATTTGATCGCCAGCCTGGCGGACGCGGGCTCGCGCGCGGGCAGCGGCGGCGTCTATCGGCTCGATCGCCGCACGCAGCGCGCGACGCGCGTGATCGAGCTCGAGCCCGGCAGCTACGTCCTCGGCGTCGACGACGATCGGCGTTCGATCATCGAGCAACCGTTCGCCTTCGTGCGGCGCTCCGGTCGCGGCGACGAAACGCCCATCGAGGCGTGGAACCTCGAAACGGGGCGGCGACTCTGGTCGCGCAACGTGCCGGTCAGCGCCTACGACCTGTTTGGCAAGCGCCTGCCGCAGCCGGCCGTGTCACGGACCACGGTCGCCCTGTGCTACGAATCGAATAGCTCGTCGATCGCGCGCACCTCCATCACGCTCGAGTTCCTCGATCGCGGCACCGGGCTGCTGCGCGACCGACGCGAGCTACGGCGCGAACTTCGCACGGCCGGCGCGATCGAGCTCATGCCCCTCGGCGCGACGCTCTTCCTGCTCGGTTACCACGACACGGCCGACAGCGGTTGGCTCGAAATCCTGGAGACACCCCGATGATGTGTTCCTTCTTCCTGCGTGCCGCGCCGAGCGTGTGCGCGGTCGTGCTCGGAGCGCTGGCCCTCGGCCAAGCGCCCCTCGAAGCTCAACGCCGCTTTCAGGACTTCGACACCCAACCGATCGTCGTAACGCCCGCTCAGCGCGAAGCCGTCGACCGCGGGCTCGCCTGGCTGGCCGCGCACCAGCGCGCGGATGGCGCGTGGCCCGGCAAGGTCGGCTACAAGCTCAACAACGACTACCGCTACGACATGGCGCTCGGCGACGGACCGCACGTCGGCGTGACCTCGCTGGCCTGCATGGCTTTCCTAGCGGGCGGTCACCTGCCTGGACGCGGGGCACACTCCGAGGTGATCGAGCGCGGGCTCGCGTTCGTGCTCTCGTGCTGCAACAGCGATGGCTACATCACGCACGCTGGTACGCGCATGTACAGCCATGCGTTCGCCACGCTGTTCCTGGCCGAGATCTACGGCATGACGCACCGCCAGGACGTGCGCGAACACCTGCAGAAGGCCGTCGACTTCATCGTCACGACCCAGAACGACGAAGGCGGCTGGCGCTACGTACCGTTCCAGCCGGACTCGGACATGTCGATCGTGGTCTGCCAGGTGCTGGCACTGCGCGCCGCGCGCAACATCGGCATTCGCGTGCCCAAGTCCACGATCGATCTCGCCGCGCAGTACGTCGTCGATTCGGCCGTCACCGGCGAGCGGACGACCTGGAACGGCCGCTTGACACGCGACATCGGCTCGTTCCACTACCAACGGTCCAGCGGCGGTTCGCGCTCGTCGTTCCCGCTGACGGCGGCCGGTGTCACGGCGTTGCACGGCGTCGGAATCTATTCGGACGAACTGATCCAACGCGGACTCGAGTACCTGCAGAGCGATCTCGACAGCTTCAATGCGCGCTTCTCGCGCGGCGGGCACTACTTCTTCTGGTACGGCCACTACTACGGCGTACAGGCCATGTACACGGCCGGTACGGCCTTCGGAGTGGAGCACTGGAAGCGCTACTTCGAAGTCGTGCGCACCGAGCTGTTGAAGTTGCAGCGCGACGACGGGAGCTGGCCGAACGACGTCGGGCCTGGCCCGGCGTTTGGAACGGCCATGGCCGTGCTCGTGCTCGAGATCCCCTACCGTTACCTCCCGATCTTCCAGCGTTGACTCCGCGCCCGTGACCAGCAACACACCCAAGCTCGACGCCCGCATCGCCCGCCTTCGCAGGGGGCTCGTGCGCGCCGTCTGGTTGCGCGGACTCGGAATCTTGGTCGTCTGCGTGCTGGCGTGGCTGGCCTTCGCGTACCTCGCCGACTGGGGTTTGCGTGTCCCGCGTCTGATTCGCGTCTTCCACGCCGTGATCGTCGTCGTGGTGACGGGCTTCGTGGCCTACCGCTACCTCTTGTTGCCGCTGCGCTCGCTGCCCGATCGAACGGGCCTCGCGCTCTTGCTCGAGCGCGCGCACGGGCGGGCCGACGAATTGTTCGTCAGCGCGGTCGACTTCACCGATCACGGCGGCAACGGCGACCCAGAACTGGTCGCGCGCGTGCTGGCAGAGGCCGAGGCGCGCGCGGACGAGCTGCACCCGGCGACGGTGCTCGATGACCGGCGCCCCACCTACTTCGCCTTGACCGGCGCCTGCGCGCTGTTCGTCGCCGGAACCTGGGCGGCAACGCACACGGAATTGGCCGGCACCTTCGTCGAGCGCTTGCTCGGTGCGCAACGCGCCTGGCCACAACGCACGACGCTCGTCGTGCGCGTCCCCGAACTGGGCGACGGCGTGCGGGTCACGCGGTCCGGCGAGCGCATCGACGTGCGCATCGCGCGCGGCATGGATCTGCCGATCCTGATCGAGGCCGAAGGCGTCGTCCCCGGCAGCGTGACGCTGCACATCGACGGCGACCGCGACGTCGTCCTGGGAACGCATTCGGGCGGCGTGTTCCGCACGCTGCTGCGTTCGCTGCAGGCCGATCAACGCTTTCACGTGACGGGCGGCGACGACGAC
The DNA here is from genome assembly GCA_040880665.1 of Planctomycetota bacterium. Lineage (GTDB taxonomy): Bacteria > Planctomycetota > UBA1135 > UBA1135 > JBBDIB01. The sequence goes on from JBBDIB010000097.1 coordinate 22,753, forward strand.
GACGGCTTGCCCGAGGTCTGGATCGAGGTGCTCGAGCCGCCGGAGGTCACGGGCATCGCGCTCAGCGTGACGCCGCCGGAGTACAGCGGTCTCGCGCCCGAACGCCTGCTCGACGTCGATCAGGTCGAGGTGCTGCGCGGCTCGACGGTCGAGGTCTGGGTCCGCTCGACGCCGAACGCCAGCGCGTCGATCGAGAGCTTGCCCGCCGGTGAAGCGATCGCGACGCGAGCGGCGCCGTGGCCGGACGCCGGCGATGCGCCGGGCGACGTGCGCTCCTTCACCCTGCATGTCACCGAGTCGATGGGCTTCCGCGTCGATCTCGTGGACCCCGAGGGTCTCTCCAGTCCCGAGCCGCCGCTCGTGCGCCTGATCGCGGTCGAGGATCACGCTCCCGAGCTGACCGTCCTGTCGCCGCGCACGTCCGAGTTCGAGGTCGTGCAGGGCGGCGCGCTGCCGCTGCGCGTGCGGGCCGAGGACGACTTTCGCGTGACCGGACTGCACCTGATCGTGCGCCCCCTGGGCGGCGACGGCGAAGCGGCGCCCATCGTCGATCGCGAGCTCGCGGGCACGCCCTTGACGCTCGAGCGCGGACGCAAGCGCCACGGTCTCTTGGGAGCGACCCGGCTTGAAGTCGATTCGTTCGCCAGCGACGGCGTTCCGGTCGCTCCCGGCCAGCGCTATGCGCTCGAACTGGCCGCCAGCGACAACCGCCAACCCGAGGCGAACGTCGGCAATGCGCTCCCCCGCCGCGTGCGCGTCGTGACGCCGGAAGAACTACTGCGCCGCCTGCAGGATCGGCTCGCCCAGGCGAAGCTTGCCGCCGTGCGCCTGGACGAGTTGCAGCGCGACCGTCGCCAGCGGGTCGAAGACCTGCTCGACGCGCTCGAGGGCTCCGACGCCGTGCAAACCGCCGATTCGCTAGCCGTCGCCGCGCTCGTCTCCGGACAGCGGCGCGTCGCGGTAGGCGCGATCGACCTCGCTCGCGACCTCGCCGCGGTGACCGAGGACGTGCTCTACGCGCGCATCGACGACAAGGCCGAGACGCTCTTGGTGCGTTACGACGCCGCGCTGGCCCGTTGGCCCGACGCGCGCTTCCCCGACCAACTCTGGCGCGAACTGGCCGCTGCGCGGCGCGCGGGCGAAGCCGGCTCGCCGGGTTTCGCCGGGAACCTGTTGGACCTGGTCGACCTGGGCCTCGAGATCGGCGACGAACTCGCCGGCCGCGCGGTCGCGTCGCTCGAGCAGGCCGCCAACGCCACCCGCACGGTGGACTCGCAGGAAGCCCTCGCGCGGGCCTCCGAAGACATGACGCGCACCACCGAGCGTCTGGGCCTCCTGCTGGAGCGACTGGCCGAATGGGACAACTTCCAGAACATCCTGGCGCTGACGCGCGACATCGTGAATCGTCAGAAAGGCCTCAAGGAACGGCTCCAGAACTTCGCCAAGGAGCGGAGGTGACCATGCGTCAGAAGTTCTTCTCGACCGCGCTGTACCTCGTGCTGACGGCCCTCGTGTCGCTCGTGCCGCAGCTTGCGTCCGCAGCGGCGCCCGCGTCCGCGCGCCAGGACGGCACCGTCGTCGACGATCGCGAGTTGGCCGGCTTGATCGAGGAACAGTCGAACCTGATCCGGCAACTGACGCGCCTGCGCGGCACGATGGAAGTGCTGCTCGATCGCATCCAGGCCGAGGGCCGCACGCGCACCGCGACGCTGCTCGGCGACGCACTGCGGCGACTCGATGCGCGCGAGGCCGAAGACACGCTGGACGAAGAACTGACGCTGGCCGAGCGCATGGAGCGCGCGCGTACGGCGATGCAGGAAGGTCGTTTGGTGCAGTCGATCGAGCGACAGTCGAAGTTGGTCGGCGAACTCGAAGGACTGCTCGACATCCTGCTCGACCGCCAGAGCCTCGAGCGTCTCGAGGACGAGCTCGATCGCCTGCGCGAACGGCGCGAGCGCGTCGCCGAGCTGAGCTCGCGCGAAGCCGAACTTCGTCGCCGAACGAAAGAGCTGCGCGACCGCGCGGCGAACGACGCGCAGCGCGAGCTGGAGCGCTCGCTGGACGAACTCGCGCGCCAGGAGGGCGAGCGCCTGCGCGCGTCCGAGGCCGAGGCTCGCGCCAGCGGCGCCTTCGAGCTCGAGGCGCTCGAGCGCGAACTGAGCCAAGTGCTCGCCGACCAAAGGATCGACGAGGACGTGCTCGCCGGCTGGCAGCCCGCGCGCGACGAAGCCTGGCGGGAGGCTGGCGCCGCCGCCGCTCGGGCGGCCGAACGGCTGGCCGAGCGCCGTCGCGAGACGTCGACCGCGGCCGAACTGGAGGCCGCCGCCGAAGCGATCGCCGAGGGGCGCCGCGGCGCCGCCGAGGTGGCCCGTGAGCTCGAGGACGCGGCCGGCGCCGCGCGGCGCGACGCGCGCGTCTCCCCCACGCCATCGCGCGATGCGGAGGCCACCGCCCTCGAGCGCGCAGTCCGAGCGGCGGGCGACGGCGAACGCGGCGCTAGCACGCCGGAAGAAACCGCGGGCGCGCTGCGCGCCGCCGCGGAGGAATTGCGGGCGCGCGCCGAGGCGGGCGCCCAGGCCGTCGAAGCCGACCTGGCGGCCGCCGCCGACGCCGCACGCGAACTCGCGGCCGGCGAGCCGAACGAGGCCGACCGCCAGCTCGCCGAAGACCTGGCCCGCGGCTTCGAGCGCGCGAGCGCGGCGCGCGCCGCGGGCGAGGAGGAGGCGGCGGACCTCGCCACGAAGAACAGCGCCATCGCGCTCGAGCGCGCCGTCGCCGAGCGCGAGTTCCTGGCCGAGGCGCTGGCGGGCTCCCAGGCGGAGCAAGCCGCGCGCACCGAGCGACTGGAACGCGCGCTCGACTCGCTGCCGGAAAGGGCCACCGACGCCGAGGCGCGCAACGACGCGCGCGAAGCGCTGCAGCGAGCCGCGGAAGCCATGCGCCGCGCGTCGTCCCAAGCGCGCAACCAAGCGGCGGAGCCCGGTCGCGAGGCCGCGGCCGAGGCGCGCGAGGCGCTCGAAGCGGCGCTCGGCGAGCTGGCCAGCGGCGCCTCGGAACGCCAGCAGGCCGGCCGCGAGGCGATGCAACAGATGGCCGCCGCCGAGGCCCAGGCGGCGCGCACGGCGGAAGCTTTGCGCGAGTCGCTCGAA
>JBBDIB010000097.1:25911-50800 GCA_040880665.1 Planctomycetota bacterium
CGTGGCTCGATGAGCCCCGACGCCGAAGCGACGACGGGCGAAGCGCTCGAGCGCGCGCAAGCCGCGATGGAACGCGCCGCGGGCGAGCTGGAAGCCGGAAACCCCGCCGGAGCCGCGGAGGCCCAACGCCAGGCGCAGGAAGCATTGCGCGACGCCCAGCGCGAGGCGCGTGACGGCGTACAGCCGCAATCGCCCGAGGACCGCGCCAGCGCGGAAGAGCTGGCGCGCGAACAGGAACGCATCCGCGAGGAGATCCTCGACCTCGCGCGCCGCATGCGCGAGGAAGAAGAACGCGACCCCGAAAATCTCGAGCGCGCCGCCGAGGAAGCCGAGCGCGCCGAAGCCGCGTTGGAATCGGGCGACCTCTCGGCGGCCGAGAAGCGCGAGCAGCGCGTCGAGCAGGAACTCCAGCAACTCGAGGACGTACTCGCCGAGGAGGAGGATCAGTACCAGAAGCTGCGCGCCGAGGAACTCCTGTTCCGGATCGCCGAGGAGGTCACGAGCCTGCTGGAGACGCACATGGCGCAATCCAGCGCGCTGACGGAACTGGACGCCGAACGCGCCCCGCGCGGGGCACCCTCGCGCGCCCAGCGGTTGCAGTTGCGGCGCATCGAGCGCGAAGAGGTCGCCATCGCCACGCGCACGGCCGAGCTGGCCGACGCCATCGAGGGCGAGGGTTCGATGGTCTCCGCCGAGCTCTTGCGAGCGGCCGAGAGCGATCTCGTCCGCATCGCCGAAGCGCTGTCCGAGAAGGGCGACTACGAAACCGGCGAGCGCACGCAGGCCTTGCAACGCGACGTGACCGAGTCGTTCGAGTGGCTCTTGGAAGCCTTGCGCGAAGAACTCGAGCGCCGCCAGAACGAGGACCAGGAGCCCCAAGAGAGTCAATCTGGCGACGAGGGCCAGAACGAAGAATCGCTGGTGCCCGACACGACCGAGCTCAAGCTGCTGCGCAAGATGGAGATCGAGGTCCAGGAAGACGTCCGCCAGATTCGGCTCTTGTTCCCGAACCTCGGCCAGGGTGATGCCTTCGACGACATGGCGATGACCGACATCACGCGCTTGGCCGTCAAGCACCAGAAGATCGCCGAGCTGTTCCAAGCGATGCGCGAACGGGTCGGCGTGCCGGCGCCCGGAGCAAAGGGCGAGGCACCCGAATCCCCCACCGAAGCCCCCGACGGACCGGAGAACGACCGATGAAACGACCTGTGACACTCATGACCGCGAGCGTTGCCGCGCTCGCGCTCGCCGCGCTCCCCCTCGGGGCGCAGGACGGAGGCCGTATCGGCCCCGACGACATCATGGGAGGCCCGACCGATCCGCGCGAGCGAGCCATCGAGCTGTTCCACGAGATCGAGACCAGGCTGTTCAAGATCTCCGACGACTTGGCCGCGGCGGGCGCGGGCGGCGGGCTCGACGACGTCGCCGATGGCGGGATTCAAAAGCTGCTCGACGACGTCAACGAATCGGGCGCGTCGGTGACGTCCGGCATCGACGAACTGCTCGCGCTGGCGCAGCAGATGGGCGGTCAATCGATGCAGGGCGGCATGTCCCAGGGACAGCAGAAGCAGCAGTCCGGCCAGGGCCAAAGTCCGCTCGATCGACCCCAGGGATCGCGCACCCAGGAGGAGCAGACGCCCGAGGGTCCACGGCCCGACGGCGAGCAGGGCTCCGAGCAGAGCCCGGGCGAGCAAGGCTCGGAGTCCGAGAAGCCCCAAGGCGAACCCACGCCCAAGGGCGAGCGACCGGGTGACGAGGGCGCGAGCCCCCTGGATGGCGAGAATCGCCCCGGCGAGGAAGACCCGCCCGAAGCCGGTGATCCCAACGCGCCGCAGTCCGGCGCCGACTCGTGGGGTCACCTGCCTCCGCGCACACAACAGGTGTTCCGCAACCAGGGCGGTGAGGACCTGCCGATCCAGTACCGAGACTGGATCGACGCGTACTACCGACGACTCAACGAGTCGGAGTAAGCGTGCTGCTCGCGGGAGTCCTCGCGCTCGTCCTGGTCACCGACCGTGACGCCGAGCCAGCGGTGCAGCAGCCGGCGACCACCGCTGAGTCGCCCGAGCTCTCACGCCGCGAACTCGCGGCGCGCGAGGCGCTCGAGCGCGGCTTGGCCTACCTGGCGGCGCAACAAGCCCAGGAGATCGACGGCAGCTTCCCGCGCGCCCAAGCTCGCGAGTGGGCGCCGGTCGGCGTCACGGCGCTGGGCTGCTTGGCCTTCCTGGCCGCCGGCAACCAGCCCGGCCGCGGCCCCTACGGCAACATCGTGCAGCGCGCCGTCGACTACCTGCTCGCGCACCAGGATCGCAACGTAGGTTCGCCGACGCACGGCTACATCGCGTCCCAGGGCGACGCGCTGTCGCGCATCCACGGGCACGGTTTCGCGACGCTCGTCCTCGCCGAGGCCTTCGGGATGATGCCGGGCAACGAGCGACTTGGCACCGCGCTCGAAGCCGCCGTCCGGCGCATCGAGGCCAGTCAGTCGAGCGAAGGCGGCTGGGACTACGAGCCCATCGCCGGCGCCAGCCACGAGGGCTCCACCACGATCTGCCTCGTGCAAGCCTTGCGCGCGGCGCACACCGCGGGCATCCACGTCGACGCGAGCGTCGTCGCGCGCGCCGTGGACTACGTGCATCGGCTGCAGACCGACGAGGGCACCTTTCGCTATCGGTTGCACGACTCGACGACTTCGGTCGCGCTGACGGCCGCTGGCATCTCGACGTTGAACATGGCGGGCACCTACGACGCCGCGCCGATCCAGGCCGGTATCGACGCGATCTGGCGACTGATCGACGAACCGCGCGACGTGCGCTGGCCCGATTACGAGCGCTTGTACGTGGCCCAAGCGTTCTGGCAGCTCAGCGACACGACGCACTTCGAGCGCTGGTGGCCGCGCGAGCTGCGGCGCGTCCTGGCGGCGCAGAACACCGACGGCTCGTGGACGAACCGTGCGCACGGGCCGGCGTACGCGACGGCGATGCAGTGTCTCGTCCTGAGCGTGCCGGAAGGCTTGCTACCGATCTTCCAGCGTTAGCGCGCGCCCGGCGGCACGTAGACATCGAGTTCCAGCTCCGTGAAGCCCGCCTCGAGCAGCGCGTGCTCGAGCTCGGGCAACCGGCGCGTCGCCTGCTCGAGTTCGTCGCGACCGACCTCGAGCCGCGCGAGCGCGCCGCGGTCCCGCACGCGCAGAACGCGCAGCCCCAGCGCGCGAACCGCTTCCTCCGCGCGCTCGATGCGCTGCAAGGCCTCGCGGGTCACGGCCGTGCCGGGCGGAATCCGCGAGGCCAGGCACGCGGACGCCGGGCGCTCGGCGACCGCGAGCCCGTGCTGACGCGCGTAGGCGCGGACGTCGACCTTGGTCCAGCCGGCTTCGGCCAACGGCGCGACGACGTGGTGCTCGGATGCCGCCCGCCGGCCCGGCCGCTCGTCGAGGGCGTCGTCGGCGATCTCGCCGTAGGCCAAGGCGACGAAGCCTTCGCGCCGCGCCCAGGCCCCCATCGACTCGAACAGGATTCGGCGGCAGTGATAGCACCTGAGCCCGTCGTTCTTCCGGTAGCGCTCGTCGGCCAGTTCTTCGGTCGTGAGTTCGACGAGCCGTGCGCCGATCGCTCGGGCGAGCTCGCGCGCTTCGGCGAGGTCGCGCCGGGGCAGGCTCGCGGAGTCGGCGATGACGCCCACCGCGTCCGCGCCCAAGACGCGCACGGCCGCATGCAGCATGGCGCCGGTGTCGACGCCGCCGGAGACGGCGACGGCCAGGCGGCCGAGTTCGCGCAGGCGCGCATCGAGTCGTTCGAGGTTCTTCATCAGAGATCGCCGACGGGGACGAGCGCTCCGCCGCGGTGGAACAACGTATCGCTCCACGTGCCGGCCGGGACGCGCGCACCCGGCAGCGCCACGCAGTTCTCGAGGTGCGCGCCGGTCGCGACCTCGGCGCCTGCCAGCACGACGGACCGAACCAAGACGGCCCCGGGGGCCACGCGGCCCGCGACGAAGCGGTCCTCTTGGCGCTGATCGAGCATCTCGAGGTTCAGTGCCAAGAGGTCGTGCGGCGCGGAGATGTTCCAGTCGCGCCCGGCGATCGCGGCCGGACGCACGACGAAGCCGCGGTCGATGTGTACCTGGATCGCATCGGTCAGCTCGAATTCGCCGCGCAGTTCCGAGCGCGGCGTTCGGCGAATCGATTCGAAGATCTCGGGCGAGAACCGGTAGAGCCCCGAGCCCTTGAGATCGCCCTCGACGACCGCGGGCTTCTCGCGCACCGCGCGCACGCGGCCCTCGGCGTCGAGCAAGACCTCGAAGTTGCGGCGCAGCACGGCGGGGTCGGGCTCGCGGCTGACGGCCAGGACGACGTCGGCGGAAGGCTCGTGCTCGGCGCGCAGCTCGACCAGCGGCGCGAGGTCGAGCAAGTCGATGTAGATGTCGCCCAGGAACAGGACGAAGGAGCGCCCCGCCACGTGCGGCTCGAGCTGACCGACCGCCGGCGCCAGCCCGTCCCGCGTCGTCTGCTCGACGTAGTGCAAGCGGACGCCGAAGCGATCACCGTCACCCAGCGCGGCGCGCAGGCGGTCCCCCAGGTAGCCGACCACGACATAGACGTCCGTGATGCCGAGTTCGCGCAGCGCCAGGATCTGCCAACCGATGATCGGGTGCTCGAGCAGCGGCAGGAGCGGCTTCGGTAGCTCGTCGGAGAGGGGCTTGATGCGATCGCCACGCCCCGCGGCGAGGATGGCACCCACCAAAGGAGCGCTCAAGGCGTCGCCTCCTCCAGGTAGAGGCGGATCTTTTGGACGTATCCTTCGGCGCTCTTCGGCAGGAAGGCGAGTTCGGCCTCGCTGACCGGCCGGATCACCTTCGCGGGAACGCCGGCGACGAGCATGCGCGGCGGCACGTGGAAGCCTTCGCGTACGACCGCGCCGGCGGCGACGATGGCTTCCTCGCCAACGACCGAGCCGCCCAGCAAGACCGAACCCATGCCGATCAATGCGCGGTCGCCGACCCGCGCACCGTGCAGGACGCAGCGATGACCGATCGTGACCTCGTTGCCGATCGTGTTCGGCACGCCGGTGTCGGCATGGATCATGGTCAGGTCCTGCACGTTCGTCCGCGCGCCGATCGTGAGTGGCGCGTCGTCACCGCGCACGACGCAGCCGAACCAGATGCCGACGTCGACACCGAGCGTCACGTCTCCGGTGACCGTCGCGTTGGTCGCGCGATACGCGCCGCCCGGCACCGGCACGAACAGTCCGCGCTGAGGAAAGCTCGTCATGGCCGCGTCTCCTGACTGGGCACTCAAGAATCTCCCATCAGATCGATCGCATCGGGCACGAGCCAGACCAGCACCAGCACGAGGACGTTGTGCGCCGCGTGCACCGCCCACGACGCGGTCAAGCGGTGCGTCTGGAGCTGCAGCCAGCCCAGGTAGAGCGCGAGGCAGAAGATCGGCAGGAACGCCGAGCTGCCGTGCAGCGAGGCGAAGATCAACGAGGTCAGCGTGATGCCCCCCGGCTCGCGCAAGTTCTGCACCAGGAGCGGTTGCAGGAAGCCGCGGAAGAGCCACTCCTCGAGCAAGGGGACGACGCCGCCGATCAGGGCCAACGCCAAGAGCTTGTGCGAGTCCGCCAGGTGCATCGCCTCGACCAGGATCGGCTGCGGCTCGAACTCGATGCCGAGCTTCGGTCCGAGCCAACTCCAGAGGATGCCGACGCCGAAGAGAGCGGGGAGCAAGAGCGCGTACCCGAACAACGCGACGGGCACGGAGAACGCCGCGCGTCGATCGAGTCGCCAGCCGAGCGCCGCCAGGCCCTCGGGGTGCAGCTTGCGCGCGTACAGCCCGACCAGCACCGCCGGCACCGCCATGATGCACGCGGTTCCGAGCAGCGCGGGGAACAGACCTTCGACGTCGATCCAACCGAAGCTCGCCAATGCGCCGAGCACGAAGACCGTCACGAGGCCGGCCAGTACGACGAGCCCGACGTGGGTGAAGCCCCAGCGCGCGAAGAAGACGCGTTCCTGCGGCAACTTCGAGCGCACCAGCGCCGCGACGAGCGGAGCGGCCACGAGACCCGTCGCCGTCAAGACCAGCGCACAGCCGAGGAGGAATCCGCGGCCCTCTTCGACATCGAACGGGGGCGTACCTTGGGTGACGGGATCGAGCACGCGCCGCTTACTCCGGGCGGGGCACGAACGTGCCCTCCCACGGGGACGACGCGTTGGCATAGAGCTTCTTCGGGATGCGCCCCGCCAAGAAAGCGTCGCGGCCCGCTTCGGAAGCCGCGCGCATCGCACGCGCCATCCGCAAGGGATCCTTGGCGGAGGCGATGCCCGTGTTCAGCAGCACGCCTTCGACGCCGAGCTCCATCGCCAGCACGACGTCGCTGGCCGTCCCGACCCCCGCGTCGACGATCACGGGCACCTCGACCAGCTCCATCAGGATGCGGATCGCGTTCGGGTTCAGGACGCCTTGCCCCGAGCCGATGGGCGAGCCCGCCGGCATCACGGCCACCGCGCCGGCCTCGGCGAGCGCCACACCGAGGCGCGGATCGTCGGACGTGTAGACGAGCACCTCGAAGCCGTCGCGAGCCAGTTCGCGCGTCGCCTCGAGCGTCGCCAGCGGCTCGGGCAAGAGGGTCTTCGGATCGCCGAGCACCTCGAGCTTGATCAAGTTCGTGCCGAGCAACTCGCGCGCGAGCCGCGCGGTCCGCACCGCGCTCTCCACGTCGAAGCACCCGGCGGTGTTCGGCAGGATCGTGAAGCGCGACCGATCGATGTGGTCGACCAGCGACTCGCCTGCGCCTTCGAGGTTCGCGCGCCGTACGGCCACGGTCACGCAGTCGGTGCCCGAGAGGTCGAGCGCCGCCTTCATCTGTTCGTTCGAGGCGTACTTCCCCGTGCCCACGAAGAGGCGCGAGCGAAAGGTGTGCGTGCCGACGATGAAGGGCGCGTCTTCGAGCTTGGCCTGGCTCATGGAGAAATCGGGCTCATGGAGCGAGCAGTCTACCCGCCGCCGACGAGCGTGACGACCTCGACGACGTCGTCCTGTTCGAGCGCCGTCGCGGCGTGCTGCGCGCGCGGCACCAAGGCTTGGTTGCGTTCGACGGCGACGCGCTCCGAGGTCAAGCCGAGCTGCTGGAGCAACGCGGATACGGTCGTGCCGGCCGCGAACTCGCGTCGCTGCCCGTTCACCGTGAGCGCGATCACGCTCGGGCCCCCCTCGGCTCGCTCCGCGCGACTCATTCCACGCTCAAGAACGCGCACTTCAGGTAGTCGGTCTCGGGCAGCCCGGCGCGGACCGGGTGATCGGGCGCGGCGCCCGTCGTCGCGAGGAACCACGCCGCGCGCTCGACCTGCAACGAAGCCTGGCCCAGGATCGACTCGAACTCCGCGCGCTTCATCGCGTGCGAGCAACTGGCCGTCACGACCGTGCCGCCCGGCGTCGTCAGCGACAACGCGCGGCGGTTGAGTTCGCGGTAGCCGCGTTGGGCGCCCTCCAGCTCTTTCTTGTTGCGCGCGAACGCGGGCGGATCGACGACGACGAGCCCGTAGCGCTCGCCCTCGGTCTCGCGGCGCTTCAGGTCGTGCATGGCGTTGCCGCGCTCGAAGCGCACGCGATCCGCGACGCCGTTGCGTTCGGCGTTGGCCAGCACGCGGACTTCGCAAGCGGCGGATTGATCGAGGCACACGACGCTCTTCGCGCCCGCGAGCGCGGCCCGAATGCCGAACAGGCCGTCGTACGAGAACGCGTCCAGCACGTCCTCGCCCTGGGCGAAGACGGCCGCGCGTTGGCGGTTCGTGCGTTGGTCGAGGTAGTGCCCCGTCTTGTGGCCCTCCTCGAGGGACACGCCGTAGACGAGCCGCGGCACGTCGGAGTCCTCGAACAGCCCCGGCTCCTCGACGATCTCGAGCGGGCCGTCCACGCGGCCGTGGAGCCACTCGACGCGCTCCTCGAGGCCCTCGAGCCGACGCACGGAGAGATCGGAGCGATCCAGCACCGCGCGCACGTCGAACGGCAACGCCTCGCGCACCAGCTCGACGAGAAAGTCGCGCATGCGCTCGGCGCCCTGGGTGCCGACCTGGATCACGAGCACGTCGCGATAGCGGTCGACGACGAGCCCGGGGACGCCTTCCGCGTCGCCGCTCAACAGTCGGCAGGCGCCGTCCGGCGCCAACAGCCCGAGCCGCACACGCCGCTCGATGGCCCCGGCGATCCGCGCCTGCCAGAAGGCGCGGTTGGGTTGCGCCTCGCCGCGCGTCACGAAGCGCACGGCGATCTTCGAGGACGAACTGAACAGGCCCCAGCCGAGGAGGTGCTCGTTGGGGTCGTACACGGGCAGGAGTTCGCCCGGTTCGCCTTCCCCGTCGGCCACGTCGTCGGCGAAGACCCACGGATGTCCTCCGAGGACCCAGCGTCGGCCACGGCCGGTGAGTGTCATGCGTCCCATAGGTGCGGGAGTGTACGCGGCGCGGAGGGGCCCATCGCCCGTAGACTCGTCGAATCCGGCGCGCCGTCCCGCGCACCTCCCCATGGATCCCACGCTCATCCTGCAGCTCGCGCTCGCGCTCGGTCTCGGCCTCTTGGTCGGACTCGAGCGCGAGCGTGCCAGCGATCTGGTCGGGATCCGGACCATGCCGTTGGTCACGCTGTTCGGCACGCTCTCGGGTTTGCTGACGCCGGCCGTGGGTCCCTGGATGGTGCCGGCCAGCCTGCTTGGCCTCTCCGCCCTGTTGGTGCTCGAGAACCGCTTGCGAACCCGGAACGAGCCCGCCGGTCCGACCACCGAGGTCGCGGCGCTGGTCATGTTCAGCGTCGGCGCGTGCCTCGCGCTCTATCGTGTGGACGTCGCCATCGTCACGACGGGCGTCGTCATGCTCCTGCTGCACGGGCGCAAGCGCCTGCACGAGTTCGCTTCGGGATTGCACGGCGGCGAACTGCGCTCGATCGCCCGCTTCGTCCTGATCGCGCTGGTCGTGCTGCCGTTGCTGCCGGACCGCGCGTACGGCCCTTTCGGCGTGCTGAACCCGTTCCAGATCTGGTTGATTGTCGTGCTGATCGTCGGCATCAGCCTCGCGGGCTACGTCGCGCATCGCTCGCTCGGCGCACGGGTCGGCACGTATCTCTCCGGCTTGTTGGGCGGCTTGATCTCGAGCACGGCCACGACGGTCTCGTTCGCGCGCCGCGCGAAGCGCCAGCTCGTTACGCCGCGCTCGGCCGCGCTCGTCATCCTGCTGGCGTCGATCGTGGTCTTCCTACGGGTCTTCATCGAGATCGGCATCGTCACGCCGGACCGTCTCGGCGAACTCGCACCGCCGTTGTTCGCGATGATGCTGTGGATGTCCGCGATCGCCGGCGCGTACGTCCTCTACCGACCGCTCGAAACGATCGAGTCGGAGCATCCCCGCGATCCCTCCGACCTGCGCGCCGCGATCGTGTTCGGCGTGCTCTACGCGGCGGTCCTCTTGCTGGTCGCGTTCGCGCGCGAGCGCTTCGGTGCCTCTGGCCTGTATGCCGTGGCGCTGATCTCGGGGCTGACGGACATGGACGCGATCACGCTCTCCACCTCGCAGATGATGCGCGCCGACGAGATCCGAAGCGCGGTCGGGTGGCGCATGATTCTCTTGGGTGCGCTCTCGAACCTGTTCTTCAAGTGCGTGTTGGCGGGCGTGTTGGGGGGACGCGACCTGGTGCGTGAACTCGCACTGCCGATCGCCGTCGCGTTCGCCGGCGGCTTCGCGATCTTCTTCCTGTGGCCGGCCGACTGGTTCCTGACCTGAGTCGGCGCGCTGCAAGATCTCCAAGCGCGCGGGCGATGCAGCGCGGTAGGAACACCGAGGTCGGCGTCCCCGAGCCTTGGCATGGGGTTTGAAGCGGGTCGGCCTCCTGCGTCCCTCCCCCGCGAACCCGTTCGAGCGATCTTCATGGCGACCCACGAGCTGCGTACCCTGACCGTCGAGACCCCCTCCCGCGCGCACCTCGACGCGCTGCTGGCCGAAGGCGAGGGCACCAAGATTTCGCTGTTCGTGCCGGTGGTCGAGGATCCGAGTTTCGACGAGCAGTCGCAAACCAAGGTGCACCTCGAGAACCTGCGCCGTGAAGCGGGGCGGCGCCTGGCCGCGGCGCGCGAGAGCGAGGATTGGCTCAGCCCGCTCGACGGCCTGCGCATCGAACCCAACCTGTTCCCGCCGGGGACGCGCGGCTTGGCGCTCTACCTCGCCGGAGGCAACCTGCGCGCCTTCGCGCTCCACGAACCAATTCAGCGCGCCGCATTGCGCGTGCAAAGCACCTATGCGCTGCGGCCACTCGTCGCCGAGTTGCAACGCAATCAGCGCTATCGACTGATCGCGCTCGCCGCGGGTTGCGTCGAACTCTACGAGGGCGATCGCTACGGGTTGGGCGAGACCCAGGCACCCGAGGTGCCCTCCGACCTGCACGACGCGCTCGGTCACGAGATCCGGCGCACGAGCAACAGCCTCCAGTGGCACGCGGGCTCGCTGGGTGGCGACGCGGCCATCTTCCACGGACACGGCGGCCCCGACCGCGGGCGCAACGTCGACCGCGACCGCTTCCACGGACTTCTGGCACGCGAGATCGGCCGGGTCTGGGGCGCTCGCCACGACCCGCTCGTGCTGGCCGCCGACGCCGCGCACCAAGGACGCTTTCGCATCCGCGCCGAAGGCGAGTTGCACGGCCTCTTGGAGGACGGTGTCGCAGGCAGCCCCGAGCGGCAGAGCGCGCGCGAGTTCGCCGAGGCGGCTTGGCCGTTGGTCGCGGCCTGGCAAACGGAACGACAGCGCGAGCGCGAAGCCCAGATCCCCGTCGCGCTGGCACACGGCGCCGCGACCGACGATCTCGAGCGCGCGGTCGAATTCGCCAGCTCCGCGCGTGTCGCGCGGCTGTGGCTCGCCGAGGACGCCAGCCGCGAGGGCCGCATCGACACGACCACCGGCAAGCTCGTCGAGGCCGAGGGCGAGGACCTCTACGACGGGCTCGCGGCGCTCGTGCTCGAGTACGGCGGCGAAGTGTGGATCACCGACCGCGACCTGCCGGGCAACGCGGCGTTCGTGGCGGAGCTCCGTCGCTGAGCCGTGTCGCTGAGCCGTGTCGCTGAGCCGTGTCGCTGAGCCGGCCCAGCCGTCAGCGCGCGCCGACGAGTCGCCGGAAGCGCGGGTCGCCGCTCAGCGACGCCAGGTCGGGATCGCTCGCCGCCCAGCGTTGCTGGCGCGCGAGCGACTCGGGGTTGGGGTGGTTCTCGCGGAACTCGCGCGCCAGGTAGTCGAGCGCCAACTCGTCGTCGCCGAGGAGCGCGTGCGTGCAAGCCAGGTTGTAGTAGAGCGCCGGCTCGACCGCGACGCTCTCGAGGATGGCGCGCGCCTCGCCCTGCTTGCCGGAGCGCGCGCGATAGCACGCCAGGAGGATGCGGTTGAACTCGCTCGGGTCGAGCTCGAACGCCTGTTCGAAGAACTCCAGCGCACGCTCGGGCTCGCCCAGTCGCACGTTGGCGTTGACCGCCAACGAGGTCAGCGCCGCACCGCGCATGCGCCGCGTCTCGGCGATCCAGGCCTCGAACGTGCGATCGAACTCGACGTCGTCCGAGCTGGCCCGGCGCCGCTCGACCAGCGTGTTCTCCAGCGCCTCGAGTCGCCGCACCGCGCCGAGCAAGGCAGTTTGGGCGCGCGCGGGCTGGTTCTCGTCGGTGTAGGAGGCGCCGACGACCAATTCGAGGTCGGCGCGCGTGCGCTCGAGCCACAGGGCTCCCGCGCCGAGGGCTTCGCGCTCGAGATCCCGGAGCGCGCGCTCGGCGTGCTCGCGCGCGTCGGCGCTGCGGCCCTCACCACGCAAGCGCTGACCGAGCCGGAGGGCGAGCGTCGAGGGCACGCGCATCTCGACCAACGACCGGAAGGCGTCGCGACGCACCGCCACGTCGCCGAGGTCGCGGCCGTCGAGCGCCCGCTCGCGCTCCAGGATGCGGCGCCGCAGCCCGAACTCGCGCAGCAGTTTCGGATGGTTGCGGATGTCGCCGGGCTCCAGCAAACCACCGTCCGTCGCCGCGCGCTCGGCCAGGCGTTCCTGCGTCGCGTTCCAATCGCGCGCGGCTTGGTTCAGCTCTTCCGCCTCGGCGGCCAGCATCAGGGCGAAGCGCGCGTCGTCCGCGAAGGGATCGAGCCAGGCCAACTCGTTGGGCCAGGGTTCGAAGCCAGGCACCTCGCCGGGGGCCACCGTCGCCGCCAGGCGTCCCAACCAGCGCTGCCAGGCCAGCGTGTCGTCGAGCGCGATCGCCGCGTCGCCGCGGCCGGCGAGCAGCAGTCGGGCCGGCGCCAAATCGTTCTCGAACAGGACGTCCCATGTCGCCGCGCCGGCTTCCGTGTCGGTGCGGAGCGCCAGCAGCTCGGAGCGCCACTGGTGTTCGTGCGCTTGGCGCGCGTGCGCGAGGGCGCGCTCGATCGCCGCGTCGCTCGCGTCCTCTTCGGCGAGGATCGCCAGCGCCTGCCAGAGCTCTTCCAAAGCGACGAGTTCCAGTCGGTCGACCAGGATCGCGCCGCCGGCCGGCGCCTGCGGGAACCGCGTGCGCGGCCGGAAGAGATCGGGCCGCAAGTCTTCGCGCTCGGCGAGCAGCGCGCCCATCAGCTCGCCGGCGCGTTCGAACGCGCCGCGCGCCTCCGCGAACTCGCCGCGCGCGAACAGCGCGGCGCCGCGGAAGTGCCAGCCGTACGCGGGCCAACTGCGCGCCCGCGCATCGCCGCGCCGCGGGGCGGCGATCAAGGCGTCGGCGTGCACCAGCGCGCGCGCCGGATCGCCACGTCCGGCCAGCGCGAGGTAGGCGCGGCGAAAGAGCATCTCGTACGGGCGATAGCCACTGTCGCCGAACGCGGCCAACACGCGGTCGGTCCGGGCTTCGTCGCCCAGCGACTGCAGACGGTCGAAGAGCGCTTGCACGGAACGCTCGGTCGCGACGACGACCCGGCGTTCGGGATGCACGGCGCCCAGCACGAACGGCGCGCGCTCGGCGGCGGATTCGCCGCCGCCGGGGCGGTCCGCGAGCGCCGGGCCGTAGGCCTCGAGCAACACGACGAGGGCGCGCGTCGCCAGCGTCGGCGCGCCCCGGAACTCCGCTTGGACGCGCGTCACGAGCAGCTCGCGCGCCGCCGCCAACGGGACGAGCGCCTCGGCCACGAGCCGCTCCTCCTCGTCCGTGACGCCGCCGAACAGTCCGTCGAGCGCGCGCGCCGCGCCCGGCAGCGCGCTGGCGCCGAGGGCCTCGATCGCCGCGGCGCGCACCTCGCCGTCACCGTCGGACGACGCGCGCTCGACGAGCCACGCCACGCGCTCGTCCGCGAGCACCGGGCCAAGTTCGATCGCGCCCAACGCGCGCGCGTGCTCGGCGCGGGCGGCGGGATCGGCGTCGAGCGGCGCGGCCAGCCGAGCTGCGACGTCGAGGTCGCTGTTCGCGCTCGCAGCCTGCGCCGACGTCGGCAGCGGGCACAGCGAGAACCACAGCGAGAACCACAGCGAGAACCACAGCGCCAAACCCAGCACCGCCCTGCTCCAGCCTGCGCGCTTCACGCCTCCTCCGGTTCCCGATCGCGCGCCAAGCGATACTCGAAGGCACGCCGGGTCAAACCCACCTGGCGCGCGGCGGCGGACAGGTTGCCGCGCTGTTCCTCGAAGGCGCACTGCAGCATGGCGTGCGTCAATTCGTCGACCGCGACGCCCGCGGCCAGCGCTCGACGGGCAAGGTCGTCGGCCGCGCCGACGACGGCCTCGTCGAGGAAGGCGAACTCGAAGGCTTGGATCGGGCCGTCGTCGGCGGCGAGCACGAGCACGCGTTCGAGGGCGTTCTCGAGCTCGCGCACGTTGCCGGGCCAGGGGTGCTCCTCGAGGTGGTCGAGCGCTGCGGACGTGAGCGGGCGCGCGGGCACGCCGACGCGCCGCGCCACCGCTTCCACCAGCGCCTCGGCCAGGACGCGCACGTCGCCCGCGCGGGCGCGCAACGGCGGCACGTGCAGCGTGACGACCGCCAGTCGGTAGTAGAGGTCGGCGCGAAAGCCTCCGCGCTCGGTCAGCGCGCGGAGATCGCGATTCGTCGTGGCCACGATCCGCACGTCGATCGGCACGGGCACCTCGGACCCGAGCGGCTCGACCACGCGCTCCTCGAGCACCCGCAGGAGCTTGGGCTGGGATTCGAGCGGCAGGACGTCGATGTCGTCGAGGATCAGGGTGCCGCCCTCGGCCGTGCGGAAGGCCCCCGGCCGAGCCCGCCGCGCGTCCGTGAACGCGCCGGCTTCGTGGCCGAACAGATGCGCCTCGAGCAGCGTCGGCGCGACGGCCGCCAGATCGGCCACCACGACCGCGTTTCCGGCGCGCGGGCCCAACTCCACCAGACGACGGGCAGCCGCCCCCTTGCCAGTTCCGCTCGCACCGACCAGGAGGACGTTCGAGTCCGACCGAGCAGCGCGCCGCAAGCCGTCGTCGAGGTCCCGGAACGCGTCCGACCGACCGGCCCAGAGCATCAGGCGGCCCCGGCTCCTCGCCGGGATCCGAGGGACCGCCCAGCGAGCTGCGGCCGGCCCTGACGGCAGCGGCCGAGCGGGGTTCCCACAGCGTTTCCGAGAGCATTTCCGAGAGCGATTCGGTGCGCCGATGTCTCGGCGTGCAGCAAGGTTTGACTCACACCAACAGATATAGCAGACTAGCCCGCCTTAACCTTCCTGGATCAAGCCCTGGAAGGCGGTTTCCGCGTACGGCAACGCGTGCGGAGCGCGCCTCCGCGCGTTCCCACGCCCCGCGTCCGGAAGCCGTCTGTCCACGGCGTCCGACCACGAGCCAATTATGAACGCCGAAGACCTCCTACGCCTGATCGACGTCCTCCATCGCGAGAAGGACATCCCGAAGGAAGTCTTGTTCTTGGGCCTCGAGGAGGCCCTGGGCGCGGCGGTGCGCAAGCGGCTCGAAGGCGTCGGCGACGACCTCGTGATCATCGTCGATCGAACCACCGGCGAGATCACGGTCGAGGACGAGGAGGGCGAGTTCGAGTTCGACATGTCGGAGCTCGGCCGCATCGCCGCCCAAGCCTGCAAGCAGACCTTCATGCAGAAGGTGCGCGAAGCCGAACGCGACGTGCTCTACGACGAGTTCGAGATGCGCGTGGGCTCCTTGATCAACGGCACCGTCCAGCGCTTCGACGCGGACTCGCTGGTGATCAACCTCGGCCGTACCGAGGCCTACCTGCCGCGCGAGGAACGCGTGCGCGGCGAGACCTTCTCGCCCGGCGATCGCATTCGCGCGATCGTGCTCGAAGTGCGCAAGGATGGCCCGCGCGTGCGCATCATCGTCAGCCGGACGCACCCCGACCTGGTCCGACGTTTGTTCGAGTTGGAGGTCCCCGAGATTGCCGACGAGATCATCGAGATCAAGCGCGTGGTCCGCGAGCCGGGCTACCGCACGAAGATGGCGGTGCTCTCCGCCGATCCCAAGATCGACTGCATCGGCGCCTGCGTCGGTGTGCGCGGTTCCAGGATCAAGGCGGTGATCGACGAACTGCGCGGTGAGCGCATCGACATCATTCGCTGGAGCGACTCGCTCGAGACGTTGATCATGAACGGGCTCAAGCCGGCCGAGATCCACCTCGAAAACATCTACGCCAACGTCGACACCCACTCGGCCGTCGTGCTCGTGGACGAGGAACAACAGTCCCTCGCGATCGGCAAGAAGGGTCAGAACGTGCGCCTCGCCAGCCGGCTCTGCGGCTGGGACATCGACATCAAGACCCGCGAGGAGTTCGATGCCGAAGGCTTCGGGCGCGCCGCGGACGACAGCGACGAAGACATCCCCTTCGAGGGCTCCGGTGGTCCCTCGAACACGAACGATTCCGATTCCGATTCCGATTCCGATGGCGAGCCTTCCGGGCCCGCCGACGACCTGACGACGGCCGAGACGGCCTGATCCACCGCTCCGCCCGCGAGCCAACGGTCCTGCTTTGCGCCGGGCCAGGATCTCCCTTCCCGCTCGGCCCACCCTCTCCCCGATACCGACCACGTGCCCAAAAAACGCGTCTACGACCTCGCCAAGGAATACGGCATGTCCGGCCAGGAGCTCGCCCAGAAGCTCCGTGACCTGGGATTCCAGGTCAAGAGCCACATGTCCGCCCTGGACGACTTCAAAGTCCTCGAGATCCAAGCACGGCTCGAGGCCTACGGCATCGTGGGCACGCAGGCCGTCGAGGAGCCGAGCGGCTCTTCCGTCGGCGGGTTGAAGATCAAGCGCAAGAAGAAGAAGCCCACGGCCGCGGAACCGCCGTCGGACGACGAGGCGAGCGCTACGACGCCCGCGCCCGAGCAGCCCGAGCCACAGGCCCAGGAGCCCGCGACGCCCCAGGCCGAGGCCCAGCCGAGCGCCGAGCCCGAACCGTCCGCGCCCGCACCTCCCGAGCGCGCCCCCACCGCCGAGACCGAGCAGCCCTCCGCGGCGCAGCCCGTCGAAGAGCAGTCCACCGAAGCGCAGTCCACCGAAGCGCAGTCCACCGAAGCGCAGCCCGCCGCAGGGCAACCCGCCGCAGAGCAGCCGACCGCAGCTCAACCGGCTGCAGGTCAGCCGACCGAAGCTCAACCGACCGCAGCTCAGCCGACCGCAGCACAGCCGACCGCAGCACAGCCGACCGCAGCACAGCGGCCCGCGGCGCACGCCGAAGGGCAAGGACCCGAGGCGACCGCCCCGGCAGCCGAGCGCAAGGCGCCGGCGGACGAGCCCGCTGCCAAGGAACGACCCAGCGACCCATCGCCAGCCGCGGCGGACCGAGCGGAGGCGCCCGCGGCCGACGCGTCCGGGACCAAGCCCGCCGCTGCCGAAGGCGCCGCGGCGGCTGACGCGCCCGCGCGGCCGTCGCAGCCCGGAGCTGCGCAACCGACGGCCAAGCCCGCGGACGACGCCGCTTCCAAGGATCTCGTACGACCCTCGACCAAGCGTCGTGCCGGCAAGGTCGTCGGCTTCATCGACCCCGCGCAATTCGCGCAGTCCACGGCCAAGAAGCGTCCCGACTCGCGTCGACTGCGCTCGCGGGACGACGTGGTTCCGGACGTGCGGCCGACCTTCGGACGCGACCCGAATTCGCTCGTGCGCGGCGATTCCACGCGCGGTGCGCTCACCGCCCAGGAGCTGCGCGATCGTGAAGCCGGACGCTTCCTACGTCGGCGTCGCCCGCAGCACACCGGCGGCGGCGGTCGTCGCGGTGGCGGGCGCGGACGCGGCTCGGCGCCCAGCGTCTCCCCGCACGCGGACAGCACGGTCACGATCGACGCACCGGTGACGCTGAAGAAGCTCGCCAACGAACTCGCCGTGACCCAGGCGCAGGTGTTGACCGTCGCCATCCGGCAGGTCGGCTTCGGCGTCAACATCAACACGCTCCTGGACGAGGACACCGCGGTCCTCTTGGCCTCGGAGTTCGACGTCGATCTGCTCGTCAAGCAGGAGATCGCGGCGGAAGAGCACCTCTTGGCTCGCCTCGAGAAGGCGCGCGACGACATCGAGGACCAGCACCTCGTGCAGCGCCCACCGACCGTGGCCTTCCTGGGCCACGTCGACCACGGCAAGACGACGCTGATCGACGCCGTGCGAGCCAGCCGTCTGGCCACCGGCGAGGCCGGCGGGATCACCCAGCACATCGGCGCCTATCAGGTCGAGACGAAGAGCGGTCACAAGATCACGATCGTCGACACCCCGGGTCACGCCGCGTTCACGCAGATGCGTGCCCGTGGCGCGAACGCGGTGGACGTCGTGGTCCTGGTCGTGGCGGCCGACGACGGCGTCAAGCCGCAGACCGAGGAAGCCCTGAACCACGCGAAGGCGGCGGGGACTCCGGTGGTCGTGGCGCTCAACAAGATGGACAAGGCCGAAGCCAACCCCGAGCGCGTGCAGAACGAGCTCGCCGGCCTGGGGCTGACGCCCGAGGAATGGGGTGGCGACACGGCGATGATGAAGGTCAGCGCCCTGACGGGCGACGGCGTCGACGATCTCCTGGAGCGCGTGTTCCTCGAGAGCGAGGTGCTCGAGCTCCGCTCGCACGCCGAGGGTCCCGCGTCGGGCGTCGTGCTCGAGGCCGAGATCCAACAGGGCAAGGGCAAGGTGGCCCACCTGCTCGTCCAGGACGGCAATCTGAAGCGCGGCGACGTGATCCTGGCGGGCACCGGCTACGGCAAGGTGCGCGCGATCCACGACGACCGGGGCAACCAGGTCAAGAACGCCGGTCCGTCACGCCCCGTGGAGGTTACCGGCCTCAACGAGCTGCCGACCGTCGGCGACAAGTTCCACGTGGTCGACACGCTGGACGAAGCCCAGGAGGTCGCCGAGGAGCGCGCGCGCACGAACCGGATGAACTCGCAGATCGAGCGTCGCACGGTAGGTGCCCACAACCTGCTCGAGGCGGTCGCCGACCAAGACCGTTCGCGCATCAACCTGATCGTCAAGGCCGACGTGCAGGGCTCGATCGAGGTCTTGAAGCAACAGCTCGAAGATCTCAGCCACGACGAAGTGCTGGTCAAACTGGTGCACTCGGGCGTCGGTCAGATCCTGGAGAGCGACGTGGACCTCGCCGTCACGTCCGACGCGCGCATCCTCGCGTTCCACACCTCCGCCGCGGCCAAGATTCGTCAGAAGGCCGAGCGCGAGAACGTCGAACTGCGCATCTACACCGTCATCTACGAGTTGCTCGACGACGTCAGGCGTTTGATGGAGGGCGAACTGTCGCCCGAGGTCTCGGAAGAAGTCACGGGACACGCCGAGATCCGGCGCATCTTCAAGTCGTCGAAGATCGGCAACATCGCCGGCTGCTACGTCCTCGACGGCAAGATTCGCCGCAGCGACAAGATCCGGCTGTTGCGCGACGGCAACGTCGTCTACACCGGCGCGATCGGTACGCTCAGACGCGAGAACGACGACGTCAAGGAAGTCCGGTCGGACTTCGAGTGCGGCATCGTGCTGCACAACTACAACGACGTGCAGCTCGGCGACGTGATCGAGACGTACAAGCTGGTCGAGACCAAGCGTACGCTCTAGGCCCGCTCCTCGGGCGGCTCTTCGGCCTGCGAGGAGCCGCCCTTGGCACACCACCTTCCTCCAGGTCCGACCGTGGCGAATCCCCGTACGAAAGCGCGCTTGGAGGCTCGCATCCAAGAGCGCGTCGCGACGCTGCTCGAATTCGAGCTGAACGATCCGCGCGCCGGCTTCATCACGGTGACGGGCGTGACGCTGACCGAGGACCTCTCGATCGCGACGATTCTCTATTCCGTCTTCGGCACCGACGCCGACCGCTCGAAGGTCCAGCACATGCTGGAGGACGCCACGGGTTTTGTCCGCTCGAAGGTCGGGCGCGTGCTCCGCGTCCGGCGCATCCCCGTGATCAAGTGGCGCTACGACGACACGGTCGAACTGCAGGACCGCATGGAACGCACGATTCGCGAGGCCATGGATCGCGACCGCGAGATCAACCCGGACGCGCACGAGGAGCGCTGATTCGGGGGGCGCCCACTAGGAGCCTGCGTCACGGGTGGCAGTTCGCCAGGGAAGAGTGACTGCCGTCGGCGCCCCAGTTCCGGCTGCCCTATGCTCGTGGCCGGCTGGAACTCGGCGGCGAACGCGCCACTTGGATCGCGCTCGTGCTCCCACTCGCTCAGCGCGAGCACGACGCGCGGCGCCGGCCTCCTCTCGGGAATTCTCGCAATGCGCTTCTCGCAATGCACTTCTCGCAATGCACTTCTCGCAATGCACGTCGTACTCAAGTCGAGCCTCGTGGTGGCCCTCGCCGCGCTGGTCCTGATCTTCACCCCCTTCGGCTCCCTGGTGCTCGAACGGCTCACGCCCAGCGAGCCGCTCGACGCCTCGCCCGTCTCCGTCGGCTTCCAGCCGCTCGAGCGGGAGGAGCGGTCGACCGCGCTCGAGCCCGCAGCCCCCGCGCACACGGCTTCGGGCTCGGGCGCGGTCGTCCGCACCGCACTCGATCGAGGCCCGCTCGGCATCGTCGAGGCCGGAGCGCGGACGGGCTTTCATCTCAGGGTCGTCGACCCGGCCGGTGGGCCGGTCGCAGACGCTGTCGTCGCCCTGTACGGGAGAGCCAAGGATTCCACTCGCACCGACGCCCGCGGCGAGGCGTGGCTGATCTTCGACGGCGAACGAGCGCGCGAGAAATGGATGCTGAACGCCTTGACGGTGCGGCACCCCAAGTTCGCTCCCTCCCACGTGAAAGCGCGCTACGAGGCGGGGACCGTCGTCGAGCTGGGCGAGGTTGCACTGGAGCCGGCGGGCGCCATCGAAGGTCGCGTGCTCACCGCGAATGGTCGCCCTGCGGCCGGCGCGTGGGTGGAGGTCGACACCAGTGACCTGCGCACGCAACGCGCCTATGGCGAGGAACGTGTGCGGCGCTCGCAGACTGGACATGCGACGCCCGTCGCGGACGAGCACGGTCGCTTTCGCCTCGACGGTGTCCCGGTCGGTGATGTGCGGCTGTGGGCCGGCCTGGCAGGCGAGCTCGCCACGTTGACGGGCCCGATCGAGGTGCGCCCAGGCACGCGGAGTACGGGTCTCGAAATCGTGCTCGGGACCCTCGAGTCCGAGGAGTTCATCACGGTTGAGGTCCGGCTTCCGGATGGCACCGCGGCGGCGTACGCTCGGGTCAAGGCCAAGTACTCTTCGTTCGGCGGGTCCGGCTCTCGAACGTTCACGGCGGACGCCGAAGGCCGCTTCCGGATCGCGTACGTGCCGGCCTCGCCGCGCACGATTCGGGTGCAGGACCGCGAGAAGCGCTTCGCCTCCGCCTACGTCGAGGACGCGCGCGGCGGCGACCACCTCTCCCTGCAATTGCTCGAGAACGAGTACCTCGAGCTGACCCTGACGGGTGATGGCGACCCGATCGCAGCCGTGGCGATCGGGTGCTACGACGTGGACCGCAGCGACGTCCTCGTCCCGAACGCGAGCGTCCTACGCGAAGCCGACCGCTACCGCATCCCGATCCCGCCCCAGCCGTTCCAGGTCGAGGTCATCGCCGAAGGCTACCGACAGGCGACCCTCGGCCCCTTCGACGGCCTCGCTGCGCCTCGCTCCCTCGAGGAGGCACTGCTGTCGCTGCCGGGCCTACGCGGCCTCGTCACGGGGAACGCTGGCCCCGTCGCCGGCGCCCGCGTGGAGCTCTACCAGGTGGTCGAGGGGCGAACTCACCACGACGGCTTCTTCGTACGCGTCTGGCCGCACGCCAAGGCCGAGACCAAGACCCGTCCCGATGGCACGTTCCGCCTGACCTTCCGCGAACCAGGCATGTTCTACCTGCGCGTCAGCCACGCGGACTACGCCCCCACCGAGCTCGGCCCCTATCACCTCGACCCGGAGGTGGGTCGGGCCGGTGTTGCGGTCGCGCTGAGCGCGGGCGGAGTCATCGAGGGCGTCGTGCGCATCCCCGGTGTCAGCGCGGCCGGCCGCATCGTCGCGATCTCCCGCGGCGACGGGCGTTCGGAAACGGTGCGGTGCGACGCGGAGGGCGCGTTCCGCTTCGAGCGTCTGGTGCCCGGTCGCTGGCAGGTCGAGCTGGCGGACGAGGAGCGCCGCCCCGGGAACTCCTCGACGACCTCCGACGGGAGCCCGTTCCGCGAGGAGGAGATCGCTTGGAACTGCGAGGTCCAAGCAGGCGAGACGACGCGCTTCGACCTCCGCGAGCGTCGTATCGCACCCGTCGAGCTCGCTGGCACGTTGACGATCGACGGCGGGGGCGCCGAGGGCTGGGTCGCCAGGCTGGACGACGATGCCGGCTTCACGAAGACGGACGGCCCCCGGACCGCCCTGGACGAGTCGGGAGCGTTCACCCTCGCCGTCGACGAACCCGGAGAGTACCGCTTGTCGATCTTGGACCCGAGCCAAGCCGCCAAGGTCGTCACGACCCGGGTCCTGCTCTCCGCCGGTCGCAACGCGTGGTCGGCGCGCTTCGACACGGGCGAGCTTGTGCTCCACAGCCTGGCCGAGCCCGCGGCGGAGAGCGTGGATTTCCTCGTCGCCGAACGGGAGGGCTTCGTGTTTCTGTGCTGGCTCAGGCCCGGGGGCGACGCGCCGCTGCGCTTGAGCGGCGTACCGGCCGGACCCTGCCGCGTGACGCGTCACCGAGGCCACTCGCTGGACGAACAGGACGTGCTCACGGGCGACGAGACGCGGCTGCGCGTAGAGGTCCGTGCCGGAACGGTCGTCGAGGGCTCGTACTGATTCGCGCCAGCGCCGCTGTCGCTGTTGCTCAGCGATTCCGGAAGCTGACTCAACCTCCGCACGGTCCTGGCGGCGGAGTGCCTCTCACGCTAGAAACGGACTCTCCTACGAAGCGCTTTACGGCGGAGGAGCATCGCGCCGGCCTTCGTCGGCGCTTCCCTCGACCTAGGAGCCTGCGTCACGGGTCCACCTCAACATCACGCTCAGGAAGATCGCTATGAGAATCGCCAAGGAAGACGTCAACGTGCAGATGCAGATCCCGGGCGCGACGCTGCGACTGCAGAAGGGCTTCGGGGATGTGCGCGGATACGACGCGATCAGCGCGGAGTTCTTCAGCCTGAAGGAGGGCGTGGACACGACCCCGCTGTTCATCGGGCTCGAGGGCGACATGTGCCAGTGTCCTCACTGGGGCTACGTCATCGCCGGTCGCATCACCACGACCGACGCAGGGGGCGTGAACGAGACCGTCACCAGCGGGGACCTCTTCTACTGGCCGCCCGGACACAACGTGCGCATCGACGAGGACGCCGAGTTCGTCATGTTCAGCCCCCAACGGGAGCACATCCACGTCATCGATCACATGCAGGCGAAAGTCGAGGAGGGCTGACGCGCAGAGCGGGGCTGCCGTACAACAACGCTGGTCCCGCCCCCTCCCGACTCGCTCCAGCCTCCCCGCCATGCGTGTTCTGATCGTCGACGACGATGCCTCCTTCCGCCGCATTCTCAGCTTGACGCTGTCGCAGGCTGGCTTCGATTCCGAGGAGGCCGAGAGCGGCGCGGACGCGATCGACCGGCTGAGCGAGGCACCGCGCGGCCACTTCGACGTCATCCTGCTGGATCTCGAGATGCCGGGCGGCATGGGTCACGGCACGCTCTTGCACCTGCGCGAGGGCGGCGACGAGGTCCCCGTGATCGTCATCTCCGGTCGTGAGTCCGTGGCGGAACGCGTCAGCGTGCTGCGCATGGGCGCCGACGACTACCTCGTCAAGCCGATCGACACCGAGGAGCTCTTGGCCCGCATCGGGTCGGTCCTGCGCCGGCGTCACACGCTCGAGCCCGTGCAGTTTGGGGATCTCCATCTCGATCTCGCGCGTCGCAAGGTGCGCCGGGGCTCCAAGCTCGTCGACCTGTCGCCGCGCGAGTACGACCTGCTCTTTGCGCTGGTCGGCGCCAAGGGCGAAGTGCGTTCGCGCCAGCAGCTCCTGAGCGAGGTCTGGGACATGGAGTTCGACCCCGAAACGAACGTTGTCGAGGTTCACATCGGTCGCTTGCGGCGCAAGCTCGAACGACACGGACCGCCTATCATTCAGACGCTCCGCGGCAAGGGGTATCGTCTCGCCATCGGCGACTAGGAGCCCGCGTCACGGGTGACGCGAACTCTTAGCCCGCGGCGCGATCACCCGAGCCGCCGTCCCCCCACCCATCCCATCACCGTGCTCCGATTCCAAGCCGAGACCGCTCCCACCGACTCCGCCGCGACCGACGCATCGGGCGCTGCCACCACAGGTGCCTTGGGCTTCGATCCCTCGTTCCTCGCCGATGGCGATTGGTGGCTGGAGCAAGCGGCGGCGTACGCGCCCAGGATTCTGCTGGCGCTTGCGGTCTACCTGATCGGTCGGTGGGTCGCGATGCTGATCGTCGCGGGCGCGGCCAAGGCGCTACGCCTGCGCCACGTCGACGAGACGCTGACCCGCTTCTTGTCCAGCGCCCTCGGGATGAGCTTGACGGTGATGGTCGTCATCGCGGCGCTCGGGCAACTGGGCGTGAAGACGACGTCGTTCGTGGCGATCCTGGGTGCCGCTACGCTCGCCATCGGCTTCGCGCTGCAGGATTCGCTGGGTAGCCTCGCCGCCGGTGTGATGCTGATCCTCTTTCGCCCCTTCCGTGTCGGCGACTACATCGAGGGCGGCGGCACGGCCGGCATCGTCGAGGAGATCAACATCTTCCACACGATGCTCAGGACGCCCGACAACAAGCAAATCGTCGTGCCGAACGCGCGCATGACGGGCGACAAGATCACGAACTACTCGACCAAGCCCACGCGCCGAATCGATTTGATCTTCGGGTGCAGCTATGGCGACGACCTGCTCGAAGCGAAGACGCTCCTGATGAAGATCCTGAAGGAAGAGGAGCGTGTCCTCGCCGAGCCCGCGCCGATGGTGGGCGTCCACGCGCTCGGCGACAGCTCGGTCAACTTCGCCGTGCGCCCGTGGGTCAAGGCCAGCGACTACTGGGACGTCTACTTCGCGCTCCAAGAACGTGTCAAACTGCGGTTCGACGCGGCGGGCCTCTCGATTCCCTTCCCGCAGCGCGACGTGCACATCCACACCACGGAAGGCGACGGCGCGGCGCGCGAAGCGCGCGCGATCGCGACCCGCTGAAACCGTCGTCCCCACGCGGCTGGATCCCGAGCGCCAAGACGTGCCCGGGATCCGGCACACTCCTGCCATGTCCCCAAGCCCCCTCTTCGAAACGCTCTCCGTCATCGGACACGGAGCGGATTCGCGGGTGCATCGGGCGTTGATCGTCAACGCCGTTGGCGATTTGGTTCCGGGGGACGAGGTGGCGGTCAAGCGCCTGGTGAACCCGAACGATCCGGCCGCGCGGCGCGCGCTCGAGCGCGAGTTCCGCACCGCGCGGCGGATCCAGCATCCGGCGGTCGTG
>JBBDIB010000097.1:50810-66464 GCA_040880665.1 Planctomycetota bacterium
TGCGCGCTCACGCGCACGGCGTCGACGAGGAAGGTCCGTTCCTGGTACTCGACTTGTTGCCGGGCCCGTCCCTGGCCGAGGTCCTGGCCCGGGACGGCACGCTGCCCGAGGAACGCGTGCGCCGCATCGGCGCGCGCCTCGCCGACGCGTTGGCGGCGCTGGCCGACCTGGGCTACCTGCACAACGATCTGAAGCCAGAGAACGTGCTCCTCGACGACCGCGATCGCGCCGTACTGATCGATCTCGGGCTGAGCGTCCGGCGCGGCGCTCGCACCGTCGAAACGGCGGGCAGCTTGGCGTACTTCGCGCCCGAGCGCCTACACGGCGGCGTCGCCGACTCGGCCTCGGACGTCTTTGCGTTAGGCGTGCTCTTGTACGAGATCGCGACGGGGGAGCACCCGTTCGTGCCGCCGGGCGCGGAGCCCGCCGCTTCGATCGCGGCCATCGAGCGGGCGCGCTGCGATTTGCCCTCGCGCCGGGCGCCGGGGC
The DNA here is from genome assembly GCA_040880665.1 of Planctomycetota bacterium. Lineage (GTDB taxonomy): Bacteria > Planctomycetota > UBA1135 > UBA1135 > JBBDIB01. The sequence goes on from JBBDIB010000097.1 coordinate 51,300, forward strand.
TCTCGCCCTTGTTCGACGAGTTGCTCTCGGAGCTCTTGGCACCGCGCCCCGGCGAGCGGCCCCGCGCGCGCGAGATCGCCCAACGGCTGCGCGCGGGCGAGGGCTCGGCCTGGTGGCGTCGCCGGCAGCGCGAGCAGGACGGAGCCCGCTGGGGCATCGGCGAGCGCTCGCGGCTCGTCGGACGCGACGCGGAACTCGACGAACTCATGCGGCACTGGACGCGCGTGCACGCTTCGACCGACACAGCGCCGCGCTCGGGCCTGGCGCTGCTGACGGGCTCGGCCGGCACCGGCAAGGTACGCCTCGCGGGAGAGTTCGCCGTCCGCGCGCGCCGCGAGGGAAGACCGCCGCAGTACCTGTTCGCGCGCTGGTCGCCGGCCGCCGCCTCGCGGCCGGCGGGCGCGCTCTCGGCGTGGTTCGAGCGCTGGGCCCAACGTCGCCCGGACGGCAGTTTGCACCCCGACCGCGCCGCCGACCTCGCCTCCTGGCTGCCGCCGCGCACGGCGCGCACGTTGGTCGACGGTGAACACGCCGAAGGCTCCGGCATCGCCAGCGTCGTCGAATGGCTCATCGCGTTGGGGCGCCACTCGGCGACGATCCTGTTCCTCGACAACATCCACGCGGCCGAGCGCCAGACGTTGGGCGCGCTGTTCCAGCTCTTCCCGCGGCTCGAGGAAACGCGCTTGTTCCTGGTGCTCTCCGGCCGTCTCGACATCGCGGCTGCGGAACCGGAACTGTTCGGGCGCTTGATCGAAATCCTGCGCGACGAGGCGCGGTCGCGCGAACTGCAGGCCGACGTCCTGCGCATCGATCTTCCGCCGCTCAGCCAGGAAGCGATCCGCACGCTCGTCCAAGAGCGCTTTCACAAGAGCGCCCCGCGCCTGCGCCTGGCCGAGGTCCTGGGGCACCGCAGTCAGGGCAATCCGGGCATGTTCACCGAGTTGGTCGCCGGCCTCGTGCGGCGCGGCGAAGCCGTACCGGTCTCGAACGAGGATCCCTCGCTACTGCTGCGGATTCCCGTCGATCGCATCCCCCATCCGCCGTCGCTGGAACGCCTACTGGCCGAGCGCCTGACGTCGCTCGCCGACCGCGAGCGTCTGTGGCTCGAGCGCGCGTCCGTGGTTGGAGGACGCATCACCGCGGCCTTCCTCACGCAGAGCTACGGCCCCGTCCCGGCGGGCGAACTCGACGCCGTGCTGGGCCGCTTGGTCGAGACCGAGTGGTTGGTGCCCGCCGGCGCGCGCTACCGCTTCACGCGACCCGCGCTGCGCGAAGCCATCTATCGCTCCTTGCCCGCGGGCCGGCGACGCTTGCTGCACCTCGCGGCGGCGGCCGGCCTAGCCGAGGAGGGCAACGATCAAGAGCTGCGCTATCAGCGCGCGTTCCACCTGCGAGCGGCGTGCAGTTGGTCGGAGTTGGTCGATCAGTGTCGCGCGCTGGCGCACGAGTTGCGCGGCAGGTCGTCGTCGCGTCGACTGCTGTCGCTCGCACGCTGGGGCATCGAGGCGCTCGACGCGCAAGCGGGCATCGACGAGGCTCCCCGGCGGCGCCTCGAGTTCCTCGAACTGGCCGCGGACGCCTGCGATCGCCTGGGCCTGCGGGACGAACAACGCGCGCTGCTCGACGACCTGGCCGCGATCGAGGAGCGCGGTGGCGGTAGCGATCTGACCGCGCGCGTGTACCTGTTGCACGCGCGCTACAACGTCGCGACCGGCGCCTTCGAACTCGCGACGGGCCTCTTGCGCAACGCGATTCGGTACGCGACGGAAGTGGACGACAATCGCGTGGCCTCCGAAGCGATGCGTCGGTTGGCCGAGGTGCACGCGCAGGTCGGCGACCTGACCGCCGCTCGCGAGGAGGGCGAACGCGCGCTCCTCGTCGCCGCGACCACGGGACAGGAGGCTCTCGCGCACTCGGTCCTGGCGATGATCGACGTCCTCGAAGACCAGTACGAGCCCGCGTTGGTACGCGTCGAGGCCGCGCTGGCCCACGCGCGCGCCGGGGCGCTGGGCGACGTCGCGCCGCGGGCCTGGATGATCGCCGCGCGCGCGTGGCGCGGCCTGGGCCGTCCCTTTCGCGCGCTCGCCGCGGCCAAACGAGCTTCGCGCACCGCGCGCGCCGCGGGGGAGCGCCGGCTGGAGGTGGAAGCGCGCGCGCGTCTCGGCGGCCTGCTGCTCGACCTTGACCGCGCCGACGAAGCCGAGGCGCAACTGCGCGACGCGCAGCTCTTGGCCGAGGAGATCTCGGACCGTGCCGGCCGCACGCTCGCGCTGGTCTGGCTCGGCGTTCTCTTGTGGGAGGCCGGCGACAGCGAGGCCGAGGCCACGATCGTGCGCGCGCTCGACGCGGCGCGCGAGCTGGGCTTTTGGCGCGCCGAAGGCGTCGCGCTGGCCTTCCTCGCCCGAATCGCCACGCTGGGCCCGAACATCGACCTGGCGCGCGCGTTGGAAACGAGCGAACGAGCGCTGGAGCTGACCGATCAGCACGGCGCCGAGATCACCGACGCGGTCACGGTCGCGGGCACGCGCGTGCTGGTGCTCGAGCGCGCCGGTCGGCAGCGCGAGGCCCAAGCGCTCAGTTCGCGGGTGACGGCGCGCATCCAGCGCTCGGCGTTGCGCATCCAATCCGCTTCGCTCGCGCGCTCGCATCGCGAGTACCTGGAACGCTTGTTCGCGTCCGTGCGCAGCACCGAAGGACACGTCTGGCCGCGGCGCGGCTAACTAACGGCCCTGGAGTCGCCGGCCGGCGCGATGCAACGCGGCGTTGCGCCTGAAGCGCGCTTCGACGGCGAGCCAGGCCGCACGCGCGTTCGAACCGCCGGCGGCTTCCCAGGTTGTGAGAAAACGCCACCGATCCGCGCGCGAGACCGTCCTGGCGTGGTCGCGCGCGACCCAGCGCCAAAGTCGCTCGAGGTTCGCCGTGCGCGCGGCGTCGTCGAGCGCATCGACGAACCGCGAGCCATCGAGATCGAGCAGCATCAACGTGCCGTCCGGCGCCTCGAGGATGTTCTTCGGATGCAGGTCCGCGTGCACGAAGCCGGCCGCGTGCGCGCGCCCGACGAGGTCGCCGGCGCGGCGCACGAGCGCACGCCATTCGGCGTCCGTCAGCCGGCGCTCGCGACGCTCGTCGAGGCACGCGGCGAGGTCGCGCGCTCCTTCCACCCGCAGGGTGAACAGCTCGAGGCGCCACCCGAACGGCAGGCATCGGCGCGCGCGAGCCGCGACGACCGCCGGCGTCGCGATGCCGAGCGCGCGCAGCCGTTCCGCCAAGGCCAGTTCGCGAAAGGGACGCGCTCGATCGAGAAAGCGATCACCGGTCACCGGCGCGAACAGGCCGCCGTGCCGAAAGCGACGCACGAGCACTTGCCCGGCGCTGCCGCGCACCGTCGCCAACGGCCGTCGCCCGTGCAGCTCCGAAGCCTCGAAGGGCTCGCCGCCGCGGGCGCGAAGACCCCAGTCGCAAAAGCGTTGGGCGTAGTCCGCGCGGACGGCGAGACGAGCGCCTCGCCGTCGCTCGTCGAGGAACCCGGCCGGCAACGGGGAGGCGGGCACGTCGTGCGGCGTCAGAGGCCGGCGCCGAACGCGTCTTCCTCGTCGCGCTCCTGCGCGGGCGCTTCCCGTCGAGGCCCGTTGGACGACCCTTCGGACGGTCGAGCGGGTTGCGAGCGCGGCTCGGGCTGGGGACGCACGTCGCGCCGCTCGCGCGGCTTCGGTGCCTCCTCGAGCCCGGCACCGAACGGGGTGGCGTCCTCGTCGCGCGCCTTGGGCGCGGGCGCGGGCGGCACGGAGCGCGGCTTGGGCGCCAGCGTGCCGCGATCGTCGCCGCGCGGGGCCGGCGCGGCGCGGTGCGGGCTTTCCTCGCGCTGCGGTCGGTCCTCGCGCCGCGGGCGGTCCTCGCGCCGCGGGCGGTCCTCGCTGCGCGGGCGGTCCTCGCTGCGCGGGCGGTCCTCCGGTGCCGGACGCGCCGCCACGGGCGGAACCGGCGGGGTTGCGCGCACCGGTGCTTCTTCGCGTACGGGTCGTTCCGCTCGCACGGGCTGCTCGCGCGTCGGCTCGCCCTCTTCGCGGCCGCGCCCACGGCCCCGGCCGCCGCGGCGTCGTCGCCCGCGCGGCTCGTCGCCGTCCGCGCGCTCCGGGCGCTCAGGGCGCTCCGGGCGCTCCGGGCGCTCCGGACGCTCAGGGCGCTCAGGGCGCTCAGGGCGCTCCGGGCCCTCAGGGCGCTCAGGGCGCTCAGCCGAGCGCACTTCCTCGGACCGCGGCTGGCTGCGCGCGCTCTCCAACGTGACGGGCTCGGCCTGGGTGCGCTCGTCCTCGTCGCGCGGTCGCCCGCCGCGACCCCGTCCGCCGTTACCGCGACCTCCGCCGTCACCGCGGCGCGCGCGCCCGTCGCCACGACCCCCGCGGCCACCGCGTCCGCCGCGTTCTTCGGACTCGTCGCGTTCGTCCGGGCGCCGACCGTGCGGACGCGGATCGGTTCCGTCCGAGTACTCGCCCTCGACCTCGAGCAACTGCGTCGGCAGCTCCTCCGCCAGCCAGAGCGCGCGTCGGTCGTAGAAGTTGATGCCCTCCTCCCACGCGTCGATCGCTTCGATCGAGAGCACCGTGTACTCGCGCGCGGCGCGCCGGCCCGCCTCGCGCGCGTCGTCCTTCGTCAGCGCGAGGTGCAGGAAGCGTCGACGACCACCGCGCAGTCCGAAGCGCAGCGCGCGGTCGGCGTCGCGCGTCGGAATGGCGACGTAGAGCACTTCCGGCGGCTTCGACGGCTCGCCCGGCTCGACGGGGATCGAGTGCCCGTAGAGCGCCCGAATGCGCTCGCCCTGGATCTCGTAGCGCACGCGATCGCCCGCTTCGACAGCGTCGTAGACGTCCTCCTCCTCGACCGGCTCACCGAGTCGCTCGTTGAGGGCGCGCACCACGTCTCCGAGGTCGGCCCACCCGAACGCGTCGACCTCCAAGTCGAACGCCTCCGGCTGGTGACGGAGCATGAAGGCGAGGGAGCGGGTTATACGTTCGACGAGCGCGGGCTCTGTCATCGATTCCACCTGGGGGTCGAGGGCTGCTTCCGCCGTTCGTGTCACGGCGCGACCGGACGCATCGGCGCCCGTTGAGTTTGGGATTGTAGCGGCGTGACCGCGACTAGCCCGGTTCCCTCACCACGATTCGATCGGATTCGTCGTAGCTCGTTGTGCTGCCGAGGCTTCGCGACCGAAGCGCGCGGAGGCGACCCTTGCGGGTCGCCCTTGCACGATGAGGGAGGGAAGTGTCGGCAGGGCAATGAGATACGGCGAAGCAGATGGATCGTGGTGAGGGAGCCGGCCTAGGAGAGGACCGATCCGGCGACAGCGAGCACCAAGGCTCCGATCGCCGCGCTGAGGAAGCGGCGATCGCCGGAGTCGCGGAACCCGCGGATGAGCACGCCGCCCACGATGGCGAAGAGCGGTCCGAAGGGCAGCGCCAGGAGCAATGCCTCGACCGGGCCCGCTTCGATCGCTGCGGCGACGCCCGAGCCCTCCACGGCGACGCGCTCCCCCGCCACCGCAGCGACGTAACAGCCGGCCAGACCGAAGACCCAGTGAGCGAAGCTGCCGTTCGCCCAGCGCGCGCCGAAGGCCGCCGTGAGCGCGACGAGCACCGCGCCAGCGAGCACGAGCCAGGGCCGTTCGCCGGCGAGGCGGGTCAGCTCGGGCACGCCCGGCAAGGCGGGTTCGATGGTCTCGGCGCCGAAGTAGAGCGCGACGCTGCCCGTCACGAGGATCACCGCCGCGAGCCAGCCCAGCGTGACCAGCGCGGTGTCGCGGTGGCGCCCCGCGAGGCCCGCGCGGCGCTCGACGACCCAGAGGGCGACCGCGGCGAAGGCCGCCGGAAAGGCGGGCCAGCCGACCAAGAGCCCGAGGGCGCTGCCGACGGCGCCCGCCACCACCGCCAGCGGCCAGGCGTGCTCGAGGGGCAGCGCGGCTTCGCTCGCTCGCTCTGGTTCGCGCGTTTCCGAGGGCTCGTCGGCGGGTTCGGCGGGCTCCGTCACGTCGGCTCGCCCGCCAGGAGCGGCCCCGTCTCGCCCTCGCTGCGCGCGATCACGCAAGCGCCGCAGGAATCGGACCAGACGTTGACGACCGTGCGCAGCATGTCGAGCGGACGATCGACCGCCAAGAGCAACGCGGCGCCCTCCAGCGGCAGGCCGAGCGCCGACAGGATCGCCAGCATCATCACGAGTCCGGCGCTCGGAATGCCGGCCGCGCCGACGCTGGCGAGCAACGCCATCACCACGACGAGCGCTTGCTTCGCGTACGTCAGCTCGAAGTCGCTGCCCGGCAGGCCACCGTAGTACTGCGCGAGGAAGATGACGCCGATGCACTCGTAGAGCGCCGTCCCGTCCATGTTGATCGTGGCGCCGAGCGGCAGCGTGAACGACGTGATCTTGTTCGAGACGCGCCCGCGCTTCTCCACGGTCTCCATCGTCACCGGCAGCGTCATGCTCGAGGAGCTGGTGCTGAAGGCGGTGATCAGAGCCGGCGACATCGCGCGAAACCATCGTCGCGGCGATGCGCGGCCGACGAAGCGCACGACCAACGGCAACGTCACGACCGAGTGGAGGACCAGCGCGAGCGTGACGACCCCCATGTACTTGAGCAGCGGCTCGAACACCGCGAACCCGGTCTGTGAGACGACGCGCAGCATCAAGCAGAAGACGCCGTAGGGCAGCAACAGCAGCACTAGTTCGGCCAACTGCAACATGACCTGGAAGACGGATTCGGCGATGTCGCGGACGCGCTCGCCGTGCGGCGCCGAGGTGCGCGTAACCGCATATCCGAACGCCAGCGCGAAGAAGATGATCGACAGCATCGCGCCGTTGTCACCGAGCGCCTCGAACACGTTCTCCGGAATCATGCGCTTCAAGACGTCCAGGAAGCTGTCGTCGGGCGCGGTACCGGGCTCCAATGCGGCGAGTCCCAGCTCCGCCCCGGCCCCCGGTTGCACGAGCGTCACGAGGATCTGTCCGACGAGGATCGCCAGGAGGCTCGTCATGATGTAGTAGCCGAACGTCTTCCCGCCCAACCGCTTCAGGTCGGCGACACCTCTTACGTTCGCGACGCCGGCGATGATCGACGAGAGGACGATCGGGACGATCAACATCTTGAGCAGCGACATGAACAGGTCGGCCACGAAGTCGAACGGTGCCACCCAGCGGGACCGTGGACTGTCGGGACGCATGCCGAGCGTCGCGATGACGGTGTCACCGCGGTCGCGCTCGAACCACACGACTTGACCGTTGCCCAGCTCGTCGACGACCGCCGCGAGGTCCTCGGGCGTCGCGAGGGCGATCCGCCGCTCGGGCCGCTCGGGATCGCGACTGCCCTTGAACATGACCGCCGTCGTGAGCACGTCGCCGACCTTCCAATCCGCGCGCAGCGCCGGTCCCGCGAGCTCGACGAGTTCGAGCCCGCCCTCGACCGGCTGCACCTCGGCGCCCAGGTAGGCGGGCGCGGGCACGAACCGCTGCAGCGCCAGACCCGCGAGAATACCCGCGAGCATCCACAGGAGGACTTTCCAATGAAACTTCATCGAGGGCACGCTACCGAACGAGCCCGGCCTCACGAAGCGCGAAGACGGACGCCGAGTCCTCAGTAGCGCGGCAGGCTGGAATCGACTTCGAGCGACCAGCGATCGATGCCGCCAGCCAGGTTCCAGACCCGTTCGAAGCCGCGGCTCGCGAGAAACCCGGCCGCGCGCGCGCTGCGGATGCCGTGGTGGCAGACGACGACGGTCTCGGCGGCCGGGTCGAGTTCCTCGACTCGGCCCACGAGTTCCCCGAGCGGCACGTGCACGACGTCCTCGAGCGCGGCGAGCAAGAGCTCGTCGTCCTCGCGCACGTCGAGCACGACGAGACGCTCACCGCGTCCGCGACGGGTCGCGAGCTCGGTGGGCGTCATCGCGAGCACGGCTACCGAACCTCGAGCGCCGGAAGGTCCATCGCGGCGGGTACAGCCACGCCCAATCGATTCAGGATCGTGGGCGCGAGGTGCAGCGAGCGCACGCCCGTCTTGGGCAGCGTCACGGCGCGGTTGGAGAGGAAGACACCGGCGACGTCGGGGAGCGCCATCGACACGTGCCCGCCCGACCACGTCTGGTTGTTGTCGGTCACCAACGGCCCTGGCACGGTCAAGCCGTCGTCGTCCTGCACGACGTAGAGACCGCCGGCGCTGGCCGACCACGAGACGCGGTACGGCGGCGCGAAACCGAGGATCAGGTCACCCTCGAGGTCGACGTGGTCGCCGCTGTGGATCTCCTCGGTGCGATAGACCGCGTTGAAGAAGCGCGCGTCGTCGTTCTCCGGATCGGTCGCGGCGGAGAGCTTCGCCTCCAGCTCGTCCAAGAGCTCGTCGCGCTCGGCCGCGGTGACGATGCCCTGCGGCTCGCGCCCTTCGAGGTTCAAGTAGATGAAACCCATCCCGAGCGAGTACGCCTTCGTACGCGACCAGTCGACGAACCCGAACAGGTTCGCTTGGCGCGGGCTCAAGCCCGGCTTCAGCGCGAGGTAGCCCTCCTCGACCAGCCAGTTGTTCACGTGCACTTGCTTGCGGAACGACTGGAAGCCGTGATCGGAGCACACCAAGAACAGGTCGTCCGGCTCGAGCGCATCGAGCGCCAGGCCGATCACGCGATCCACCTGCTCGTAGATCTTCGGGATCGCGTCGCGTCGCCGAATCGTCTCGCCGAAGAAGGTGAACGTCTTGTCCGCTTCCGCCGCGTCGAACAGCGGATGCTCCTCGTCGTAGTACATGTACATCATGTGCTGCACGCGGTCGGTCGTGCTGAACACCGAGAACAAACAGTCCCAGTCGTCGCGCGCCAGGTACGAGCGCAACATGTCCTCGCGCCAGCCGAGCGTGAACTCGACGTCCTCCATCAGCAGCTCGGGTTCGATCTCCCCGTCCTTGAACGGCATCGTCAAGGTCGGCCAGCCGTAGGTCTCGTACAGGCCCGTCTCCGCCACGAGTTGCGCGGAGAAGTCCGTCGGACGGCTGATCGGCTGCCAGAACGGGGGCTTGCGCGGATCGATGTGCAAGACGTCGAGGAACATCTCGACGTGCGGCTCGACCTGGATCAGGCGCGCGCGCGTGATCGCGTGGACCGCGATCAAAGGATTGATCGTGAAGGTCAATTCGTAGTACTCGGACCATTCCCCGACCTCGAGGCGCTGCTCCTGATCGCCGATCTTGACCCTGGCGCCCGTCGCGTCGCGCTGGATCTCGAGCGGCAACGACGTGGCCTCCTTGTCGAGGTCCGCCAGCTCGGCCTTCACCTCGCGCAGTTGCTGGTACAGCTCGACCGAGCGTTCGACCGGCAGGGAGGGGCTCTGGTACTCCTCCTCGAGCTCGTCCTTCACCGCGTTCAGCCGGGCGCTCAGCCAGAAGTTCTTCGGACCGTAGACGAAGCCCTCGAGCTCGCCGTCGTAGTCGTCGAGTCGGTAGACCGTGCCCGAGGTCGTCGTCGGCCGGCCGGCCGGTTGGCGTCCGCTCTCCTTGGGGTTCGACGTGTACAGGAACCAGTTGCCGATCTGACCGCGGGCGTCGGGTACGCCGAGGCCCGACAACACGCGCGCGCTCGGCGGCGCGGGCATGTCGAACGCTTGCACCGCGCCCAGCACGACGCAGCGCTTGCCCGCGTCGGCGGCATAGTCCCAGAAGTTGCGCGCCTGGTTCGGGTTGGAGGACTTCGGCAGCATCTCGGGCAGCAGTGCGCGGAGCTGAACGCCGCCGATCGCGGCCGCGACGGCGACGCCGAGCGCCAGCAAGCCGGCGAGCAGCGCCGAGCGACGCAGCAAGAACCTGAAGAACAGGAACACGAGCGCGAAGGCCAGCACGCCGAAGGCGAGCGCGAAGACCGTCGGGCTCCAGCTCGGGATCGGCGCGCCCTCGACGGAGGCGAGCGGCACCTCCTCCATCTTGATGTGACCCATCTCGGGGCCCGGCGCGTCGCCCATGAAGCCGCGCTTCACGAACCCGGGAACGCCGGTCTTTCCGGGGTTCTGGCCCGTGTTCAGCGCGGCCCACGAGACCGGCGATTCGGGCGGCGCCTCCACGAGCAAGGGCGCGAAGGTGCCCGACTCGGCCAGCCGATTGACGTTGGGGAACGCTTCGGGCCGGGCACGGCGCAACTCGTCGAGGGTGCGCGCGTCGGCACCGTCGAAACCGAGCATCACGACGCGCCCGGGGGCCTGCGCTCGGACGACGCCGGCGTGGGCCACGAACAAGAGGACGAGCGGCACCGCCAGGGCGAGAAAGCGAGAAAGCGAGCGCGGGAGGCTAGACATGGTCGGGAACGAACGGGGGGAGGGGGAGCGACCCCGAGATACGCGGAACGTCACGCGCGGACTGGAAGTTTCCCGGTAGATTGACGCGCCCACGTCACCGAGAGGACCTCGCGTGACAGCCGAGACGTATGGGCAGGCAGGCTAAGAGCGCGCGAAGCATGGAGTCAACGATCGTCGAGCGATCCCGCGCGGGACGCGCCCCCACGCTCTTCCTGGGCCTCTTGCTGGCGTTGCTCGGCGGCGGCGCTGTGTGGTTCGGGTTCGGTGGCGGCAGTGCCGAGCGCGTGAGCCCGGCGGTTCCCTCCCGCGACGCCGCCCCTGCGAGCGAGCCGGGCGCCGAACGCCCCCGAGCTGACACGGGCGACCTGGATGCGTCCGGCGGCCCGGCGACCGCCGCCGTCCGCAAGCTGGACCCCGCCGCCGCGAAGCCCGCGGACCTAGGGCTCGGTCGCGGAGTCCCCGCCGACCCGACCCGCTTCGAGGGGCGCGGCTCCCTGCGCGGCTTCGTTCAATTGGTCGAGGCCGACGCGCCACCCGCGAGCTGGGCGCTCGAGCTGGTGCCCTCGCGCTTCTTCGCCGGTGCGGAGGGCGCGGTCGGGCGCACGTTGCGCTTCACGGACGAAGCGGCCGCCGGCGATGCGCCCAACTTCGACTTTCGCGTCGACGACCTCGCGTTCGGCGCCTACGACGTGCGCCCGGTCGCCGACGGGTTCAACGGGACGTGGGTCTCGGTCGTGATCGACAAGGTGAACCGCTCGCCGTTCGTGAACCTCGCGCTGCGGCGCGCCGGCTTCCTCGAGGGGCAACTGGTCGACTCCGAGGGCTTCGCGCTCGAAGGCGTCGACGTGGTGCTCGTCGGACAAGCGGACACGCGCTCGATCGAAACCCAGAGCGACACGTTCGGACGCTATCGCTTCGATCGGGTTCCGGACGGGCTCTATGAACTCGTCATCGGTCCGCCCGAGTCGCCGCTGGCGCCGTCCGAGCGCATCGAGTTTCGCGCGCCATCGATGACGTTGCCGGCCACGGTGCTCGACGGACTCGCGACCGTCGTGGTGCAGGTGATCGACGACGCCGGTGTTCCGGTCGTCGACGCGCGCATCACCGGCAGCTCGACCGGGGGCGGACGCATCGACGCCGTGACGGATGCCACCGGCCAGGCGACCCTCCTCCACCTCGGTCCCGGGCGTGTACGCCTCGGGATCGCGCACGCCGAGCATGGCTCGGAACGAAGCGGGTTCGACCTCGGCGGCGACGCCGAGAAGGTCGTCACGATCCAACTGCCGCGACGTCGTTGAAGGCGTCGCGAACCACCTCACATTTGCTGGCGCCGCCGCTCGGCACCAGCCGCGAGCTCGTGCTGCTGGCCTGGCCGGTCGTCATCTCCTACGCGCTCAACAACGCGTATCGGATCAACGACCAGTACTGGATCCGCGCGCTGGGCGCCGATGCGCAAGCGGCCATCGGCATGACCTTCTTCGTGCAGGTCCTGAACTTCGCGCTGTTCTTCCTGGCCGTCGGGGGAACGATGTCGACCGTCGCGCGCGCGGTCGGCGGAGGCAACGTCGAACGCCGCGACTCGCTCGCGCGCCACGGGCTCTCCTTGGGCCTGTTCCTGGGCTTCGTGCTGCTCGCATTCGAGCTACCGCTGCTCGGGCACCTCGTGGATCTCTTGGGCTTGGAGGCCGGCGCGCGCGACGCCGCCTACGACTACCTGTACGTCATCCTCCTGTTCTCGCCGGTGATGGGCCTGTTCCCGGCGCTCGACGCGGTCTACCTCGGACGCGGCGAGACGCGCACGCCGATGACGCTGCAAGCGGTCGCCGTCGCGCTCAACTACTGCTTGAACCCGATCCTGATCTTCGGAGCGAGCGCCGCCGAGGTGGACGCTCCCGGAGCGCGCTGGCTCGGCGGCGTCGCCGCCAGCCTCGGGATCGAGGGTCGCGGGATCGCGGGCGCGGCGCTGGCGACTGGGATCTCGCGGACGCTCGTCATCGCGCTCGGGCTCGTGCTCCTACGCTGGCGCTTTCACACGCGCCTCTTCACCTTCGCGCGCCCGCGCCTCGGGCGCGTGCTGGAGATCGCACGCGTCGGCGCGCCGGTCTCGTTCTCGATCGCGGTCTACGGCGCGGTCTACCTGAGCCTGCAAGCCCTGGTGCTGTCGGAGTTGGGCGGCGCGGTCACGGCCGGACTCGGCATCGGGTTCCAGGTGTTCGAGGGGCTCGCGTTCCCGACCTACCTCGGCTTCGCCGTGGCGGGCTCGTCCCTGATCGGTCGCGCCGTGGGCGCGTTGGACGCGGAAGCCGCCATGCGCGTCTTGCGTCAAGCGCGGCGCGCCGGGCGCGTGCTGGGTGTGCTCTTCACGCTGCTGTTCCTCGTGGCGAGCCCGTTCGTCATTCCGCTGTTCACGCGCGATCCCGCCGTGCACGCCGAGACGTGGATCTACGTCGCGACGCTCGCGTTCTCGCAGTACTGGGTCCCGATCGAAGCCGTGCACGAAAAGGCGCTGATGGGCGCGGGCGAGAGCCGTCCGGTCTTGTGGATCTCGCCGATCGGCAACGGCCTGCGGGTGCCCCTGGCTTGGATCGCGGCGATCGGTCTCGGCTTCGGCGCGCTGGGCGTCTGGTGGGTCATCAACCTGACGACCCTCTGGAAGGCTTGGATGTATTGGCGCCTCGTGCACCGCGGCGGCTGGCTGGAGCGCGCGATCGCGCGTGAACGGATCGAGCGCCAAGCGATCCAAGTGGCACCGCGGCTGGATCCGGCACCGAGCCGTTCGTAGACTGATCGCCCCATGCCGTTTCGCCCCCTCGCCGACCTAGCTTCGCTCGACCTCTCGACGCCCGTTTTCGGCCGGGAAGCGCTCTACGAGGTGCTCTCGCAACAGGGCCGCTTCGCGCTCGTCGACGGCGTGCTGCACTCCGATCTCGAGCGCGACCTCGTCGTCGGCTACCGCGAGGTGCGCAGCGACGAGTGGTGGGCCAAGGATCACATCCCGGGTCGGCCTCTGTTCCCGGGTACCTTGATGGTCGAAGCGTCCGCGCAATTGGCCACCTTCGACTTCCACCAGCGCCGCCCGGAGGTGAAGGACGCCTTCATCGGCTTCACGGGCATCGAGAACACGCGCTTTCGAGCCACGGTCGAGCCCGACTGCCGCTTGCTGCTCGTGTGCCGCGTCGCGCGTTTACGGAGCACGATGTTCACCTACGACGTGCAGGGCGTGGTCGACGAGAACATCGTCTTCGAGTCCAGGATCTCCGGGATGGTCTTGAAGGGCGGGAAGGGCTGAGCGCGGGAAGGGCTGATCGCGGCGAGCGCTGGAACTGCCACGCGTACAAGACTTGGCAGTTCTTGGAAGCCGAGCCTCTTCGGGCGCCCGGCTCACGCCGAGCGACGCGCGGGAACGGGGCTTGCGGGCGCTCGCCCCATGAGCCTCATCACCGCCGCCCTGTTGTTCTTCCTCGCCGCCGCCGCCGGCGGCATCTTCCTGGCGCGCATGCACATGACCCCGGCCACGGCACCCGGCTGGTTGATCGTCGCGCACCCCTTGCTGGCCGCCGTGGGTTTGATCCTGCTCGGCTCGGGCTACGTGCGCTACGGCGGTCCCAACTTGGCCGCCTGGGCGCTCGTCGTCCTGGTCCTCGCCGCGATCGGCGGCATGGTCATGGCGTCGATGCGCGTCAAACGCGGGCGCGCACCCAGCGCGCTGATCCTGTTGCACGCCACCCTGGCGGTCATCGGCATCCTCTTGGTCCTGACCGAGGTGGTGGCGAACGATCCGGGCGCTCCGCCCGAGTTCTAGTTCGGATCCGGAACGCGGCACCGGCCCTCGGAGATCAGTCGGTGGCGTCGAGACCCGCGCCGAAGGAAGGCATCTTGCGGCGCTGGATGGACTCGCCCTCGTCGCCGAGGATGGCCAGGACGTCGAGCGCTTCGCAGCGACAAGGCACGCCGATCAGGCTGGCCAAGGACGGGGTCGTGCGCTCTTCCTCGCCGCTCAGGACCTCCTTGACGTAGGTCCCGTGCTGGGTGCGCAAGCGTAGGCGCCAGCGCTTCGCATCGGTCTCGTCCGGCGTGGCCTCCAGCCGTTCGAACTCGAGCAGCTCGATCCAGCGCTGGCGGTCGAGATCGGCGCGGCGGTGCGCGACGCGCGACGGCGTGCGCTGTGTGATCTCGATGCGGCGACCGAGATACTCGTCGAGCGCGTCCGGACCGACGTCGCCCTCGATGGCGACGACGGCCTCGTACTCCTTGGCGTGGTGGGTCTCCTTCAGCTCGACGACGCGCTTCTTGTCCGAGTGGCAGAGCCCGCGGATCTCGAGCCGCCCTTCGTTGCGGCGGTTGACCTCGGCCTCGAGCTCGGCCAGGTCGGCGTCGAACACCTTCGGATCGACGAGCTCGAGCACGAAGGGGCGCCCGTCGCCGAGCATGCGCACGTCCACGTCCTCGCGGCCGGCGCCGTGAAACTTGGTCTTGCGCGTCCCAAAGCCCTTGGCGACGACCCAGGCGACGAGCTCCTGCACCGAATCGCGGGTGAGCTTGCCGAAGCCCTCACAACGCTCGCACTTGCGTCGGCGGCGCGGGTGACCCTTGCACTCGGGGCAGAAGAAGACCGTCTGCGGCAGGTCGCGGCTGAGCTTGCGATAGCGGGCTTCGAGGAAAACCTTGGTGCGCGGCGGCTGGTTCACGGGCTGGGTCACGGCTGGAACGATGCGCGAAGAGCGCGAGGCCTCGCTGGACGAATCGAACGTTCAGCGAGGAAGGGAGAGCCCAAGAGGCTAGCCCGGTCCCCTCACCACGATCCGTCGGATTCGCCGTATCTCATTGCCCTGCCGACACTTCCCTCCTTCATCG
>JBBDIB010000098.1:0-9315 GCA_040880665.1 Planctomycetota bacterium
GGCAATGAGATACGGCGAATCAGACGGATCGTGGTGAGGGAACCGGGCTAGCGCAGCCGGGGCTTTGGCGCGCCCCGGCCACCGGTCGTGCGTTCGCGCCGTTTCAATTCGCTCCATTCGCTCTCTGTGATGCTCTCGGCGGCCTCCACGAGGCTGCGGTGCGCTGCGACGCCGAAGACGAATTCGATCCCCGACGCGTCCCAGTGATCGAAGTCGCCCGTCAGCGCGAAGTGACAGTCGCCGCGCAGTCGCACGTTACGGAAGCCAGCTTCGCGCACGAGTTCGACCGCAGGCTCCAAGTACTCGAAGGCGCCTTCGTGGCTCGTCCTGTTGCCAGGTCGGTTGTGCAGGTACAGCATCTCGCCCGTGTTCGCGAGGCTGATCATCAGCGGCGCGTAGCCCCACTCGCCGTTGTAGGCGCGATCGACCCCTTCCTTGCACATGCCGCACGACGGCGCGATCGTTCCATCGATGTCGATCGTCGCGCGCTCGAAGAATTTCGACGGCTGCTGCTTCCACACGAGGACGCGTGTCTCGTTCACCGCCTCGGACAGGTCGTCGATCCGAGCGCGATCGAATCGACGCAGGAAGTCGCCGGCCGTCGTTGGGTCCGGGATCCGTGCGGCGTCGAGCAGATCGAGGTAGGCCGCGTCCTGACGACGCAGCTCGAGGTCGTCGAGCGTGCGTCCGCCCACGACCACGTTGTAGGCAAGGTTCAAGACGTGGTCCGAGACGCTGTACGGACCCTTGCGCTGGAAGACGTCGACCGAAGCGTCGATCCGCCGCGCGAGACCCGTCGCGCGCACGAGGTCGTGGATCAGGCCCACGCCACCATGCGCCGTCGCTTGCACACGCTTCGCCACCTCGTACACCCGCGCACCCGCCGCGAGCATGCGCGGTCCAGCGCCGCGACCCGCGCGTCGTGAGAGTCGCTCGTCGAGTTGCCCTTTCCGACTGGCCAGCCGCTCGCTATCCTCACGCTTCACCTGAATCGCCTCTCTTGTGTGGGTGCGTTGTTTTTCATACCCACCGTCTACCCGCCAGGAATCGGGTGTTTCAGGCGAGTTCGCCGTTAGGCGGCTTCGGGAGGCGCTGGATCAGGGGCTAGACGGGGCGGATCCTCTAATCCTTTTGCAGCTGAACCGAACCAAAAAAGGCGATACATGCGCTCGGCTCTACAGTGCGCGGGCGCTCATTCAAGCGCGCAATGACCGCCTTGGGCCGTTTCGCCTTGAATGGAAACTTGCGCGAGGCCAAATGGATGACAAGAACGGTGTCGCCGGACACTTTAACGCGTAAGGTACCGGAATCCTCGAATTGAGTCGGCTCCGCGGGATCGGCGACTTGAACGCCCCGAAGAAGGTAGACCTCGCCATCTGAGGAGAGCAGCTCGGACCCACCGAAACGTCTTACTTCATCTGGCGTCAGATGGACGAAATGCATCTCCTCGAGCCGTTCAATCGCCGCCTGCTGCATCCCGACTGGCACCCACTTGAACTCCGAGGCAGCAAGAACCGAGGCGTCGCGATCCTTATCGGGGTTGAACACAACCTCCCAGTCTTCCACAACGATTTGTCCACGAGACATGCCGGAATCAGGCTCGCCAGATGACAATTTTTTGGCGCAACCAAATGTCATGAAAACACTTGCGGCAAAAACCAAGACATGTGCCTTTGCATCATTCATCTAAAAACCAGGTATATCGCATCCAGCCTTCTCGGCCTCTGCCCTGCTGCCGTAAACTTGCACACACATATCGCCGTCAGACGGCGATACTACATTCTGACCATCCCAGTAACTTACGAACCCATCGCCGTTCCCGTCCAAGTCGGTGGTTCTGTAATCTACTGCGTTTCCACCTACAAACTGAGCCTGATGACATATGCTCAGTTCAGTCGCGTCATTGCTAGTTGTACGCGCGCTCGCTTCAAGCCCTTTTTGGCAAAAGTGAGCAGAACGCTGTAAACCGTGTCGAGGCAAGCCTTTAGCCCATCTCGTCGGTCACGCTGCGCGAGCCACGCGTGGAGCCCGCTAGGCCCGACTGTCAACGAATCGCGCCTGGGCGGACGAAACGGCGCAAGTCGCTGACGACTCGGAACTTAGCGAGTGCGCTGCGCTCTGTCCAGCTTCGCCACGCGCTCCATGCTCACCGCCGATCTAGCTCTAGTCGGGGAGCGGCCCTCAGGCGCCCTTGCCGCAGCACTTCTTGAACTTGCGGCCGCTGCCGCAGAAGCAGGGTTCGTTGCGCCCGAGTTTGTCGGCGTGATGCTCGACGGTGACGGGGCGCGGAGAGCGCCGCGGACCCTCGGCGTCGACGGCGAGTTGGAACGCATCGAGGTGTTGCTCGAGCGCGAGGCGCTGCTCGAACGCGTTCGGGACCAGCTCGGTCTCCTCGAGGTGCGAGAGCAGCGCGCGGGCGACGTCGGGCACGTGCTCGGCCAACGGGTCGCGGCGCCGGAAGCGGCTGGCGAGGTGTTCGGCGAGCAGCATGCGAACCTCTTCGCCGTCGAGCAGGCGCGGCGCTTGCCCGAGGTCCTCGTAGCACGCGGTGATCCAGCGTTCGGCGATGCCGCGCGCGACGTCGGGCGCGAATTGGGCGGCGTGTGACGAGTCGAGGAACGCGGCAACGTCGAGCAGCTTGCGGTTCGTCATCGAAGAGCTAGCGCGCCGCCGCGGCCCGCGCCTGCATGCCGCCGCGTACGTCGACGAGGTTCTCGAAGCCGTGCCGTGCCAAGAGGCTGGCCGCGATCGACGAGCGATAGCTGGACGCGCAGACGACCGCCAAGGGTTCGTCGCGCGGCAGCTCGTCGAGGCGCGCCTCGAGCTCGCCCAACGGCACGTGCAGCGCGCCGTCGACGTGGCCTGCTTCCCATTCGCCGGGCTGGCGCACGTCGAGTACGCGCGACGTGACCTGGTCCCAGTCGACGCGCTGGATCGAACGCACGACCTCGGGCCGCTCGGCCCACGCGGCCGGCCCCTTGGCGAGGTAGCCGACGACGCGATCGAGCCCGACGCGCCCGAGCCGCAGCGTCGCCTCGCGCTCGTCGCCGGGCGACGCGACGATGACGAGCCGCGGCGCGTCGAAGAGCACCGTGCCGACCCAGGACGCGAAGCGACCGCCCAGCGGCACGTTCGTGCTGGACGCGAGGTGCGCCGCCGCGAACGACTCGGCGTCGCGCACGTCGAGCACGCGCGCGCCGTCGGCGACCAAGGCCAGGACCCGGTCGAGATCGAGCGCTTGCGCGCCCGTCGCGAGCGCTTCGTCGAGCGTGCCGCGCTCGCTGCGGTTCATCACCGCGTCGTGCGCGAAGTAGGCGGGCGCCGCCGGTTGGTCGGCCGTCACGCCCGCCACGAACGCGTCCACGTCGGCGTAGGCCAGCGCGTGGTTCGTCCGGCGCTCGCGGCCGATCGTCGAGGTCGTGTCGCTGGAGAGATTCTTGCCGCACATCGAACCCGCGCCGTGGCCGGGGTACACCAGCGTTTCGTCCGGCAGCGTCATCAGCTTGTCGTGCAACGAGCGGTAGAGGTCGCGCGCCAGCTCGTCCGCCGCGTGCCCGACCGACGACATCAGATCGGGTCGCCCCACGTCGCCGACGAACAGCGTGTCGCCGGTGAAGACGGCGTGGGGCGGCTCGCCCGGGCGCGAGAGCACGTAGCTGATGCCCTCGGGCGTGTGCCCCGGCGTGTCGAGCGCGTCGATGCGCACATCGCCGAACTCGAGCAGTCGTCCTTCGTCGACGGGCTCGTGCGCGTAGGTCGCGCCGGCGTGCCGACCCACGTAGATCTTCGCGCCCGTGCGCTCGGCCAGTTCGAGGTGCCCAGCGACGAAGTCCGCGTGCATGTGGGTCAAGAGCACGTGCCGGATCACCGCGTCGTGCTTGACCGCAGCTTCGAGGTAGACGTCGACGTCCCGGCGCGGATCGATGACGACGGCGACGTCGCCGTCGACCACCAGGTACGAGGCTTGACTGAGGCAGTCGAGGTAATGCTGTTCGACGATCATGGCTGCATCGTAGCGCGCGAATCGCTCCCGGTCGCACCGCCACCCGCCACGGGTTCGACGGCGGGCACCGTGCTGGCGCCACCGAGGGCGCGATAGACCTCGGCCCAGTACGCGGCCCGCGTAACGCCCGCGAAGCCCGCCAAGAGTGCGGCCACGAGCAACTCGAACGGGGCTGCAAGCATTTCGACCAGGACCATCACGATGACCAACGTGACGAACAAGGAGAGGTCGACGAGCAACGCACGAACCGACGCCCAGGGAGAAGCGCGCACCAAGCGCCAACCGTGCGTCAACGCGGACAGGACGCCGCGCTGGTTCTGGGCGAGACTCATCAGTGCCAACTGGTGCACGACTTGCAGGACGACCGCGTAGGTCCAGACGAGCGCCAAGAACGGGATTAAGAGCGCCACGAACAGCGGCGCCATGCTCTCGGGCAGGTCCAGCATCTCGTGCAGGGCCAGCCAAGGCCCGAGCAACAAGAGGAACGCGGCGCCGACGAATGCGCCCAGGAGGAGGCTCATGCCGTACGCCGCGAAGCCCTGTCCACGGCCGGCGCGCCACGCAGCGCCGACGCGCAGGCTCTTCAACTCCGTCGGCGCGTCGCGTCCTGCCGCGGGCCCGCGGTCGACGAGCCGCGCGAGCCCGACGATCAGCCGGAAGAGCGGTACCAGCGCCAGGAGCATCAGCGGTCCCAGGATCAGATTCGCGACCGTGCTCGAGGTCAAGAAGACCGCGTTCACCGGCGCGAACAGGGTGAACACGCTGACGGCCGGCGCGTCGTCGAACAACTCGATGCCGAGCGCGTCGCCCAGCGAGCGACCCAGCGCGATGACGAGGTCCAGACTGAGGTTCAGGCTGGGGTAGACCAGCCCGACGACCCACAGCCACGACGGCCGCCCGGCGCGCGCCGCGGCGTGCACCAGGGCGTCGACGGCTTGGTCGAGCGACCAACGCTCCTGGGGACTGCCGAGCAAGCGGGACATCGTGGGGTTTGCGGGCCGTGCGGCGGGCTATTTCTCACCGGTCAGGCGCGCGCCAACTCGCGTCCGCTGCACACGGCTTCGACCTCTTCGACTTCCTTGGGGATCGAGGCGGTCAGGTTCTCCTGCCCGCTCTCCGTCACCAAGACGTCGTCCTCGATGCGCACGCCGATGCCGCGCCAGCGCGCCTCGACGGACTCGTCGTCGGGACCGACGTAGAGCCCGGGCTCGACGGTCAGCACCATGCCCGGCCGCAGCGGCCGACTGTTGCCCTCGCTGTCGAAGTAGGTGCCTTGATCGTGAACGTCGAGCCCCAGCCAGTGGCCGGTCTTGTGCATGAAGAAGCGCTCGTAGCTCTTCGACTCCAGCACCGTTTCGACGGTGCCCGAGAGGAGCCCGAGTTCGAGCAAGCCCTCGACCAGGCGGCGCAGCGCGATCTCGTGCAGTTGGACCGATGTGGCGTCCGGCCGCACCGCGGCGACGGCCAGTTTCTGCGCATCCAGCACGACCTCGTAGATCGCCCGCTGTTCCGGGCTGAACGTTCCGTTGACCGGGAACGTGCGCGTGACGTCGGAGGCGTAGTACTCGACCTCGCAGCCCGCATCGATCAACAGGAGGTCGCCGTCGACCAGCGGTGCGTTGTTCTCGACGTAGTGCAGGATGCAAGCGTTCGCGCCGCCGGCGACGATGTTGTTGTACGCGGCGCCGGTTCCGCCGCGCCGACGGAAGGTGTATTCGAGCAAGGCGTCGATCTCGGCCTCGTTCACGCCGGGCTGCGCCTGGCGCATCGCTTCGACGTGTGCCTCCGCCGTGATCGCGGCGGCGCGGCGCATGCGCTCCAGCTCCGACTCGGTCTTGCAGAGCCGCAATTCGTGCAGCCACAGGCTGGTGTCGACCACCTGCATCGGCGCGGCGATGCCGCGGCGCACGCCGGCGCGCAGCTCGGTGCAGGCCTCGTTGAACTCGCGGTCGCGGGCTTCGTCCTCACCGCTGCGGTAGACGATCTTCTCGCAACCGGCCAAGAGCTCCGGCAAGCGGTCCCACAACTCGTCGTTCGCATAGGCGACATCGACGCCGAGGACTTCGGGTGCGCGCGCCGAACCGACCCGGCGTCCGTGCCAGATCTCGGCCTTCGCGTCGCGCTCGTTCAAGAACAGGATCGCGCGGCGTTCGCCGCGACAGCACCAGCGTCGCGTCGGGCTCGTTGAAGCCCGTCAACCACCAAAAGTCCGACTGCGGACGAAAGCGATAGTCGCAGTCGTGGTTACGCGTGCGCGGTGAGCCGGTCGGGATCACCGCCGCCGCGTTCTCGCGTTGCAGGCGCTCGAGGAAGCGCGTGCGGTTGTCTTGGTAGTGCGTGCGAAGAGTCATCGGGTCCGAGGGAGAGAGGTGAGGGCCCAGCGTTCGACCAGACCGAAGAGATCGATTTCCTTCTGCGACGTGTGCGCCGCGAGGTGGATGCGTAGGGGCGTCGGGCCGGCGATCACCGGCGTCGAGACGTGGCGCGCCGGCACGTCGAGGAGGCGACCGAAGCTGCGCGCCTCGTGGCGCGCGCGGAGCGGCGCGTCGCGCCAGACGACTTCGATGCCACCCGCGCGCACGCCGGCCGGCAACTCGCGCGGCATCGCGCGCGGCCAGTCGCGCGGCGCTGGCAGGAAGCGTCCCCAACCCGTGTGCTCGGGATCTTCGGCCGAGAGCTCGAACACCAGAGGCGCCAGCACGTCGTCCTGGCGCGCCCAGTCCGCGTAGGTGACCGCGACGCGGACGGCCGGCGGCACGGGCAGCACCACGCGCACGTCGAGCGGCGGACCCGCGAGGTGCGTCAGGCCGACCTCCGTGCCGTCGGGTTCGATGGCGACCTCGAGGCGCAAGCGCGTCGCGCCGCTCGTCCACGTGCGCGCGTACTTGCGCCCGATGAACGGTCGCGCCTCGTCGCCCGGCGGCGGCAGCGGCGGGGCGAGGTGCAGCACGGGGCCGGGGTCGAGATCCTGGAACAGCTCGCGCTCGAGCGCGGCGACCACGGCGCCCGCTTCGATCGCGGCGAAGTGGGTCCAGGCGTCGGCGCCGCGCCCCTGCGCGGCGGCCAGGTTCGCCAACGCGAAGGCCTGCTCGTCGGAGGGCGCCGCCAGCACCAACAGCTCCCAGCGCCGCCAGGGTTCGGGCGCGTCCCAGCCCGCGGGCCAGGAGGCCCAGGGAGCCACGTCGGGGCGCGCCGGCTGCGCGTCCTGCGCTCGTTCCCAAGCGACCTCTGCCGAGCCCGCCGGCAGTTCGAGCACGACGTCGGGAGCGAGCGCGGCGGCGAGGAGGAAGGGGACGAACATGGTGGGGCGCGGGGCAGTTGCGCCGCCCACAAGATAGGCTCTTGGGCGTGGCGGACCACGGACCTGACCGAAGTAGTGGGCGCGCCCCCTCGGAACTCCGCTTGGTCCCCAGCCGCGCGGCGCTACGCTCTCCCTCCGCCGCCGCCTTCCCACAACGCCCATGTCGCACGTGATCGACCCCCAACTGCTCGCTCTCCTAGCCTGTCCCGATACGCGCCAGCCGCTCGCGGAGGCCGACGCTGCGTTGATCGAGCGGCTCAACGCGCGCATCGACGCCGGCGAGCTCGTCAACGTGGGCGGAGCCGCGGTGACCCTGAAGCTCGAAGCCGGCCTGCTGCGCGAGGACGGCGTCGTCTGCTACCCCGTCCGCGACGGCATCCCGGTACTCTTGATCGAAGAAGGCCTGCCGGTCTAGCTCGGGCGTCATGACGAGCCTTACCACGCGGCGCTGCGTCCGCTAGCGCCGTGCGTTTCGAGCATCCCGACCTGCCGGGGCGCGGCGTGCGTCTCGCCTACTGCCTCAACCTGCACGCCGCCGACGATCTCGCGGGCGTGCTGGCGGGCATGCGAGCCGTCACGGTGCCCCTCGCCGATCGCCTGGCGCCCGAGCGCACCGCCGACGCGCCCTTCGGCGTCGGCGTCTGGTTGCCGGCCGACGTGGCGCTCGCTCTGGCCGCGCCCGCCGGAGCAACCGACCTCGCGCGTTACGTCGACTTCTTTCGCGAGCACCGACTCGACCCCTTCACCTTCAACGCCTTCCCCTACGGCGGTTTCCACACGAAGGGTCTCAAGGAGCGCGTGTTCCGTCCGACCTGGAAGGCGCCCGAGCGCTCGGCCTACACCCTCGGCGTCGCGCGCATCGCGCACGCCTTGCACGGCGAGCGGCCGACGTCGCACGTTTCGATCAGCACGCACGCGGGCATGTTCGGCGAGTGGGTCCAAGGCCAGGACGACCTCGACGCCTGCGCCGACGCGATGCTGCTCGTGGGTCTCGCGCTCGCGCAGCTCGAGGACGAGTCCGGCCTGCGCATCGTCCTCAGCCTCGAACCCGAGCCGCGTTCCAGCGCCAACGACACGGGCGTCCTGTCGGGCTTTCACGAACGTCTGCGCGCCCGCGCGCTCCACGTCCTGGGTCGCGACTTCCCGGGTCTGCGCGAGCTCTCCGAGCGCGTGGTCCAGCGTCACCTCGGCACCTGCCTCGACACCTGCCACGCCGCGGTCGAGTTCGAGGAGCCCGCCACGGCCTTCGCCAACGCGACCCTGGCCGGCACGCCGCTCGGCAAGCTCCAGTTCTCGAGCGCCCTCGCCCTCGCCAGGCCCGGCCACGACGCGCCCGGACGCCAGGCGCTCTTCGCCCTGGCCGAGCCGACCTACCTGCACCAGGTCACGGCTCGCGCCGCCGACCAGGCGCTGCTGCGCGTCCGCGACCTCCCCGACGCAGAAGCCCGCTTCCAAGCCGCCGACCCCGCCTGGCAGACCGCCCAAGAGCTGCGCTGTCACTTCCACGTGCCCGTCGACCTGACCAACGCCGCGGGCCTCGCGACGACCCGCGCCGCCGCCGACGCGACCCTGGCCGAGGCGCTCGCCAACCCCGCTCGCTGGGGCACCACAGAGCTCCACGTCGAGATCGAGACCTACACCTGGGACGTGCTCCCCAGCGCCCTGGCTGCCGATCGCGTCGCCGGTCTCGCCGCCGAGTACGCGCACGTGCTCGCCCGCCTCGACCACCACGGCTGGCAACCTGCCAATTTTCCCCCAGCCCGCCGTTGATCCGCCCCGCCCGCCTCCGTATCGTTCCCCGCTCGACATCGGCCCCTTCGTCTAGTTAGGCCTAGGACACCAGGTTTTCATCCTGGCAACGCGGGTTCAAATCCCGCAGGGGTCACCACTCCTCCCAGCAACAGCGATCCCTGCTCCGCGTCGCCCGCGCGGAGACGTGCGCCACGGCCGGTCGGCGGCGTCGAGGCGTCGAGGCGTCGAGGCGTCGAGGCGTCGAGGCGTCGAGGCGTCG
>JBBDIB010000098.1:9415-11489 GCA_040880665.1 Planctomycetota bacterium
GGCGTCGAGGCGTCGAGGCGTCGAGGCGTCGAGGCGTCGAGGCGTCGAGGCGTCGTTGACGCGAAGAGTCGACCTGGCGCTGGCCAGCAGCGGGCCCACGGCCCACGGCCCACGCCCTTGGCATGCCGCATGAGCTCAGAGACGCTTCGCCAACAAGAATGGCGACGGACTAGCTGCGACTTGCAAGCAGCCATTCCGCGGCGGAATTCGATTGACGCATCTTTGATGGGCTAGCTGGACGAAGTGCCGCTATCTTTCTTGTCGACAACCACGTTCAACTTGCCAGAAATCGTCTGGGGAACGTTGCCCGCGAGAATCGAGAAAGTGATGGCGAAGGAAGTGGCCTCTTCGTGAGATTTGAAGGGCACGTGTACGTAGCCCGCAACGGAGATCGTCATTCCATGCTTCAGAGTCCGGACATGCGTCCTGGCCTTGGTGCAGCCATCTTCGTGTTCCACATTACGTGAGATGTTCGGTGGTTCCAAAACGCTCCGGTCTGAAAATATCGCCGCATGCGGCACGATACGCGAGAGTTGGTCCTCGAGCAAATCCTGTCCAAATTGCCGTGTCTCGGGCTTCTTCGGGGGCGTTGGCGCGCGGAGGGGCGGATCGATCGGCTCGGTCTCGTTAACCCTGACGAAGCGGTCCTTGGGAAATTCAAGGAGTACGTCGACGTCCAAAGCTGGCGTGTTGCCGTCGTTAACGAGGAGAATCTCGAAATAGACAGAGGCACGCCGCCGATTCTCTGCTTTGATGCGCTTCGGTATGTACTCCTCGTATTTTTCGTAGTACTCGCTCAGCTCTCGATTGTACTCGTCAATTGGGCTCTTGAATGGTTGGATCCAGCCTGGGTGCGGACCAAGCAGATCTCCGTAGGTTGGCCCATAGTGCGCGTGCTTCGCCTTAACTCCCGCCATCTCGGCTGCAATCTCATTCTGTGTGATCGAGATGGGAGGGAGTGACGCCAGCTTCACGTGACGCTCCGACGACTCAGCAAACATCAGGTCAAGCTTGGGCCGTCGACTACGTTCTGCTTGAAGTTCTGCTTCAAGCTTGAGGATCTTCTTCTCCTCCTCGCTGAGAACGTCCGGTAGACAATCTTTTTCTGGTGGCCTCAGGACCTCGATGTCCCGCTGCATGGCCTTGATTTCGAGCCCGAAGTCGTTGGTGGCGATGGCGACCTTCTCTCCTTCGTTACGTCGCGCAAGCGAGCATCCGATGAGCAAGTCGTCAGGGCTAGAAGGTGAAAGTCCATGAGCGTCGAGGTCGATGGAAGGGGCTTGGGGAGAAAGTTGGACTTGTACCCCTTCTCCAATCGTTCCGGAGAGGTTCGCTCCGATGCTCTTGCGCAGCTGATTGATCGCGCTGGAAGCGCGCTTCCGTAGCCCCTTGCGCGGGTGTTGGTCCTTGTGCTTGTCGAGTTCCGCGATGGTGATCGACGAAACCTCGAGTATCACCTCGTCACATCCCGCGATCGCTTTCCAGTCCATGTTCCAAAACCGGAAGTGCATGAAGATATTGGCATCGACGAAAAGTATCTTGCGAGTCATTTGTATTGTGCCTGTCCGGACGACTGCGAGCTACCAGGGCGCCTGGCTAGCAGAAAGCCAGGATTGGTTGCAGGTAACTTCCATTCGCGCTCAGTCGGCTCTGCCCATCGTTCGCTGTTCGAGGTCGCCGAGAACATCCTCGATCTGCGCAAGTGCTGAGCGGAGGTCGTCCGCGATCTCCTGCGCCAAGATGTGCGGGTCGGGCAGGTTCGCCGAGTCCTCGAGGGTCTCGTCACGGAGCCAGAAGAGGTCGAGGCTGACCTTGTCGTGGGTGAGGATCTCGTCGTAGGTGTAGGGGCGCCAGCGGCCGTCGGGCGTCTCGTTGGACCAGGTGGGCTTGCGCTTGTGGCGGTCGCCGGGGCGGTAGCATTCTACGAAGTCGTCGAGGTCGGCGCGGATCATGCGCCTGGTCTTGAGGGTGAAGTGCTTGTTCGTGCGCAGGTCATAGACCCAGAGGGTTTTCGTCCAGGCGTAAGCGTCCGGCCATCCCACCCAAACGGCTCGCGCCCGATCCTTGCTGTTGA
>JBBDIB010000099.1:0-9457 GCA_040880665.1 Planctomycetota bacterium
AGGACAACGATCTACGACGAATCCGATCGAATCGTGGTGAGGGAACCGGGCTAGAAGGCCGCCAAGTCACCGACGACGGCCTCGACCGCCCCGACGAGGGCCTCGGAGGTCAAGAGTTCGAGCACCGCCTCGATGTCCGTCGCCAGATAGCGATCGGCCTCGAGGGGCGTCACGCGCGTGCGCACGGTCTCGAACAACGCGCGCGCGCCGACGCCGGCCTCGAACTCCCGGTGGAACTCGCGCGCCTGCGCGCCGCACAGGATCTCGATCGCCAACACGCGTTCCACGTTGCCCACGATGGCTCGCGCCTTGTGCGCCGCGGTGACGCCCATGGAGACGTGGTCCTCCTGGTTCGCGCTGGTCGGGATCGTGTCGACCGAGGCGGGATGTGCCAGGGACTTGTTCTCGCTCGCGAGCGCGGCCGCCGCCACCTGCGCGATCATCAGCCCGGAGTTCAAGCCCGGCTTCGGCGTCAGGAACGCCGGCAGGCGTGAGAGGTCGGGGTTCACGAGCTGCTCGACGCGGCGCTCGGAGATGTTCGCCACGGTCGCGAGCGCGATCGACAGGTAGTCGAGCGCCATCGCGATCGGCTGGCCGTGGAACTGACCCGCGCTGATGACCTCGTCCGTGTCCGGAAAGATCAACGGGTTGTCGGTGACGCTGTTCAGCTCGTGGCTCAAGACCTCGGCAATGTGTGCGAGCGCCGACTTGACCGCGCCGTGCACCTGCGGGACGCAGCGCAGCGAATACGGATCTTGCACGCGGTCGCAGTCGGCATGGCTCGCGAGGACAGCCGAGTCCGCCAGGCAAGCGCGCACGTTCGCGGCGGCCGCGGCATGACCCGCGTGGCCCTTGAGTTCGGCGATGCGCGCGTCGAACGGCTTCAGGCTGCCGAACAAGGCTTCGATCGAGAGCGCGGCGGCGGCGTCCATCGCGCGCGAAACGTTGCAGGCGCGGCTGAACGCGTCGAGGCCCAGCGCCAGCATCACCTCGGTGCCGTTGATCAGCGCCAGGCCCTCCTTGGCCGTCAGCACGAGCGGCTCGAGACCCGCGGAGCGGAGCCCCTCGGCGGCCGGCACGCGCCGTCCGTCGACGAGCGCCTCGCCCTCGCCCAGGTAGGCCGCGGCCATGTGCGCCAACGGTGCCAGGTCACCGCTCGCCCCGACCGAGCCGCGCGACGGAACGCGCGGCACGAAGCGCTTCTCGAAGGCATCGATCAGCCAGTCGACGAGTTCGATCCGCACGCCCGAGTGCCCGCGCGCCAGCATGTTGATGCGCAGTAACTGCACGAGCCGCACGACGTGTTCGTCCAGCGCCTCGCCCACGCCGCAGCAGTGCGACACGATCAGGTTGTGCTGCAACGCGCCCAGGTCCTCGTTCGCGATCGCGACGTTGCGCAGCTTGCCGAAACCCGTGGTCAGGCCGTAGACGACCTCGTTGGCCAGCACGGCGCGCTCCACGACGTCGCGAGCCTCGACCACGCGATTCCGGGCCTCGGGGCTGAGGCGCAGCTGCACGTCCTCGCCGCGGAGGAACGGCTCGAGATCGGCGAGGGTGAGGGAACGTCCGTCGAGGGTCAGGTGGCTCATGGCGGGCAGCGCGCGGGGGGGTGAGGGCGGCGGCCCGAGTTTGTACACGCCCCACCGCGACCGCGAGCGGGCGCGCCCCCGCAAAAGGCCGTTAGTCGGGCGGACCGGGCCAGTCGCGACCGGCGCGGCTCCATTCCTCGGCGGTCTGTCCCTCGATGATCTCGGGAATCGTGGCGAGGGGCCGCGTGTCCACGCCGTCGAGCTCGATCAGCAGTTCTTGTTGGACGACGCGGGCCTGCCACCTGGCACTGAGCCGCCAGACGCCCTCCACCAACGAATCGATCACCAAGGGCTCGTCCGCCGGCAGGATCAACTCCGCGTGCGGCTGACCGTTGACCGTCACCGAGATCGGTAGCGCCATGTGCCGGCCGACGATGTCCAGTTCGAGCGACGAGCGCCCGTGGGTCAGCTCCTTCAACTCGAGTTCGATCCGGCGCTCGCCGCGCTTGACGACGCGGCCGGCCCACGTCGTGTTGTCGGGACCCCAAACCTCGAGGTAGCGATCGGGCGCGATGTCGTCCCAGGCGGTCAATTCGAAACTGCCGTCCCCGCGCGTCTCGACCTCTTGCAGCGCGGGCGCGGGAAAATCCATCACGGCCGTCTCGAGGAAGAAGCTCGGGCGACGGTGGAACGACAGCATCGCTTGCACGCGATCGGGCGCCTCCATGCGAACGAGCGCACCGGCGACGGGCTCGCCGTCGCGCGTGACGACGCCGGTCAACTTGGGCGCTTCGGTCAGCGTCAGTTGGACCTCGGTCGGTCGCGTCGGGCGCAGGTTCGCGCCGCGTTCGGCGACGAGCGCGCCTTCGCGGAAGCCGAGCACGCGCACGGCGCCGCGTGGCAAGCCCTCGACGCGCGTCGGCACGCCCGGCTCGACCAGCACGGGATTGACCGAGTACCACGGGAACGTGCGCGCGGAGTAGTCGGAGGGCAGCAGCGTCACCTGGATCGGTCCAGGACCGCCGACGCGGTCGCGACAGATCAGCTCGAGCGTCGAAGCCTGCTGCAGTCGAAACGCGATCCGATCGCGCTCCATCACGCGGCCGGAGGCGACGTTCACGATCTGGCGCTCCGTCGCGTGACCCTCCGCGCTGACCTCCACGAGGCAGGGACCCCCGGCGACCTTGGCGATGTAGAAGGCACCTTCGGTGTCGGTGAAGACCTTGACGCCGTCGAAGAGCACCTCGGCGTTGGGCAAGGGCTCCCCCGCGTGGTCGTAGACCGAGCCGAACACGGCCGCGGGTCGGCCATAGGGAATGTTGAGCAGCGTCTCCTTGCGCGAGCGCAGCCGGACTTCGCGCCGCGAGCCCAGGATGCCGGGGCCGCGAACCTCGAGCACCGAGAGCCCCGGGTAGAGGTCGTTGGCGCCGAACCGACCCTGGTTCGTCGCGACCAACGTGCGCCCGGCGTTCGCGCCCTCGAGGAAGGTGACGCGCACGCCGGGAACCGGTTCGCCCTGCGCGCCGGTGATCGTGCCCGCGAGGCGCGCGTCGGCACCCGATCCGGCCGCGGGCGCGCCCTTCGCCTTCGGACGATGGCGCGCTTCGACCAGCTCGAGCTCGATCTCGAGGGGCCACAGCACCGTCGTGTAGAGATCCGCTCGATCCGTGCGCGTGGGCGCGACGAGCTTGGGCTCGGTCAATTGCGTCCGGCGCGGCGCGGAGGAGTTCGCGGTCGGCGTCAGGGCGGGCTGGTCCGGGCGCTCGACGATGCCGCGGGCATCCTCGACACCCGCCAGGAACCACGCGAGACCCACGAGCGCCAGCAGGACGGCGAGCCCGCCGAGGATCCAGCGTTGGGAGGAGACGTTCATGCAGAGCGACGCGTGCGAGAGAGCGGCAACGCCGCTTGACCAGCCATCCTAGCCGAACGGTTGCGAGCGGTTAC
Source organism: Planctomycetota bacterium (assembly GCA_040880665.1). Taxonomy (GTDB): domain Bacteria; phylum Planctomycetota; class UBA1135; order UBA1135; genus JBBDIB01. The sequence goes on from JBBDIB010000099.1 coordinate 3,477, forward strand.
GGGTCACGGGATACGTGGGATGCGCCTCGGCGCCAGCGCTCCGTCCGCAAAGGCTGTGCAAGCTCGCCGGCACCCCCCCGCGTTCGCCCCGGGAGGAGCCGTCGGTTGTGCTGTCCGGAGCGCACTCCTATCCTGGTTCGCCCTTTCGTCCGCTCCACGCGGCCACGCCCTCCGCGCTCGTCTGCCGGAGGGGCGGCTCGCGCCCGAGCCGTCGCGCCACCAAGCCATGACCACCCACACCATCGTCGAACTCCTCGGAGACGGCATCTCTGCCGAACTGTCCGCGAGCCTCCACCAGGTCGCCGAGGTTCTCCCCGCGACGATCGAGTTCGTCCCTGTCGACCTAAGCCTCGAGAATCGCGGCGTGGTGGGCCCCAAGCTGTACGACGAGATCGACGAACTGATGGCGACGTATCGCACGGCGGTCAAGTATCCGACGGCGACGCGTGGCGAGAGCCCCAACAAGATCCTGCGCGACCGGTTCCGCTTCTCGGTCATCCATCGCCCGGTCGAGACCTTCGAGGGCGTCGACAACAACTTCAAGCGACGCCTGTCGATCGACGTCGTCCGCGTCGCGACCGGCGGCACCTACGAGGACACCGGGCGACGCATCGGGCCCGACTGCGCCGTCTCGCTGCGCGTCATCGAGCGCGAGCCCTCGCGCTTCGCCGCGCGCTTCGCGTTCCGGCTGGCCTCGCGCAAGAAGGTCGGTGTGGTCTCCACCAGCAAGTGGACGATCCAGCGCGAGGCCGACGGCTTGTTCGAGGACCAGTGCGGCGACATCGCACGCAACTATCCGGGCACGCCGTATCGGCGCGAGCTGTTCGATGCGCTCTTGGCGGGCGTGATCCTGAACCCGGATCGCTATGACGTGATCGTGTGCCCGAACGAGTACGGCGACTTCCTGTCGGACATGGCCTGCGGTCTGATCGGCTCGATCGGATTGGGCGATTCAGCGTCTTATTCGTTCCATCCCGACGGGCACGTCAGCCTCGCGATGTTCGACCCGGCCGGCGGCACGGCGCCCGACATCGCCGGACAGGACATCTGCAACCCCAGCGCCGCCCTCCTGGCGTTCGGCTCGTGCCTCGTGCACCTCGGCGAGGAAGTCGCGGGCGAGAGCCTGCGCAGCGCCGTCCGCGCCGCGATCGCGGCCGGGACGAAGACGGCCGACATCGGCGGCACGCTCGGAACGCGTGAGTTCACGGGCGTCGTCGCCGAACGGCTGGCGCGGTCCTTGACGACCGCCTAGCCTGAAGCCCTCCTGACGAAGGTCGCCGCGGAACCCGAACGCTTGGTACGCGCCACGCTCCTCGGGGGGCTCGGGCGCGCGATCAACGCGCTCGTCGCGCTGTTCGTGCTGGGGCTCTTGGCGCGGCATCTCGCGCTGGACGAGTTGGGGCGTTTCGCGCTGTTCGCGTTCCTCCTGACGCTGCTCGATCAGGTGACCGACTTCGGTACGGGCAACCTGACGCTGCAGCGCGGATCGAACGACGACTGGGCGTTCACAAGCTACCTCACCGGCGCGCGGCGACTCCGCACGCGGGCCTTCCTCGTCGGATGGTGCATCGCCGCGCTCGCCGTCCTCGCGGTTCGGCCGAGCGAACCCGGTTGGTTCCTCCTGGCGCTGGCGAGCCCGGCGACGCGACGCTTCGAGGCCTCGGCGCTCGCGCTCCAACGCCGCGTCGAATGGGGTCGCCCCGTCGCCATTCGCTCGGGCGCGGCGCTGCTGCGCGCGGCGCTCGTCGCGCTGCTCGTCGCGCGTGGCGTCACGACCGCGGGTCCCTTCCTGGTCGCGATCGCCGCGACGAACTCGCTCGCCCACGTCGCCCTGCACCTCGCGGCGCGCGGGCGCCTGCCGCGGCCCTCGATCGCGGTCGCGTTACCGCGCGACCTATTGCGCGCCGCGCTGCCGTTGGCGGTAGTCGGCGTCGTTCAGCTCTTGCACGTGCAGATCGACCACGCGCTCGTGGGCGCGCTCGCCGGCTCGGAAGAGCTGGCTCGTTATCACGTCGCGGCGCGCGTCTTCTCGTACCTGGTGTGGGTTCCGGTGTTGGCGACGCAGGCGGCGCTGCCCGTGCTGGCGCGAGCGCACGCCCGCGGCGAACTCGGGGCGCGGCTCGAGCGCTACGGTCTTCCCACGGCGCTCGTCGGCGCCCTGGCACTCGGAGCTCTCTGGCCCCACGCGGCGACGCTCCTGGGTCTCGCCTTCGACGAACCGTTCCGCGCCTCGGCACCGGCGCTGCGCGCCCTCTTGGTCGCCGCCGTCGTCGTTTGGATTCAAGCCTGGTGGATCAGCGCCCTGGTGGCCAGCGACCGCGGTCGAGCCCTGTTCGTCGCGACGCTCGCGGCGCTCGCGGTCAACGTCGCCGGCAACGTGCTCCTCATCGGTCGCTTCGGCGGCGAAGGCGCCGCCTGGGCCACCGCCGTCAGCGAGCTGGTCTCGGGGCTGGCCGCCTACATCGTGCTGGTGCGCGCCGGCGACCTGCGACCGCGGGCGCTCCTGCTGGCGCTCGCGGCCGCACCGCTCTTCTGGCTGGCGCGGACGCTGGCGTAGTCGGCTGGCTCGCTCGCGTCACACCGGAGCGGCGCCGGTGCCCGCGAAGGCGCGTCGCATCGCGCGTTCGATGTCGCCGAGCGAAAACGGCTTCTGCAAGACCTCGAACGATGCGAGTTCGTCCGACCGCCGGAGCGTGCGCCCTTGGAAGCCGCTCATCACCAAGGCCGGTAGCTCCGACGAGGTCGCGCGCGCTCGCTTGACGAACGTCAGGCCGTCCATGCGCGGCATGACGAGATCCACGATGGCGAGCTCGATTCCGTGCTCGGGCCGAGCCAACAACTCGAGTCCCTCGGCACCGTTGTCGACCTCCAGCACGTCGACGCCCAAGTGTTCGATCAAGAGGCGCACGGCCATGCGGACCGCCGGCTCGTCCTCGACCAACAGCACGCGAGCCGGCAACCGCCCGGTCGCTTCGTCCTCGGTGGTCGCGACGCACCGTTCGGACAGCGGCAACCACAGGTCGACGCACACGCCCTCCGGGCCCTCCGTCAGTGCGATGCAGCCGCCGAGGTCGCGCAGGATGCCCGCCGCCATCGAGAGCCCGAGGCCACGGGCCGATTCCTTGGTGGTGAAGAAGGGATCGAAGGCGTGCGCGCGCGCGTCCGGCGCCAAACCGCTTCCGCTGTCCGCGAGCGACACGCAGGCGAAGGACCCCGAATCGAGGCCGCTGACGTCGCTGACGACGCCTTCCAGCGACCCCGGGTCGACGGACTGGCTGCGACTCGAAATCACGATTCGCCCGCCGGACTCATCGAGCGCCTCGAGCGAGTTTGTCAGCACTTCCGTCAAGGCCTGGAAGAAGCCGACCGAGTCGAGGACGACCGGCATCGCTTCGTCGGCGAACGCCAGCTCGAGCCGCACGTGCGCCGGCGCCGTGGACTCGATCAAGCGCGCCCAGCGCTGGAGCCAGACGGACAGATCGGCCACGTGCGACTCGAGCGCACCGCGACCCACGAAGGCCAGCAACTGCTCGGTCAAGACGGCTGCACGGTGGCTGGCCCCCCGAATCTCGAGGAGTCGCGCGTGCATCGGCGAACGGTCGGTGCAGGTCGACAGCGCCATTTCCGCGTTCGCGCGAACGGTCATCATCAGGTTGTTGACCTCGTGCGAAAGCCCGCCCGCGAACAACGCCAGGCTGCGCAAGCGATGCCCTTGACCGATGCGTCGTTCGGTCGCGAGTCGGTGTTCCTCGGCGCGTTGGCGCGCCAGCTCAGTTCCGATCCGCCGAGCAACGGCGCCCAGGAACCCCAGCGGCAAATCGCGGGCCGAGACGCGCGCGTCGTGCCTTATCACGAGCTGCCCGATCTTTGCTCCCGAACCATCCGGCGCCCAGAAGCCGAAGCCACTGGCGAACTGACTCGGCTCGAGCTGCAACACCTCGGCGACCGACGGGCCGAGCTCCAAGACGGCTTCGAGGCCGTTGTCACCAACGGGCGGCGCAGTCGGAGGCGCCAGCGTTTGCTCCGTGCCGTTGAGCTGTCGCGGACGGCCGCGATCCAAATTCGCCACGTAACGAAAGCGCGAGCGCTCACGATCGAGCAACTCGAAAATTGCCAAGAACGAGGGCTGGAACTCGGCCTGCAGCAATTCGAGCAAGCGCGCGAAACAGCCCGGTCCGGGCTGGATCCCGGCCAGTTCGATGAGCAGCGCCCGCTCCCAGCGCGCGCTGTCCAATTCGACCGCTCGTCGCACGACGGCGGCTTGGACCTGGTACCAGGCGTCGAGCCGCGCCTCCACGGCCGGTGGCAACGCCGCGCATGCCCGTACCCGTACGAAACCGAGCCGTTGACCGTCGCACTCGACCGCGCGGCACCACACGACGCGCTCGTCCGCCGGTGCCGGCTCGCCCAGCCGCGCGAGCTGGCGCAGGCCTCCGAGGGGCGCGCCGGCCCGCACGTCGATCGACAACGAACACTCGCTCGGCCAGCCCTCCAGCGCCGACAGCGCGGGCTGGAGACCGTCGTCCAAGGTTTGGCCGACGCCAACACGCTCGCTTCTCTGTTGCTCCATCTCTCACGAAAAGCCTACCAACTGCCACGACGACACCAAACGGAACGCTGGAATCGAACGGCACGGTGGCGTGACGATCCCGATTCTGGGATCGTCCGCGCCCAATGCGCATAGGACTCGATTACCGCCCCGCGCTCGTGAATCGCGAGGGCATCGGCCGCTACACGCGCGAACTGGTCCGCGCCCTGGTCGAGCTCGAGTTCGGGCCCAACCTGGGGCTCTTCGCGTACACGTTGGGGCCCGGGCGCATTCCGCGCGCCGAACTCGGGCTCGATGCCCGCGCGGAACTCGTGCGCCTGCGGTTCCCTTCGCGCTGGATGCCCGGGCTGCTGCGGCTCCTCGGCAAAGGGGTCGACGACCTGGTCGGTGGCGCGAACGTCTATCACCACACGCAGTACCGACGGCTTGCCGTGCGCGAAGCGGTCGAGGTCGCGACGATCCACGACTGCATCTACCTGCTCGACGCGGGCTACGACAATCCCGATTCCGCCGCCACGATGGCGGCCGAGGCGCGCGAGTTGGTGAAGCACGCGCGGCGCGTCCTGGTGCCGACGGAGTTCGTGGGTGCCGAGGTCGTGATGAAGCTCGGCGTCTGGCCGAACAAGATCGCCGTCACCGGTCTCGGCTGCGATCACGTGGCTCGCCGCCTGGCGCCCGGCGGCTACGGGCCGGCGCCGGAGCGCTACGTGCTGACGGTCACGCGCGTCGACGCGCGCAAGAACCACCTCCGGATGCTGGCGGCGTTCGAGCGTCTGGTCGCCGACGGACTCCCCCATCGCTGGATCGTGTGTGGGCCGGCCGGCTACGGTTCCGCCGACTTCGAGCGCGCGCTCGATCGTTCACCGGCGCGCGAGCGCGTGTTGTGGAAGCGCGCGGTCGGTGAGGACGAACTGGTGCGGCTCTACGCCCAGGCTGAGGTCTTCCTCTTCACCAGCCTGCACGAAGGTTTCGGTCTGCCCCCGCTCGAGGCGATGGCCTGCGGTACGCCCGTCATCACGAGCTGCATCACATCGATGCCCGAGGTCGTGGGCGACGCCGCCTGGCTCGTGGAACCGACCGACGTCGACCAAACCTACGACGCGCTCAGACGCTTGGTCGACGAACGCGACCTGGCGCTCGACCTAACGCAGCGTGGTCAGCGACGCGCGCGCGAATTCACGTGGCGCGAGACCGCGCGCAAGACGCTGCTCGCCTACTCGGCCGCGCTCGAACCCGAGGACGGGCCCAAGCTGCGCCGCTCGCTGTAGCCCTGTTCGACAAGCCAGCTCTCGATGCGCGCGCGGATCGCGTCGCGGCTCGCGCGGAAGACGTCCATGATCTCTTCCTCCGTTCCCGTCGCGGCGTCGGGGTCCGGAAACGGCCAACGCAAGACGCTCGCGCCCGGCAGCGTCGGACAGGTCGCGGCCGCGGG
>JBBDIB010000099.1:9467-11482 GCA_040880665.1 Planctomycetota bacterium
GTGATCGCACACGGCGATCACCACGTCCGGTGGCTCGGCGAGAAAGGCGTCGATCGACTTCGAGCTCTGCCCGCCGAGGTCGATGCCGACCTCGGCCATCGCGCGCACCGCCAGGGGATGGATGCCCTTGGGGCGTGTGCCCGCCGAGAGCGCTTCCACGTGCTGGCCGCCGAGCCGGCGCAGCCAGCCCTCCGCCATCTGCGAGCGGCAGGAGTTTCCGGTACAGAGGAAGAGGACGCGCGGACGCTGCATGCGCGCAGTGTACACGGGCACAGACTGGTCGGGCACGGAGTACGATCGAGCCAGCGATGCTGATCTCCGACGACAAGCGCTTCGTCTTCGTGCACGTGCCCAAGACCGGCGGGACCAGCATCACCGCGGCGCTGGCGCCGTGGAGCCTGCCGCGCAATGCGGCTCGCTGGGCCTCGTGGGTGCGCTGGATCGGCCTGCCGCGCGACCACCGCCGCTTCCGCTTCCAGAAGCACGGGACGCTCGCGTCGGTCGAACGGATCATGGAGCCGACGCTCTTTCGCAGCTACTTCAAGTTCGGCTTCGTGCGCAATCCCTGGGACCGCTTGGTGTCCGACTACGAGGCGGTGCGGAACGATCCCGCGACTCGGCGCCACGCGCGCGCGCGAGCGTTGCCGGACTTTCGCGCTTACCTCGAGCACGAGGCGCGGCGCTCGCAGTCCACGCAGGTGCGCTTGCTCGCGGACCGCTCGGGAGAGGTCGGGGTCGACTTCGTGGGGCGGTTCGAGCGCCTCGACGAGGACCTGGCCCGCGTGTTGGCGCGGCTCGGCATCGAGGCCCGACTGCCGCACTTGAACCGGCACGAGCACCGCGACTATCGCACGTACTACGACGCGGCGGGCCGCGACTTCGTCGGCCGCCACTGGGCCGCTGACATCGAAGCCTTCGGCTACGAGTTCTGACGCGGCAGGCAGCGATACGAGCCGTCCAGAGAGAGGAAGGTCTCGTGCGCTGTCAGCCAGTCGTCCAACGCGCCAAGGCCGCGGTCGCGGAGACGAGCGGCGAGATCGGCGCGCGCCGCAGCGGTCAAGGGACCCGGCAGGGCGTCGGTCGGAACCGCATAGCGCGCCGTCCCGCGTCGGCCGTCGCGGCGGAGTTCGAGCGGCACGGCCGCCGGTAGGCCGTGCTCGACGAGCCGCGCGGTCGCCGTCCAGCAAGCCGTGACCCGCTCGACGGTGCCCGTGCGCTCGAGTACCCGTTCGCCCTCGTGCGCCGCGCGATGCACGAGGTGCCCGTCCGGCGACGCGCGAACCAGCTCGCTCGCGCGCGTCCAGCGCTGGGCGAGCTTCGCCACCTGGAGCTTGCGTCGCTCGCGCGCCGCGTCCTCGATGCGCCGCGCGAACTCGCCGCGCGGCTCCGTGATGCGCCGGGCGCCGAACGTGCGCCACCACGCGACAAAGCAGCGCGCGCGCTCACGCCGTGACGTCCGTTCGCGAAAGTAGGCCGCCAGCTCCACCAGATTGGCTTCCACGCCGCCGGCCGACAGCCGACGCCGCACGCGCGCCTTGTGGAAGTCGATCCCGAAGACACGTCCTTCGGTCGTGACGAGGAAGTTGCCCGCGTGCTGGTCCGGTTGGTCGACGCCCGCGGCTTGGACGTGGGCGACGAGTTTCCCCAAGCCCGCAGCCACGCGTTGACGCGCCATCGGGAGCGGCGTGCCGTCGAGTGCCTCCGCGAGCGAAACCGCATCCCGAACCCATCCGAGGCGAGCGCACCACCAGCCGTGCTCACGGGCGAGCCCCAAGGGCCTGGGGACGGCGACACCGCGCTCGAAGAGCCGCGTCAGCACGCGTAGCTCGTTCTCTGCGCGCAGTCGATCGCGCCAGCGAAGGAGCAGCGCTGGATGGCGAAAGGCCTTGACCAGCTCGTCGCCTTCGCGCCACACGCGCCGTCCGGGAAGTTCGCGCAGGAGTTGCATGACGCCGGGTCATCCTAGACAGGATGGGTGGATCGGCGCCCCTCAGCAGCGTCGATTACGGTCTGCG
>JBBDIB010000100.1:0-5923 GCA_040880665.1 Planctomycetota bacterium
GAAGTGTCGGCAGGGCAACGAGATACGGCGAATCCGACGGATCGTGGTGAGGGAAGCGGGCTAGTTCTCCGGGTCGTCTCCACCGAAGTTGAGGAAGTCCCCGTTCAGTTGCTTGGCGTCCGACTCCCAGAGGAGACGGCCGACCGCGAACTGGCCGCGGTCGCCACCGGTGATCGCACCGAGCAGCGCGGGATCTTGAATCCCCTCGACGTTGCTCGAAGCGTTGATACCGGTGATACGGGCCCACGAGGTCTCGAGGTCGTTGACGCCGTCGCAGTCCACATCGAGTTCGCGGAAGTCGTGCAGCGTGTTGTTGAACAGGTAGAACTCGTTGAAGATCGTGCCCGGACCACCGTTACCGCCGATGCTGTCGAGTTGGACCTCGACCCAGCACTTGAAGGCGAGGGTCGCCGACAGTTGCTTCTCGTTGTCGTTCCACGCGTCGAACTTGACGAAGGCCGTGAAGTCCGTGCCGCCCGTCAGGTTGATGAGCGCCAGCGACGAACCCAGGGCAGCGATGTTGCTGTCGATGTAGAGTTCGTCCGGAACGCCTTCGTACTCGGCACCGTCGAAGTCGGCCTGGCTGTCACCGTCGAGGTCGGTCGAGCTGCCTTCGACGCCGGAGACGGCCTTGAAGGAGAGCGCGTTGAGCGCGTAGACACCGCCCTGGGGCGTGACGACGAGCTCGGAGCCGATCAGATGGTTGAAGTTCCAGTCGCGGTCGAACGCCGCCGGGTCCTGTGCCGTCGCAACGACGTATCCCTCCTGCCCGGGCCCGTTCTTGCACCGTGTCACGAAGGACAGGGTGTCGGCCGGGGTCAACGGGTGGACGTCGTTGTTGACAGAGCAGACGGGGGCGTAGTGGTTCGCCGTCGGGAGGGCGTTCACGAACTCGAAGTGCACGTTCGTGCTGACGTTCCCGAACTGGTCGAGGATCGGCGTGAGCTTCGTGTTGGTGACGTTCAGAACCGTGATGTAGCCCATGTTCGAATTGTGAACGGGGTACACCAGCAGACTGCCGGGGGTCCGGCCGTCCGCGAGGTTCGCGGGGGCCAGCGCCGCGGCCGCGAGGGCAACGGCGGAAAATTTGATGAGCACATTCATGGTGCGCAACTCCTGGTAGGGATGTGTCGTCAGAAACGGACTGAAGCGATCTCGGATCGTTGCCCGTAGCCTTCAGGGCTCGGGAACTGTGGATCGTCGATCGCGTTACGGGTATCTCCTCCCGCCTTACCGACCCGCCCCGCGTGCGCTGCCCATGCAGCGCGGAGGAGCAGGCCTGACTCTCCGAACGGGCGGCGCATCGAACTAGCGCCCGCCTCCGAGGACGACCTTGCCGTCCCCCGTTCTACTCTTCTTCAGCACGTCGACTTCTTGCTTGGGAAGGGGCCAATACCACTCTCCCTCTTGCCAGGTCCAGAGGTCGCTGTACTCGCTCGTCTGCCGCAGGTCCTCAGGGTTTTCGGGACGCTTGAAGCCTTTGCGAAAGTTGCCCGGCAAGTTCTCCGCCACGAGTTCCCCGGTAAAGGCGAACGTGACGAGCGCATTGCGCGCCTCTTCGTCGATCTTGATGTCGAGCGTCTCCATCGCCAAGGGGCGCAACAAGTTGCTGTCGTAGAGACCCAGGAACTCCTGCGGAGACATGAGGGCGCGGTGTTCGGGCACGAGGAACTCCTGGTAGATCTCGAGCCACTCGCCCGCGAAGCGACGTTGCTTGAAGGCCTCGCAGCGCTCGGTCAGGTGGGCGACCTCGGCGTCGGCGTCGAAGCGCTTCTCACTGGGCTCGAGGAAGAAGGCGCCGTAGATCAAGGCGACGCCGAGCAGGACGATCAGAACGGTGCGAAACATCTAACGACCCTCCGGGGCATCGGCAGCATCCGCGACGAGCGTGCCCTCGAGGGACTCGATCGAGACGACGTGCAAGCCAGCGAAATCCAAGTAGACGAGATCGTCACGGCCGTCGCCATCGACGTCGCCCGCGATGATGTTGGACACGTTGCTGGTGTCGGGCAGTTGACCCAGCGTGACGAACCGATCGCCCTCCACGCGGAGGACCACGGTCGCGAACTTGCCGTTGGCGATGATTTCGGGAACACCTTCACCGTCGAGGTTGGCCAGGGTCAGATCGAAGTAGGCCTGATCGTTGGGCAGGCCCTCGCCCCAGCGCTCCCAGGCTTCGCCGTTCCAGCGGAAGGCGCGCAGCGGCTCGTGATCGTGTGAGACGTGACCGCTGACGAGCAGTTCAAGGAAGCCGTCGCCGTCGAGGTCGACGCACTCCAGTCCAAGGTCCGCGCCGCCCACGGACGGCGTCGGCAGACCGTTCGACCACTCGCGAACGCTGTCGTCGTCCTCCAGACTCCAGACCTTGGGTCCCACTTCCGTCGTTGCGACGATCTCGCCGCGCCCGTCGCCGTCGAGGTCTTGGATCTCGATCTCCTCGCCGAAGGTGTCCTCGTCGAGGAGCACGGCGATCTTCGTCCAGAACCCGCCATCCGACTCGAACCGGAAGAGGTGCACTCCGCCCTCGGGGCTGAACTGTCCGACGGTCGCGAGTTCCGGCCTTCCGTCGCCGTCGACGTCGCCGAGTGCGAGGTCCACCGACGGCCCGGTCAGGTTGATGCCGCCCGACGCCTCGGTCCACTTCCCCGTTCCGTCGCCGAGGTACACCTGCGGCAGGGAGTCGTGGGAGGAGAACGCGAAGTCGAGGTGTCCGTCGCCGTCGATGTCGGCGACGTCGCTGCCGCCATAACCGTCGCCGCGCAGCAGCCCTTCGATCGCGAGCGTCCACTTGCCCGCGCCGTCGCCGAGCCAGACGTGCAAGCCGTCACCCAGCACGTCCTCCTCCCACTTGCGGAGCGAGGCGATGAGGTCGAGGTGACCGTCGCCGTTCAAGTCCGCGAGCGCGGGCTTGCCGCGCCAGTGGCCGCTGTCGAACAACCCTTCGTCGAGCGACCGAACCGGCAGGAGCGGCGACGCGATCGGGCGCGACCGCACGTTTCCGAGCGCCGGCGCTTCGTCGACGGAGGGAACGGGGGCTTGGGTGTTTCCTTTCAGGAACCACGAGCCGTAGACGACGGCGACGCCCAGTCCGAGGACGGCGATCAGCGCGTTGGTGAGTTTGGGAGACATTGGGGCGGGTGGGAAGCAAGCGGGAATGGCTCCGCGGCGCTTCGAGCTTCGAAGCTACGAGAGGTTCCCAGGGTGACAAGGTCGCGCGCCTAGGGAATTGGACGGGCGTACGGAGAGCGTAGGTAATTTTCTTCCGCAACGGGGAAGACGGGACGCTGGGGAGCCGGGGGACGTCCTCACGCCGGTTTTGCCCGCCGTTTCCGGCCGGCGCGTCGTGAAGGACGGCGCGACGTCAGTCGCCCGCACGTTTCGCTCGCACCCAGCGCCTCAGATCCAGCGCATGGGGACTTGCGATGCGTTGCAGCGACTCGAGAGCCCCGCGCCAGGCGGGATCGTCCGCCTCCACCAAGAGCCGCGCCAGTTGCAGCCATGAGGCCGCGTCCTCGGGATCCAACTCCACGGCGCGCCGGTACGCAGCCCGGGCCGCGCTCGGACGATTGGCGCGATCGAGCGCCACGGCGAGATTGCGCTGCGCCGCCGCATCGGCGGGATCGAGGATCAACGCGCTCTCGAAGGCCTTGATCGCGCCGTCGAGATCGCCCGCTTGGCCGAGCGCGAGCCCGCGCGCGACGAACTGTTCGCGGTCGAACGCCCCCACTTCGATACGCGTGTAGGAGAGTTCACGGGCGGCCAACGGTGCATCGAGCTCGCGGACGCGCTCCTCGAACATGGCCTGCGGTAGATCGTCGCTCGCTCGGAACCAGACGCCCGGTTCGTGGGCGGCCGCGGCACGACGCGCGTAGGCATCGAGTTCGGGAGCACGCACCGCGCCGTGCCACGCCCCGCGCCGCAGCGCGACGGCGCGACCCTCGCGATCGACGACGAGGGCCGCCGGCAACGCCAGCGCGTCGCGACGATCGCCGAGCGCCCCGAACAAGGCTTCCAACACCTCCGGCGTCTCCCCCGTAGCCACCGCGCCGCGGCCCGGCCAGTCGATCTCTTCCAGGAAGCGGAACGCGTCCGCCTCCGCCGCGGGCTCGTCGAGCGACAGGGCGATCACCAGCGTGCTGCCGTCGAAGAGCTCCGGGTCGCGCGCGAGGCGGGCCAGTTCTTGGAGGCACGGCTCGCACCATGTGGCGAAGAGGAGCAACAGCACGGGACGCCCGACGCCAGCGTCCGCCTCCTCCGCGCCGTTTGTCCGAACCCCGAAGAGGTCCCCAGCGACGCCCGCCTTGGAGCGCATCGTGAGGCGCGGCAAGCGCACCGGCGCGGCGAGCTGCATGGGCGCGATACTGGGCGTCGCGGCGAGCGCGCCGGGCTGGAGTTCCGCGACCGGCGCGACGTCGATACGCCGGAGCGTTTCCGCGCCGCTCGCCAGCGCATAGCGCCCCGGTCCGTCGAGCCCGGTCAATTCGACGGGCTTCCCGCCGGGCCACGTCACGTGCGCGCGAACGATGCGCTCGTCGCCGAGGCCCACGAAGACGCGCGCTGCGTCCTGGGACAGGTAGCCCTCGCCAGCGCGCACCACGCGCACCAGCTCGCGCCCGCCGCTGGTCTCCACGACGAAGCGCGCGCCGACCGTCGCGGCGTCGAGCCGCTCGAGCACGAACTCCACGGCGCGCGGCGCGCGCAGGATGTCGTTGCGCAACAGCCGAAAGCGCGGCCCGGTGCGCGCCGTCACCGCCAGATCGAGATCCCCGTCGCCGTCCCAATCGAGCGGCACGAGCGCGCGCCCATCACCCTTCGACTCGAAGCCGAGCGCGGTCGACCCGTCGAAGAAACGTCCGCCATCGGCAGGATTCAAGAACAGCGAGTCCGGCTCGCGCCCGCTCCACGACTCGCCCGCGCGCAGCTTGCGATTCAGTGCGCGCCAACCGGCGACGTAGTCGGGGGCGACGGTGAGGGCGTCGGAGGGACTGGGCGACACGACCTGTCGCCAGAAGAAGCCTCACAAGTCGTCGGGGTCGGTGCGCGTCACCATGCCCGCCGGCACCGCGAGGTCGGGCCAGCCGTCGCTGTCCACGTCCGTGAAGCGCGCACCCCAGCTCCACCAGCCCATGTCGACGCCGCGCTCCTGCGCAAGCTCGGCGAAGCCGTCGGCGTCGTTGAGGAAGAGCGAGTTGCCGCGCGCGTGGCGCCTGAACGCGGCGCGTTCCTCCGGGTCGCTGCCCGCACGGAAATCAGCGTCGAAGCTGACGCGATGCCCCGCGGACGAGAACATGTTCGCGACGTAGAGGTCTTCGTCACCGTCGAGGTCGACGTCGGCGAAGGTCACGCCCATCCCCGCCGCGATGTCCTCCACGCCGCGCTCCTCGGCCACGTCACGAAAGCCCTCGGCCCCGCGGTTCAGGTAGAGGTTGTTGCGCCCGAAATCGTTGGCGACGTAGAGGTCGGGGTCACCGTCGAGATCCACGTCGCTGAACGACGCGGCGAAGCTGAAGCGACGATTGTTCTCGGCGAGGCCCAAGCTCTCGGTCGCATCGCGAAAGCTCCAGCCACCGAGCCCCTTCCAGAGCACGTTCGGAACGCCGTTGTTCGCGTCGTGGTACGGCAACGGCAGCGCCCCGCCCTCGTAGGGATTCGCGTAGCCGGCGACGTACACGTCGAGCAATCCGTCGAGATCGACGTCCGCGGCGGCGAGCGAGGTCGTCGCATCGGCGGGGAAGCGCAGCGCCACCTCGTACCGCCCGTCGACGTCGCGCTCGAAGCCCGCCATGGAATCACCCATCGCGAAGAGCACGTTCACCGCGCCGTCCCCCGTCACGTCGGCGACCAGCGCGCTGCGCGTGGCGTCCAGCACGTCGAGCCCGAGCTTCGGGGCGCGGTTGACCGCCCGTCCGTCCGGCGTCGCGAC
>JBBDIB010000100.1:5933-11466 GCA_040880665.1 Planctomycetota bacterium
AGCACGCGGTTCGCGACGCCGCCCGGCTGCGCGAGCACGAGATCGGTGCGCCCGTCCCCGTCCACATCTCCCGCCGCGAGGCCCGCGACGTGCCCGACCAACGGGAGCCCAAGGCGCGGATCGAGCCGTTCGCGCAGCGCGTCGACGCCGAGCGCCAGGACTTCGGCGCTGGCCGCGTCGTGCGCCAAGAGATCGCGCGTGACGTCGACGAAGCGACCCGCGAGCGGTCGCGTCCAGCGCAGCACGTAGGAGCGCGCGCGCCAGGTCTCGCCGCGCTCGGCGACCAGCTCGACCAGCGCGGACTCGTGGTGGTCCGCATCCACGAACCCGAGGCGAAAGCGCGCTTCGTTCGGACCGAAGTCCAACAGCTTGACCTTGCGCGTCCCACCGCTGAACGCGGCGCCGAACCCCGTCGGCACGACGGGTTGCGCGGCGTCGCCTTGGACGCGGAACTCCTCCAGCACGCCGCTGGCCGCGGCCCGGCGCTCGGGTTCGACGGCGCGAAATCCGTCGCCGGCGACGAGCGCCGCCGCCCAGGCCTCGCCGAAGGCGAGCAATTCGGCTTCGTCCAGGGACGACGTCAGCGGCACCAGGGTCAAGAGGAGGACAACGAGGCGCATCGGCGTACTCTACGTGGCGGAAGCTCTGACTTGGGCGCAGCCTCGCCACTCCCTCCGGCCGATGATTGCAGCGCGGGCGTCGGTTCACTATGTTCTCCGCGCCCCGGAGAGGTGGCAGAGCGGCTGAATGCACCACATTGCTAATGTGACGTGCCCTTACGGGTACCGGGGGTTCGAATCCCCCCCTCTCCGCCCCCAGCCCCATCCCTGGCTCCGGTGCGACGCTCCCGCCCCGGACGGGCGCCCGAACGCTGTCGCCGCCACGCCCCGCACGCTAGGCTCGCCCGCGTGCTGACAACAATCGGGAGCGGGACGCAGGCGGCTTCGAGAGCAAGGGCGTCGACGGCCGCGCGGCGCGCAGGCGGCATCGACTTCGCGGGCGGCTGGCTGCTGATGGTCCTCGCCGCGCTGGCATCCGGGTGCAGCGTGCGGCGCACGTTGCACGTCACCTCGGACCCGCCCGGGGCCGAAGTGCGCCTCGACGACGAACTGATCGGGCGTACGCCGTTGCGCTACCCCTTCCACTACTACGGCACGCGCAAGCTGACGCTCTATCACCCGCTCTGCTGCACATATTCCGAGACGATTCGGCTCGATCCGCCCTGGTGGAACCGCTTCCCCCTGGACTACGTCTCCGAGCTGCTGCTGCCGTTCGGGTGGCGCGACAAGCGTTACTTCGAGGCGGAGCTGGTGCCCGGTTCCGACGTCCTGACGGCCCCCGACCTAAACTCGGTCTTCGAGCGCAAGCGGCTCCTGGCCGGCGCGGGTCCCGAAGGGCCGACGGACTTCCCCGATCCCGTCCCGCGGCCGATTCCGACGACCGACGAGCCGTGACCGAGTGGTCCGGACGGCGGGTCCTGGTCGCCGGTCTCGGGCGCTTCGGCGGCGGCGCGGGCGCCGTGCGCTTCCTGGCCGCAGCCGGTGCGCGCGTGACCGTCACCGATCGGGCCGACGAGCACGCGCTGGCGGACTCGCTGGCGCAACTGGCGGACGTCGAGTTCGAACGCGTCCTCGGTCGCCATCGCGAAGCGGACTTCCGCGCGGCCGAGGTCGTCGTCGCGAACCCCGCGCTCGCGCCCGGGGATCCCTTGTTGGTGGCCGCGCGCGCTGCTGGCGCGCGCGTCACCAGCGAGATCGAGCTGTACCTCGAGCGCGCGCCGGCGCCCCTGTTCCTGGTCTCGGGCACGCAGGGCAAGTCGTCGACGGTGACGATGCTACGCGAGCTGTTGGCGGCGGACGGACGACGGGTGCTCTTGGGCGGCAACGTGGGCGGATCGCTCCTGTCGACGCTGGCGGACGCGGCGCCCGACGCCATCGTGCTCGAACTCTCGTCCTATCAGTTGGAGGCCCTGGCGCCCGACATCGGTACGCGGGTTGCCGCCGCGGGCCTCGCCTTGACGAACGTGCTGGCCGACCACCTGGAGCGCCACGGCGACGAGCGCTCGTACGCACGCGCCAAACGGCGTTTGCTCGAACTAGGGCGCGGTCCGTGCGTGCTGCCCGCGGGCTTGTTCCCCGCCGAGCGGGCGACGCGCTTCGCGCTCGACGGCGAGGCCGAACTCACGCTCCGCGAGGGCGGCTTCTACGACGGCGACACGCGCCTGGGAGACGTCGCGGCGCTCGGGCTGCCCGCGTTCCAACGCTCGAACGCGCTGGTGGCGCTCGGGCTCGCGCATCGCACCGGCGTCGCGCCCGCGACGCTGGCGGCGACGATCGAGCGTCTCTCCGCACCGGAGCACCGCTGTCAAGACCTGGGCCTGTGGGCCGGGCGTCGCGTCGTCGACAACGGCGTCAGCACGACACCCGACTCGACCGCCGCCGTCCTGTTGGAACAACCGGCGGGGACGGTTCTGCTCGCCGGCGGCGCCGCCAAGCGCTTGCCCCTCGAGGGCCTCGCGCGCCTGGCGGCCGCGCGCGACGTGCGCACGTTCGCGTTCGGCGCCGCGGCCCAGCGGCTCGCGGACGCCTGGCGCGCGGCCGGCGCCCACGTCGAGCCCGAACCCACCTTCGCCGCGGCCGTCGAACGGGCGTTCCGCGCGACGCCGGTCGGAGGTACGCTGCTCTTCTCGCCGGCCTGTGCCAGCTTCGATGCCTTCCCGAACTTCCGGGAGCGCGCGCTGACCTTCCGCCGCCTGCTCGAAACCTACCCGCTGCTCGAAACTTCGCTCCCCGGCGACGCACCTTGATGCTGCTGCTCGACGACGCCCCGACGCGCGACGCCGCCGCCCGACTCGGGCCCTACGCGCGGCGACTCCTGGACGCTGCCGCGGCGCACGCGCGCCGCTTGCACGCGAACGAGGTCGGCCTGGCCCACTTCCTCTACGTGATGCTGCGGGACGAGGACTCGGGCGCGGCGCGTCTCGCGCTGGGCGCGTTCGCCGATCCCCAAACGATCGCTGCGGAGGTGCTCGCCCTCTCGCCCGGCATCCTGGTCGTGGGCTCCGATCGGAGCCTGCCCTTCTCGCCGGGTGCGGTGCTCGCGTTGGAAGCCGCCCGCGCGCTGGCGGTCGCCGACGGCGCGGCGGCCATCACGCCCCTGCGACTGGCGCGAGCGGCTCACGCGGCGCTCTCGGAGGCCGGCCGGGCGGCCGTGGGTGCGGCCCCGAAGCTCGTGGACGAGACCGCCGGCCCGGCCCTGACGGACGAGGACGGCGTGCTGGCGGCGCTCTCACCCGACGCGCGCCGCGCGCTCGGCGCCGCCTGCCGCCGCGCGGTGCGCCACGACCGCGATGCGATCACGCCCGCGCACCTGTTGCTCGGTGCGCTGGACGTGGAGACCGGCGAGGATCTCCGCCGCGAGCGCATCGCCCTGGCGCTCGGCGGGCTGGACGCCGACCTGACGCCCTTGCCGGCGGCGGCGCTGGCCCTCGACGACGTCCTGCGCGAAATCTTGACGCGCTTGCCGGCGCCGATCGACACGGTCGCCATCCTGGAACGGGTCTTGAGCGACACGCGGGCGGAATTGACCCTACTCTTCGTCCAGGAGCGCGTGACCCCGGCGCTCGTGGCCCGGGTGGGAACGGCGTACGGAGATCCCCGCTAGCGGGCACTCGACCGCGACCTGGCGGCGGCCGGGCCTTGCGGCTCGCGCACCACGATACTAGACAGGGGACGGCGCTGACGCTGGCTCCCGCGCTGCCGGCCTTCTTCAGCGCGCTTCGGAAACGTTTTCCCGCCCGCCCCACCTCTCAGACCACCCCGTGACCGTCGTCAAGTGCCAACAATGCGGACAGAGCGCCTCGGTCCACGTGACCGAGCTACCGCTGACCGCCGGCACCCCGCCCGAGGAGAGTCACTTCTGTGATCGCTGCGCCGAGGCGCAGGGCCTGCCCGCCGCGCAACCCAAGCTGAAGAGCGGTGGCTCCCAGATCTGGAAGCTGCTCGAGGTCTCCGCGCGTCAGGCTCGCAAGCAAGCGGGCATGACGTGTCCGACCTGCGGCATGACGCTGGCCGAGTTCCGCAGCAAGGGGCGCCTGGGCTGCGCCGCCTGCTACGAAGCCTTCTGGCAACATCTCGAGCCGCTGCTCCTGCGCGTGCACAACGCCACGCAGCACCAGGGTCGCGTGCCCGGCGCGGACGAGGCGGTGCTCGAGCGCGACGAGGCGATCCACCAGCTCAAGAGCCGCTTGGCCAACGCGATCCGCGACGAGGCGTATGAGCAGGCGGCGGAGCTGCGCGACGAACTCGAGCAACTGGAATCCGCTGCGCGCGAACCGGCGGACACCGATAGGTAGCGTCATCGCCGACCGTCGCTAGAGTCACCACGGGCCCGGGCGCGCGCCCGCCCTCCAACCCCGCTGGAAAGCCCTTCCAGGTCGTCCCATAATGCTCCTGTCGCGGCCACTCGCGGTCGACGGCGACTTCGACTTCCCGTACCGAGCGGATCTCTTTGGGGCTCGACCGTCAACTCGAAGGCCCGATCGGGTCGAAGACGGTTCTGGCTTCGTCCGCCCCCGCCGCTCCCCACCCCGGGGTGCAACCCGCCACCGATTGCCCCTCCCGAGGGAGACCTCAGCATCATGTTCGACCGCTTTACGGACCGCGCCAAGAAAGTCATGAACCTGGCTCGCCAGGAGGCGCAGCGGTTCAACCACGAGTACCTGGGCACCGAGCACGTCCTCCTCGGCCTCGTGCAGGAAGGCAGTGGCGTCGCCGCCAACGTCCTCCGGAACATGCAGATCGACCTGGCCAAGATCCGCACCGAGGTCGAGAAGCTGGTGAAGACCGGGCCGTCGATGGTCACGATGGGTCAACTGCCCTTCACACCGCGCGCCAAGAAGGTCCTCGAGCTGTCCATGGAGGAAGCCGGCAACCTCGGACACAACTACATCGGCACCGAGCACCTGCTGCTCGGCTTGATCAAGGAAAACGAGGGCATCGCCGCCAAGGTGCTCACGAACCTCGGCGTCAAGCTGGAGGACGTGCGCGAAGAGGTGCTCGAGTTCCTCGGTGCCGAACCCGGCGAGGAAGAGGAAGAGGAGACCTCCGACGCGGCGATCACGGGCGGCTCGGGCAAGTCCAAGACTCCGGCGCTCGACGCGTTCGGCCGCGACCTGACCGAGCTGGCGCGCGAAGGCAAGCTGGACAACGTCATCGGTCGCGACAACGAGATCGAGCGCGTGATCCAGATCCTGTCGCGCCGCACCAAGAACAACCCCGTCCTGCTGGGCGAGCCCGGCGTGGGCAAGACGGCGATCGTCGAGGGCCTGGGCCAGAAGATCATCGAGGGCGAGGTGCCCGAGCTCCTGCGCAACAAGCGCATCGTGGTCCTGGACCTGGCGCTGATGGTCGCCGGCACGAAGTACCGCGGTCAGTTCGAAGAGCGCATCAAGGCCGTCATGACCGAGGTCCGGCGCGTGCGCGACGTGATCCTCTTCATCGACGAGCTGCACACGCTGGTCGGCGCCGGCGGC
>JBBDIB010000101.1:0-37045 GCA_040880665.1 Planctomycetota bacterium
CAGGGCAATGAGATACGGCGAATCAGACGGATCGTGGTGAGGGAACCGGGCTAGAAGACGCTCACGCGTAGGCCGGGCGTCGTGGCGAACCCAGACGGCGCGGTGGAGTCGAGCGCGAAGGTCTGCGCGAAGAACGTGGTGCCCACGAGCGCCGCGGTGTCGGGCAGGGGCAACGTCAACGATGCAAAGCCGGCGCCCGCTCCGCTGCCCGAAGCGGCACCCAGCGGCAGAACCGTCAGCGCGGGCGACAGGCCGAGATAGAGCGTGGCACCCAGGAGCGTGAATCCGTCGGGCACGACGGCTCGGTCGTGGGCGAGGAACAGCGGTACGCCGCCGGTGAAGCCGTCGACCGCGAGCGTGAACTCGTCGTTCCCGACGTGCGGCGGCTCGAGCGCGATCCAGACGGGCTCGACGCCTCCGCTACCGGGCGTCGCGACGCCGAAGGACGCGGGAACCCGCGCCGTTTCCGAGTACAGGGTGGGTCGACGGAACGGGCCCGTCTCGTTCGCGACGCGCGGATCGGTCAAGCCCTCCTCGAGGAACGCGACCAACGCGGCCTGCTCCTGGGGCGAGAGCCCCAAGGGCACGATTCGCGGATCCTGGTTCAGCCCGAAGTCGCCTCCCCGGTCGTAGAACGCGACGACGTCCGCCAGCGTCGCGGCTCCACCGTTGTGGAAGTACGGGGCGCGCAGCGCGACGTTGCGGAGGTGCGGCGTCTTGAACCTTCCGAAGTCCGCTGGGTTCCCGGTCACCGCGCGGCGCCCCTCGTCCTCGATCGGTGGACGCACGCCGATGTTGTGGAACAGCATGTCGGAGAACAGCGGGCCGGAGTGACACAGGTTGCATCGCCCCGGGCCGTTGAAGACTTGCCGACCTTGGTTCGCGAGGGGCGACATCGCGCTGGGTCCGACGACGAGCGACGCGTCGAAGGGCGTCGCGTCGGAGATCAGCGTGCGCTCGTAGGTCGCGATGGCTTCGAGGATGCGCACCGGCGTCACGTCGGGAGAGCCGAAGGCGTCGGCGAAGAGCGCGGGATAGTCGCGTCCCGACACGAACGCCGCGAGTTCGAGCGGTAGCTCTTGCGCCAGAGCCAGTGGCTGGACGCCAGCGACCCGGGCGGCGATCGCGGTCCAGTTCTCGGTCGAGTGCGCCATCTCCACCGGACTGACGGGCGGGTCGGCGGCTTGCACCTCGAGCGCCACGGGACCGGCGAGCTCGAAGGCACCCGATTCCGGATCGAGGAAGGGTCCCGCCGCGCGTCCGTCCCAGAAGAGCTCGGGTACGAAGGCAGCGTTGATGACGGTGGGGGACTTGCGTCCGGTCACCTGTGCCCAGAGCGCGAAGTCCGCATCGTTCGAGTAGGCCCCATCCGCGTTGGTCGCCGGCACGCCCGGCGAACCCACCACGTCGTCCGGGGTTCCGAAGAACCCGTCACGACCAGGATGCAGGCTAGCCGCGTCGTTCGCCGAGCTGCGCGGATCCGAGCCGCCCGCGCTGAAGATGTGACAGGTGGCGCAGGCGACCGTGCGCGTGCTCGACATCTGTTCCTCGAAGAAGAGCGCAGCCCCCAAGCGGACCTTCGCGGTCGTGATCGGGTTCCCCGCGGGGACCGGGACGGGCGGTAGTGGCCCGCCAGCCGGCGGCGGACCTCCGCCGGGACCCTGGGCTGCGGCGAGGGATGAGAGGCACACGGCGAGGACGAGGGACTTCATGGAGTTCCCAACCCGACGCGCGCGTCGAAGTTCCGCGGCGCCGACGCCTTTGTGCGTCATGGCGCACGCCGCGGCGCCCTCTTCGCGTGGGCGTCGCGGCGTGGCCAGGGCGCGCGAACGTTAGATGTCGCCCGCGAAGTTCTGCATCATCGCCAGGAGCGCCGCGCGGTTCCCCAGGTTGTAGGTGCCGTTGTTCTTCAAGCTCTCGAGGAGGTCTCCGCCGCCGGCTTGAACGGTCGCCTTGTCCAGGAAGGCCGCGTTCCCCGTCTGCTGGTAGCCCCAGGCGAACGAGCTCCAGTTCTGGTAGTTCTCGTAATTGGGCGTGATGCCGTCGCTCGGGATCTCGGCGGCGGAACAGAACGTTCCAAGGCCCGCGTCGAGTGGCCCGATCGCCGTGTACGTCCAGGGTGCGAATTCGCCCGGCGTCCAGGCCATCGGACCGATGAAGGCTTGGGTCGAACTGGCGAGGACGTCCTCCATCAGCGCGAGGTAGCCGGCGTCGGTGTTCTTGTAGACCGTTTCGATCATGCCTCGAAACGCGTTCTCGATGATGGCTTGTTCGATCTGCTGGCGCGCGCGGTAGAGCGCGTTGACGAACTTCTGGCTGATGGTGGCCTGCACGAAGCCGTTGCAAGAGCCGATGCCGTTGCTCAGGTTCTGCGCGATCAGGTCGAGCCACGGCCGCTTGGTGGAACGCCACTCGTTCGAAGCGAACGCGAAGACCGAGAGCGCCGCGTCGAGACCCCAGCCCTCGCCGCGCCCGAACCCGAACCCCGCGCCCGGAAACTGCGCGATGTGATTGCGGTGCGCCAGGAGACCGTCGACCTGCGTGTCGCCGTACTGGTTCTTGTAGAACTGGTGGTAGGAGAGGTGCCACACCTCCGCTTGCATCTTGAGGTCGTCCTTCGCCAGCGTGTCGTTCCCGAGCCACACCAGCACCTTGGGCGTGTGCGTGTACCGGATCATGTGCTGCTGGTCGTGCGGATCGAACGAGAACAGCTCGTCCTCGTAGTCCGGCTGCCGATTGCTGCCGCGCACGGCGTCGACCTGGAACGTCGGCGCCTGCCCGACGCCGAACGGGTCGCCTTGGTTCAAGAAGGGCAGCATGTAGAAGAGGAAGGGCACGTACGGCTGGTCGCCGTTGGGGATCACCCAGCGGTTCACCTGCGTGGGATCGCCTTCCTTGTCGAAGATCGCGTTCGCCTGCCGGTCGGAGTGCATGCGGTGCCGCAGCGTTGCCAGCTGGTAGCCGCCTTGACTGGCCGCCCACGCCGTGCGGATGCCGTCGAACATCACGATCTCGTCGCCACCTGTCATGCCGCCGTAGCCGACGCCGTAGGGGTGCGCCCAGCCCAGTCGGGGCGACCACACCGGGTACTGCCCGTTGCCCGAGCCGACGGTGAAGTGGTTCTTGAGACTGTGGAGCTCGCCGATCAGTTCCGCGCGGATCGCGCCGCTGCCGATGAAGTCGAGCGTGGGAAGCTGATGGTTCGTCGTGAAGTAGCGCGCCGTTCCCGGGTTCCACCACGAGTACGCTCGGTGCCCCTGCACCGGGTCGTGATAGTCCTTAACGAAGCCGAGGCCGCTGCTGTCGAGCAACAGTTGCGCGCGGTCGGCCGCGTTGTCGAGCGTGACCATCAAGCGGCGGTGGAACTGCTGTTGCCAGCCCATCACATGGAGCTTGTTCCCGCCGATCGGCTTCACGATGGGGTAGACGCGATAGTCGCCCTCGAGGTACGGCTCGCCGACCATCGGGTCCACGTGTTCCTGCAGCACGCGCCAGCCGATGGGGACGATGACTTCGAGCGTCTCGAAGTAGATGGTGCCCAGCGGGTCGTCGGCGGGATCCGTCGTATCCAAACCGCTGTGCGCGTTGTGGATCCTGAGATCCAGGCCGAGCATGCCTTCCTGACGGAACGTCGACATGTACGAGTGGACGCCCATCAGATGGGCGAGCGTTCCGTTCGAGCCCGTGACGAAGGGCTCAGGCATCAAGGAACCGTGCGAGCGGACTTGCGCCTGCGTCTCACCGAACTTGGTCAGCTGCTGGTGCTCCGCCGTCGTCGGGCGGTGCACGTACTGGTTGCCGAAGCAGTCGCGCGTGCGGATGCGCAGGTTGTTCGGATCGGCCAGTAGCAGTTGGACGGCTGCGGGCACCAGCAAGGGACCGTTCTGCAGTTGCTCGACGGGACCTCCGGCCGGCAGCGGTTGCGGATCGTGCGGCGAAGCGACGATGGCGTAGAAGATCGAGGTTCCCGGCGCCGCGAACGGCGGCGTTCCGACGCGCCCGATGACTTCCACCACGTCGGCGCCGGCGCCGGGCTCGGGATAGCGCGTCACCGTCTCCACCTGCGCTTCGACGATCTGATCGTCCCAGTTGCGGATCGCGAACGGCATCTTGCCGTCCGCCCGCGGAAACGTGCCGCGCGGCACGGGGATCGTCGCGCGCAGATTGAAGTACTCCATCGGAGTGGCGAGCGTTTCGACCACCGCGACGTTGGTTCCTTCGGGCAGGGGACCGACGGAACCGTCGCCGTCGTCCCAGTCGGGCCAATCGCCGCCGCCCCCGGGGTCGTCGGGATCATCCGGATCGCCGCCGCCGGGTCCGACGACCCCGTCGCCGGAACCGCCGCCGGCCCCGCAACCCGCCAGGATCGCCGTCGCGATCACTGTCCCCAATACGCTCGTTCGCGGAGCACGAAGGCTCCGAAGCATTGTCTTTCGCATGAACCCCAAACACGGGGGTCGCCACATGAGCGACCCGACCTTCCCGGGGCTGCGTTTCGGGTTCGGGTTCGAGCGAACGGGATCCCATCCCCAGAATCCGTCCGCTCGACCGGTGAGGGCCGGGGGAACGCTTTTCCGGCGGCCGGAACGAACGACGGCGCCGCCCCCTCGCTGGAAGGGACGGCGCCGTCGGCGCGGGTTGCGTCAGCTCCGGTTAGAGCTTCACGTACTCGTACGAGAAGTCGTTCCCGTCGATGCCCTTGACGGGCGGAGCGATCCAACCGGCGATCTTGCCGGGCTCGTGACAGGGCTTCATCAGCGACTTGACGAAGTCCTTGTCCTTCTCGCTGGGCAGCCACTCGTCGCGCATCGCTTCGAAGCGCTCCGCGTCGATCGGGTTGCCCTCGGGGTCGAACTTGTGATCGGCGTAGATCCCGATCGAGCGATGGAAGCGTCGCGACGGTAGCGCGAAGCGGAAGTCGACGCCGAGGCGCTGGACGATCTTGTTGAAGTAGACGATGCCCTTCTCGTTGTCGCTGACGTACTCGTCGCGCAGCACTTCGTTCAGCGCGTTGCGCAACGGCACCTCCTCGGTCGAGAAGCGACCGTCCTTGAAGACGGGCAGCTCGTAGACGCCTTCCAGCGCGCGGTGGTCGACGTCGAGCTTCTCCTCGTACGCGCGACCCTTCAGGCCCGCGCCGAAGAAGTTGGACGCGTTGGACGAGATCTCCGAGCCGAACAGGTCCGTCGAGGACGCACTCCAGAAGTTGATGTAGCGCTGGATCAGCTCGAGGGGAATGCCGCCCAGCTCCGCGACGTCGCGCCCCGGGTTCTCGTTCATCAACTGACAGGTGCGTTCGATCACGCGGCCGATGCCGGTCTGCCCCACGAACATGTGGTGCGCTTCTTCGGTCAGCATGAAGCGCGAGGTGCGCGCCAGCGGGTCGAAGGCCGATTCGGCCAGGGACAGCAACTGGAACTTGCCATCGCGGTCCGTGTACGTCGTGAAGCAGAAGAACGCCAGCCAGTCGGCGATCGGCTCGTTGAACGTGCCGAGGATGCGCGGGCTGTCGGCATTGCCCGAGCGTCGCTCGAGCAGTTCCTCGGCCTCCTCGCGCCCGTCGCGGCCGAAGTAGGCCTGCAGCAGGTAGACCATCGCCCACAGGTGCCGGCCTTCCTCGACGTTGACCTGGAACAGGTTCCGAAGGTCGTAGTTCGACGGAGCCGTGTGCCCCAGCAGGCGCTGTTGCTCGACCGAGGCCGGCTCGGTGTCAGCCTGCGTGACGATGATGCGGCGCAACCAGTTGCGGTACTCACCGGGGACGGACTGCCACGCGTCCTCGCCGAGGTGATCACCGAAGCCGATCTTGCGCTCGTCCTGGTGCGGTTGCAGGAAGATGCCCCAGCGGTAGTCGGGCATCTTCACGTAGCTGAAGTGAGCCCAGCCGTCGCGGTCGACGCTGACGGCCGTGCGCAGGAACACCTCGTTCTCGTTGAAGTCCGAGGGGCCCATGTCGCGCCACCACTCGAGGTAGTTCGGTTGCCAGCGCTCGAGCGCGCGCTGCAGGCGCTTGTCGGACTTGAGGTCGACGTTGTTGGGAATCTTCTGGCTGTAGTCGATGCCGGCCATGGGGGCGAAACCTCTGTGAGCGTGTGTGGGGCGAAGGGGGAGTCGTGGTCGATCAGGTGCGGTTCATGTCGAACTCCGCGCGCTGCGGCGTGCCGTAGCACTTCAGCGCGCCGCGTTCGCCGACCGCGTTCGGCCGCTGGAAGATCCAGTTCTGCCAGGCCGAGAGGCGCCCGAAGATCTTGGTCTCCATGGTCTCGGGACCGGGCCAGCGCAGGTTCGATTCAAGACCGGTGAGCGCGTCAGGCGAGAACGCGGCGCGCTCCTCGATCGCCATCCGCAGCTCGTCGTCCCAGTCGATCTCGTCAGGCGCGAAGGTAGCGAGGCCCAGGCCATCGGCGGTTTCCGCGTCGATCATTTGCCCCGCGTGGGCGAGCACGGCGCCCACGGCGTCCGGGGTGCCGAGGAAGCGCGTCTCGAGCCGCGTCAGTCCGTTGGCCATCGGGTACAGCCCGGCGTGGACGTGACCGATGCCTATGCGAACCTCGATGTCGGGGTCGTTGAGCACGTAGGTGCGATCGCAGGCCAGCGCCAGCTCGAGGAAGGTCCCGGCGAAGGCCGTGCCTTCGTCGACGATCGCGTAGAAGCTCTTGGCGGTGTTCTCGAGCCGCTTGATCACGCGCTTGACGAAGTGGCGTACCTCGTTCGTGATCCAGGCGTCCTCACGGCGCAGCAGCTCGTCGGTCGCCAGCGCGACTGCGGGGTCGCCGACGACGCGCAGCGTCGCCATCGCGACCGAAGGTTCGTTGAGCCGCAACTCGAGCAGCGCCAGGTCCAGCTCGCGGAACGCGGCGAAGATCCACCACGCGTCACCCGCGGCGAGCGCTTCGTCCGCCGTCGTGGGCCCCGGCGCGTCGGGCAGGGTCAGCGTGATCGCGGCGCAACGTCGGCGCTCGTCGCGGTCGAGTTCCATCCGCACGTACGTCCCTTCGAAGCGGTCGGGATCCTCGCCGAAGCCGGCCTCGACGCGCCTCAGCGTGATTCCCTTCGGCGCCGCGGGCTCGATCTCGTCGGCCATCTCGCGCGCCATCTCGCCGACGGCGGCCTCCCACTTCGAGAGCGGCGCGATGCGGTCGACGAGGTCCCACTCGACGGCGCGCTTGCCCTTGATGCCCTCGGCGATCGTGTTGAACGCGTCGTTGCGATCGCGCCGAATCTTGCGCTTGTCGGTGATGCGCGTCAGGCCGCCCGTTCCGGGCAGCACGCCGAGGAGCGGCAGCTCGGGGAACGATACGGCGGAGTTGCGATCGTCGACCAGGAGGATCCGGTCGCAGGCCAGCGCGAGCTCGTAGCCGCCGCCCGAAGCCGTGCCGTTCAAGGCTGCGAGGAAACGCTTGTTCGAGACCGCCGACGCG
The DNA here is from genome assembly GCA_040880665.1 of Planctomycetota bacterium. GTDB lineage: Bacteria > Planctomycetota > UBA1135 > UBA1135 > JBBDIB01. The sequence goes on from JBBDIB010000101.1 coordinate 7,422, forward strand.
TCCTCCAGGTAGAGCCGCGTCTCGTTCGTGTACTTGCAGAAGTTCACTTTGAACGCGTGCGAGGACGTCGCCAGCATGTTGATGTTCGCGCCCGCGCAGAACACGCGATCGAGTCCACCGGTGACGACGACGGTGCGCACCTCGGGATGCTCGAAGCGCAGGCGTTGCGTCGCGTCGGCCAGCTCGATGTCCACGGCCAGGTCGTAGGAATTGAGCTTCAGGTCGTAGCCGGGGCGCTCGCCGCCCTCCAGCTCGACCGCCATCGTGAGCGTGGCCACGTCGCCATCGAGCGCCAGACGCCAGTGGCGATAGCGGTCGGGATGGGTTTGGAAGTCGACGCGCTCGGTGGCGCTGGGGGCATCCTGCAGGGTCATGGAGCTTCTCGTCTAGGGGCTTCGGGGCTGCGCACTTTTCTGCGCAGTTGGTCGAGCGGGTGGGTAATATAGCTCACGTGAAGTTCGCAACGCAAGGCTTGCTCGAGGCGCTCGGTCGCCGCATCCGCGCCCGGCGCGCAGCGCTCGCCCACAGTGTCACGGCTGCGGCGGACGGCGCCGGCGTCAGCCGCCGCACCTGGACGGAGATCGAGGCCGGCCGCGCGAACCCCAGCATCGTCGTGCTGGCGCGCGTCGCCGCCCAGCTCCGCACCCCGCTCAGCGCGCTCTTCGAGGGCCTGGGCGGCGCCCGAGCCGGTGAGCGCATCGCGCTGGTCGGCGTGCGCGGGGCCGGCAAGTCCACGGTGGGGGCGCTGCTCGCCCAGCGTCTGGACGCGCCGTTCGTCGAGTTGGACGAGCGCGTGGAGCGCACGGCGGGTCTGAGCCTCGCCGAGCTGTTCGACCTGCACGGCGCCGACTCGTTCCACCACTTCGAGCGCGAGGCCCTCGAGGGCGTGCTGGCCGGTGGCGAGCGCCAGGTGCTCGCCACCGGCGGCTCGATCGTCGATGCGCCCGAGACCTACGACCGATTGCTGGCCACCTGCCGCACGGTCTGGCTCGCGGCCTCGCCGGAGGTGCACATGCAGCGCGTGCGCTCCCAGGGCGACGCGCGTCCGATGCAGGGTCGCCCCCAGGCGCTGGAGCAGTTGCGGCGCCTCTTGGCGCGGCGCGAGCCCGCCTATGCCCGCGCGGAGCTGGTGGTCGCGACCGACGCGCTCGAGCCCGAGCAGGTGGCGACGCGCGTGCTGGACGCCCTCCACGCCGGCCCGCGCCGTGACCTGACCCGGGTCGCCACGGGGCCGCTGGCAACGTAAGGGTTGCGTGGAGGTGCGAACCTTCCACGCGCGAGACGACTCCAAGCTGGATCGACCGGCCGCGTCGCCCTCGGGCGGCACTTCCCACCTCCCGCTCTCCCCATGCTTCGATCCTGGATCCTGTCCGTCGCGTGCCTCTCCGTCGCGACCCTCGCGACGAATGCTCAGAGCGCCGAGAGCGCCGAGAGCTCGCGGCCGCTCTCGCCCGAACTCCTGGGTCGTTTCGATCTCGAAGCGGGTGCCCTCGCGAGGCTCGTCGTCCCCACCCAGGCGTCCGCCTTCCAGGTCGCCGTTCCGCTCGGCGAGCGCGACGTCACGCTGACGATGTGGCCACACGACGTGCGCTCCCTTGGCTACCGACTGCTGGTCGAGGACGAGACCGGCCTCCATCACGTGCCTACGCCGGCCTCCGTGACGCTGCGCGGCCGGATCCTCGGCGCGCCCGACAGTCGCGTCGCCGGCATGCTCGTCGACGGCAAGTTCTCGGCGACGATCCACGAAGACCTGAACGCGCCCGAACTCGGCGTCTGGGCCGTGCAGCCCGTCGATGAGTTCGGCCCCACTTCGCCCTGGCACGTGGTCTACCACTCGGCCGATGTGCGCGACCTACCCGGCGTGTGCGGCGTCGCCGACGCGCCGATGCAGCTCCGCGAACGACGCCAGACCGTGGGCGCGCAAACGCTCAAGGTGTGCGAGATCGCCTTCGACGCGGACAACCAGTACTACAACCTCCTCGGACAGAGCGTGTTGGCGGTCGAGAACGACATCGTGAACGTGCTCAACAACGTGGATGTGATCTACGTGCGCGACGTCGCGATCACGTACGAGCTGACGACCGTGATCGTCCGCACGGCGGAACCCGACCCCTACACCAGCTCGACCCCGGGAACGCTGCTGGAGCAGTTTCGCAGCCATTGGAACGGCAGCCAACAGGGCGTGCAGCGCGACATCGCGCACCTGTTCACCGGGCGCGACCTCTCCGGCAACGTGATCGGCGTCGCCTGGTTGGGCGTCATCTGTACCAGCCAACGCCCCTACGGCCTGTCGCAGTCGCGCTACACCGGCAACCTGTTCTTCCGCACCGGGCTGACGGCGCACGAGCTCGGTCACAATTGGAACGCACCCCACTGCAACACGTCGGGCGGTTGTCAGCTCATGTGCTCGTCCAACGGTGGCTGCGGCGGACCGGGCGGCTTCGGACCCGATTCGACGGCCACGATCCTGGCGCACAAGGCGACGCGCCCGTGTTTGTCGGATCCCTTCCCGCCCTCGCTCAGCAGTCTCGCTCCGAGCAGCGTGCAGGCCTACCTGGGCGACACGCTCTCGATCAGCGGCAGCAACCTGAGCGGTCTCGATCGGGTCGAGGTCGGTAGCAACTCCTACGACCCGGCGTTCTCGAACCTGACGATCGTCGACGACTCGACGATCGAACTCAGCCTGATCGTCGCCCCGGCCCTGGGCGCGAACGCGGTCACGGCGTTCAACCTGGCGGGCCCCAGCAACGCCTTGAACGTCGACGTCACCGTGACCGAGCCGCCGCGCTTGGCGGCGCCGGGGGTGGGGGTGTTGGGCTCGAACCTGCTCTACACGACGGGCTCCGAGCCCGGCGAGGTCTGGTACCTGTTCGCGTCTCTCGACGATCCGACCACGTTGCCCTTCCAGGGCTACGACGTGTTGGTCTCTTCCTCCTGGTTGGGGCTCTCGGGCACGCTCGACGCCGTCGGCTTCGGTGCGACCAGCATCACGGTCACGGACCCGAGTTTGCTCAACCGCACCGTCTACCTGCACTCGATCCTGCTGGGTCCCGGTTTCGCCGGCGTCACGAACGTCGATTCGACGACGTTCATCCTGTGAGGGGCGCGTGGAGCGGCGCGTGCACGGCAGTGCTCGTTACGCCGCTGTTCGCGGCACCGCTGTTCGCGGCGGTTCCGGCTCTGGGGCAAGAGCGCGCTGAAGCGGCGGCTCTCGCGCGGCTGGATCTCGAAGCGGCGACCTTCGTCGTGCTGGTCCTGCCCGACGCCGCGATCGCGTGTGACGTGGTCGTGCCGCTCGACGGACACGCGCGCACGTTGCGCCTTTGGCCCCACGACGTGCGCTCGAGCGGTTTCGCATTGCTGGTGCACGACGGAGACGTCGCGACGCCGCTGGCCACGCCGCCCTCGGTGACGATGCGCGGCGTCGTGCTGGACGCGCCGGGCCTGGAGTCCGGCGGCCGGGTCGCCGGCGCGTTGGTCGACGGCGCCTTCGAGGGCCTCGTGCGGCTCGGCGACGAGGTGCACGGCATCCAGCCGGCACGGGAGCTGGGCTTCGGGGTGCACGCCGTCTACTCGGCGCAAGACCTCGCGCCGCTCGATGTCGTGTGTGGTGTTCCCGACTCCGCCAGCAGCGTGACGCAGTTCCACGATCGCCTACGTCGAACGGCGTCGGCGTCGTTGACGTTCACGGCGGAGTTGGCCGTCGATTGCGACTACGAGTTCTATCTGCAGAACGGCGGTTCGACGACAGCGACGCAGAACGACGTCACCAACGTGCTGAACACGATGGACGGGATCTTCACGGCGCAGGTCGGGATGGATCACCTCGTCACGACGATCGTCGTGCGCACGTCGAACAACGATCCCTACTCGGCGTTCGAGCCCTCGAACCTCCTGGGGCAGTTCCAGGCGCACTGGTTGAGCGCGCAGCAGGCGGTTCCGCGCGACTCGGCGCATCTCTTCACGGGGAAGAACCTGAACGGCTCGACGATCGGGATCGCGAATCTCTCGGGCGTCTGCAACGGCCTCGGCTATGCGCTCTCGCAATCGCGCTTCACGAGCAACTTCAGCCGCCGCGTCGCGCTCACCGCGCACGAGATGGGGCACAACTTGAGCGCGTTGCACTGCAACCAAGCGTCGAGCTGTCACATCATGTGCTCGTCGATCGCGGGTTGCGGCCCGATCTCGTCGTTCGCGCCGACCTCCGTCGCTTCCATCGTCAACTTTCGCAACTCGCGCGATTGTCTGGACGTGAGCTCGCCGCCGATCATCACGAGCGTCACGACGACGCTCGAAGCGCTCACCGGCGACGCCTTGACGGTCGTCGGCTGCCACTTCACGAGCCTCGCTTCGCTATCGATCGGCGGCGATACGTTCTCGATCAACGATCCACGCGTGACGGTGCTCGACGACGGCCTGCTCGAAATCGTGCCGCCGACGATCGCGCAGTTGGGTGCGACGGACCTCGTCGCCAGCGGCCCCGGCGGCGACAGCGTCCTGTTCCCGGTCGACGTGGTCGCGACCGATCCGCCGCGGCTGCTCGTCGCGAACGATTCGTTCGGCGCGTATCCGATGCGTGTGGACTGGGGCGCCCCGGTGGGACGTGTGGCCTTCGTGTACTACCAGCTCAACGATCCGTCGACGCTGAGCTTCCAGGGCTTCGACCTCCTGGCGAATCCGCTGTTCACCGGTTTCAGCGCCCCCGTCGACGCCGCGGGCTTGGGCTCCTTGTCGGTCGTCGTCCCGCCGTTCGTGCTGTTCCAGCAGACGCTCTACCTGCAGGTGATCTGCCTCGGCAACGGCGCGCTCCTCGACGTGACCCCCGTGGTCTCGACCTACTTCCAGATCTGACCGTGACGCAGGCTCCTAGGGACTGACGCGGACCTCGAGGCCCAGCGCTCGGATCTCGTCGGCGAAGGCCTCGAGCCAGGCGCGCTCCAAGGCCGTGAGGCGCGGCGCCTCGGGTTGCAGCGAGGGTCGTGCGAGGCCGTAGAGCAGCACGCCAGCGAGCCCCCAGCGCTCGCGCTGCGCGTCGGCGAGCAGCGCGAGGTACGCATCCCGTTCGGCGCGCGACGGCGGCTGGCCGTCGACCGCCACGGCCATCGTCTGCACCCAGGTGGTCGTGAGCGCGGCGGCCGCCCGCAGGTTGGCCCGCGCGCGCTCTGCGCCGGTCTTCGCGTCGTTCAAGCTGGCCTGGCCGACATCGGTGGCGCTGTCGAGCTTGTACCAGACGACGCCGCCCGCTTCGGCGAACGCCGCCAGTCCGGCTCGCACCGGCGGCAGGTGCAAGAGCGACCCGTTGGTGATCAAGATCAGCGCCACCTCGTCGGCGCTCGCGCGCTCCCGCAGGAGCCGCGCGACAAGGCGCACGGCCGCTTCGAAGTCCGGCGACGAGGTCGGCTCGCCGTCGCCCGAGAAGGCGACGTCGTTCCAGCGTCGGGCGTCCGCGGGGACGAGGCGCTCCATGAAGTCGCCCTCGAGCAAGTCTTCGAGCTGCTGGCGGAACTCGAGCTCGAGCAGCGCCAGGTCGAGCGGAGGCCCGCTGCCGCGCTGGAGTCCGGGCACCTGGCAGTAGACGCAGCGCCAGTTGCACGCGCGGTTGGGATTCAGGTTGATCCCGATCGAGACGCCGCCGGCGCGCCGCGACACGACGGGATACACGTACGTCCGCCCGGCGGCGTAGCGATCATGATCATGTACGTCGAGGGTCATCGTTCCTTCCCGAGCAGCGCGGCGACGTGCGCCGCCGTCGAGCGGGCCAGGCTGCCGGGATCGTAGCCGCCTTCCAGCAGGCTGACCACGCGACCGTGGCCGAGGCGCGCGGCGACTTCGAGCACGCCGCTCGTCATCCGTGCGAACGCCGACTCGTCGAGCTTCGTGCGCGAGACAGGATCTTCCGCGTGCGCGTCGAAGCCGGCCGAGATCAGCACGAAGTCGGGGCGAAAGGCTTCGACCGCGGGTAGCACGCGGCGCTCGAAGGCGTCGAGCCATTCGACGTTGCCCGTGCCGACGGCGAGCGGCACGTTCAGCGTCGTATCCAAGCCGTCGCCGAAGCCGCGCTCGCCCGCACCGCCGGTGCCGGGGTACAGCGGCCACTGGTGCAGGCTCGCGTAGAACACGCTCGGGTCGTCCTCGAAGAGGTGCTGCGTTCCGTTGCCGTGATGCGCGTCCCAGTCGATGATCGCGATGCGCGCCAGCCCGTGACGTGTGCGCAGACCGCGCGCCACGATCGCGACGTGGTTGAGCAAGCAAAAGCCCATCGCCCGCGCGGCTTCCGCGTGGTGTCCGGGCGGTCGTGAGAGGCAGAAGGCGCTGGACCATGCACCGCTGAGCACGCGCTCCGCCGCCATCCAAAGCCCGCCGCTGGCGCGGCCGGCGACGTCGAACGAGTCGGGGCCAACGTGCGTGTCGTACTCCAGCGAGGTCGGGCGACGCCCGCTCGTCGCCGCCAGCCAATCGACGAACGCCGGCACGTGCACCGCGTCGACGAGCTCCCGTGCAATCGGTTCCGCCTCCAAAAGGTCGAGTTCCTCGGCGAGGCCGAGGCTCCGGAGTTCGCGCTCCACCAGCTCGATGCGATCGGCCCGATCCAGCGCGCGCGGTCCCGCGTCGTGCCTCATCGAGAGCCGGGAGGTCACCAGACCGACGGGCGCTCTCATCGCGCGAGCTTCCGCGTGGACCGACTCGGCAGCGATCGAAAGAGCCACCAGCCGGTCCGTCCGACCAGCGCGAGATCACGCCACAAGCTGGGGCGTGCCAGGTACTCGAGGTCCACCTCTAGTTTGGCCCGGTAGGCCTCGACGTCGCGGCCCGCATAGCCAAGCGTGATCTGCGCCAGCCCCGTGAGGCCGGGACGCACGATATCGCGTTCGCTGAACTCGGGAATCTCGCTCTCGGCCCAGCGGTGCACCGCGACCATCTCCGGTCGCGGCCCCACCAGATCCATGTCGCCGACCAACACGTTCCAAAGCTGCGGTAGCTCGTCGAGGTGCGTGTCGCGCAGCCAGCGGCCGAAGCGCGTGACCTGGCCGTCGCCCGCGCTCCAACGTTCGAACGCGTTGGCTTCTTCCGCGTGCGCGCCCAACCGCGGTTCGGCGACGTTCGTCGCGGGCAACCGTGAGGTGGGAGACTTCATCGTGCGGAACTTCCAGATGCGAAACTCGCGCCCGTGCTGTCCCACCCGCGTCTGGGCGAAGAAGGGTTGCCCACGATGGAGGATCGCGTTGACGACCGCGATGGGAACTGCAAGGACGAGTCCGGCGGGCAACAGCACGCAGCCTGCCACCAGGCTCAAACAGCGGCGCCCCGTGTGGAGGTACCCGGCGGGCCTGACGGGCCAGCGCGCCCCGACTCGAGCCGTGCGCAAGGACCCGGCGGCACCCGCGTGAGCGCCCGCGTAGGGGCGGCGTCTAGCAATTCGTCGGCCAACGGTGCTTTCCACCGCCGAAGAATGATCGATGGGATGACCGGATCCAAGCCCGGAAGCCCGTCCGAATCCACGCGACCGGCTCGGGTACCAGGATCGTTGCTAGGACATTCGACCACCGCTCGCGTACAACGATGTTCAAGATGTTGCAACACAGGCACGATGTGATCCTCGGGATCAACGCCAACCACCCGGACGCGGCCGCCGCGATCCTCGTGGACGGCGAACTCGTGGCCGCCGTCGAGGAAGAGCGTTTTCGACGGATCAAGCACGTCGGGGGCTTTCCTACCGAAGCCGTGCGAGCCTGTGTGCAGGAGGCCGGCATCGAGCCCGCGGAGATCGGTTGGATCGCACAGAACCGCGATGCGCGCGCGCACCTCTGGGAGAAGGCGGCCTACGTCCTCCAAAGGCGGCCCTCCTTCGGATTCCTAAGGGATCGGCTTGCGAACGCGCGCAGGAACCAGAATCTGCCCGACCTCGTCGCCGCCGCGCTCGATGTGCCGCGCTCGGCGATCGGCGCGCGCTTCGTGCCGGTCGAGCACCATCGCGCGCACCTCGCCAGCGCCTTCTTCGCCTCGCCCTTCGATTCCGCCGTCGTCGTCTCGGTCGATGGCTTCGGCGATTTTTCGAGCACCAGTTGGGCGAGCGGCGCGGGCTCGAAGCTCGAGCTGCGCGGTCGCGTCTCGTTCCCGCACTCGTTGGGCCTGTTCTACCTCGCCCTGACGCAGTACCTGGGCTTCCACGCCTACGGTGACGAGTACAAGGTCATGGGCCTGGCTGCGCACGGTCGGCCGCGCTACGCGAACCAGTTGGCGAAGGTCGTCAAGATCGGCGCCGATCGACGCTTCACGCTCGACCTCTCCTTCTTCCGCCATCACAGGACCGGCGGGTCGCTCGACTGGGCGGACAGCGATCAAGCACCCCGCACGGGCTTGGTCTACACCTCGGCGCTCGAACAACTGCTTGGACCCGCGCGGCGCCAGGACGAGCCGCTCGAGGAACGCCATCGCGACATCGCCGCCTCGGTGCAGGCCGTCTACGAAGACACGCTGATGCGCCTCTTGATCGAGTGCCATCGGTCGGACCCCAATCCCAACCTGTGCTTGGCCGGCGGCGCCGCGATGAACTCCCTCGCCAACGGCCGCATCACGACGCGCACGAAGTTCGAGCAGCTCTACGTGCCGTCGGCGCCCGGCGACGCGGGCGGTGCGCTGGGTGCGGCGCTCTGGGTCCACCACGGCGTTCGCGCACAGCCCCGTAACGGGCCCATCCTGCGCGCCGACTGGGGTCCCAGCCCGGTGCAGAAGGCCGTCCACGCGGCGTTGGACGCCCGTAGCGAGGACTTGGCGGTCGAGGACGCGCGCGTGCGCACCTTCCAGGAAGAGAAGGACCTCTTGAGCACCGTCGTCGACGTTCTGGTGCGCGGCGGCGTGGTGGGGTGGTTCCAGGGACGCGCCGAGTTCGGCCCGCGCGCGCTGGGCAACCGCAGCATCCTCGCCGATCCGCGGCGGCGCGACATGCGCGACCGCTTGAACTCGCGCATCAAGTTGCGCGAGAGCTTCCGACCCTTCGCGCCCTCGGTCCTGGCCGAGCACGCCGCCGAATGGTTCGACCTCGGTCGCCGCCGATCCGAGCACGACGTCCCGTTCATGGAGCGGGTGGTGCGCGTGCAACCGAACCGGCGCGACGAGATTCCGGCGGTGACGCACGCCGACGGCACGTCACGCATCCAAACCGTGCCCGCCGGTCGTCGCGACCTCTTTCGACGGCTGCTCGAGGTCTTCGCGGCGCGCACGGGGGTCCCCATGCTGCTCAACACGTCCTTCAACGAGAACGAGCCGATCGTGCTCGAGCCCAGCGAAGCGTTAGACTGCTTCCTCAGAACGCGCATGGATGCGCTCGTACTCGGTGACAAATTGATCTTGCGCCCGACCGCGCTCCAGGCCGATCCCGATCGTGCGGAGGGCGCGACGGCGGCGCAGCCGCGCCCCCGCACCGCCTCATGACCCAAGCTACCGGAGCCCCCCCGCGAACCGTTCTCGTCACCGGTGCGGGTGGCTTCATCGGAGGGCATCTGGTGCGCGCGCTCTTGGACGACGGGGCGGTGCCCTTGCGGGCCGTGAACGTGCGCGCGGTCGACAAGAAGCCGCTCGACGGTTGGTTCCAGCACGACAGCCGCGCCTCGGTGCGCGTCGCCGATCTCCGCGACCGCGCGGCGGCGGCCGCCGCGGTCGAAGGGGTGGACGAGGTCTACAACCTGGCCTGCAACATGGGCGGAATGGGCTTCATCGAGAGCCACAAGGCCGACTGCATGGCCAGCGTCACGATCAACACGAACTTGGCTGAGGCCGCCGCCCGCGCCGGCGTCGAGCGCTACTTCTATGCTTCGTCGGCCTGCGTCTACGCCCAAGAGCGCCAACGCGACGCCGAGGTGACGGCATTGGTCGAAGCCGACGCGTACCCCGCCGACCCCGAGGACGGCTACGGCTGGGAGAAGCTCTTCAGCGAGCGCATGTGCCGGCACGCCCGCGAGGAATGGGGGCTCGAGACGCGGGTGGCCCGCTTCCACAACGTGTACGGTCCGTTCGGCGCCTTCGAAGGAGGCCGCGAGAAGGCGCCCGCAGCCATCTGTCGCAAGGTGGCGAGCGCGGTACTCGAAGGGCACGACTCGATCGAGATCTGGGGCGACGGCCAGCAGACGCGCAGCTTCCTCTGGATCGAGGACTGCCTCGCCGGAATCCGAGCGATCCAGCGCGGTGACGCAGCGGAGCCGGTCAACCTGGGCGCGAGCGAGCTGGTCTCGATCGATGACTTGGTTTCGATCATCGAAGGCATCGCGGGCGTGTCCCTCCGGCGCCGGTATCGCTTGGACGCGCCGCGTGGCGTGCGCGGGCGCAACAGCGACAACACCGAGTTCGAGCGCCGTTACGGATGGGCACCGGCGACGACGCTCGTCGATGGGCTGACGGCGACGTATCGTTGGATCTTCGAGCGCATGGTCGCCGCACGCGGCACACTTCGTCCGGCGGAGCGCATGGCCTCGCGCGCCGCTCGGACCCAAGAGACCGCCTGAAGGCCCGAGGCAGTCAGCCCATTCCGTGACGCGCTTCCTGTTCGTCAACCAGCACTACGCGCCCGACGTCGCCAGCACCGGACAACATCTCGCCGACCTCGCCGAGTGGCTGGTCGCGCGCGGGCATCGCGTCGCGGTGATCACCTCGTCGGCCGGCTACGAGGGCGGGCGCGTGGCGGCGCCTCGCCGCGAGCGCCGCAACGGCGTCGATGTGCTGCGCGTGCGCGCCACCGCTCTCGGACGTGGCGGCACGCTGGCGCGACTCGTGGACTACGCCAGCTTCCACCTCTTGGCGGGTGCTCGCACCCTCGCCGGCGCGAGGCGCGCGGACGTCGTCGTCACGCTCACGACGCCGCCGTTGCTGGGTGTCTGGGGCGAATTCGCGCGGCGGATCGGTCGTGTGCGACACGTCGCCTTCCTGATGGACCTGCACCCCGATGCGGAGATCGCGCTGGGGATGCTCGACGCCGAGTCTTGGGTCGGCCGAGCGCTTCGAGCGGCGCAGCGCTGGATCGTCGCGAACGCGGACGCGGGAGTCGTCCTGGGTCGACACATGGCGCAACGACTGGTCGACGACGGCGTGCCGCGGGAGCGCCTCGAGACGATTCCGATCTGGAGCGCGGGCGTCAACGTCGAGGATGCGAACGGTGTTGCCGAGCTGCGCGCGGAGCGCGGCTGGAGCGAGCGCTTCGTCGCGATGTACTCGGGCAACGCCGGGCACGTGCACCGCTTCGACGAGTTCCTGGCCGCTGCCGAGCGCCTCGAGCGCGAGGCGCCCCACGTGCTGTTCGCGTTCGTCGGCGGAGGACCACGGCGGCCCGAGCTCGAGCGCCGGGCCCGCGGACGCCGCAACATCGAGTTCCGGCCGTACGTACCGCGCGCCGAACTCGCGCGTTCGCTGGCCGCGGCGGACGTGCACCTGGTGTCGCTCGAGGCGGCCGCCGCGGGTGTTTCCATCCCGGGCAAGTTGATCGGCATCCTGGCCGCGGGACGACCGGTCGTCTTCGTCGGTCCACGCGCCTCCGAACCCTTCGAGTCCGTCGAGGCCAGCGGCGCCGGCTTCGCGCTCGAACCCGGCGGCGACGTGGCGCGCGCATTGGTGGCGCTCGCGCGCGATCCCGACGAATGTCGGCGCATGGGTGCGCTGGGGCGCGCGTGGTTCGAGCGCCATCATTCCGAAGAGCGCGCGTGCGCGGACTGGACGCGCTTGCTCGAGCGCGTGGCCAGCGGCGCGGCGCGCGAGGTGCTGGCTTGACGCGCGAGGAGCGGCTGGCGCAGAGCGCCGTGCGCATGCGCTACGCGCTGATCGCCGTGTTGCTCGGTTTGGCGTACCTTGCGTTCCGGCGTCTGGGCGCCACCGATGCGTACTGGCTCTCGGGTCGGGCGTACCTCTTGGTGCTCGTCGCGACCGCGCCCAGCCTCGTCTATCTCCGCCGCGCGGCGGAAGCGCCCGAGCGTGCCGAGCGGCTGCCGCTCCTGCCCGTGCTCGGTCTGATCCACGCCGTCTACTACGGGTTGCCGCCGCTCTTGGTGGATCGCCCCACGTTCATGAGCGCGGCACCGTCGAGTGCCGCGCTGCAAGCGGGCGTCGACCTCGTCCTGTTCGGCTGGCTGGCGCTCCTGGCCGGCTATCACTTGCCCCTCGGCAAGGCGCCGACGCGCGCCGCCTTCCGGCTGGACGAGCAGCGGGCACTCGCGCTGGCGTGGCCGCTGGCATTGCTGGGCTTCGGCTGTCACCTCCTGCTGCGAAGCGGCAGCGTGCCGGCGGCCCTGGAGCAGCCGGTGCTCCTGGTTTCGTGGCTGCACCAGATCGGCGTCGGCATCGGCATCATCGCGGCGTTGCGCGGCCGCCTGGGCGGTGTCGCGCGGGCGGCGGTGTTGTTACTGGGCGTCCCGTCCCTGTTCCTGGTCCAGTTCGGCGCGTACGGCGTCGGACCGCTGGTCTTCGTCGCACTCTTCGTTCTGTACCTCGTCTGGGCCGTGCGCGGTGCCGTACCCTGGAGCCTCGTGCTACCCGCGCTGGCGCTGTTGCTCCTGATCAAGGGCGGCGTGTCGGAGTTCCGGCGCGCGCTCGCGACGAGCGCTCCCGGCTCGACCACCCAGTGGGAGCGCGCGCGCCTCTTGACCGACCTCGTGCGCGCTCACGTCGGAGGCGGGAACGCCGCGTCGGCAGTCCTCGATGCCGGGCGCACCGTCCGCGATCGTACGTCGATGATCGCGCTGTTCGCGCACGTGATCGAGCGCACGCCGGAGCATGTCGCCCACTGGCGGGGCGACTCGTATCGCGCGCTCCCCGCCAGCGTGGTGCCGCGCGCCGTGTGGCCGGACAAGCCCACGAAGCAGCTCGGGCAAACCTTCGGTCACGCCTTCGGCTTGTTGGCTCCCGACGACGTCGGCACATCGATCAACCTGCCGCAAACGGTCGAGCTGTTCGTGAACTTCGGCGCGTCGGGCGTCGTCATCGGCATGGCGCTGTTCGGCTGGTTGTACCGCTGGCTCGCGCGGCGGCTCGCCGGCTGGGACGCCGACGACGGAACGATCTTGGTCGGCGCGCTGATCTTTGCGCGGCTGGCGGGCGTCGAGTCGGACACGAGTCTCGTGTGGGGCACGGTGTTGCAAGCGGCGATCGTCCTCTATCTTTGTTTTCGACTGTTCGGAGCACGCTCGTGAAAATCGTCCACGTCACCCCTTGGTACCCGCCCGCCTGGCGCTATGGGGGACCGGTGACGAGCGTCGACGCCCTGGTGCGCGCCCAGGCTCGTGCGGGCGCCGAGGTCACGGTGCTGACCACGGACGCGGACGGCGCCGAACGCGTCGAGAGCGCGCCCCTCGAGCGCCGTGAGGGTGTCCGCGTGCGCACGTTTCGCGTTGCGTTCCCGCGCCGACTGTTCCATGCACCGGGTTTGTCGGCCGCGCTCGCGGGCGAGCTGGAACGTGCCGACGTGGTGCACGTCCACGGCATGTTCCATGCGCCGGGACTGGCGGCCGTGCGGCGCGCGCGCACGTCCAGCATCGTCGTGTCACCGCGCGGAATGCTCGTTTCGAGCCTCGTGCGCGAGCGCAGCAGGCTCGCGAAGCGCGCCTGGTTGAGCGCCTTTCCGGTCGAGAAGGTCGCGCTCTGGATTGCGAGTTCCGAGCGTGAACGGCGCGACTTGGCGGACTTTCGCATCGCGGCGACCAACGTCTCCGTCCTGCCCCACGGCGTCGAGATCCCGCCGCGGTCGGCGCCCACCGATGCGCTCGTCGCCGACGTCCTGCGCGGGCCGGAGTACGTGCTCTATCTGGGGCGCTTGTCGTGGAAGAAGGGTCTGCTCGAGTTGATCGAAGCCTGGCAACCCCAGGCGCCGGCGACGCGCCTGGTGATCGCGGGACCCGACGACGAAAGCTTGGGACGTTGGCTGGCGCGTCGTTTCCAGGGGCTGGTCGACGCAGGCCGGTTGATCTTCGTGCCCACGGTCGTGCCGGCGGACGCGCACGCGCTCTTGGCCGGCGCGGCGTGCCTCGCGCTCTTCAGCCGCCACGAGAACTTCGGCAACGTGGTCTTCGAGTCACTGGCGCACGGAACGCCCGTCGTCGCGTACGACACGGTCGGCGCGGGCGAGTGGGTCGCGCGCGCCGGCGCCGGCTGGATCACGCCCCCGAAGGGCGGCGCCGCCGCGTTGGGCGCTGCGTTGGCGGACGAGGCCGAGCGCAAGCGCCGCGGTCTCGCTGGCCAAGAGTTGGTCGCGCACTGGACCTGGGACGCGGTGGCGGCGGAGACGCTGGCGGCCTACGAAGCGAGTCTGCGGTAGGCGCTGCCAACCGCGGCCAGCGTCGCCATGGAGAGCGCGGCGCCGAGGGCCGCGACGGGTTCGAGCACGGCCAACGACGCGAGCCCGAGGCCGAGACCCGCGAGCTGCGCCAGCCTGACGCGCGCCAGGTCGCCGACGCGACCCTCGACCAACAGCGCGGCCTTGGCGAATTCCAGCAACGTCACTCCGCCCGCGAACCCGGCCATCCACGCCAGCGCGCGTCCGGCTTCGCGCCAGGGTTCACCCAAGAGCCACGGGACGGCGGCCGGCGCCGCCAGTGCCGTGACGAGCGCCACGCCGCCCAAGGGCAGGGCCGCGCGACGTGCGACGGTCAGCACCGCGCGCCGTCGTTCTTCGGCGTCCGGCGTCCGGCCGAGCCAACCCAGGCTCAAGCGATTCGTGAGCGGACTCGCGAGTTGGTGGGGGCGGAACGCGAGACCGCGCGCCTGGGCGAAGAGGCCCGCGCCCGTTGCGCCCGCGACGCCGCCGGCGACGAGCACCAACACGCGCTCGAACACCTGTTCCAGAATGCCGTCCAACCAGGCGGCCGGATTGTGCGCGGCGAGGTCCAGGAACCGGCGGGGTCCGAGCAGCCAAGCGGCGCGTGGCACGAGCCCTGCGCGCTGCAGCGAAGGTAGCAAGAGCGCGGCGAGCGCGAGGCCCAGCACGGCTTCGCGCAGGTAGAGCGCCAACTCGGGACGCCCCGCGAAGACGCATGCGATCGCCGCTGCGTGCCCGCCGATCAGCGCCGCCGTTTCGCGGCGTGCGAGCGGCGCGAAGCGGCCGCGGCGCTCGGAGACGGCGCGCGTCTGCTGCGCCAGATGGCGGGCCGCCATGCCGACGACGAGCAACGTCGGTCCGAGCTCGAGGCGGTCGAGCACGACCAGCGCCGCGGCGCCCAGCGCGAGCATCGCCGCGGCTTCGGTGCGCATGGCGGCGATCACGCGCTGCGCCAAGCCGCCCTCCCAAACCGCATCGGAGCTGGCGACGGCGAGCACGTTCAGGCGTGCTGTCGCGAAGGTCGCGACGAGCCCCAGCACCGCGGCGTCCAGCGCGAAGCGCCCCCAGTCGTCCACGGCGATGTTGCGCGCGAGCCACAAAAGCACGACCACGCCGAGCGCTTGTTGCGCGACGTTGGCACCGACGAGCCAGCCGCCCTCGCGCCGCCACGGGCTCATCGGCGAGCCGCCATCAGCCGCGCCAACTCGGCTTGGACGCGATCGCCGTAGTCGCGCCAAGCGAAGCCGCTGGCGACGCGCAGCGCACCCCGGCGCCCCAGTTCGACGGCCAGTTCGGGCGCGTCCGCGAGCCGCGTCAAGCGCTCCGTCAGGGCGTCGACGTCGCCGTCCTCGCTCAGGAATCCGTGTTCGCCATCCACGACGAGGTCGCCGGCGCCGCTGGCGTGGCTGGCGACGATCGCGCGTCCGGCGGCCATGGCTTGCGCGAGGACCAGCGCGAGGCCTTCCTCGTGGGACGGGAGGCAAAAGACGCTGGCGGCCGCGTAGTGCGCGCGCAGACGCTCCTGCGGCACGCTGCCGACGATGCGCACGTCGGAGTCCCTGCCCGCGAGCCGGTGCCGCAGCGCGGGTTCGACCCTACCGACGAGCACCAGTTCCTTCTTCGCCGCTGGAACGCGCCGGAAAGCATCGAGCAGCGTCAACACGCCCTTGCGCACCGAGACGGCGCCGACGAACAGGACGCGAAACACGTCGCTCGAGCCGCGCGTCGCTGGCGCGCGGAAGGCGTCGAGGTCGACGCCGTACGGTATGCGCACGAGCTTCGCCGCCGGCACGCCGTAGGCGTGGAAGGTGCGCTCGGCGAAGCTGGAGGGAACGGCGATGCGATCGGCGAGCGCGTACTCGGCCTGCTCCCGCTCGACCAGTTCCAGCGGCGCCACGCGCGGCCGCAGGCCCGCGTCGTCGTAGACGGCCAAGAGCTTCCGCCGTGCCCAGGCCGCGTGCGTCGAGCCGCGTTCGAGCCAGGTGGCGAGACCCAGCGAACTCGCGCGTTGCAATGCGGCGAGGCTCGCGCCCGACCAACCGATGAACACGTCGGCGTCGGCGCGCAGCCAGGCGCACGTGCTGCGATCGAAGCGCTCGTACGCGGCGACGTGGGCAGCGGGGCTGCGCTCGCCGGGCAAGAACTGCCGAGCGCGTCGCCGCAGCTCCTCGAGGACGCGCGTCGTGACGAGCGCGCCGTCGATCCCGAAGCGCCGCGTTTGGCTTGCCGGATACGTCGTGAGCAACCCGGCGAGCGCCCGGCGCGCGGCGAGCTCGCGGGCCAGGTCGAACGCGTGAAAGCGTCCCTTCACGGCGACGCGAACCCTCACGGGGTGTCCTCGAGCGCGGCGAGGATGCGCCGCACCGCTGTTTCGTGGGAGCGCTCGTCGTCCAGCACGCGACGTCGGCCGGCGGCCGCGATCGTCGCACGTCGCACGGGATCTCGGAGCGCTGCGCGGGCCTTGCTCGAGAGCTCGTCGTCGTCCCCGAAGAACTCCGCTTCTACGCCTTCTCGAAAGAGCGCGCTGTGCTCCGTCGTGCGCTCGGTCAAGAGGAACGCGCCTGCGGCCGGCACCTCCACCGAACGGCCCGTCGAGAGGTCGCCGTTCGCGCGACGCAAGAAGCCGAGGTGCACGAGGCTCGCGTTCAGTACGAGCCCGTAGTCGAGGCCGTGCGCCGCGCGACCCTCGACGCGCAAACGCGGCGACACGCGGCGCCCACGCCAGCCGTTGCCCCAAACGCGCACGTCGAAGCCCGCGTCGGCGAGGCGCGACAGGGAACGCGCGCGCGGCGCTTCGTACGTGCCGACGAAAGCCAGCTCGGACCCGAAAGCCTGGCGTTCGAATTGGGTCACGACCCGTGGCCGGTGCAGCTCGGGGTCGAAGGCCTTCGGCAGCACCAGGACGCGCCGCGCACCGATGCGCGCCAACCCGAGCGGGCCGGCGTTGCGCGGCTTCGTCGTCACGACGAGCCGGTAGTGGGGCAGCGCTGCGCGGAAGTTCCGCGACTGGTTGTGCCGCTGCGCCATGTCGTCCTCGGAGACGAAGACGGCCGGCACGCGCGCGTCGGCGACGAGCGCGGGATCGAGCGCCAACGCCTTCTCGATCCAAAGCAAATCGACGTCGCCACGGTCGAGCACCGCTTGCGCGCCCCGCACTGCGTTCGTCGCATCCAGCGGCCGACCCAAGCGGCGGGCGACGCGGGCGCGGAGACTCGGACGACGCGTTCCGGGCGGCGCACCGTCGTCGGGCTCGGTCGGAACCACGTCGACGTGCTCGACGAGCTGCCGCAGCGCACGCAGGCGCTGTTCCGTGCGCGTCCACGGGCGGACGTCGCCGACGAACAGGACGCGCGTCACGTCAGCACCACGTCGAGGGCCCGCTGCAGTCCCAGGCGACAACTCTCGAAGTCGTACGCGGCGACGCGCTCCCGAGCGCGTTCGCCGAGGCGCCGCGTAGCCGCGCGATCCCTCGCGAGTTCGCCCAGGACGGCCGTCAACGCAGCGACGTCGCCGGCGGGAAAGGTCCGGCCGGTCTCGCCCTCGACGACCAGGTCCGCGGCGGCACCGACGGCGTCCGAGAGGACCAGCGCACAGCCCGCGTGAGCGGCTTCGTTCACGACGAGACCCCATGGCTCATGTTCACTCGGCAAGCAGAGGACGTCGGCGCGGGCGTAGATGGCGGGCAGCTCGGACTGATTGCGAAAGCCGAGGCAGACTTCGTCCGCGAGATCCATGGCGAGCGGACCGCTGCCCACGAACCAGGCTTCGATCCTTACGCCGCTCGCCCTCAGGCGGCGCACCGCACGCGCCAGATCCAAGGGACGCTTGTGCGGCTGCAGCTTCCCGACGAAGAGAACGATCAGTCCGTCGTCCGGATCACGCATTGCGCGGTCAACGCTGAAGCGCGCGCCGTCGACCGCGTACGGCACGTCGAACACACGCTCGTTTGCTACGCCGCGCGCCACGAGGAACGCGCGATTGTCACGTCCGATCGCCAGGCCCGCGTCGGCGCGCCGCAGCAACCAACGATGCCAGAGCGCTCGCAGGCGTCCCGGCGCCAAGCGCGCTTCGCCGCGCACGAGCACCGCGGGCGCGAGGCTGCGACCCGCGACGAGCGCCAGCACCAGCAACGGGTGACCCCAGCCGTGGATCCAGAGCGCGTCCGCGCGCGTGCGCCGCAATAGCGCCCACAGGCGCCAGACGTCCCCGGGTCGCGACCTGGGGCCGGGGCTCACGAAGCGCTGCTGGTACCCGTCCGTCAGCGAGACGTCCCACGTGACGTTGCGGCCGAAGCCGGCATCGTGCGCGCCGCCGCGGTCGGTCAGGAAGACCACCACCAGCTCCAGTGCCGGATCCTTGGCCAGGTGCCGAAAGAGCGGCGCCTGGTACTGGATCGGGTGCGTGACCAGGGCGACGACGCGCTTAGGCTTCGTCGTCGCCGTAGTAGCCGTAGCCATAGCGCTTCATCGTGCCGCGCGACGGTCGCACCGCGTTGAGGACGCCGCCGACCAGCGGCGCATCCACGTGTTCGAGCCGACGCTTGGCCTCGACGAGCGCCGTGCGCGGCAAACCGCCGACGCGATACACGAGCAACATCGCATCGAGCCGGTGGGCGAAGTCGGCAGCGTCGGCGACGGCGAGGGCGGGCGGCAGGTCGTAGACGACGATGTCCATGTCGGCTGCGAACTCGTCCACCAGCGTCGTCATGCGCTCCGATCCAAAAAGGTCACCGCGCGGCCCGCTGGCGCGACCGGCGGTCAGCACGCTGAGGCCCTGCTCGCTCGTCCGCACCGCGCTGCGCCAGTCGATGTCGCCCGCCAGGGCCTCGGCCAAGCCGGGACCGCGTTCGAGACCGAGGTAGCGGTGCACGCTGGGTTTCCTGAGGTCCGCATCGACCAAGAGAACGCGCCGACCCGCGGCGGCGAAGGCCAGTGCCAAGTCGATGTTCGTCGTGGACTTGCCTTCGCCGGGCGCGGCCGAGGTCGCGGCGACGTGCACGCTCGACGCGCCGTTGGGCAAGCGACGCAGCGTCGCGCGAAGTCCGCGATAGGCTTCGGCGGCCGCGTGTTCGGGCGCGTCGCGCAGCGCGAGGAACTCGGCACCCGCGCCGCGCACGCGCGCCGCGCCAACGCGGAAGTCGGGGATCGAAGCCAGCACGGCCAAGCCTGTCGCTTCCTCGAACTGCGCGGCGTCCTCGACCGGCCCGAGGCGCACGTCGACGATGCGCGCGAAGGCGAGCCCGAGGGCCAGGCCCAGGAAGAGGCTGAGCGCGCCGATCCCGAAGAGGCGCGGCGCGTGCCGCTCGGTGGGTCGCACCGCGGGGTCGATCAAGTCGGCGGAGGCGATCGTCGAGGCGAAGGTCAGTTGCGCCTCCTGCTGACTGGTGGAGAGGAACGCGTAGACGTTGCGGTGTGTCTCGTAGCGACGCAGCGGATCGGCGACCGCGCGTTCGGTGGCGGGCAGACCGGCCAGGTTCGCCTCCAGCTCGGCGCGTTGCGACTCGATCTCCGTCACGCGAGCGTCGAGCGCACGTTGCTTCTCGACCAGGACCTCCCCGAGTTCGGCGGCGGACGCCGTGAGCGCGGCTTCGAGCTCGATCAGGTCGGGATGCGATGCCGTCACGATCGCCGCGAGGCCCGTGCGGCGCTCACGCAGACGCTCGTGCGCGGCGACGCGCGCCGTGAAGACGGGGTCGAACAGCGTCGGTTCGTCGAGGCGGCCGAGGGCGGTCAGCGCGCCCGCGCCGTAGCCTTCGCGGGCCTCGGTCAGCGCGCGCTCTGCCAGTTCGAGGCGCGTGCCCTCGACCGCCAACGCCGTCGCGCTCTCGATCCAAACGCGCGTCGTCTCGGGAACGTTGACGAGGTCCGGACTGGCCTCGCGCAGGTCGACGAGTTCGTTCTCCGCCGACTCCAACGCCTTTAACTGCGTCGCTAGTTGGGCCTCGAGGAACTCGAGCGTTTGCGACGCCCGGCGCTTCCCGCGCGCGAGGCTGGCAGCGAGATAGTTCGCGCACAGCGCGTTGACCGTCGCTGCGGCGCGCCCCGGATCGGAGTCGTCGACCGTGACGCGCACGATGCCCGTGTTGCGCTCGGCCTCGGCCACGCGGGTCGCCTTGCGAAGCCGCTTGACCGCCGTCTCGGTATCGACGCGATGGACGCGGAAGCTACGGCCCGTGGGCCAGCCCTCGACCCACAGCCGCAGTCCCAGCTCGGGGATCTCGGTCGCGCCGTTGCCGGCGATGGGCCAGCGGCCCAGTTCCTCGCCGCCCCATTCGGCGAGCCAACCCGCGCTCTTGACGCGGACGTCGCCGCCTTCGAACCGCAGCCAGACCTCGTCGTGGGGCGCGTCCTCGTCGAACGCAGCGCGAATGCTCGCGGCTGGCGGGGAAGCGTCGCGCATCGCCGCGATCTTCAACGTCAAGGGCCGCAGTGCGCGATCCTCGACCAACGTGGCCAGGCCGAGGTGGCGTTCCGGCCAGTCCGCGAGGTCGCCGTCGGGCGGTGCGGCGACGGTCGCTTCGGCCACCGTGCGCGAGCGCAACAGTTCCATCTCGCCCGCGGCGATGGGCTGGGCCGTGAGGGAGGCCAACTGTCCGAGCACCCCACCGGCGGGCGCTTCGCTCTCGACCAGCAGGGTCGCGCCGGCGCGGTAGGTCGGCGTCTTGAAGCCGAACCACGTCGTCGTGAGCGCGCTCAAGAGCAGCATCGTGCCGAACACGATCCACGGGCGCGCTCCCGCAAGTCGCACGAGTTCGCTCCAGGCGAGCCCGTCGCGGACGCGCTGCGGTGACGGAGTGCGGCGGACGCCGTACCCGGAGAGGGGGCTGGTCGAGACGTCAGTCATTGATGTTGTCGGCGACGAGGCCCACACTGACCAGCGTGCTGAGGGCGGGCGCCACGCCTTGGAGGATCGGCAGCACCTGCTCGCGAAAGCGACCGCTGCCCGTCAGGCGCACGAACAACATGTCGTCGGGATGCAGCGGGACGAGACCCGTGGAGTTCGGGCTGCTGACGTCGAACAGGTGTACGTCGAGGAAGCCGTCGCGTTCGCGCAGCAGGCACACGTTCTCCCGATCGCCCCCCGACAAGACGCCCCCCGAGAGCGACAGCGCTTGGTAGGCGTTGAGGTCGCGGGCCAGCGGATACACGCCCGGCTGGCGGACGGCGCCGAACACGAAGTAGCGCAGTCCGCGCGACTCGAGCGGCCAGAGCGTGACGTCGGGGCGCTTCACGTACTCGCTCAATGCCGCTTCGACGCGCGCCTCGGCTTCGTCGATCGTCGCGCCCGCGAGCGGCACGCTGCCGACGAGCGGCAACCGCAGTCGGCCCTCGGCGTCGAGCGGCACGCCGGTCGTCGTCGACGACAGCTCGGGATGCCCAAGGACCGCCACCCCGACGAGGTCGCCCGGCCCGAGCGCGGCGCGCGCGAGGTCGGGCGGCGCGAACCAGTCGGCGTCGTCAGCGACGGCGTCGGTGGGCAGCGGGGGGGCCTTGCAGCCGACGGCGAGCAGCAGGACGAAGAGCGGGGGGGCGAGCAGGTGGTTCACGGGCGACTAGGCGAACCGAGCGACAGGCGCTTGTCCACAGTGGACGGGGGGGAACCTCGACGAAGGGGGGCAATCGCGTCGAGGGCGAGCAACACGCGCTCGGTGGTGATGTCGTTCAGGCAGCGGTGATCGAGGTGGCAGTCGTCGCGCCAGCAGGGGCCGCAGCTCGGATTTTCGCGCAGGACGACCGCACCGCGCGCCGCCCAGCGCCCCGCGACGTCGCGCGCGCTGGAGACGACGAGCGTCGGTGCGCCGACGAGTCCCGCCAGGTGGGCGACACCCGAATCGTTGGTGAGCACGGCACGCGCCGCGGCGAGCACGGCGAGCGTTCCCAGGGCGTCCGTGCGCCCGGCGAGGTCCAGCGCGCGCGCCGGTGCGACGCCGCCGCCGAGCTCCGTGAGCAGCGTCGCGGCCAACTCGCGCTCCCCGGCACCGCCGACGACCACGACGCGCCCGCCGCATTCGAGCTCGCGCGCGGCGACGGCGCGAAAACGCTCGAGGGGCCAGCGATTGGCCGACCGCGCGGCGCCGGGTGCCAGCACGAGGGCTCCCACGGCACGCGCGTCGGGCTCGATCGCGAGGCGCGCTCCATCGTCGTCCGCGCCGATCAAGGCCAGCAGCCGGCGGTACTCGGGTAGATCCGGGGCGAGGCGGCGGTCCCAGGCCGACCCGCCCAGCGGCCCCAGCCAGCGCAGACCACCGACGGCGAAACCCGACAGTTGCCGCGCTCCGGCGGCGCGCGCGAAGGCGAGGTTCCGCAGCTCCGTCCAGGGCGTCGTACCGGCCTGCGGCAACGCTTGCCAGCGATCGATCGAGAGCGCGCGCAACTCGCGCAGGAAAGCGCGCGCGTCGCGCGCGACCGCGCTGGGTCGATAGCGGCGCACTTCGTCGACGAGTCGCTCGTTCTTCGCTGAGCGCTCGAGCCACTCCGCCATGCCCGCGGCCTCGTCCTCACCCGTCGAGGTCAACAACACCAAGCGCGCGTCGGGGTAGCGACGGCGCAACGCAACGAGCGCGGGCCACGCGGCCGCGCCGTCGCCGAGTCGACCGACCCGATGCACCAACACCACGCGCGGCGGCTCGACGGCGCGGCGAGACGCGGCGCGGGCCGCGAGCGCGAGCGCCCGGTTCGTCGCCGTTCGCAGCGCTCGTGCCAGAGTCCGAAGCCGGTTCACGCGCGGGACTGTGCCACGCCGCCCCGGCTGCCGCCAGACGCGCGTGGACGCAGGACGCACCACACGGTAGACCCTCTAGGTCTTATGGCTACCTGGGTCCTGGGCGACATCCACGGGTGCGCGAGCGAGTTGGAGCGGCTGGTGGACGAGCTCGCGCTCGGCCCCGGCGATCGCTTGGTGTCGGTGGGTGACCTGTTCCATCGCGGCCCCGACCCGCTGGGCGTGGCGCGCTGCCTCGCACGGGTGGGGTGCCGCTGGATCCTCGGCAATCACGAGCGCGTGGCGCTGGCCCGCTTCGGGTTGGCGCCGCGCGAGAGCGATGCGTCGGACGCCGAGCGCACGACCGAGGCGCGGCCCCAGCACGCCTCCGAGTTGGCCGGCGACGGCGAGCGCCCGTTGGTCGCGGCGCCCGCAGACCTGCCCGAGCTCTTGGCGTTCCTCCTGACGCACGAGGGGTACTTCCTCGAGCACACGGACCTCGGCGCGAACCCCACGCCGGACGGGCGCGCGTGGTGCCTCGTGCACGCGGGCCTGGTGCCCGGCTTGGCACCCGTCGCGTCGACGCCCTTCGAGCTGACTCGCATCCGCCGGCTCGACCGACCGGGCCGTCCGGCGTGGTACGACGTCTACGCGGGCCCGACGCTGGTGCTCTTCGGTCACACGCCCTTCGACGAGCCGCGTCGCGTGGAGCACGAGGGCCGGTTGGTGGCGCTCGGCCTCGACACCGGGTGCGTCTTCGGCGGTCGCTTGACGGCCTACAGCCCCGAGCTGGAGCGCTTCGTCAGCGTGCCCGCCGAACGCGCTTGGGCGCGACGCTGACTCCCGTTCCTAATCCCGGAGCAGCTTGCCGTAGCGACTGTGCGCGACGAGCGCGGCGAAGATGGGTTCTGTGGCGAGCTTGGCGCGCTTGGAGCGATTGAGGCCGGCTTCCTGCAACGCGTCGTGCGCGGCCTTCAGCTTGCCGTCGCCGGCGAGAGCGCGCGCCTGCTGCACGCGTCGCTCGGGCGGCACACCGCGCCGACTGGATTCGTCGAGGTCGATGGCGACTTGATAGTCCTTGGCGGCTTCGCGGTAGTCGCGGATGCGCAGCAGCATGTCGGCGCGCTGTTCCCAGGCGGCGACCCAGTTCCTGTTGGCCGCGATCAGTTCGTCGTACTCGGCCATCAGCGTCGACTTGGCGCTTCGATCGCCGGTGAGCGCAAGACACACGAGCGCGCCCTTGCGCAGCGTTTCGTCGGGCGATTGGCTGACGCCGGTCAAGGCTTCGAGCAAGCGCTTGTCCTTCGCGGGCTCGAGGCGTTCCAGCGTGCCGAGGATGCCGAGCCGCACCGGCGTCTCCTGCGTCTCGTCGGCGATCACGCCGGCGAGGCCGTCGTACAGCTCGCTGGAGAGCGGCTGCGGCAGCTCGCGCAAGCGCTGGAGCGCGGGCTCGAGCCACTTGGCGATGTACTTCGTGTTGGCGAAGGCACGACGGAGAACGAGGTCGATCCGGGTCGGCGCGGCGCCTTCGAGCGCCACGAAGATCTCGTCGGGGGCGAGCCCTTCGCCGAGCGCGCGGTCGATGACCTGATCGGCTGCGCCCGAGCCACGGCGCACCACCGCGCCCATCGCGGCGGCTTGCAGCGCACCTGTCGCCGTGGTGGCCTGGTCCTCGAGGAACGCGTCGATGCGCGGCTCGGGCGGAGCGTCGGCCAGGAGCCGGATGGCGCGCACGCGCGTCGGCAGGGAGCTCCCGCGAGCGAGTTCCAGCAGCTCCTCCAGTACCGTCCCGACGCCCAGCTCGCGCAAGGTCGCCTCGACCTCGTCGGCGCGTCGAGCGTGATCGGTCTTGCCGTCGAGGTAGGGCACCAAGAGCGGTCGGGCGGCGGGGCCCAGCGCGCGCATACGGGCCGCGGCGCGCGCCACCTGTTCGTCGGAGCCGAGCGACTCGACCTCTTCCATGGCCGCGATCGCGGCCTCCACGTCGGCGCGCATGGAGTCGAGCACGCGCGCGCGTTCGGCGCGGACGCGCCGCAAGAACTCTTGGAGCGAGTCGGGGTCGGACGCGGGCCCCGGCGCGGGCGCGGGGGCGAGAAGCAACGCGAGGCAGGCGAGGGCGGCGAGCATGCGCCCAGGATAGCGCGGAACCGGGATCGGAATCAGTCCGAGAACGCACGTCGGGGGCTCGGTACCAGCTCGTACTCGCGCAAAGCGGGAGCCGAGCCGGACTCGTCGATGTCGAGCGGCCGTCGCCAGAGGCGCGCGAGCGCCGCGTGATGCCTGAAGACCCAGGTTCGCACAGAGGCTGTATCGGCCGCGCGCGCACGCGAGGGGCAGCCGATCCCGAGACTCTTGCGCGGAGCGGGCGCGGCATGGTGTCGTGGGGGGCTGTCATGGACGCCGACGACACCCTGCAACATCCGCACCCGAGCCCCCTGGGCCGCGCCGCCTACGACGTTCTCGTGGTGGGCGCGGGGCACGCGGGCACGGAGGCGGCGCGGGCCGCCGTGGCGCTCGGCGCGCGCACGGCGCTCGTCACGCTGCGGGACGATCGCATCGGCGAGATGAGCTGCAATCCCGCCATCGGCGGTCTCGGCAAGGGCCAACTGGCGCGCGAGGTCGACGCGCTCGGCGGTTGGATGGGGCAGGCGATCGACCGCACGGGCATCCAGTTCCGGCTCCTGAACGCCAGCAAGGGCTTCGCCGTCCAGGCGCCGCGAGCGCAGGCCGATCGGCACCTCTATCGCGAGGAGATCACACGCCGCGTGCGCAAGCTCGACGGGCTCGAGCTCGTCGTGGGTGCGGTCGAGGAGCTCCTTGTCGACGAAGGCCGGGTCGTCGGGGTGCGGCTCGGCACGGGCGAGCGCTTGGAGGCCCACGCCGTCATCCTGACCACGGGCACGTTCCTGGCGGCGGTCATGCACACCGGCGAGAGCCAGTCGAGCGGCGGTCGCGTCGACGAGGGCTCGGTGAGCGGCGTCTCGCGCACGCTGCGCGCGCTTGCCCTGCCGCTCGGGCGACTCAAGACGGGGACGCCGCCGCGCTTGTCGGCGGATTCGATCGACTTCGAGCAGCTCGAGGCCCAGGGCGGCGACGCGACGCCGACGCGCTTCTCGTTCGTCGCGGACGCTGGCGCGTTCCCAGCGCTGGAGCAAGTCCTGTGTCACGTCACGTACACGAACGAGCGCGCGCACGCGATCATTCGCGAGAACCTGCACCGGGCTCCGATGTACGCAGGGCGCATCGCGGGCGTCGGCCCGCGCTATTGCCCGTCGATCGAGGACAAGGTCGTGCGCTTCGCCGAGCGCGAGCGACATCAGTTGTTCCTCGAACCCGAAGGGCTCGCGACGGACGTCGTGTACGTCAACGGCGTGTCGACGTCGTTGCCCGCGGAGGTCCAAGAAGAGTTCTTGCGCACGATCGACGGGCTCGCGCGCGCGCGCTTCCTGCGCCACGGCTACGCGGTCGAGTACGACTTCGTCGAGCCGCGCGCGCTGGCGCCGACGCTGGCCGTCGCCGCCGTCCCGGGCTTGTTCCTGGCGGGGCAGATCAACGGCACGTCGGGCTACGAGGAAGCCGCGGGTCAAGGCTTGCTCGCCGGCGCGAACGCCGCGTTGTGGGCGACGGGTCGGCCGCCGTTCGTGCTCGGACGACACGAGGCGTACCTCGGTGTCCTGGTCGACGACTTGGTCGTGAGCCAGCCGACCGAGCCCTATCGCATGTTCTCGTCGCGCGCGGAGCACCGGCTGCGGTTGCGTCACGACAACGCGGACCTGCGGTTGGTCGAGCGCGGGCGTGCGATCGGCTTGGTCGACGACGAACGTTGGAATGTGTCCGAGGCGCGGCGCGCCCGACTCGCGCGCGCCCGCGACGTGCTCGCACGCGCGCGCGTCGACGGGCGTCCCGCGGCCGAGCGCTTGCGGCGACCCGAGGTGACGCTCGACACGTTGGGGGTGGACTTCGACGAACTTGCGCCCGAGGACCGCGTCACGCTCGAAGCCGACGTCAAGTACGCCGGCTACCTCGCGCGGCAGGATCGCGCGGTCGAACGGCTCGAGCGCGATGGGGAGCGAGCGTTGCCCGCCGGCTTCGACTTCCTCGCGATCCAGGGCTTGCGCCGCGAGGCCGCCGAGAAATTGACGCTCCTGCGTCCGCACACGCTGGGTGCCGCGGGTCGGATCGCGGGCGTCAATCCACCCGACCTGGCGTTGCTGGCGATCCACTTGGACCGGCGTCGCCGGGCCGGGACGCCCACCGAACGCTGAGCGCTCGGGGAAGTCCAGGCGCGATACGTGCCCCCGCGAGGCTCAGCGAGGCCCGTCACGGGCCCTCTGGAGGGGCCCAAAAATTGGTAGGCGAGTAAGGCGTGGCCAGGAGCGGCGGACTCCCTAGGGTAAAGAGGTCCGGTCGATGCCGGGCATTTCGTTCACCACCGTTCCCCTTCACGCCAGGTTCAGAACCCATGCAACGCACACTCCGCCTCGTTCTTACGATCACCTCGTTGTTCGTGATCGCGAAGTTCGCCACAGCACAGTGATGAGGCGCTGGAGCCGGGGGCGGTGCCCCTGGATATGCGCCCCCTTCCGCGCCTCCTCCGATGCCCGGCGGCGGCGCCACCGGCGGTGGTTTCGTTCCTGGTACGGGTCCCGGCGGGATGGGTCCCGGCAGCCCCGGTGGGCCCATGGGCCCGACCTCTCCGGGTGGACTCGGGCTCGGTCCCAAGGGGCCGCAGCCTGATTCGCCCGAGGGCGGACCGCCGGCGCTCGACCCGACCAGTTGGCAGATCTGGTGGCAGTTCAATCGCCATCCGTACCTGCAGGTCGATCGCTACCTCGCAGGTCTCGAGACGCACTCGGGATCCAACTGCTGCTTGGACGAGCGCACGATCGAGCGGCAGGTGCTGCCGTTCGTCGAGAAGATCCTGCGCCAGGGCGCCGACTTCCGGATCATGCGCAACTCGGTGCTGGCGCTCGCGCGCATGCACCGCGGCGGGCAGGCTTCGAAGGTGTCGCTGTCGCAGTACGTCGGCTACTACCTGAAGGATCGGTATCCCGAGCTGCAGGAGGCCGGCGTGTTGGCGTTGGGAGTCGCGGGTGATCCCGCGCACCTCGACACGCTCGACGAACTGTTGCGCGACGGTGAAGCGGGCCGCAAGCACATGGACGGACGTCCCGTTCCGATTCGTTTGCGCGCCTACGCCGCCTACGCGATGGGTTTGATCGCCGAGCGCAACCCGGACGAAATCGTCCGCCAGCAGGTCGTGCACTCGCTCTACCACGCGCTCGGCAACGAGCGTACGGCCACGCGCGAAGTGCAAGTGGCCTGCGTGCTCGCCGCGGGGCTCGCTCCGATGGGGCACTGCGGCAACGATCCCGAGAAGCTCGAGCGTCACCGCATGGAGGGCGACCGGCACATGTGTGGCGGCGTCCAGCTCAAGTACCTCTTGGACGTCCTGCGCGACGACGAGCTCGATCCCTGGATGCGGGCGCACGCAGCGCCGGCCGTGGGTCGGCTCGGGCTCGAGGCTCCGGACGACTTCAAGGTGGCCGCGATCGAGGTTTTCGAGCAGTTGCTCGACCCGAAGAGCGACGAGGACGAAGCTGTCGTGCACGGCGCGATCCTCGGGCTGGGTCTCGTGGCGGACGGCGACGACGATGAGCTCGACGTGCGCGCGCGCGCTGCGCTCGAGCGTGCGGTCAAGCGCTCCGACCCGATGGGCCAGCGCCTCGCGTTGATCGGCCTTGGGCGTGCTGCGGCACGCTCGGGTCTGCGTGAGTCCGACGTCCTGGCCGAGGCCCAGAAGCGTCTCCTGCGCGAGTTGTCCCGCGGTCGCGGCGACATCAAGGCGTGGTCGGCGCTCTCCTTGGCGGTGCTCGGTCACACCCGTCTCGAAGGTCGTCAATCCGTCTCGGAGGACGTTCTCTCGGCGCTCCGCACCACGGCGGCGCGAGCGAAGGACCTCGAGGTGGCCTCGGCCGCCTCGTTGGCCCTCGGGATCCTGCGTGACATCGAGGCGCCCGACGCCCTCGAGCGCATCTTCGAGCGTGCCGAGGACCCGGGCCTGCGCGCGTCGGTCTCCCTGGCGCTCGGCGTGATCGGCAACCGGGACAAGGCCGCCGTCCTACGCGCGGCGTTCGACGACGAGGATGCCGAGTTGAGCGAGAAGCTCGACCTCAGCCTCGCCCTGCGTCTCCTCGGCGATCGATCCGTGACCCAGAGCCTGATCGAGCTGCTCGGCGAGAAGCGTGCCGACCTAGCCGAGGCGGAGGACGCCGTCAAGCTCTCCGACGAAGCGAAGCAAGAGCGCTCCAAGCGCTTGGCCAAAGCGGACGAGGACGAACTCTCGGTCGAGGAACTCGAGTACGAGACCCAGGCGATCGTCGCCTACCTCGGCCGCCTCGAGGACCCCTCGGCGCTCCCGCCCTTGATGGCGCTCCTGAAGGACGACTCGATCGATGACGCGCTGCGCGCCGAAGCGATCGCCGCCGTCGGTTCGATGTGTGACCCCGAGCCCGTGACCTGGTTCGAGCCCTTCTCGACCGACGTCAACTACTCGGTCCTCACGTGGGCCCTCGCCAGTCCCTACGGCGACGGCACCGGCATCTTCGAGATGCGCTAGCAGGATCCGCCGGGG
>JBBDIB010000101.1:37055-38669 GCA_040880665.1 Planctomycetota bacterium
CCCCCCCCCGGGCGCTGCCGCTCGCTCTCTGATCCGTGGGCCGCGGATCGCCACCCGTGACGCATTCGGTCAGGGCATTCCCGATCCGTGCGCTCTACGTGCCCTTTCGGAGCAGCACGATCTTGATCGTGTTGAACAGGATCGAGAGGTCGAAGAGGGTCGACTGGTACTTGATGTAGAAGAGGTCGTACTGGAGCTTTTGGAGCGCGTCCTCTTCGGTGTTCCCATAGGGATAATTGATCTGCGCCCAGCCGGTGACGCCGGGTTTGACGATGTGGCGCTGCTCGAAGTAAGGGATCTTCTTGGCGAGGTCGGCGACGAAGTTGGGGCGCTCGGGGCGCGGGCCGACCAGGGACATCGAGCCGGCCAGCACGTTGAGGAGCTGGGGGAGTTCGTCGAGGCGCGACTTGCGCAGGAAGCGGCCGACGCGGGTCACGCGGGGGTCGTTCTCCTGGGCCCAGACCGGTCCGGTGAGCTTCTCGGCGTCCTCGCGCATGCTGCGGAACTTGAGCAGCGTGAAGGGTCGGCCCATGCGGCCCGTGCGCTCCTGGCGAAAGAGCACGGGGCCCGGACTGTCGAAGCGCACGGCGAGCGCTGTGGCGCACATCACCGGCCAGACGAGCAAGAGGCCCGAGCTTGCGGCGATGATGTCGAGCGAACGCTTGAGCGTTTCGGTCAAGGGATGCTGCAGGAAGCCGGCGTTGAAGATCAGGTAGGAGGGCCGCATCGCCTCGGCCGGAATCTTGCCCGTCAGGCGCTCGTAGAACGCTTCGCCCTCGACGACGGAGAGTCCTTCCAGTCGACAGGAGAGCAGCTCGCTCGTCGGCAAGGAGCCGCGACGATCGCTGAGCGCGACGATGATTTGATCGACCTCGGCGCGGACGGCGAAGGAGTGCAGGGTCTCGGCTTCGGCCAGTTCGACGCGCGGCGCGAGCGCCAGCCGCGCCGGCGCCGGCGCGCCGACCGCGAGTGCCAGCGGGCCCTCGGCTGCCGGTGCGCTGAGCGCTTCGAACCACGGGTTGCCGGTGTTGGCGGTGTCGGCCGTGTCGCCGGCGCGACCGGCGCCGCCGGCACCACCGCGGGCGCCGCGCGAGCCGACCTTTTCGCCGGCACGTCGGCGGCGCTCGCCGTGTTCGGCGCCCCCGGGGGCGATCACGCCGACGACTTCGAAGCCGGTCTGGTCTCCGATCTCGAGCGCCTCCTCGATGCGCTCGCTGAGCCGGCCTTGGCCGACGATCAAGATCCGTTCGTTGAAGCGCGCGCGGCGCAGGATCCAGTGGAAGAGAGCGCGCCAGAAGTACAGCAGCGTGAAGCCGACGATCAGGGCCGTCGTCAACAGAACCACCGTCTGGGAGAGCGGGAGGCCGGGGAAGTCGAGGATGCGCTCGACGCCCCAGAACTCCATCAGGGCGACCGACGCCAGCACCAGCAGGATGGCCCAGCCGGCGGAGCCCAGGAAGCGCGCCGCTCGATCGAAGCGCGAGCTCGAGACGCGGAAGTCGTACAGCTCGTTGAACGCGATCGCGACCTGGGCGAGCACCGAGACCATGAAGGCCGAGATCCAGGCTTGCCAGATGGCCTCTTCCAGTTGGAGCGGCGCCTTGGCCGGCGCCA
>JBBDIB010000101.1:38679-62925 GCA_040880665.1 Planctomycetota bacterium
AGCCGCAACGTGGATCCGTGGACCTCGACCCACAGGAGGTGGGACGACATCCCGAAGCCTACGACGAGCGTCAGCAGCACGGTCTCGCAGGCGATGAGCAGCGCCTTGCGAAACGGCAAGTAATGTCGGAGGACGTGGAGCATCTGGCCGGGGCGGCCGCCATGGGACAAGCAGGGCGCGCCCGTCGGGGACATGGGATCCTACCTATCGACCGCCGGTGGCGGTGGCGTGAATCGAAGGCCGTCGCTTCCCGGCCCGCACACGTCCATTTCCCTGGGTAGTGTTTCGGAGTCCAGCGCTCGACGAACGGGAAAGCCTTTCCGGAGTGCCCCACGGCGCCCGACCCTTTCGGTCGCCGATCTATACTCGATGCAGCGTGCGGCGGACCTCGTCCAGCGCCGCGTCGTCGCGCGCCGGTCACCAGCGAACATGAGCACCTACGAAGAGATCAGCGTCCTCCCCTTCGGGCGGGAGTTCGTCTGGCACGCCCTGACCCAGGGCGAGTTGCTGCGTAGCTGGTTGCCTGCGAGCGAACCGCGCTTCGAGCCGGACGCGACGTTTCCCTTGAGCGGCTTCGGCTTCGGTGCGGGCAGCGCTCGAGTGCTCGAGGTGCGCGCTCCGAAGGACCTGCGACTGGCCCTGGTCTGGGGTCCCCTGGACACGGTCTTGACCTTGCGGTTGAGCGAGATCGTCCGCGGGACGCGCGTGGCGTTCGATCACTCGGGTTTCCACGGGCCGCGGGCGTGGATGCTGGCCAAGCGCCAAGCCGCGCGCGTGCGCAAGTTGCTCGAGAAGGAGCTGCGACCGGTGCTCGACCGCATGATCGAGGACGCGGAGCTGGGCGAGCGGTTGGAACGCTCGCGCATCGCCCGCGAGAACCTGGAGCGCGAACGACGTCGAAGCGCGCGGCGCGACCGCGACGAGCTCGAAGCCATCCGCCAGCGGGAAGCCGATGAGCGCCGCGAAATGGTCCGGGTGAAGTCCGAGGCGCGGCGCTCGCACGAGCGTGAAGTGATCGAGCGCGTGCTGGCCGACCAGACGCCCACGAGCTCCCAGTCGAGCGAACAACGGCCCGAGCGCGCGACCGAGGCTCGCCAGCGGGCCGAGGCCGATGCGCTGGCCGAGCAGCGGGAGCGTGAGGAGGCCGAACGGCAGGCCAAGCTGCGCCGCGAGCGCGTCGATGCGGCGGCGGAAGCCGCGGCGGAGAGCGAGAACGCTCGTCGCCGCGAGGTGGAGGAAGCTGCGCTGCGCCGCATGGAGAGCGATCTCCGCGCGGAGCGGCAGCAGCACAAGGAACGCCAGCGCGCGGAGCGGGCGGCCGCCGAGCGTGAGGCCGCCGAGCAGGCCCAGCCCGCGCGGCCCGCCAAACGAACGAACAAGCGCAAGCGCCGCCGCACGCGCGAGGAACCCGCGGCGGAGCGCGTCGAAGCGAGCAGCGAGCCGGAGCTCGAGACGGCCGCGCCCCCCAGAGCGAACGAAGACGAGGCGGAACTGCGCCAGCGCGTGTTCGGCGAGCTGACCAGCCTGCTGGAGGCCGCGCGGGGCGAGGCCCTGGCCGCGTTCCGCACCCGCTTCGAAGAGGCGGGGATCGGATTCGACCAACTGGCCCGCGCGCGCGCAGCGCAACCCGTGCAGCTCGGCCGCGACGAAGCCGTGCGCGAGTTCGAGCTGCGCCAGGAACACGAGCGGACGCGGGCCCACGACCTGCAGACCGAGCGCGAGGCGGCGCAACGCCGCTCGACGGGCGCCGAGCGTACGGCTCGACCGAGCGAGCACGACACGGCGCTCGAAGCGCGCCTACAGGAAGAGCGCCGCGTCCTGGAAGACCTGCTACGCGAACGTCAAGCGGAAGAACGCGCACGGTTCGAGCGAGCGCTCGACGAGCGCCTGACCGAGCTCGGGCGGGCCGAAGAACGCGCGCGCGAGCTCGCGGAAGTGGAGCGCCGCCGCGTCGCCGAGGAGCGCCGAGCGATCGAGGCCGAGCGCCGTAGCGTCGAGGACGAACGCCGCCGGCTGGCCGAGGATCAGGCGCGGCGCGTGGCCGAGGACGTGGCGCGTGAGAGCGCCCGCAAGGAAATCGAACGCGCGCGCCACGAGCTTCGGCGCGAACCCGAGGTCCAGCCGAGTTCGCCGCGCGAGCGCGCGGCCGTCGAACGCGTGCGTGCCGCGCGCGCGCAACGCACGCTCGATCGGCGACGCCGCCAGGAGGCCGAGCGCCAGACACCCGCCGATCCGAAGGAAGCCGAGCGAGAGAAGCGCTTGCGCGACGCGATCGCCCGGGCGGAACGCGAGACGAGCCGCGACGTGCCTCGTCAGGTGCCCGACGTGACCGAACAGGCGTTCACCGCCGAGCCCGAAGAGACTCACGATCCCACCGAGACCCGCGGGCTCGGTCGCAAGCTCTCGGGGCTCTTCGGCCGCCGCCGGGGCGAACTCGAAGGGTCCGAACTCAATCGCCCGACGCCCGATCGCGACGGCCGAATCCTGACCTTGCACCCGGGCGACGAGCCCGGGTCGACGATCGACGCGGACAAGTACACCGCGATGCGCGCCGCGATCCTCGCGGCGTTGCCCTACGACGCCCAAGGGGTCGAGCTGAAGGATCTCCCCGACCTCGTCCGCCCCGAGCTCTCGCACGAGGACTTCCCGCGCCACGTCTCGATCACGTGGTACTGCGTGCGCGTGAAGCTCGATCTCGAGGCGCGCCGCCTGCTGGAGGTCGTCCCCGGCTCGCGCCCGCAGCGCGTGCGCCGGATCGGGATCGATCAGGTCCGCAAGGAAGCCTGAGTCGACCGCGGCGCGGGCCACGCTCGAACCTCTTCACGCGCGCTGACCGTGCGCGTGAACTCGATCGAACCGTCGTCGTGCAGGCCGACCTCGAAGAGTTCGACGCGCCACGCGACGACCGGTAGCCGCACGGCCAGGCGACCCGCAGCGTCGGCGAGGCGGCGCGCGCGCTCGACATCGAAGCGATCGCCGGGACGAAAGCGCGCGCCCAGACGCCCGGTCTTGACCTCGATCACGACCAGCTCGCGCCCATCGCGCGCGACGAGATCGAGCTCGGCGAGCTTGGTCGCAAGACGCTGCGCCACGACAACGACGCCCCGTGCTCGGAGCTCGCGGGCGGCACAGCGTTCGCCGAGCCAGCCGAGCTCCGCGTTGGCGAGTCGGCACTGCCCGAGCGCGTGGCGCCGCAGCGCTCGCTCGGGACGCAGGCTCGCCAGCACGAACGCGCGTGCGCCGCGCGCGAGCGACAGCGCGGCGACTGCGACGCGCGCGCTCATCGTGGGGCGCGTCCCCCCAGCGCGCCTAGGAGCTGGCCTAGGAGCTGGCCTGGGTCTCGCCGCCGTCCGCGAGGGCGGGCTGGCCCGCGTCCTTGGCGCTGGCCGTCGCGCTGTCGAGCACCATCTGGATCGCTTGCCGCGAAAAGCGCACGCGCACGCCGTCCGCGATCTCGAGGCGCACCTCGTCGTCGGAGACGCCGACGACCTTGGCGAGGATCCCGCTGGTCGTCATGACGCGGTCGCCCTTCTTCATGGCACCGAGCATCGCGGTGCGCTTCTTCTGTTTCTTCCGCTCCGGCAGGATCATGACGACGTAGAAGACGCCGAACATCAGGAGGATCGGGATCAGCATGCGACCGAAGCCGCCGGAAGCGGCCGCGTCGTCCTGCGCGAGGGTCAGAAGGGGAAGCAAGAGGTCCATCGTTCGCAAAAGGTTGTGCTAGGTCGTCGGAAAGGGGAGAACGCCGCCCTAGGAAGGGCGTCGCGAAGCGAGCCTCCCTGTAGGTCGGGCCGGGACGGTACTCGATCCCTCGGAACGCGCCAATGCAGACCGCGCTAGGATTCCCTGTGATGCCTCCCGAAGAAGCCGTGATGCCTCCCGAAGAAGCCGCAGCCGCCCGCCCGAACGCGACCGACACCGCCAGCCGGGTCGTCGTCGCGATGAGCGGTGGCGTGGACAGTTCCGTCGCGGCCTGGCTCCTGGCCGAGGAAGGGCTCGAGTTGGTGGGGCTCTTCATGCGCAATGGGGTCGAGGTCGAAGCGGCCGAGGCGGCCAAAAAGTCCTGCTGCTCCCTGACCGACGCGCGGGATGCCCGCATGGTTTCGGCGCGCCTCGGGATTCCCTTCCAAGCCGTCGACCTCAAGGCGGAGTTCGGCAGCATCATTCGCTACTTCGTCTCCGAGTACACGAAGGGCCGCACGCCGAACCCGTGCGCGGTCTGCAACCGCGACCTCAAGTTCGACCGCCTGCTGCGCTTCGCGGAGGAGCTGGGCGCCGACACCGTCGCCACGGGGCACTACGCGCGCATCGCCGTCGTCGACGGTCGGGTCGAGGTGCGCCGCGGCGTCGACCGCTCGAAGGACCAGTCGTACCAGTTGTTCTCGGTCGCCGAGGCGAACTTGGCGCGCACGCGCCTGCCGCTCGGCGGGATGCAGAAGGACGCGGTGCGCGCGCTCGCGTCGAAGGTCGGGCTGCGGACGGCGGCGAAGCCCGACAGCCAGGAGATCTGCTTCGTCCCCGGCAACGACTATCGCCGACTCTTGGCCGAGCACGGCGTCGAGCTGCACGCCGGCGAGTTCGTCGACACGCGCGGTCGCGTGCTGGGCCGACACACCGGGACCGAAAACTTCACGATCGGGCAACGCCGCGGGCTCGGCATCGCATTGGGCGAGCCGATGTACGTCCTGGACCTCGTGCCCGAGACGGGGACCGTCGTGTTGGGTCTCGCCGAGGAGTGCCTCTACCGCGCGATCGAAACGGGGCCCGCGAACTGGATCGGTATCGATGCGCCCGGCGCCGAGGGGCTTCGCGCCCAGGTGCAAGTGCGCTACCACCATTCCGCCGCGCCGGCGACCGTACACGTGACCGAGACCGGCACGCGCGTCGAGTTCGACGAGCCGCAGTCCGCGGTCGCGCCGGGCCAGGGCGCCGCCTTCTACCAGGGCGATCGCCTGGTCGGCGGTGGCTGGATCGAGCGCGCGGAGCGCGTCGACACGCGCTCCGCGGAAGCGGCGACGCGGCCCTCCGCGCCGGCGTGACGCGCGCGGCCCTTCCGTGCTTCGGCCTAGCGGCGCTCCTGGCGCTGCTGGCCGCGGTGTGGTTGCTGCCGGAACGCCGGGCGACGGTCGACTCCGGTGTGCGCCCGGTGCACGTCGCCGTGCTCGACGTCTCGGCCAGCGAACGACGCCGCCGCCCCGACTGGGACCGCTGGGCGCGCCGCGTGCTGCGCGAGGAAGCCGAAGCCGCGCTGATCGCGGGTGCTCGACTGGCCGTCGTACGCGTCGCCGCCGACGTCGAGGTCGTCGGCGGATCGCGCGAACCGGCGGACTGGCTCGCGCGCCTCGACGGGCGTGGCGGCCCCGCGTGGGTTCCCGCGGCCAGTTCCGTCCAAGACGCCGCGAGCGAGCTGGCGGAGGCGCTGGACCTGGTGCGCGGCTTGGAGCCCGCGCGCGTCGTGCTCTTCTCGACCGGCGGCGCGACCGGTGCCGATCCCGCCGACGCCTGGGCGCGGCTCGCGGCGGCGGGCAGCGCGCTCGAGCACGTCGAACCGCCCCCCGCGACCTGGCCCGACCTGGCGTTGGCCGCGCTCGAGCTGCCGCGGGGGCTCGAGTCCGACGCGCCTGCGGCGGCGCGCCTGTCGCTCGAACTCTGGCGGGGGACGCGCGTCCCCGAGCGAGCGGTCGCGCGGCTCTACGTGCGGCAGAGCGGCGTCGAGATTCCGATCGTCGTCGAGCTCGAGTTGCCAGCGCTTGGCGCGTCGGGCAGCGACCCCGAACGCTGGGAGCAACTCGTGCCGCTGGGCCGCGTCGGCTTCGGACCGCTGGAGGTCGAGGCCGAGGTGCGCCTCTTCGTCGCTGGTCAGAGCGGCGACCCCGTGCCCGAGAACGATGGCGCCGTCGCGCGCACCTACGTCGAGGGCGAGCGCGCGGTCGCCCTGGTGCGGCGCGCGAGCGACGCCGACCACGCCGAGCGCTGGCTCGCGCCGGGCTCGACGGCGGTTCCGGGCTTCGCCGTGCGCGCGCTTCGGCCCGCAGAGCTCGCGCCCGTGCTCGAGGACTTCGATCTGGTCGTGACCTACGACATCGCGCCCGCCCGGCTGCCCCAGGAGCTGTTCCTGCCCTGGCTCGAGCGCGGCGGCGGCTGGTTCGCGACGCTGGGCTCGCGCGCGTTCTTCGGTGCCGAGGCCGATTCCCGCTTGGCGCGCGTCCTGCCGCTCGAACGCCTGGCGCCCGAGCATCCCGAACGCGACGTGGTGCTGTTGGTCGACGGTTCGGGCTCCATGGCGGGCACCGCCTTCGAGATGGTGCGCAGCGCGGCGGTGGACTTGGCCGAGTCGGCGCTGCCGAGCGACGCGGTCGAGCTGCGGCTCTTCACGCAGGTGTTGGAGGGCCCCACGCTCGTCAAGGAGCGCGGCGCCACCGGCGACGTGGGCGCGGAAGCGGCGCGCCGTCTCTTGGCCGCGCGCGTGCCGGGGCGGTCGACGGACATCGCCAAGGCGCTGCTGGATCTCGGTCGGGAGCGCGAGTTGAGCGAGCGCCCGGCTTTGGTGTTGCTCTTGACCGATGGTCACGAACGTGGCGAGCACGCCGACCCCGAAGCCTGGCAGGCGAACGTCCGCGCGAGCTTCGCCGCGAGCGACACGCGCTTGGTGGCGATCGCGGTGGGCGACGAGCCGGATGCGGACTACCTGGCCGGTTTCCTGCCGCGCGGCGAGGACGTGCTGTTCGCGCACGGGCTCGAAGGCTTGCGGCGCATCTTCGAGTACAAGATCGCCGACGAACGACTGCGCGTCGCCGAGCCGCCGGTCGACGTCTTGCCCGTGGCCGCGCAGCCCGGGTCGCTGGCGGAAGCCATGGCCGTCGACCCCGAGCGACTGGCACCCCTGTCGCGGCTCTGGCGCATGCGCGCCCAGAGCGACGCGGCGGAGGTCGCGTGGACGACCGCAGACGGCGACAGCGTGCTGGGGCTCCGACGCTTCGGCCTCGGCCGCGTGGCCCAGTTCGCGTCGCACCCGCGCGCGGGTTGGGGCGGCGACTACGACGTGCGCGCGGCGTTCGGGCCGCTCCTGCGCTGGCTCGCGCGACGTCCGCGAGCTGTGGAGCGACCGCGCTTGGTCTGGAGCGCCGAGCGGCTCGAGCTGCTCGACGTGGACGGCCTGCCGGCACTCTTCGAGGCCGAGCTGGCGCGCGTCGACGGGCCGGCGCTCGAGCGACTCACGTTCCAGCGCGCGCTCGACCCGGCGGGCGTGGCGCGGAACTCGTACGTGACGGAACCGGGCTCGAACCCGGCCCGCGTCTTCGGCGACGATCACTTCGTCGTGCGCTTGCCGGCGCCGGTCGGGCCCCTGGCGCTCCCACCGCGAAGGGCACCCGAGTTCGCCGGGGAGCGCCCGTTCCGCGGCGCCCCGGCGGAAGCGCAACCCGCGCCGAGCCGGGTCCCGCTGGCGCGCGACGCGGGACCCATCTTCGCCTTGGCCGCCGCCAGCGTGGCCGCCGTAGGCCTATTCCTAGCGACCTCGCGGGCGAAAGAGCAAATTCCGAAGCGCGCCTCGATCGGCGGTCAAGCTTCCGCTCGACCCGGCCGATAACGCCGGAGTCCGAAACTCCTTCCCCTTCCTCCTCCTCCACCGATGACCTCCACCGCCCGTCCGCTCGTGCGCCGACTCCTGGCAGCGCCGCTCCTCTTCCTCGGCCTCACCGCTTGCCTGGGTTCCTCGAGCGAGTTCGAAGAGGTGACGACCTACCGCTGGATCGAGCCCTCGCCCCAGCTCTTGAACCAGATCCAGGACGAGATTCGGAAGCTCCCCTGGACCCGCGGCTTCGAGCGGGTCGAGCAGATTCGCTGGTTGGCCTCCGTCGGCGAGCCGGCGTACGCCGAGCTGTTGTTGTTGGTCGAGGATCCGCGCGACGACGTCGCTGCCGCCGGGCTGGCCGCGCTGGGCGCGACGCTCGACCGCCGGCTGGTCGAACCGATCAAGTCGATGCGCTGGTCGAAGGCGCGCGAGGAGAGCGACCTCGGCTTCGAGCGCGCGCGGACGCTGGTGCGCCTCGGTGACTGGGAGAAGATCCCGGTGCTGATCCGCGGGCTCGAGGACGAACGCGTCTACACCCGCACGCTGTGCATCGAAACCTTGTTCGAGACCACGCGCCAGGAGCTCGAGTACGACCCGCGCGCCGACGAAGCGTCACGCGCCGAAGCCGTCAAGCGCTGGCGCGCATGGTGGGTGAAGCGCAAGGCCGACGGCATGCTCCAGCCGCGACCCTAGCCCGGCTGGCCCGGCTGGCCCGGCTGGCCCGGCTGGATCGCCGCCGTCAGGCGTGCGTGGTCGGGTCCAGCAGACGACGGAAGCGTGGGTCGAGCCGCAGCGCCGCCAGGTCGTCGTCGTTCGCCAACAGCGCCGCGTCCTCGAATCCGGCCTCGATCGCCGCGTTGATGGCGGCCAAGGCTTCCTCGAGCTGGCCCGAGAGGGACAGGGAACAAGCCAGGTTGTAGAGCACGGTGGGGTCGTCGGGGCGCAGCGCGGCCAGGCGGCGATCGACGCGCAGACCCTCGGCGTGGCGGCCGGCGCGGGTCAGGGCGTGGGCCAGCTCCTCGAGGACTTGCTCGTCGTCGGGGCGACTCAGCAAGGCACGCTCGTAGAACGCGGCGAAGAACTCGTTGCCGAGACGTTCGACCTCGGCCAAAAGCTCGGGCGATGCGGGAAATTCGGTCTCCACGCCGACTAGGGTAGCGTCGCGGCCCCGCCAGCGGCGCTCGGAGGCCGTGAAACACGGCCCCCGCGTTCGGTTCTCCGGCTCTTAGTAGTTCCGGAGGGGTACCTACCCGTCGCTCCCCGCGCCCCACGCCCCACGATGGACATCCATTTCTGCGATCTCTGCAACGAATCGATCCCCGCCTCGGATCTCGCACGCGGCGCGGCCGTGCGCCGCAACGAGCGCATCGTCTGCCGCCACTGCGAGGCCGCGATGAGCGCCGCGGGAACGCCCGAACAGGCGGCTCGCGTCGCGGCGTCGGCACGCGCGAGGGCTGGAGGCGCGAACCCTCCTGCAGCGCAGGAGCACGCTCGTGCGGTGACCGACGACCGCGCCCAAGCACCGCTGCGCGCTGTGGAGCGTGGTCGCTCGCGCGCGGCGCTGTGGGTGGCGTCGCTGGCGTTCGGTCTGGGCCTCTTGGCCGTGGGCGGCGTGTTGGTGGGGGGGCTCGTCCTACGCGACCGGATCGAAGCCGATCGACGCGCGCGCGGGCAGGAGGACGCGCGCATGGCGCGCGTCGCCGAACTGGAATCGGCCCGCGTGGAAGGTCGACTCGCGCAGCGCCTGGGTGCGCTGGAAGGAGCCCAGACCGATCTGCGCGCAGCCGAGAGCGAGCTGCGCAGCCGCGCCGACGACCAAGCCGCGCGGGCGAACGAGACGCTGGACGAGTTGCGCGCCGCGGTGGCGGGGCTCGCAGCACGGCTCGACCGTCTCGACGCGTTGCCCGAGCAGGTGGCGCGCTTCGGGGGCGAGCTCGGCACCGTGGCGGCTGCGCAGCCTGACCTGTTCGCCGAATTCCGCGGCTTGCGCGAGCGGGTGGCCGAGCTCGAACGGGGCGCTCCCGCCGTGGCCGCTGGAAACGCAGGCGCCGACCCCCCGACCGCACCCCAGAACCTGGGTTGGCAATCGGTGCTGAGCGATCTCGAAAGCCCGAACGCGGGGACGCGCTGGGAGGCGGTTCAACGGCTCGGCGACACGCGCGACGCGGCCGTGGTGCCGCACCTCTCCGCCCACATGGACGACGACGACCTGTTCGTGCGGATGGCCGTCGCGCGCATCCTCGGCGACCTGGGCTCGCTCGCGGGTGTGCCCGCCCTGATCGACGGACTGGAAGACCCCGAGCCCAGCGTGCGCGAGGCCGCGGTCGTCTCGCTCCGCTCGCTGACCGGCCGCGACTTCCGCTTCGATCCCATCGGGCGTTCGGCGGACCGCGCGAAGCGCGTCAAGGCCTGGCGCATCTGGTGGGAGAAAGAGGGCGTGGCCCTGAGCGCCGCGGAGTAACCCCCGCGGTCAGCCGACGACTACCGGACGCGACTGGGTCTCGGTGGCGAAGTGCTCGTAGTCCTCGAGCGGCGGGCAGGCGCAGACCAGGTTCCGATCGCCGTAGCCGTTGTCGACGCGCGCCACGCTCGGCCAGAACTTGGCGGCGCGGGTCCAGGCGGCCGGGAACGCGGCGATCTCGCGCGAGTAGGGGCGGTCCCAGTCGTCGGCGAGCACCGTGACCGCGGTGTGCGGCGCGCGTTCGAGCGGGTTGTCGCCGCGCGGCCAGGTGCCATCGGCGACGTTGCGAATCTCGGCGCGGATCGCGATCAGGGCCTCGCAGAAGCGGTCGATCTCGGCCTTCGACTCGGACTCGGTCGGTTCGATCATCAGCGTGCCCGCGACGGGGAAGGACATCGTCGGCGCGTGGTAGCCGTAGTCCATCAAGCGCTTCGCGACGTCCTCGCCGGTGATGCCGGTCTCGCGCTCGATGGGGCGCAGGTCGAGGATGAACTCGTGCGCGACCATGCCGCGGACGCCGCGGTAGAGCAGCGGATAGTGCTCCTTCAGGCGCGCGGCCATGTAGTTCGCGTGCAGGATCGCGAGCCGCGAAGCCTGCGCCAATCCGTCGCCGCCCATCATCGCGATGT
Source organism: Planctomycetota bacterium (assembly GCA_040880665.1). Taxonomy (GTDB): domain Bacteria; phylum Planctomycetota; class UBA1135; order UBA1135; genus JBBDIB01. The sequence goes on from JBBDIB010000101.1 coordinate 49,346, forward strand.
ACGCATGGCTGATCGTCAGGATGCTGGGCGAGCCGTAGGGCGCCGCCGAGACGGCGCCCACCGGTCCGTCGTCGCCAACGTGGCCGGGCAGGAACGGTGCCAGCCGCGCGACGACTCCGATCGGGCCCATGCCCGGACCGCCGCCGCCGTGCGGGATGCAGAAGGTCTTGTGCAGGTTGAGGTGCAACACGTCGGCGCCGAAGTCGGCCGGACGGCAGAGGCCGACCTGTGCGTTCATGTTCGCGCCGTCCATGTAGACCAGCCCACCCGCGGCGTGGACCGCGTCGGCGATCTCGCGGATGTGTTCCTCGAACACGCCGTGCGTCGAGGGATAGGTGATCATCAGCGCCGCCAAGCGCTCCTCGTGCTGGCGCGCCTTGGCCTCGAGATCCGCCAGGTCGACGTTGCCCTTCTCGTCGCAGGCCACGACCACGACGCGCATGCCCGCCATGACCGCGCTGGCGGGATTCGTGCCGTGCGCCGAGGTCGGAATGAGACACACGTCGCGCTCGTGATCGTCGCGCGACGCGTGGTAGGCGCGGATCGCGAGCAGGCCCGCGTACTCGCCCTGGGAGCCCGCGTTGGGCTGCAGCGAGATGCGCGCGAAGCCGGTGATCTCGGCCAGCCAGGACTCCAGCTCCGCGAACAGCTCGCGGTAGCCCAGCGTCTGGTCGAGCGGCGCGAAGGGGTGGAGGTTGCCGAACTCGGGCCAGGTGACGGGCAGCATTTCCGTCGTGGCGTTGAGCTTCATCGTGCACGAACCGAGCGGAATCATCGACGTCGTCAACGACAGGTCACGGTTCTCGAGCCGCTTCAGGTAGCGCAGCATCTCGTGCTCGCCGCGATAGAGCTGGAAGACGGGATGCGTCAGGTACGCGCTGGTCCGCGCGAAGCGCGCGTCGTACTCGACGACGTCGGGCGCCAGTGCGCCGAGCCCGTCCGGCGCGGCGCCGAAGACTTCCGCCAACAGCTCGAGTTCCGCGTCGCCGACGGTCTCGTCGAGCGCCACGCCCAGGGAACCGTCGCCGAAGTGACGCAGGTTGACGCCGCGCTCCTGCACGTGCGCCAGGACGTCGCCATTCTGCGGCATGATACGCAGCGTGTCGAACGCCACGTCGTTGAGCACGCGGTGACCGGCCGCGACGACGGCACGTCGCAGTGTCTCGGTCATGCGCGCCACGCGCGCGCCGATGGCGCGCAGTCCGTCGGGGCCGTGGTAGACCCCGTAGAAGCCGGCCATGACGGCCAAGAGGACCTGCGCCGTGCAGATGTTGCTGGTGGCCTTCTCTCGCCGGATGTGCTGCTCGCGCGTTTGCAACGCCATGCGCAGCGCCGGGTTGCCGTCGGCATCGATCGAGACGCCGATCATGCGACCGGGAATGTGCCGCTTGTGCGCGTCGGTCGTCGCGAGGAAGGCGGCGTGGGGTCCGCCGAAGCCCAGCGGCACACCGAAGCGTTGCGACGAACCGACGACGACGTCGGCGCCGAACTCGCCGGGCGGACGCAGCAGCGTGAGCGCCAAGAGATCCGTCGCGACGACCACCAGTCCGCCGGCCGCGTGCACGCGTTCGGTCAAGTCGTCGTGGAGGAGCACCGCGCCGTCGGTGTCGGGGTACTGCACCAAAACGGCCGCCCAGTTGGTTTCGTCGGCGTCGAACTCGGCCAGCGGCCCGACGCGCACGTCGAGGCCGAGGCTCTCCGCGCGCGTCCGCACGACGGCGATCGTCTGCGGGTGACACCGGTCGGAGACGAAGAACGTGTCGCGCTTGCCGCCCAGGATGCGGTGGCACATCGTCAGAGCCTCGGCCGCGGCCGTCGCTTCGTCGAGCAACGACGCGTTCGCCATCGGAAGCCCCGTGAGGTCCGCGATCATCGTCTGGAAGTTCAAGAGCGCCTCGAGGCGACCCTGGGAGATCTCGGCCTGGTAGGGCGTGTACTGCGTGTACCAGCCCGGATTCTCGAGCACGTTGCGCAGGAGCACCGTGGGGACCAGCGTCCCGTAGTAGCCCTGCCCGAGGAAGCTCGGCCGGAGTTCGTTCCGGCGGGAGAGGGCGCGGAGGTCGCGCAGGTACGCGCTCTCGGCGCGCGCGGCGGGCAGGGCCAGCGCGCGGTCCAGGCGGATGTTCGCGGGCACGGTGCGCTCGACCAACTCGTCCAGCGACGACAGGCCGAGGACGCCCAGCATGGCGTCGATCTCGGCCCCGTCCGTGCCGAGATGGCGCGGGCGGAAGTCGTCGAGCGGGGGGAAGACGGCGGGGGGTTGGTGGCTCTTCACGCGGTGTTCGGCGGGTCGATCGTGGAGGGGGAAGCGGGAGTCTAGGCGGCGTCGCTGGACGATGGGAGGGGCACGCCGGAATCCGCGCGTGTGCAGGCAACGCTAGACTAGCGCGCCCCTTCCTCCGGCCCTCGGCTTCCCCATGCATCGACTCGCCCTCGCGGCCCTTCTCTTCGCCCTGCCTTCCCAAGACGCCGGGCCCGTGGACGGCGCCGACGGCAGCGGCGATCCCTACTACCCGGGCGTCGGCAACGGCGGCTACGACGCGCAGCACTACGACCTCGTGTTCGACGTCAGCATGGACACCGGGCAGGTCGGCGCCCGAGCGACGGTCACGCTGGTCCCGGACGTGGCCCTGGCGAGCTTTCACCTCGACCTCGTCGGGCTCGAGGTGACGGCTGTCAGCATCGACGGCGAACCGGCGGCGTTCCGTCACGTGGGGCGCGAACTCGAGATCACGCCCGCTCGACCGTTGGCGGCCGGTGAACCCGTGCAAGCACGCGTCGAGTACCACGGGATGCCCTCCATCGTGAAGGATCCCGCGGTCCCGTTCGTGCCCGGGGTCGGCTGGATTCGACAAGAGCGCGACGGTCAGGTGGAAGGCGTCTACGTCATCTCCGAGTGCATCGGCGCCGCCTCCTTCTTCCCCTGCAACGATCACCCGACCGACAAGGCGACCTACTCGTTCGACGTCGGCGTGGATGCGCCGTGGGTCGTCGCCGCCAACGGTCGCGTCGTGGAGCGCGTCGCCGAGGACGGTCTCGTGCGCCATCGCTTCCGCGCCCGCGATCCGATGGCGACGTACTTGGTCACGATCTGCATCGCCCAGTTCGAGGTCGTCGAATCCGTGACCGACGGCGGGCTGCCGTTGACGCACTACTTCGAGCAGTCGACGACGCCCCGGGCGCGCGCCGTCTTCGACCAGACCGAGGCGATGCTCGGGTTCTTCGAGCAGCGCTTCGGTCCCTACCCGTTCGAGTCCTACGGCGGTGTCCTGGCGCGTAGCCGGTTGGGTGGGGCGCTCGAGACGCAGACCCTGCCCGTCTACAGCTCGGGTGTGGGTCCCTCCACCGTCGCGCACGAGCTGGCGCACCAGTGGTTCGGAAATCACGTCTCGCCCGCGGCCTGGAGCGACCTGTGGCTGAACGAGGGCTTCGCGTCGTTCGCCGAGTGGCTGTGGAGCGAGCACACCGAGGACCCGCGCATCGAGCGGCGCATGGCCGCCACCTATCGCAGGTTGAAGCGCACCGCAGTCGGGAGCCCGCACGACACCGGCGTCGCCGAGCTGTTCTCGGGGCGCGTCTACACCCGTGGCGCGTGGGTGCTGCGCGCCCTCCGCGCGGAACTCGGCGACGAGACGTTCTTCCGCCTCGTGCGGACGTGGGTGACGCGCTTCGGCGGCGGGCACGCGTCGACCCGAGACTTCACGCAGCTCGCGAGCGAGGTCGCGGATCGCGATCTCGATCCGTGGTTCGACGCCCACCTCTACAGCGCGCTGACGCCGGACGACCCGGCGTTCGAGCTGCCGCCCGGGGACGTCGACGGGGCCGGCGCCGACGAGGACGCTCGCTAGTCGTTCGCGGCCGGGGTCTCCGCGGGCTCGGCCGGGGTCTCCGCGGGCGACCGCGCGTCCGTTTCCAGGCGCTGCTTCAACTGGCTCAAGCCTGTTTCGAAGTCGGGACCGACGCTCATGTCCATCATGAAGTTCGTGAAGCCGCGCGCCAGACCTTCGACGCCGGAGGGCTCCATTGTCCAATGGACCGTCGTTACGCCGGCGTGCTCCTCGAAGAGGAACGCGCCGGTGGACGCCCACTCGGTTTCGTCCTCCCAGAAGACGAGCCCGTACTCGATGCGCTCGGCGGGCGCGGTCTCCAAGAGGGTCAACTTGCCGTGACCCAGCCCGTCCTCGCTCAAGGGGAGTCCTCGCCATTCCCAACTGGCGCCCGTTCCACTGTCGGGGCCTTCGAAGGTCCAGACGGCTTCGGGATCGCGTTCTTGGGTCCAAGCCGTCCATTCGGGCCAGGTTTTCGGCGTCGCCACGGTTTCGAAGACCGCCGCGGCCGGCGCTTCGATCTCGATCGAGCGACGGACCTCCTCGGGCCAGGTCGTGGTCCAGTAGAACGCCAGCGCGGCCAGGAGGAGGACGAACACGAGGCAGCCGCCGAGGAACTTCATCATCGCGAGGAGCTAAGGGTGGTGGCAGGGGGCGCAAGCAGGGCTTGGAAGGTGGCGCGGCAACCCTACGGCATCGAACGCTGGATCCGAAAGCGCGCGGGCGGATGATGCGGGCATGCAAGCACCCGTGCCTCACCTCGTCCGCTCGACCTTGGAGAGCTTCCAAGAGGCGGTCTGTTCGACGCTCGAAGGCCTCGAGCCCGAGGCGCGCTTTCGCGGGGTCGAACTCGCTCGCCCGGGCGGCGGGATGTCCCGACCCAAGGTCCTCGAGGGCGGGCGCGTGATCGAGCGCGCGGCGGTCAACTTCACGCACACCCACGGCGCCAAGCTGCCTCCGGCGGCGACCGAGCGCCGCCCCGAGCTCGCGGGCGCGGTGTACGAAGCGATCTCCGTGTCCCTGATCGTGCATCCGCGCAATCCGTTCGCTCCGACGACCCACGCCAACTTCCGCTTCTTCCGCGCTGACGAGGCTTGGTGGTTCGGTGGCGGTTTCGACCTGACGCCGTACTACGGCTTCGACGAGGACTGCGTGCATTGGCATCGAACCGCGCGGGCGGCCTGCGAACCCTTCGGCGGCGACGTTCACACGCGCTTCAAGCGCTGGTGCGACGAGTACTTCTTCCTCGAGCACCGCGACGAGCCGCGTGGCATCGGCGGCGTGTTCTTCGACGACCTCGACGAACCGGCCCATGCCGAAGCCCTGTGGCGCGCGCTGATCGACGCCTTCCTGCCGGCGTACCTGCCGATCCTGGCACGACGCCACCGGACGCCGTACGGCGAGCGTGAGCGCGACTGGCAGTTGATCCGCCGCGGGCGGTACGTCGAGTTCAACCTGCTCTTCGACCGCGGGACGCTCTTCGGCCTGCAGGCCGGCGGGCGCGTCGAATCGATCCTGGGCTCGCTGCCGCCCGAGGTGCGCTGGCGCTACGACCACCAGCCCGAGCCGGGGTCGCCGGAGGAGCGGCTGCACACGCGGTACTTGGTACCGGCCGATTGGGCGGCGGGTGCGCCGGAGTGAACGCGGCGAGGATCCCGGGCGAGCGCAGCGGCGGTCGGCGCTCGGGGGTAGGATCGTGGAAAGCGCCCGGCGCCCGACCCGCTCCCCCGTACCTCCCTCCGACCACCATGTTCGTCCCTTCCTGCGCGTTCGCGCGCCTCGTTCCGTTCCTTGGCGCCCTCGCGCTCTCGGGCGCCCCCGTCGGCGCCCAAGAGATCCTGCACACCTTCGTCGGCTCGACCGCGGACAGCTACGGCCAGGTCTGCGACCTGATCGGCGACACCGACGGCGACGGCGCCGCCGAAGCGCTGGTCGGAGCGTGGCGCGACGACGCACCGGGCAGCTTGACCGATGCGGGCAGCCTGTTCGTCTACGACGGCGCGACGGGCAGCCTCGTGCGCAATGTCTTCGGCACGGGAGCGGGCGACCACATGGGCTACGGCTCCAGCTCGGCCGGCGACGCCAATGGCGACGGCATCTTCGACATCCTGGCGGCGGCGGACGAGGACGATACCGCGGCGGGCACGAACGCCGGCAGCGCGCTGGTCGTCGACGGCGCGACCGGTCTCGTCCTGTGGCAGGTCGAGGGCGACGACGCCAGCGATCTCTTCGGCTGGTCGACGGCCGCGGCGGGGGACATCGACAACGACGGCTTCGACGACGTCGTGATCGGTGCGCTGCTCGACGACGGAGCGCCGGGCGGTAGTTCGGCGGGGTCGCTGACGGCGTTCTCGGGCATCGACGGAACGGTGATCCACAAGATCTACGGCCCCATCGCCGGGGGCAACCTCGGCTCGAACGTGGGCCGCGCGGGCGACGTGAACGGCGATGGACACGCCGACATCATGGGAGCGCGTGGCCCGCGGGTGCTGGTCTACTCGGGTGCCGACGGCACGTTGCTGCACGATCTCGCCAACGGCGGCCTGTCCGCCGAGGGCCGCTGCTCGGGCGGCATCGATGTCAACCTCGACGGGTTCGACGACCTCGTCATCGGCAACCCGACCAGCCAATCGCTCGGACGCGTGCGCGTGGTCTCCGGGGTCGACGGAACGATCCTCTACGAGATCTTCGGCGACGTCGTGGGCGATCGCCTCGGCTCGGCCGTGTTCGGGCTCGGGGACGTGAACGGCGACGGCTATCCGGACTTCTGCGCCGGCTCCGACGGCGATGACGCGGGCGGCTCGAATGCCGGCAGCCTGCGCGCCTTCAGCGGCAAGGACGGCAGCGAGATCATGACGGTGCCCGGTGACGCGGCGAATCGCCGGATGGGGACCGCGATGGGCGGCGGTCACGACGTCAACGGCGACGGCGTCAAGGACGCGATCGCCAGCTCCAACCAGAGCGCGCGGGCCTGGGTCGTTTCCTTCGTACCGACGGGCGTCGAGCCCTTCGGCACGGGCACGCCCGGCTGCGCAGGCATGCAGCCGATCGGCACGAACGGACCCGCGACGGTAGGCGACGCGGGCTTCACCGTGTACTCCGGCAACTCGACGCCGGGCGCCGGCGCGATTCTTGCGATCAGCGCGAACGACGATCCGCTCGGCACGCTCTTCCTGGGCGCGCTCTTGCACGTCGCGGGCGGCGGCTTCTTCCAACTGGTGGCGGCGCCCCCGGCCGACGCCAAGGGCTCGCTCGCGATCCCCGTTCCCGTTCCGAACGACAGCGCTCAGATCGGCATGACGTACACCTTCCAGGTCGGCTCGCTCTGGCCGTCGGCGTCCTGTGGCGAAAGCGTCTCGACCTCGCGCGGCCTGCGCGTCACGATTCAGCCCTGAGGAGTGTGCGAGGTGAAGTGCTCGGCACACCTTGCGAACCGCGCAACCGTGAAACCCCCGAGACCTTGCCATGCCTCGACTCCAAGCTTCGTTGCTCGTCTGCTGCGCGTCCTGGTTCGCCCTCGCTTGCTCCGCCGTCGCGGTCGAGACGGACGCGGTTGGTTCACCACGTCTGCGTGGCCTCGCGACGTTCGCGTGGTCGGACGAGGCCGGCCTCGTCCCGAGCGAGCCCTTGCCCGTGGCGCTGGACCGCGAACTGCGGCAACGCGTCTTGGCCGGGTTGCAGGCGCGCGGCTATCAGCCAGCGGAGGGCGACGACGCGGACATTTTGGTCGCCTACGACACGTACACCGCGAGCCGTGACGAGTGGCACGACCCCTACTTTCGAACGGTCGTTTTCGAGCGCGTCGAAGAGGGCCATCTGACGCTCGAGCTCTTGGCAGCCGACGACCTCGAGCCGCTCTGGAGCGGTCGCGGTCGGCGTGATCTCCGCGTCCTGGCGCGCAAGACCGATTCCCTGTCGCCACTCCACGCGGTCGACGAGCCGCGCGAGTGGGAGCTCGCGGAGACGCTCGCGGCGCTTCTAGACAGCGTGCCCGAACGGCGCTGAGACGTCGCCGGGGGCGGAACTCGTCGGCGCGGGGCCGGTCGCAGCTCCCGCTGGCGTAACGCCTCGTTCGAGCGTGGCCCCAGCGCTGCCCAGGCGCTAACTTGGCCGGCCCATGAGCCAGATTCCCGCCCGCAAGATCACCGTCGTCGGCGCCGGCTACGTCGGCATGACGACCGCCGCGAAGTGCCTCGAGAAAGACCTCGCGAGCGAGATCGTCCTGATCGACGTGCGCGACGGTTGGGCCAGGGGCATCGCCCTCGACCTCAACCAATCGGCGGCGATCGAAGGCTACGGCGGACGCATCGTCGGGACGGGGGATCCAGCGCTGACGCGCGATTCGGACCTCTTCATCGTGACGGCCGGCAAGCCGCGCAAGCCGGGCATGAGCCGCTCGGACCTGCTCGAGGTCAACGGGCGCGTGATCGAGTCGGTCGCGGAGTACATCCGCATCGGCTCGCCCGACGCGATCGTGATCGTGGTGACCAATCCGCTCGACGTGATGGTCACGTTGATGCGCGCCAAGCTGGGCTTTCCGGCCAAGCGCGTCGTCGGCATGGCGGGCGCGCTCGACGCCGCGCGGTTCGCGTGGTTCATCGCCGAAGCGACGCGTTCGAACGTCCAGGACGTGCGCGCGATGGTGATGGGGGCGCACGGCGACTCGATGGTGCCGCTGCCGCACTTCTGCACCGTCAACGGCGTCGGCATCCAGCACCTGTTGCCGGCCGACGCGATCGACGCGATGAGCGCGCGCACGCGCGCCGGCGGTGGCGAGATCGTCAAGCTGCTCGAATCGGGCAGCGCGTTCTACGCGCCCGCGGCGGGTGCCGTCGCGATGGCGAAGTCGATCTTGAACGACGAACGCCGGCTCTTGCCCTCGGCGTGCTTGCTCAACGGGCACTTCGGTTTCGAGGGCGTCTACACGGGCGTGCCCGCGATCCTGGGTCGCAGCGGGGTCGAGGAGATCGTGGAGATCCCGCTCGACACCACGGCGCGCATCCAGATGCAAAAGACCGTCGGCGCGATCCAGGAAGACCTGGACGCGTTGCGCGCCCTCGCGATCCTGTAGCGCCGCTTAGCGCACGTTTCCTCCCACGAGCACCTGACCAGCAGCACGATGACGACCCGCACCGAACACGACTCGATGGGACCGATCGAGGTTCCGAACGATGCCTTGTGGGGGGCGCAGACCCAGCGCTCGCGCGAGAACTTCAAGATCGGCGAGCAGCGCTTCGGACGCCCGATGATTCGAGCGCTGGGCATCGTCAAGCAGTGCGCAGCCAAGACGAACATCGCGCTCGGAGACTTGGCCGACCTCGCGCCGCCCGCCCAAGAGGCGCTCCTCCGCGCCGCCTCCGAGGTCGTCGAAGGTCGCTGGGACGCCCAGTTTCCGTTGGTGGTCTGGCAGACGGGCTCGGGCACGCAGACGAACATGAACGCGAACGAGGTCATCTCGAATCGCGCGATCCAGCTCCTGGGAGGGACGCTGGGGTCGAAGGAGCCGGTGCATCCGAACGACCACGTCAATCGCTCGCAGTCGTCGAACGACGCCTTTCCGACGGCGATGCACGTGGCCGCGGCCGAGTGCACCGTGCAGCGCCTCCTGCCCGCGCTCGAAGCTCTGGCCGCGGCCATCGACGGCAAGGCGGAGGAGTTCGGCGATCTGGTCAAGATCGGACGCACGCACCTGCAGGACGCTACGCCGTTGACCGTGCGCCAGGAGTTTTCCGGTTGGAGTCACCAATTGCGGGACGCCGCGCGCGCGATCCGCGGCTCGTTGGAGGGCGTCTTCGAACTCGCCCTGGGCGGCACGGCCGTCGGAACGGGCCTCAACACCCATCCCCGCTACGCGACCGAGGTCGCGCAGGCGATCGCCGACGAGACGGGTCTGCCCTTCGTCAGCGCGCCGAACAAGTTCGCTGCACTGGCTGCGCACGACGCGCTGGTGCACCTGCACGGCGCCTACCGCGTGGCGGCCGGCGCGCTGCTCAAGATCGCCAACGACGTGCGTTGGCTCGGCTCGGGCCCGCGCTCGGGGCTGGGCGAACTGAAGCTACCGGCCAACGAGCCGGGCAGTTCGATCATGCCGGGCAAGGTCAACCCGACGCAGTGCGAAGCGCTGACGATGGTGTGTGCGCAGGTCTTCGGAAACGACGTCGCCGTCGGCTTCGCCGGGTCCCAGGGCAACTTCGAGCTGAACGTCTACAAGCCCGTGATGATCCACAACGTGCTCGAGTCGGCGACGCTGCTGTCGGACGCCTGCGACTCGTTCCGCACGAATTGCGTCAGCGGGCTGGACGTGAATGCGAAGCGCATCGACGCCTTGATGCGCGAGTCGCTAATGCTGGTGACCGCGCTGAATCGTCACATCGGCTACGACAACGCCGCGCGGGTGGCGAAGCAGGCGTACGTCGAAGGCACCACACTGCGCGCGGCGGTCGAGACGCTGGGCCTGATGACCGGCGCGGAATTCGACGCCGCCGTCGTGCCCGCCGAGATGGTCGGCCCGCGCACAATTTGACAGCACGTTCGACAGCACGTTCGACAGCACTGTTGCAACAGGTCTGACGTACCCCGCGCTCGGCGTTAGAAGGCCTTCCAGCGCATGCCCACTTCCAGCGAGTGGACCTGGTACTCGAGGTCGAAGGTCTCGGGGCCGCCGAGCGGGTCGCCGGTCTCGACGAGGCCGATGTCCTCGGTCCGGAACCAGCGGTAGCCGGCGACGAACCGGAAGTTCTCGTAGTCGCCGAGTTGGTAGCTGAAGCCCGCGCGGACCTGCATGGCGAAGGCGGTGTCGTCCTCGTTCTTGAAACTCTCCGAGGCGTTGCCCGCGGAGTCGATGTCGATGCTGGTGGCCAAGCCCGCGCCGAGGCCCAGGTGGAACGTGACGGTCTCCGACATGTCCCAGTCGAGCACGGCGTTCACCAACACGCTGCCGGTGGTGAGCCCCGTCGCATCCGAGACCTGTACCGCGCTGAAGTCGGTGCCCACGATGTCGACTTCGTTGTAGAAGTACTCGAGCTCGGCCGAGAGGCCCAGGCGACCGTCGTCGCGGAAGTCGAACAGACGCCGGCCAAGGGCGCCGTGCAGGCTGAATCCGTCGTCGTAGTTGACCTCGCCGTCGAACGCGCCCGGAGCGTCGTCGGCGAAGGAGAGACCCGCGCCAGCCTCCAGGTACCAGGGAGACGAGCTCTGGAACTCCTGCGCCGAGGCCGGGGGTGCCACGCCGACGAAGCCGACGAAGCCGAGAACCGAAAGGGAAACAGAAAGTCGGATCCGCATGGTGGACAGGAGGGGGGCAACGGGCCGGCAGAGAGGGCCGGAGGGGGAGCGAGTGGGGGGAGCGAGTGGGGAGCCGCCGGTGCGGGCCGAAATCGTAGGGACCCCGGCAGGGTCGCACAAGGCGGGCCGTGACTGCGAGTATCCCCGGCCCGCAGCGGGAGCACGGTTTTTCTGGTGGGAACCCGCGCCTCGGCACCTTAGGATCTCCGGTCCGTCACCTGGCGACCCCCCGCGATGAAGATCAAGATCCGCTCGAGCAACAAGAAGCACTCCAAGAAGACCGGCTACCGCACGCGCCAGAAGACGGCCGGCGGTCGCAAGGTCAACGCCCGTCAGCGCGCGCGCCACGGATCCTTCTAAGTTCGTCCGGGGTCCTGGCCTGCGGGCGGGCTGCGTGCGGATTGCGAGAACGGTGCGCCGATCGAACGAACGGCGCACGAGCGCGGTCGAACGGGAGTGACGTGAGACCCCGTGGACGGGGCGCACAGCGTGCGAGCTGCCGAGGCGTCGGCGGTTCGGCGGTCCATCGCAGTTTGCGCCAGCCCGGAAGCTCCCATGGATGTTCGTGATCGCCGCCAGTTCCTACCGCGTACCCGCCGTCAGCTCGAAGAGCGCGGTTGGGACGGGCTCGACATCGTCATCGTCACGGGCGACGGCTACGTCGATCACCCGTCGTTCGGAGCAGCCGCGGTCGGGCGGCTCCTCGAGGACGAGGGCTACCGGGTCGGAATCCTCGACTGTCCCGAGCTCGAGCCCGACGGTTCCGGTTGGAACCGCTTGCCCGCGCCCGAGCTGTTCGTCGGCGTGACCGCCGGGACCATCGACTCGATGGTCACGAACTACACCGCGTCGAAGCGCAAACGGCGCGAGGACGTCTACCGACCCGGCGGCAAGCCCGGTCGACCGAACCGCGCGACGATCGGGTACACCGCCCAGGCGCGCCACGCGTTCCCGGGCGTGCCGGTCGTCATCGGCGGGCTCGAGGCGGGTCCGCGACGCCTCGCGTACTTCGACTTCTGGCAGGAGGCCATGCGCCGCTCGATCCTCGTCGACGCCAAGGCGGACCTCTTGGTCTGGGGGATGGGCGAGCGGCAGGTGCTCGAGATCGCGGCGCGCCTGCGCGCGGGCCAGGACCTCAAGAACATTCGGGGAACGTGTGAGATCGTGCGCGCCGACGCCCTGCCCGAGGATGCGTTGATCGTGCCCAGCTACGAGCGGTTGGTCGAGGACGAGCAGCTCATGATCGAGCTGTTCGAAGCGCTGCGGACCCAGAACCACCCCGGTTGCCGTCCGCTCGCGCAGCAGCACGGCGACCGCTTCGTCCTGCAGCACGGACCGAACGAGCCCGCGCCGGTCAGCGAGGTCGACCGCTACTACGACCTGCCGTTCCAGCGCCGCTGGCACCCGGACCACGACGAGGCCGGGGGGATCCCCGCGTTGGAGGCCGTCAAGTTCTCGGTCAACACGCACCGCGGTTGCATGGCGGACTGCACCTTCTGCTCGATCACGTTCCACCAGGGGCGCGCGATCCAGTCGCGTTCAGAGGAGTCGATCCTGCGCGAGGCGCAGACGATCGTCGGCGACGTCGACTTCCGTGGCACGATCACGGACGTCGGTGGGCCGACCGCGAACATGTGGGGCCTTGGGTGCAAGCTGCTCGAAGCGGGCAAGCCGTGTCTCGATCGCGATTGCCTCACGCCCGGCGTGTGTCCCGCGTTGCGCGTCGACAAGGAGAGCGAAGGCTATCGCCGCTTGCTCGCGATGGTGCGCAACACGAAGGGCGTCAAGCACGCGCACGTCTCGTCGGGGATTCGCTACGACATGCTGCGGGCCAAGGATGGCGGGCTCCTGCCGCTGCACCACGACCTCGTCGCGCACCACGTCCCCGGTCGGCTGAAGCTGGCACCCGAGCACTCGTCGCCGGACACGCTGCGCGCGATGAACAAGCCCAGCTTCGACGTCTACGAGCAGTACGAAGCCGACTACAAGGCCGACTGCGAGGTGCTCGGGCGCGACCAGCACCTCGTCAACTACTTCATCGTCGGACACCCCGGCACGACGATCACCGACGCGGTGCACCTCTTCGAAAAGTTGCTCGATCGCAACTATTCGCCCGAGCAGGTGCAGGAGTTCTTGCCGTTGCCGATGACGCGCGCCTGCGTGCAGTACGTCACGGGCCGCGATCCGGTCTCGAAGGAAGAGTTCTACGTCCCGCGCGGCCAGCGCGAACGGCGCGTGCAAAAGGCGCTCGTGCGCTGGAAGGTGCGCGAGAACGCGCCGTTGATCGAGGCCGCCCTCGTCGAAGCGGGCCGCGAGGACCTCTTGCCGCGCTATCGCCATCTGGCCAAGCAGGCCTGGAAGCGCGCGGCCGAACGCGGCGCGACCAAAACGGCTAACGCCGCGCTCGATCCGCAGGGCTAGCCCGGTTCCCTCACCACGATCCGTCTGATTCGCCGTATCTCATTGCCC
>JBBDIB010000102.1:0-12697 GCA_040880665.1 Planctomycetota bacterium
GAGGGAACCGGGCTAGCCTGCTTCCCTCACCACGATTCGATCGGAATCGTCGTAACTCGTCGGCAGGGCAATGCGAGACGGCGAAGCAGACGAATCGCCACCCGCAGGCTCTTCGAGCGACGCCGCGTCCCTGCCCAGGGGGAACCTACTCGCCGAAGCTGGCGCCGCCACCGGCCACGAAGGCGAACTCGTTGCCCCAGTTGCGACCGGGGCACCGGAAGAAGCCGCGGTGCTGGTTGGCGAACTCGAAGCTCTCGAAGTTGCGCACTCCGAGGACGTAGTAAGGACTTTCGCCCGTGCAGCCGTAGGCGCCCTTCTCGTAGAGGAAGTAGCGGAAGTGGAAGGTCGCGTCGTTGATCGGATCCACCAGATCGTCCGAGAGGTAGCCTGCCTCGCGCAGCTCGCTGACGAAGCCGCCATCGTGCGACACGTCCCAACCACCGCAGTCGGGGTTCGATTCGGCGCGCGGGTAGGATCCGCGATCCAGCGCGTACTGGTCGATGGCGACGCGAATCGCCTTGATGCTCGCGAGCCGTTCGGCGTCCCGCGACGACTTCAGATGGTCTTGCACGCGCGGCACGATGACACCCGAGAGGATCGCGAGGATCGAGATCACCACGACCAGCTCGATCATGGTGAAGCCGCGCAGCTTCGAGAGACGGCGGGCCGCGAACGTATGGGCCGCGAGCGAGGCGCGACCGAGTGAAAGCTTCGTCATGGTTGCAAGAGGGGAGTGCAGCGTCCCGGAGGAGATCCGCTCCGGGGGGAGCGTTCGGGATCGTCGCCGGAACGGCCTATCGGCGGCACTTCCGTCCATCTGGAGCGAATTCAAGCCTTCCCGCGGGCGTCGCGTTCGCCCAAGCTGCGCTCGTCCGCCCGGCGGGAATCGCTTTCCCTCTCGCCTCGCGTCCTGCTACCCCTCTCGTCCCCCGCCCCAGAGCCCATGGAACGCTGGTCGATCGAGATCGACAAGGAGTACCTCAAGTTCTCCGCCGCGCACTTCTTGATCTTTCCCGACGGCACCGCCGAACGGTTGCACGGTCACAACTATCACGTCCGCGCGTCGATCGAAGCGCGCTTGACCGAGCACGGGCTGGTGATGGACTTTCAGCACATCAAGCCGGTGGTGCGGGCGCTGGTCGACGAACTCGACGAGCACTGGCTCGTCCCCGGGCGGCATCCGGACCTCTCGGTCGAGGAGGCCGGCGACCACGTCGAGGTGCGCTGGAAGTCGCGTCGCTATCGCGCGCCGAAGGACGACGTCATCGTGTTGCCGATCAACAACACCAGCGCCGAGAACCTATCCGCGTACCTCGGTCGACGCCTGCTGGACGAGCTACGCGACCAGTATCCCGACGTCGAAGTCGCTCGACTCGTGTTCAAGGTGCAGGAGACGGCCGGGCAACGCGGCGTGTGGACCTTCACCCCCGACGGATCGCGGCCGCGAGGCTGGCCCGCGTGATCGCCCCGTGCGAGGCGTGCCAAACGACCCGGCCGGCCTCGACCAGCAGGGCCTGGGGCGATTCGTGACGCACGCCGGTCTCCTCGGCGACGGCTCGGCTCAGCGCGCGCGAGCCAATCACGTCGATCCACGTGCTGGGCACGTTCGTGTGCGCCTCGAGGAAGGCGTGGTACTCGCGCTGGGCGCGCGTGGAAACCGGGCAGATGGGCGAGTGCTTGAAGATCAAGTAGCGCGGCGCCGCCAGCGCGCGCGCCCACTGGGCTTCGGTCGTGATTCGTGCGGGGGGCATGGCGAAATGCGTCGGTGGGCGCGCAGCCTACCACCGGAGCCCGGGCTCCGGCGTGGTCGCACCTGTCGCGTCACGCTCGCCTCTGGCACAATCCCCGCCGCATGTCTCTCCCCCGCTTTCAGTCCCTGACCCAGACAGCCGGCTCGGCGGCCGCCGTCGACGACGCTCCCGCGCTGCACGTCGTGACGTTCGGGTGTCAGATGAACAAGTACGACTCGCTCCTCGTGGAGGGTCGTTTCCGCAAGGAGGGGTATCGCGTGACCGAGTCGATGGGCGACGCGGACGTGGTGCTCTTCAACACGTGTTCGGTGCGGGAGCACGCGGAAGCACGCGTGTACTCGTGGCTGGGCGAACTCAAGCACGCCCGAGCGACGCGGCCGGACCTGGTGATCGGCGTGATGGGCTGTATGGCCCAGCGCGCCGAGGAGGAGATCTTCCAGCGCGCGGCCCACGTCGACGTCGTCTGCGGCACGCGCCAATTGCACAACCTGCCCGCGCTCGTCGACGAGCTGCGCGAGCGCCGCGCTGCGGGCCTCGCGCCCAAGGCGGCCCGCGTGCTCGACACGGGCATGGGAGCCGAAGTCGCCGTCGAGCGCGCCGGTGAGCCCTACACCGGTGGCATCGCCGGCTATCTGGCCGTGATGCGCGGCTGCGACCTGAACTGCACGTTCTGCATCGTGCCTAAGACGCGCGGTCGCGTGCAGAGCCGACCGATTCCCGACCTCGTGCGCGAGGCGCAGTGGATGGTGGAGGGCGGCGCGCGCGTGCTCACGTTGTTGGGACAGACCGTGAACTCCTACGGCGAGGATCTGGCGAAGGACGACACGGGGCGTTGGCGGGGTCGGCAGGGACGGCCCAGTCTGGCGGATCTTTTGTACGCGCTCGAGGACGTGCGCGGGCTCGAGCGCGTGCGCTTGATCACGCTGCACCCGAGCTACGTCACGGAGGCGCTGGCCGAGGCCTTGCGCGACTGTTCGAAGACGGACGCCTTCGTGCCGCTACCCGTGCAGTCGGGCAGCGACGACGTGCTGCGGCGCATGAAGCGCGGCTACACCACCGACCTCTACCGCCGGCGCATCGACCTCCTGCGCGAAGCGGTTCCGACGATCGAGCTGGGCACGGACTGGATCGTCGGCTTTCCGGGCGAGACCGATGGTGACTTCGACGCCAGCGAGCGCTTCCTCGAGGAGATCGGCCACGTGCAGAGCTACGTGTTCAAGTACGACCCGCGACCCGAGACGCGCAGCTTCAGCATGACCGACGACGTGCCCGTCGCGGTCAAGAAGGAGCGCAACCAGCGGCTGCTCTGGACCGCGGAGCGCGTCGCGCTCGCGCGCCACGAACGCTGGATCGGCGAAACGGTGGAGGTCTTCGTCGAGAGCGTGTCCCCGAAGCGCCCCGACACCTGCCGCGGCCTGTCGCGCCACGGGATCCCCGTCAGCGTCCGTGGCAGCACCGCCGACGTCGGCCAGAGCCTCCGCGTGTCCATCGGCGAGGCGAGCCCCTTCGGGCTCTCGGGCGCTCGCGTGGAAACCGGCGCGTAGGCGCCTCTGCCGCTTGAGCGCGCGCCGTAGGCCCGTCGCGGCCGCGTAGAGCGAGCGCGAACGCCGCCCCGAAAGGCAGCGCTGGGCGTGCGGATGCCGGGCAGCCCCGACACGCGGTTCAACTGAGCAGGTCGGCGACGAGTTGCTTCTCGCCTTCGAGTTCCTGGACCGTCGCGGCGAGCTTGGCGCTCAGGAAGGTGTCCAGTTCGAGGCCTTGGACGATCTCCCAACCGCCGCGGCCGTCGGCGCGCACCGGGAACGAGCTGATCAGGCCCTCGGGGACGCCGTAGCTGCCGTCGCTCTTCACGCAGACCGAATGCCACTTACCCTTGGGCGTCGCGCTGCGTAGATCGCGCACGTGGTCGATCAGCGCGTTGGCTGCCGACGCGGCGCTCGACAGTCCACGCGCTTGAATGATCGCGGCGCCACGCTTCTGCACGGTGGCGATGAATTCGCCTTCGAGCCAGGCGCGGTCGGCGATGACGTCGGTCACGGGCTTGCCGGCGATCGTCGCGTGCACGAAGTCGGGCACCTGCGTCGCGGAGTGGTTGCCCCAGATCAGCGTGTTCTCGACCGCCGTCGTCTGGACCCCGGCCTGGTTGGCCAGTTGCGCCGTCGCGCGGTTCTGGTCGAGGCGCGTCATCGCGGTGAAGCGCTCGTCCGGGACGTCGGGCGCCGAGTGCATCGCGATCAAACAGTTCGTGTTGCACGGATTGCCAACGACTGCGACGCGCACGTCGCTCGCGGCGTGGTCGTTGATGGCGCGGCCTTGGCCGGTGAAGATCGGGCCGTTCTCACGGATCAGATCGCCGCGCTCCATCCCCGGCCCACGCGGCTTCGAACCGACCAGGAGCGCTTGGTTCGCGCCCTCGAAGCCGACCTTGGGATCCGATGTCAGCACCATGCCCTGGAGGAGGGGAAAGGCGCAGTCGTCCAGTTCCATCGCGACGCCTTCGAGCGCTTGCATGGCTTTCTCGACGGGAATCTCGATCATCTGCAGGATGACCGGCTGGTCGGGCCCGAACATCGCCCCGGAGGCGATGCGAAAGAGGAGCGAATAGCCGATCTGGCCAGCAGCGCCCGTAACGGCGACACGGAGAGGGGTGGAGGACATGGGGTCGAATCGAATTCGTAGGGCGTGTGGAAAAACTTTGGCGCACCATGGTCGTCCGCCGGCGGCGTGGGCGCAAGTCTCGACCAGCTCGCGCGAGTTCGCCGGTTCCCACCGGGCCCCTCGCGCTCGATACTGAAGAGAGCGGTGGTCCAGCCCGCCGCGTCACGCCACCCTCTGCTTCACCGGCGTATGAAACCCACCTCCGACACCCTCGCGTCCTTGCACGAGTCCGACCTGCGCCGCCTGCTCGCCGAGCTGGGGCACGGCGCGCTCGCGTATCGCTTCCGCGTGGCGCCGAATCCGACCGTCGGCGCCGCGGTGCTCTCGGACGGCGTCGAGATCGGCCGCGGCTTCCATACCACCTGGGGCGGGCCGCACGCCGAGGTGCACGCGCTCGAGGCGGCCGCCGCCAGCGGTGTTCCGCCCGAGCGCTGGGACACGATGGTGATCACGCTCGAGCCGTGCTCGAGCCAGGGCAAGACCGGCGCGTGTACGCGTCGTTTGTTGGACGTCGGCATCCGCCGCGTGATCGTGGGAGCCTTGGATCCCGATCCGCGCCACGAGGGCCGCGGCTTGAACCAGCTCGAGGCCGCCGGCGTCGAGGTCGTCCACCTGCGCGGCGCCAGCCCGTTGGGACGCTTCGCGCCGCACTTCTACCGTTGGACCTTGCCCGACCGTCAGCGCCGCGGACGTCCTTGGCTGATCGCCAAGTGGGCGCAGACGCGCACGGGGCAGTTGCAGGCGCCCGAATCCCACGGGCGTTGGATCTCGAGCCCGCCGTCCCTCGCCGAGGTCCATCGGCTGCGCGCCAGTTGCGACGCGGTCATCACCGGCATCGGCACGGTTCTGCGCGACGACCCGCGCCTCTCCGTCCGCGGGGAGGCCGCTCGCGGCCTGGCGCGCGACGAAGGGCCGCAGCGCGTCATCGTGGATTCCGACCTGCGCACGCCGCTCGAAGCGCGCATCTTCGCCGCGACGCCCGAGGGCGAGGCGGCCGGCGAAGTCGTGATCGTGTGTCGCGGTGGCGCCCACCCGCGCTCGCATCGCGCGCTGAAGGAGAACGGCGTGCGGGTCGAGGTCGTGGGCCTGGACGACAAGGGTCGCGTCAACGTGCGCGAGATGCTCAACCGCATGTGGAACGCCGGCATGCGTCGCGTCCTACTCGAAGCGGGGACGACCCTCGCGACGTCGTTCCTCGAGCACGACCTCGTCGATCAACTTCTGGTCTACACGGGCGCCGTCAACGGCGGTGAGGGCGAACCCTTGAGCGAGTGGCTGCGACCCGACCGGCTCCGACTCCCCGCGCACCGCGAGTCGGGCGACGACGCGGTCCTCGAGGCGTTCCTGGGCGGCGACTTTCCGCGCTAGCGCGTTTCGAGGTCCGGAAACTCCCGGCGCGCGCGCTCGGCCGCCTTCGTCTCGCCGTACTTGCGAACGAGCTTCGCCGCCAGTCGCTCTGCCTTCGACTCCTCGTCCGCGTTGATCAGAGCCTCGATCTCGCGCCAGAGCTGCTCGGCCTCGAGCTCGCGCCGATGCGCTTCGATGACCTCCTTGTAGCGCTTGTCGCGCTCGACCTGGCGCAGCCGCTTCGCGTGCTCCTTCTCCAGCGTCGAGCCCGCCCATTCCTCGCCGAGCTCGACGAGGCGCGACCAACCGTCGACGATCTCGCCGGCTTCCAAGCGCGCTTCGGCGTCCTCGACGGCGGCGCGATAGCCGGCCAACGCGGCTTCCACGCCGGCCTGGGCGACGGAGTGGAAGGGGCCCGCTCGAGTTTCGGCCAGGACGCGTTGCCACGCATGCCAGGCGGCGCCGTGCCGGCCGGCTCCCGCGTGCTGGGCCGCGATGTCGCTCTCGCGCTTGACGATCCCGAGCGCCTTGGCGCTGAGCGAGGGGCCCGCCGCTTCCTTGGCCTTCGCGATCAGCTTCAAATTCGTCGCGAGGTTTTGTTCGTCGATCAAGCGGCCGTGCTCCTTGCCGTCGGGCAGCAGCACGATCAGTTGCGGCGTACGCATGTCGCCGTCGATGTTGAACTCCTGATACGCGAGGTTCCAAAGGCGCTCGTGCACGCCACAACTGTCCGTGTGGAAACTCGAACAGACCTCGCGCTCGATCGTCTCGCCGTTCGGCAGCTCCTCGGTGATCTTGGTCGAGCGATGCTTGCCGTCGTTGACGAGCAGCGTGATCGTGTCCGCGGTCGCGTTCTGGAAGTCGGCGTGTTGCCAGACGCGATCCTTGAACTCGTCGTTGGTGACCTCGTTCTCCTGGATCACGCCGAGCACGATGACGGCGTTGCGCTCCTTGGCGTGAGCGCGCGCCTGATCGAAATCGCCCGGGTAGATCGCTGGGTACGCACGGCCTCCGAGGGGCGCGAATGCGCTTGCGAGCAGGAGTCCGAGGGCGAGCAGAACGAGGTTGGGTCGTAGCATGGGCGTAGGGCCTGGCCTGGCTGGACTTCGGCGAGAGTTCCGTTCTTGACGGGCGAGAGGTTGGGCGCGGGGCGCTCGCCGACGATACTCCTCTCGGCCCTCCCCTTGCCAGCGCACCCGAGCCCATGCCCCGACTTCCCGCTTTCCTCGTCCTCGCCGCGCTGTCGCTGGCACCGCTCGCTTGCCGGAGCACTCCGCTCGAACCCTGGGCCGCACCGCCCAGCGGCATCGAAACCCACTGGACGGACGCCCGGCTGGGGCTGCGCGCCGACACGCCCCGAGCGCGCGAGGTGGCGCGCGGGAAGCTCGAACGCATCGTCGCCGAGGCGCCGCGCTGGACGCCGGCGCTGCGTGCGCTCGACGATCTGGCCCGCACCGAGGGCGATCTCGTCGGCGCGTGGACGAAGCGTCTCGCGAGCCTCGCCGCCGATCCTGACGACGTCGTCGCGCTGTACTTGACGGGCAGGCTCGAGGGTGAAGCCGGCGGGCACCGCTTCGAACGCGCGATCGCGCTGGACCCAAACTATGCGTGGGGTCACCACGGTTGGGCCTGGTTCCTGTTCCAGCAAGGTCGGCGTCGACAGGCCGTCGCCGCCGAGGAGCGCGCGCTCCGTTTGGCAGCGACGCCGACCGAGCGTGCGCTGTTCACCGACTCGCTCGCGCGCTTCTTGCTCGTGCGCAAGGACTGGGAGGCTTCGCTCGAGCAACTCGCCACGACGCTCGAGGAGGCGGAACTGGACCAGGTCGATCGTTTGGCACTGACGGTCGCCCTGACCGAGAACGAGCTGATCGCGGAAGCGCTTCCGCTCAAGCGCCGTGGTCTCGACCGTGCGCTGCAGCTCGTGCGCCGTGCCGACCTGACCGAACTCGAGCTGCGTCGACTGGTCGCCGGCGTGCGGCTGGCGGCGCTCGAGGTGGACGTGCGTCTGCCGTTCGACGGCATTCTCGAGGTAGCGCTCGCCGAGCGTCCCGGCCTGGCTCGCGGCCGCGTGCTGGCCGACCTCCTGAACGGCGGCAGCGCCGACGTCCTGGCGGCGGGCATCGTCACCGAACTCGGCGACGCCATCGCGGTCGACGAGCTCGTTCTGGCGAAGATCCTGCGCGGTGACGCGCGCGGCGCGCTGGACACGTGGGTCGCAGCGCAACCGCAAGCGACGCTCGCGGGCGGGATGCCCGTGCGACCCGAACTGGCCGAGCTGGTGGCTGCGTCCCGTGTCATTCCGTTCGACGCGATCCGCTTCGGCCGCGCGTTGTTCGATGCTGGCTGGTTCGCCGAAGCGCGCGCCTGGACGACACCGCTCTCGTTCCACAGCGTCGAAGCCGCGCGGGCGCTGCGCGCGCGCGCCGTCGCCGAGGAAGTCACGTTGGAGCGCCTGCGCGCGCTCCTGGCGGCGGTCGACGAGGGGCGCCCGCACGGCGGACCCTGGACCGACGGTAGCTATCGAGGTCGCAAGGTGGACGACCTGGACGAGCTCCTCGACGCGGTGCAAGCGCTCCTCGGCCAAGCGGGTTCCACCGGTGTGGACGTCCGGCACTCGCCGCGCGAGGACCACGGGCCCTTCGCGAGCGTCGTGTTGCCGGGCCCGGTCTTCACCGCCCGCGACGAGCAACGCGGTCTCGGCGAAGAGGGCGCCCCCGTCCCCGGCCTGGCGTCGGCGATGGCCGCACGCGGACGCTTCGCCGTCTTCGGCCAAGCGCTCGGGACGGGCGGGCCGGATGGCGCCATCTTGCGGCTCGTGGCGCTCGAGCAGCGCGCCGGCTCCCACCTCGGCGTGCCGTTCACGGGCCTCTGCGCCTGGTGCGACGGCCAAGACGTGCCCAGCCGCCCCGAGCGCTTGGGCGCGATGATCGGCGGTGCTGCGCTGCACGAAGGCTGGTGGGTCGATCTCGGCATCGCGCGCGACACGCTGCGGAGCTGGCGGACCTTGGTGGAATTGCTCGAAGGCCCCGGCGGGCAGCGCGTGGCGACCAGTCTCTCGGGCAGCGGCCCGCCGCGCGCGAGTCTGTCAGCGACGGAGTTGATCGCGACCGGCGGCCTCGGCGATCGGCTGCGCCTGACCGTCTTGGCCGAGCGCCTGGCGCGCGCGCCCGACGCAGCGCCGATCACGCTGGACGAGATCCTGGCCGTGACGACGACTCACGAAGAGGGTCACCTCTGCGATCGCACGCGCTTCCTGCCGCTCTCGAAGCACTGGGGCGCGATCCTGCGCCTCTTCCTCCAAGCCGGCGGCCAGCCCTCGCGCGTGGCCGAGCTGCTCGAGTATCGAGCCCAATTGACCGCCCTGGCGGAGTGCGTCGATCCACGTCTCCCCCTGGCGCAATGCCTGGATCGGCTCGAGCGCCCGTCCTCCCGCACGCCCCACGACGCCGGCTATCGGAAGCTCGTCGAAGAGCTCCTCGACGTGCTCGCCGACCGGGTGGAGGAATATGGGCTGGACCCCGAGCGCTTCCTCGTGCACCAACTCCACCGCTTGCCCCCGACCGCGCTCCGCGAACTGGCACGCATCGTCGCCGCCCGCGAGGGCATGCTACGCACCGAGGAGTAGACGGCTCGCCCGCTCTACAGTTGCTCCGGCAGGGGAGTTCGGGGGTCGAGCGTGAAGACGGTTTCGTTCTGGTAGCGCTCGAGTCGGCTGTGAAGCATGGGGGCCAGCCGCGCTTTTAGGTTCGGGGGCAAGCGGTCGAGCACGGTTGTGAGCAGGTTCGCCGCTTCCTCGAAACGACCGTTGGCGGCCAGCGCGGCAGCGAGCGCATCGTGGGTCAACGGATCGCTCGCGGCATCGGGCAGGGCGAGGGCCTGTTCCGCGATGACGAGCGCGCGCGCGCCGTCGCGGTCCCGTTCGTCGGTCGCCAGGCTCCAGGCGAGCAGTCGTTGCGGGAAGAACCATTCGGCGTCGAGTTCCGTCGAACGCTCCAGATAGAGGCGCGCGCGCTCGAAATCGCTGCCGAGCAGCGCGGCGGCGTCGAGGGCCATCGCCCGCGCCGTCTCCTGGCGCAGACGCGCGTCGTCCGGCTCGCCCGCCAGAGCGCGCAAGAGCCAAGCGTGCGCGGGTTCGCCCAGCCCTTTCGACAGGGCTACCCGGCCGAGCCAGCGCGCGAATGGGAACGGCTTGTCGAGCTTTTGCGCGCATGTGCGAGCGACCTCGTCGACCAACTGCAAACCGCCCGGAACCTCGACCAGCGCGGTGGCCAGGCGCAAGAGGTCGGTGGTTGGGATGCTCGTGCAGCGTGCGGCGCCCTCGAGACTGGCGCGAACGTCGGCGAGGTCGCGTCCGAGGGCCACCTCCGCTCGGGCGCGCTCCAGCCAGCCGGCAGCCAAGTTGCGATCGCGCGCCAGGGCTTTCTCGACGTACGCCAAGGCCGCGGTGGGATCGCCGCGGGAGGTGGCGAGCTGGGCGCGATGCGCCCAGAGGTTCGCCGCGCCGGGGCGCAACTCCGTCGCGCGCTGCAACGGTTGCCGGGCCGCCTCCCAGTCCTGGCGCATCATGTGGACGCCCGCCAGTTGGTCGTGCAACTCGGAAGCGCCAGGGCTGGCCGCGATCCCTCGTTCGAGGATGTCGATCGCTTCCTCGTAACTCTCGACCGCGGCCAGCGCCTTGGCCCAGGAAAGCCATGCGCTGTGGTGATGGGGCGTCGTTTCGGCGACCTCGCGGAACGCCGCGATCGCCTCCTCGATCCGGCCTTCATTGACGAGGCGCTCGCCCTCTTCGACGCGGGCGCGCGGTCCGTAGGCCTCGACGGTGACCAAGGCCCGCGGATCGTCGCGCGGCACCGCGGACGTGAAGGACGAGCTTTGACGACCGGCGGCGTCGACGTGCAGCGCCGCGTCTTCGTCGCGGCCGGTGGCGAACAGGCAGCGCGCCAGCGGCGCGTGAGCTTCGTAGCGGCCGGGATCCTGCTCGAGGACCTCGGTCAACAGCGGCAGCGCCTCTTCGAAGCGTTGCATGTCCGTCAACACCATCCCGATCGCCGACAGAACGTCCAACGACCGCGGCTCGCTGGCGCGTGCGCCCTCGAGTACGGCCAGCCCTTCCTCGGGATCGAAGGAGCCGGCGAGTTGCAACCCCAACCGCACCTGGGCCGGCACGTAGCGGGCGTCCTCGCCGATCAGCGTGCGCAGCCGTGCGACCGAAGCCTCGGGGTCGATCTGGGATTCTGCGACGGCGGCGAGGTAGCGCAACCGCCAGGCTTCGGCCTCACTCTGGTGCGGTGCCGCCGCGTCGAGCGATTCGATCGCGATCTTCCAAAGCTTGCAGTCGTAGAGCAGTTCGGCATAGGCCGCCCAGGCCTCGGGACGGTCCGGCTCGGCCTCGACGGCGTCGGCCAGCGTGTCCAAGCGAGCGCTGAGCGCCGCCTCGGGGATCACCCCGGGCCCAGGCCGAGGAACCGTGACGGGGTCGGCGTCGCTGCAGGCGACGATCGAGAGCGCGATCCAGCCCACGATCGAGGCGCGGGTCAAGAGCCTGGGGGTAGGGCGTCGCTTCATCGCGTAGCGGTTCGATCAACGGGAAGCAGGACGACGGTGCGATCCGCCTCGCCGCCGGGAAAGGATTCCTCGGTGCCGTCCGGCCACACGACTCGCAGCGCGTCGTACGTGGCGTGCGAGCCCAGGCCGAAGTGGACGATGGGCTCGCTCGCGCTGCCGTAGGAGTACGTGGAGGTGAGGACACGCCGTTGCGAGCGACCGTTCACGGTCACTTCGATCTCGGCTCCAAGCGCGCTGCGTCGGTCGGCTCCGAGCCGCGCGTCGACGCGCAACCAATGGCCGTCGCCGGCGGTGTTCTCGAAGATGCGCAAGCGGTTGCCGAGTGCGCTGAGCACCATGTCGACGTCGCCGTCGCCGTCCAGATCGCCGACCGCGAGCCCGCGCGAAACGCGTGACGGGCCAGTCAGGTCGACGGCTGCGGCGCGTTGCGGCGTGAAGCGGCCGCGACCGTCGTTCGTGTAGAAGGAGTCCGACTCGCCGTAGTTCGACCAGAACGGACCGAGGTCGGTGGCGAGCGCGTTCGACTGGCGGTACACGCGACCGTTGGCGACGACCAGGTCGAGATCGCCGTCGTGTTCGAGATCGAAGAAGGCGCAGCCGAAGCCCGTTGCTTCCATGTCGAAGGCGCCCATGCCGCCGCGCGCCGTGACGTCGCTCCACAGGCCCCCGCGGAGCGTCGAGTAGATCGTGTTCGTCTGGCCTTGGATGTGCGTCATGAACAGGTCGAGTCGTCCATCGTGGTCGATGTCGTCGAGGCACACGCCCATGCTGGCCTCGGGTCGCCCGGTGCCATTGACGCCCACGCCGCGCAGCATGCCTTCCTCGCGAAACGTGCCGTCCGTGCGGTTCACCCATAGGTGGTTCTCGCGCATGTCGTTCGCCACGTAGATGTCGACCCAGCCGTCCTCGGTCAGGTCCGCCGTCACGACGCCGAGCCCCGAGCCGGGGCGCTCGACGCCTGCTTCGGCCGTCACGTTGGTGAACGTGCCCGAGCCGTCGTTCGCATAGAGCACGTCGGGCCAAGGATCGAACGCGTCGGGTCCGCAGTAGTCGACTTGACCGCTACCGCCGATGCACGTGGTGTCGGGGTTCCAGCGGACGTAGTTCACGACGAAGAGGTCGAGGTCGCCGTCGCGGTCGTAGTCGAGCCACGCGCCGGCCACGCTCCAGTCGTCGGGTGCGAAACTAGCGGCATCGCGTGCGAGCTCGAAACGCCCGTCGCCCGACCCGCGGTAGAGCCGCGTGTGCTCGCGTCCGAGCAGCACCAAATCGAGCGCTCCGTCGTCGTTCGCGTCGGCGCAGGCGACGCCGTAGTCGTCGGCGGCGAGTCCGAGCCCCAACGCCTGCGCGCGCTCTTCGAAGGAGCCGTCGGCCCG
>JBBDIB010000102.1:12707-61982 GCA_040880665.1 Planctomycetota bacterium
ATCCAGACGCGGGCCGGCGAGGGGTCTCCTTTCCACGGGAGACGCGCCGTCGGTTGCACGATGTCGAGGCGCCCGTCGCCATCGAGGTCGGCGATCCCGACGCCCTGGCCGACGATCTCCGGCAGGGCGAAGCATCCGGCCGGCAGCGCACCCTCGGTCGCGTCGACACCCCGTGCGGCGGTGACATCGACCAACAACTGGCGCGTCGGGGGGGCGGTCGCCGGCACCTGCTCGCCGCCGCAGGCGGTCAATACGACAAGAGCTGTCGAGAAAAGGCGCATGTTGGAAGTCTACCGCCCGGTAGCACGCTGGAGTCGCACGACCTCGTCGAAGGCCACCAGCAGCGTCTCGAGCCCGGCTTCGGTGTGGTCGCCCATGTGGCCGATGCGAAAGGTCTCGGTCTTGAGCGGACCGTACCCGCCGCCGACCGTTTCGCCGCGTGCGGCCAGCCCGGCGGACAGGCTCGGGACGTCCAGGTCGCCGGCGCGGAAGCACGAGACCGTCGGCGACCAGCCCGCCTCTTCGGGAAAGGGCTCGATCCCATGGCTGCGCGCCCACTCGAGCGCGCGCTCGCGCATGCGCTCGTGACGCTCGAAGCGTGCGTTCCAGGCCGCGGCCGCGGTCGCAAAGTCCCCGCCCTCGAGCCAACCCGCCCCGATGTCGGCGAGTTGCCGCGCGAGCGCCCGGTAGAGGGTGATCGCGGGCGTCGCGGGCGTCTTGCGCGCCACGTGTCCATCCAGGGTGCGGACGGGATCGATGTACCAACAAGCGCGTTCGCGAGCGCGCGCCGACTCGAGGTAACGCTCGCTCGCCGCAAAGACGCACAGGCCCGGCGGCAGCGCGAGCGCCTTGTTGATCCCGGCCAGCGCGAAGTCGACGCCGTTCGCGTCGAAGTCGATCGCATAGCCCGCGATCGACGAAACTACGTCGACGAGCAACAAGGTGTCGGGGTGTTGCTCGAGCACCGGAGCGATGCTGTCGAGTGGCGTGCGCACGCCCGTCGACGTTTCGTTCACGACCAACGTGACGGCGTCGAACGGTCCTGCGCTCGTCAAGGTCTCGGCGAGGCATGTCGGGTCGACGACGCGGCCCCATTCGAACTCGAGGACGACCACGTCCTTGCCGAGCAAGCGCGCGATCTCGCCCCAGCGCTCGCTGAACGCGCCGTTCACGCACACCAAGATCCGCGGTCCGACGCCGTGCAGCGAGCCTTCCATCATCGCGGTGGCCGAGTGCGTGCCGACGGCGACCTGGCTGCCGCTGCCGTCCCGCAGGCCGAACGCCAAGCGCAGCCCGGGGTCGAGGCTCGCGATCAGGTCGACCATGGCCGCCGATCGGTGCCCGATCAGCGGCGCCTCCTGTTCGGCCAGGACTTCGGGACGGACGTAGGTGGGACCGGGGATCCAGAGCATGATCGTTACCGGGCGAGAGCGCCGAGTTCGTCGGCGGTGAGGAGGTGGGGCAGGCAAGCGGCCAGGCGCGGTTCGCGAACGACGTACCGAGCGACGCGGGTAACGGCGGGGCGGTCGACGACGCCCGCGAAGGCCACGAAGCGCGCCGCCACGCCCGCCGTCGCGAGGTCGGTGGTGCCGTCGCCCACGAAGGCCGTGGCGCCGAAGCGCGCGGTGAGTCGCTCGACGATCTCGGGTTTGCCGTCCGCGCGGGTCAAGGGCGATTCGGTTTCGTAGCCTCGGTAGGCGCCCGCGGCATCGAATTCCAACTCGACGGCGAAGACCTGCTCGCCCGGAATGCCGAGCGCGAGCGCAAACGGCCGTACCGCGGCCGCCAGACCACCCGACACGACGCAGACGGTCTTGCCGAGGTCCTGCAGCCGCCCGATCGTCGCGCGCGCGTCGGGCAGCGCGTGCTCCAGATAGCGCGACGCCAGCGCGTCGAGCTCGGCGCGGTGCGGGGCGATCAGCGCCAGACGCTCGCCGTAGACCGCTTCGAGCGGTACCTCGCCGGCCATCGCGCGCGCGGTCAAGGCGGCGATCTGCCCGCTGAGCGCGGGATCCGCCAGCTCGTCGATCCCTTCGATCGTCGAGAGGGTCGAGTCGCAATCGAAGGCGATCGCGGCGAAGGGCGGTTCGCTGTCGGGGACGCTCACATGCGGATCCAGCGCGCGGTTTCGACGGCCGCCAGCCCGAGCAGCTCCTCGTACCAATCTCCGAGCTCGAGCGCGTCGACCTGGAAGAAGCCCAACGCCTTGCCTTCGTGGTCGGGATGCGGCGCCAACTCGAGTCGCTTGATGTTGACGCCTTGCGCGCCGAGCAGCGAGCCGATGGCACCCACGACGCCGGGTTGATCGCGGTGCTCGGTGATCAACAGCGTGCCTTTCGGCGCCAGGTCGAGGTGCACCTGATCGATCTCGACGAAGCGCGGCTGGCGTCCGAAGACCGTGCCGACCAACGAGTGCGTCTCGCCGCCAGCGCGTTCCGAGGCGGTCACGCGCAGCTCGCCGTGCGAGTACTCGCCGCCCTCCTCGGTGCTCTCCAGCACGAGGATTCCGCGCTCGCGCGCGAGCGTCGGTGCGCTGACGAAGTTGACGCCCGTCGAGAGGGAATCGCGCAAGAGGCCGACCAGCATGGCGAGGCGCAGATGCTCGACGCCGTACTTGCGCACCTCGCCGGTGACGCACAGTTCGAGCTTCTTGATCGGCGCTTCCATGCGTTGCGCGAGGAAGCTGCCCATCTTCTCGGCCAGCAAGAGGTACGGACCCATCTTGCTCATCGCCTCGGGCGCGAGGGTGGGGGCGTTGACCGCATTCTGCGCGTGACCGTCGAGCAGGAAATCGCTGACCTGTTCGGCGATGTCGACGGCGACGCGCAACTGCGCCTCCTCCGACGACGCGCCCAGGTGTGGCGTGACGATGACCTCGTCGCGACCGAGCAACGGGTGATCCGCCCGCGGCGGCTCTTCCTCGAAGACGTCGAAGGCCGCGCCCGCCAGTTGCCCGCTGTCGAGCGCCTCGAGCACGGCCGCCTCGTCGACGATCCCGCCGCGCGAGCACTGGATCAGTCGGGCGCCGGGCTTGAGCTTGGCGAATTCCTCGCGGCCGAGCAGGTGGCGCGTCGTCTCGGTCAGCGGCACGTGCACGGTCAGGAAGTCGGCGCGACTCAGGACCTGGTCGAGGCCCGAGAGCTCGACGCCGGCGACCGGTGCCTCGTTCTCGCCGTCGAGGTAGGGGTCGAACGCGACGACGCGCATGCCGAGCCCGCGTGCGCGCTCCGCGACGAGGCGCCCGATGCGCCCGAGGCCGATCACGCCCAGCGTCTTGCCGGCGATCTCGGTGCCCACGAGGCCAGTCTTCTTCCACTGACCGGCACGCACGCGCCGGTCCGCCTGCGGGACGTGACGCGCGAGCGCGAAGAGGTGCGCGAGAGTGAGTTCGGCGGTCGTCAGCGCGTTGCCGCGCGGGGTGTTCATCACGACGATGCCGCGTTCGGTGGCGGCTTCGCAGTCGATGTTGTCGACGCCGATGCCGGCACGCCCGACGACGATCAATTCGTTCGCCGCCTCGAGCACGTTGCGCGTGATCCGACTGGCGGAGCGCACGACGACGGCGTGCACACCGCGCACGGCCTGCATCAGGTCGCCTTCGGTCATGCCGACGCGCACCTCGGGTTCGAGGCCGCGCCGTCGGAAGACCTCGACGGCAGCGGGATTGAGGTCATCGCAAATCAGGACGCGCGATCGGTCGGCGGGGGGCTCGGTCACAGCGGTCGGTTCCTTACGGGGGACAGTGGGTCGTCAGTTCGTCGATCGTCACTGCTGCAGCGCGGTGCGCACGAGCAGTTCCAGGTCGTCGGGATCGATTTGCTCGGCGGCGCGGTCGACGCTCTTGCGGGCGTCCTTCTCGCTGTAGCCGATCGAGGTGAGGGCGCGCACCGCGTCCTCCAGCCGATCATCGGACTTCGGCGCGTGCGTTACGAGGGTACCGCCGAGAGCGGCCGCGTCGACCGCCTTCCCCGCGAGGTCCAGCAAGATCTGCTCGGCGGTTTTCTTGCCGACGCCCTTGACGCGCGTCAACGCCGCGCGGTCACCGCCGGCCACGGCTTCGAGGAAGAGCGCCCCGGGCAGCGCCGACAGGATCGCGAGCGCGACGCCCGGTCCCACGCCGCGCACCGAGAGCAGCAGCCGAAAAACCTCGCGCTCCGCGCGCGTCGGAAAACCGAACAGTCGCTGCGCGTCCTCGCGCACCACGTGATGCGTCCACACCCGCACGGCGCTCTCCTTCCCCGGCGCCGCGCCGAACCTCGCCCCGAGAGGCACGGCGACGTCGAAGCCGATACCTCCCACGTCGAGCGCCACCCGCGTCGGAGCCGCCGCATCGAGCCGCCCATCCAAGAACTCGTACACCGCCGCTCCGGACTACTCGTTGAAGGGAATCACGCCAAGAACTCTCACACGGCAGCCCAAACGGAAGGCCGGCGTCAGCCGGCCGCCCCAGAAACGACTGAGTGCCGCCTGAGCGGCACTCAGTCGCCTTTGAGCTTCACACTCAGCTCGGAGAGCTTGTTGCGCAGTTCTTGCAGCGAGGTCTGGCCGAAGTTCGGCATGCCCAGGAGCTCCTCGGCCGAGTGCTTGCGGATGTCGCCCACCGTCAAGCAGCCCAGCGTCTCCACCGTGCGCCGAGCGCGGATCGAGAGCTGGAGGTCGAGGATCGGCTTGTTGAGCACATCGGCCTGGTCGCCGGAATGCACGCGCGAGGCGTGCGCTTCGATCGAGGCGACCGCTTCGTCGCGCGGCATGCCGAGTCGCAGCCCCTTCGAGTGCAGGATCTCCTTGATCTCGGTCAGGCTGGTCTCGCCGAAATTCTTGTACGACAGGAGCTCTTGCTCGGTGCGTTGCACCAGGTCGCCCAGCGTGTGGATCTGCATCTTGTTGAGGCAGTTGCGCGCGCGTACCGACAGCTCGAAGTCGGTGATCGGGATGCGCAGGATCTGGTTGAGGCGATCCTCCTTCTTCTCCAGATCCTCGTCGTAGAACATGTCCATCGCCGCCTGGGCATCGGCCAGGTAGAGCAGCGCGTACTGATCGGCGCCGTTGCTCTGCAGCACCGTGTCGTAGCACGACGCGGCATCGGCATCGCGACCCATGTCCTCGTAGAGCACGCCGAGGTTCATCAGCACGCGGCGGTCGATCGGCGGCATCGAAACGAGGTTCTCGTAGAGATCGATGGCAATTTCGTCGAAGCCGCAACGCTCGGCCAGATAGGCGAAGCGTCGCAACAGATCGCGGTGTTCGTGGTCGACCTCGCGTCCCTGGCGGTAGTGCTCGAGTGCGTCTTCCCAATCGTGCAGCAACTCGGCGATGCGCGCCTGGACGTAGTGACCCTCGGCCGAGCCACGGAACTCGTCGTTGGCCTCGGCCACCATGCCGCGCAGTTCGGCGGTGATCGCTTCGAGATCCGCGTCGGGATCCTCCGTCAACTGCTCGAGGCGTACCTCGATCCAGGCGGCGCGCGGACGCGGCTCCTCGGGATAGGCCTTGGTCAAGCGCTCGAAGATCACGCCGGCTTCTTCGAACTGCTCCAGCGACAGCAGCGCGCGTCCTCGGGTGTACGCGGCGGTGTCGTCGGCTTCGTGGGCCTCGAGTTCCTCGGCGGCTTGCTCGAAGCGCGCGAGGACCCACAGGCCCAACCCGCGGCGCCGACCTTCCTCGCCGGTCTTCGGCATGTCCATCACCATGCGCGTGAACGCTTGGTGGTGTTGGGGTGTGTCGTAGATCTCGGCGCGCGCGTTCTCGAGCGTCGCGAAGCTCAAAGGCTCCTCGGTGCGGAGGTCGAACGTGGGAGCGGCGGGTTCGGGAGCGACGGGCTGCTGCTCGGCAGCAGGGACGCTGGCGTTCGCGTCGGCGGTGTCGGTCGCGTCGGTCGCGTCGGTCGTATCGGCGGTCATCGTCGATGGACGGCGGAAGGGTTGTGTGCCGGAAAAAAATCCGGCGGAGCGAAGATCAAGGCCGATCCGACTCGCGCGGGGAATCGGAACGTACGGAGCACCCCAACGACGTTGGAGCCGCCGAGGTCAAGCGGTGGATCGTAGTCCGCGGAGGGGCGTGGGTCAAACCGCGATCCAAAGAGCGCTGGGGATCGGTCTTGGCGCCGAGCCGGACAGGGGGGGGCGCTGCGTGGACGCGGCCCCCGGCGAAGCGTAGGTTGCCCGTATGACGCTCGAATCCTTCCGCATCGAGGGTGGGACCCCGCTGGCCGGCGTCGTCCGGGTCGGTGGGGCCAAGAACGCCGTCCTGCCCATCCTGGCGGCCGCCCTCCTGACCGATGAGCCCGTCGAGGTGCGCAACGTCCCCGACCTGGCGGATGTGGCCACGATGGTACGCATCCTGGAGGAACTCGGCGCCGAGGTGCTCCACGACCGCGCCGAGCGCACGATTCGGGTCCAGGCTCGCGCGATCGAGCCCGTGGCTCCCTGGGAACTCGTGCGGAAGATGCGCGCTTCGTTCGAGGTCCTGGGGCCCCTGCTGGGCCGCTTCGGGCGGGCCGAGGTCAGCTATCCGGGCGGCTGCGTGTTCGGCGTGCGGCCCGTGGACGTGCACCTCAAGGGCTTCGAGGGCCTCGGCGCCGTCGTCGAGACCGAGGCCGGCTACGTCCGCGCGACCGCGCGCGGCGAGCGACTCGCCGGCGGGGACGTCTTCCTGGGCACGCCCTCGGGGGCCTCGGTGGGGGCGACGCGCAACGTTCTGATGGGGGCGGTCCTGGCGACGGGCACCTCGCGCCTGCTCTCGGCGGCCTGCGAGCCCGAGGTCGTCGACCTCTGCCGCCTGTTGGTTTCGATGGGCGCGAAGATCGACGGCATCGGCTCGCCGATCCTGGTGATCGAGGGCGTCGAGCGGCTGCGCGGAACGATTCACGAGGTCATTCCCGACCGGATCGAGGCGGGGACCTACCTGGCCGCCGGCGCGATCACGGGCGGTCGCGTACGCGTCGAGGGTTGCGTGCCCGACGACCTTGCGGCCGAGCTCGATCTGTTCCACAAGGCGGGCATCGCCGTCGAGCGCGGGCCCACCTGGGTCGAGGTGCAGGAGCGCGACGTCCAGGCCGAACGACTGCGGCCCACCGACGTCACGACCCAGCCGCATCCGGGTTTCCCCACGGACATGCAAGCGCAATGGATGGCGCTGATGTGCCTCGCCGACGGAGTCAGTCTGTTGACCGAGCGCATCTTCCCCGACCGGTACATGCACATGGCCGAGCTCCTGCGTTTGGGCGCCAAGGTGCGCCGCCAGGGCAGCGCGGCGGTCGTGCACGGCATCCCCAAGCTGTCGGGCGCGAGCGTCATGGCCAGCGATCTTCGCGCGTCGGCGAGCCTCGTGCTCGCCGGGCTCGTCGCGGACGGCGTGACGGAGGTGCACCGCGTGTACCACATCGACCGCGGCTACGAACGCATCGAGGAACGCTTGCGCGCCCTCGGCGCCCGGATCGAACGCGTCGCCGGGCAGTAGGCGCGCGGACAGTAGGCGCGCGGGCGGAGTCGGCGCGACGGAGACGGCGACGCGACGCTGACGCCACGCTACTCGCCCTGCTACTCTTCCATCGATCATGTTCGAGTCCCTCACACAGCGGCTGAGTCAGGCCTTTTCGTCCCTCGCAGGAGCCAAGGAGCTCAACGAGGAAAACATCGACGCAGGGCTCCGCGACGTGCGCGCGGCGCTGCTCGAGGCCGATGTTCACTTCCAGGTCGCGAAGGACTTCGTTGCCAGCGTGCGCGCGAAGGCGCTGGGCGCGGTCCGGCTGAAGGGCGTCGAGCCGTCGCAGCAGTTCGTGCACGCGGTCCAAACCTCGCTGGTGGAGTTCATGGGGCCCGAGGACGCGCGCCTCGAGTTCGCCAAGCACCCGCCCACGGTGCTGCTGCTCGCCGGCCTCCAGGGCGCGGGCAAGACCACCACGGCGGGGAAGCTGGCCAAGCACCTGCGCGACAAGCACCAGAAGCGGCCGCTGCTGGTCGCGGCGGACATCCAACGCCCGGCCGCCGTCGAGCAGTTGCGCGTGCTCGGCAAGCGCCTCGGGATCCCCGTCTTCCACGTGGAGGGTCGCTCGGCGCCCGACGTGTGTGCGCTCGGCGTCGAGGAAGCGCGCCGCACCGGTCGCGACCTGGTGATCCTCGACACCGCCGGCCGCTTGCACGTCGACGAGGAGTTGATGGGCGAGGTCGAGGAGATCGCGGCCCGCACGCGGCCCGACAACCAGGTGCTGGTCGTCGACGCGATGGCAGGCCAGGACGCGTTGACGGCGGCCAAGGCCTTCCACGAGCGCCTGACGCTGACGGGCGTCGTCCTGACCAAGCTCGACGGCGACGCGCGCGGCGGAGCCGCCGTCAGTCTGAAAGCCGTCACGGGCGCGCCGATCCTGTTCCTGGGAACGGGCGAGAAGCTCGAGGACCTCGATCCCTTCCACGCCGAGCGCATGGCCGGGCGCATCCTCGGCATGGGCGACGTGGTGGGCCTGGTCGAGCGCGCGCAGGAGTCGATCGACGAGAACGAGGCCCAGGCGGCCTACGAGAAGATGGTCCTCGGGACCTTCACGCTCGAGGACATGCTGGCTCAGATCCGGATGATCCGGAAGTTGGGTCCGATGAAGAAGGTCCTCGGGATGATGCCCGGCATGGGCGGCCTGATGAAGGACGTGGACGTCGACGACCGCCAGATGCAGCGGCTCGACGCGCTCTTCACCTCCATGACACCCCGCGAGCGTCTGCACCCGGAACTGCTCGAGGTCTCGCGCCGCCGCCGCATCGCGCGCGGGGCCGGCCAGGAACTCTCCGCCGTGAACGACCTGATGCGGTCGTACAAGGGGATGAAGCAGATGATGAAGCAGATGAACAAGCTGGGCCTCGGCTCGAAGCTGGGCGCGAAGGGCAAGAAGGAAGCCCTGCGCGGCCTCTCCTCCGACGGCGAGCTGGCCGAGACCGGTGGGGGACTGTTCGGCAGCGGCGGATTGTTCGGCGGCGGCGGAGCGAGCCCCGAGGCCCTGGGCCGGCTGGGTCAAGGTGGGGGCATGGGGGACGGCGGCGGGCCCGCGGGCCTGTTCGGGGGCGGCGGAGGCGGCCGTCCGATGGGCAGCTCGCCCACGCGCAAGAGCGGCTCGACGCGCAAGGACAAAAAAGGCAAACGGAAGAAGGGCAGAAAGGGCGGCAAGAAACGCTAAGCTCTCGGGCTCGCCCGCGGGGATCGAACCCCGTGAGCCCATCGCCCAGTCGTCCGTCGGTCCCCGCGATCGACCACCCTCACGTACCCCTCCCCCTCGATGGCCGTCGTCATCCGAATGAAGCGCATCGGGCGTAAGAACCGCCCGTGCTACCGCATTGCCGTCGCCGACTCGTCGTTCCCCACGGACGGTCGGACGCTGGACAACCTTGGTCAGTACGACCCGATCTCGCCCGTGGCCGAGCGCCAGGTGAACCTCGACGTCGAGAAGGCCAAAGCCTGGGTCGCCCGCGGCGCCAAGCCCAGCGAAACGGTGCGGTCGATCTTCAAGCGGGCCGGCGTCTACGAAGGCGCACCCGAACCCAAGCCGCGCACGCGCCCCGGACGTGCCGCCGACAACGCCTCCAAGCAAAAGCGCGCCAAGCGCAAGAGCGAGGTCGCGTCGGCCAAGACCGCGCGCCGCGCCCAGCGGTTGCAGGTCAAGTACGACGCGCGCAAGCAAGAGCGCGCTGCCGCCGCGGCTGCCGCCAGCCCGGAAGGCGCGTAGGAGCCTCGAGCGGCCGCGGATCCTCTTCCGGTGAGCGCCGCTGGCCGCTCTCGCCTGGGCCGCTCTCGCCGCTGGAGCGACGGCGGCGCCGTTGAGGCGTTCCGCTCGACCCGTTTCCGTTGGGTCCCGGCGTCCCACGTCGACAGCGCGTCGGACAGCGCTGGCTCCACCGCTTCCGGGGATTCCGTCCGTTCGGTCGCCCTGTCATTCGCCCGCGCCTCTCGACCCTTGCGTTCCCCGCGCCGCCTTTCGTGAGTAAGAAGAACGAGTTCGTAGCCCAGATCCTGAAGGACGTCACCGTCCGTCAGCCCTTCCCCACGACGCCCGATCCCGAGCGGAGCCTGGTCGACGAGGCCGTGCTGCTCGTACTCCTGCGGCACATGACCGAAGCGCAGGCGGTGGCGTCGTTGGCGCGACTGCGGGCCGCGTACCCCGACTGGAACGAGTGCCGGGTCAGCCAGGCCCAGGAGATCGCGCAGCACCTACGGGCCGGCCGCGCGAAGAAGGGCGTCGAGCACGCGCGCTTCAACTCGGCCGCCGCGCAGGAGGTCAAGGAGGTCCTGCACGAGATCTTCCAGAAGACGCATGGGCTCGACCTCGAGCCCATTCGTGAGGACGTCGCCAAGGAGTCCAAGCCGCTGCTGGAGATGCCAAAGCTTGGCTTGACCTCGGTGGGACATCTGCTCCACCTGGCCGCGGCCGGCGCAATGCCCGTGCATCCGCCGTTGGTGCGCCTCCTCGATCGGCTCGGGATCATCGCCAAGACCGGATCGATGAAGAAGGCCGCCGAGTTCGTCGCCAAGGTCGTACCGGCCGGGCGGGAGCACGAGTTCACGCTCAAGATCCACGAGGTGCTCGACCTGTGGGAGGACCCCGAGGCTCCGTCCTACGAGCGCTTCCCCGTGCTCCAGACGAGCGCCTTCGGCAAGAAGGCACACGCGGATCGCGTCGCACTGCTGAAGCGCGTCGATGCGCAGCGCAAGCGCGAGGAAGAGCGTCGTCGCCGCGAGGAGGAGCGCGAGCGCAAGCGCCTCGAGGCCGAGGAGAAGAAGCGCCAGCGCCTCGCCGAGCAGGAGGAGAAGCGTCGTCGCCTAGCCGCCGAGAAGAAGACGCGCGAGCTGGCGCGCCAGCGCGAGGCCGCCGAGAAGGAGAAGGCGAAGGCGCGGGCCAAGGTCGAGGCCGAGAAGAAGCGCGTCGCCGAAGCCAAGCAGCGTGAGCGCGACAAGGCGCGCGCTCTGAAGGAGGCCGCCAAGAAGAAGGAGGCCGCCAAGCGCGAGGCCGCAGCACGCAAGAAAGCGAAGAAGAAGGCCTCCAAGGCCAAGACGACCAAGCGCAAGACGACCAAGGGCAAGGCAGCCAAGCGGAAAACGACGAAGAAGCCGGCTGTGAAGGCGCCGACTCGCAAGCGGAAGGTCGCGAAGAAGTCGACCGCCAAGAAGGCGACGGCGAAGAAGTCGAGCAAGCGGCCGACCGCGAAGAAGTCGACGAAGCGGCCGACGACGAAGCGGCCGACGAAGAAGCGGCCGACGAAGAAGCCGACGACGAAGAAGCCGGTCGCGAAGAAGTCGACCAAGAAGAAGCCGACGAAGTCGACGACGAAGACGTCGAGCACGACGAAGAAGCCGGCGAGCAAGAGCAAATCGAGTCAGCGCGCGACGCAGAAGCGCACGACGAAGCGCACGCCGGCCAAGAAGGCTGCGACCAAGTCCACGCGGCGGCGGGTGGAAGCACCGCAGCGATCCCAGACGCGCAAGCGTCCGCCGCGCAAGGCGTGAGGCTGGTCCTGGCATCGGCGTCGCCCCGACGTCGAGCCTTGCTGGCGGCGGAAGGCCTGACCTTCGACGTCGTGCCGTCGGGCATCGAGGAGCGCCTCGCTGGCGCGCTCGCCGCCGGCCCCGCGGCCGCGGCGCTGGCGCGCGACAAAGCGCAGGCGGTCGCGGCTCAACTGCGTGAGTCCGCCGTCGTGCTGGGCGCCGACACGCTGGTCGTCGTGGGCGCCGCCGATGCGCCGCTGGACGCTTGCAGCGTCCTGGGGAAACCCGCCGACGCCGACGCGGCCCGCCGCACCCTCGTCACGCTCTCTGGCACGCGCCATCGGGTCGTCACGGGCTTGTGCGCCCTCGCCCCGGCCGGGACCTTCCTGGACAGCGAAACCACCTGGGTCACGATGCGCCCGTGGACCGCGGCCGAGATCGAGGCCTACGTCGCGAGCGACGAATGGCGCGACAAGGCCGGCGGCTACGCCATCCAGTCCGGCGCCGACCGCTTCGTCACGGCGCTCGAGGGCGGCGGTTTCGACAACGTGGTCGGGTTGCCGGTGGCGCGCGCGCTGGCGCTCCTCCGACGCGCGGGATGGCCCGACATCCCCAGGTAGTGCGGTCCAGGCGCTTGTCAAGCGCCGCGCGGCCGACTACGCTTCCCGGCTCGACACCCCTCCAGGAACGCGCGATGAAGGACAAGATCCACCCCAAGTACCACGACTGCACGGTCACGTGCGGTTGCGGCAATTCGTTTCAGACCCGGGCTACCGTCAAGGAGCTGCGGATCGAGATCTGCAACGTCTGCCACCCGTTCTATTCGGGCAAGCAGCGTTTCGTCGACGCCACCGGGCGCGTCGACAAGTTCATGAAGAAGTACGGGAAGGCCGCGGCCAAGTAGGCCGGCGGCGCCGACGCCCCGCGCCTTCGATCGGTGAAAGACCCGTTCGCCAGGCGCGGACCGGGTGCCCACCACGTCATGGCCGAGCATGGTTTGGAACTCGCTCCGGCGATCGCCGACAAGTTGCGCGAGCAGGCGGCGCGACACGCCGAGCTGGCGGAGCTGACCGCCGATCCCGAGCTCCTGGCGGATCACAAGCGCATGACCGAGGTCCTGCGCGAACAGGGCGGGCTTCTGAAGATCACCGAGCTGGCCGCCGAGTACGAGACCTTCGTGGCGCGCCTGGCCGAGGCGCGGCAGTTGCTCGACGATCCCGACGTCGAAGCGGAGATGGCCGAACTGGCGCGCGAAGAACTCGCTTCGTTGGAAGAAGGCTTCCTCGACCTCGATCACCGCATCAAGGCCGCGCTGGTCTCCGACCCGGACCTCGAGCGCACGAAGATCATCGTCGAGATCCGCGCCGGCGCAGGTGGCGACGAGGCGTCGCTGTTCGCCCGCGACCTGTACGAGGTCTACCAGCGGTACATCGACGAGATGCCCGGTTGGAAGATCGAAACGATCTCCGTCAAGGCGACGGAGGTCGGTGGCATGAAGGAGATGATCTTCGGCGTGCAGGGCGAAGGGGCCTGGCGCTTCCTGCGCTTCGAAGCGGGCGGACACCGCGTGCAGCGCGTCCCCGACACCGAGAGCCAGGGCCGCATCCACACCTCCGCCGTCACCGTCGCCGTCCTCCCGGAGCCCGAGGAGGTCGACATCGACATCCGCCCCGAGGACCTGCGCATCGACACGATGCGCGCCAGTGGCGCCGGCGGTCAGCACGTCAACAAGACCGAATCGGCGGTGCGCATCGTCCACATCCCGACGGACACGATGGTCGTCTGCATGGACGAGAAGTCCCAGCACAAGAACCGCGCGCAAGCCATGCGGGTCCTGCGCACGCGCCTCTTCGAGGTGGAGCGTCAGCGGCTGCACGACGCCCGCGCGGCGACGCGCAAGGAACAAGTGGGGTCGGGGAATCGCAACCAGCGGATTCGCACCTACAACTATCCGCAGAACCGCTGCACGGACCATCGACTGGGCCAGAACTTCAGCCTCGAGCAGATCAAGGCGGGCCGCCTCCAACCGATCTTCGACGAACTGGAAGAGGTGGACCGCGAAGAGCAGATCAAGCTGCTCTAAGCCCGTTCCCTCACCCCTTCCTCCTGCCCAGGGTGGCTTGTAGAGGTGGCTTTCCGAGGTGGCTTCCAGGGCGGTGGGTTGTCGGCGCCTCCCCGGCTGGCCAAACTGTGCAGCCCACGGCCGAGCGGCGCCTTGACCCCCTTCCGCCAAGACCGCGTTGAACCCCCGGCGCCGTTGGCCGTTCCCATCCCCAGTCGATTCCCATGAGCCAAGACGCGCGCGATCTGCCGGAGATTCCGGATCACCCCGAAGTCCCCGACGATCTGCCGGAGATCCCCGCGGGGGAGCCGCAGCCGCTGCCGGAGGCGGACCTCCAGCCGCTCGGCGGAGCCGCGCTGGCTCCGGGGACGGATGGAACCGCAGCGGCGGCCGCGGGCGCAGCCTCCGACGGCTCCGACGCGAAGCCGCAGGCGGAGTCTGCGCCCGCGACGCTCGGTCGCGACGAGAAGCCGCCGCTGCGCGAGCTCGAGATGGCGCCGCGCCAGCTCGGCACCGCGGCGCTGATCGCCGCGGTGGGCGGCATCCTGCCCTGGATGGGGGCCTACCCCGGCACTTGGACGGGTCCGGGGGCGGACTCGCCGCTCGCGACTTGGATCGTGCCCTTCGTGGTCACGAAGATCCTGGCCGCGCTGGGCGCCTACCTCTGGTACCAGCAGGTCATGCACGACTGGGGCCCCAAGCTGGACGGCATCCTCGGCAAGCTGGGCGACCTGTCGTTCACGAAGCGCAAGGCGCAGGCCGAGGCCGACGCTCCCAAGCGCAAGTCCGTGCGCGATCAGTCGCCCACGACGCTGAAGCACGCCTTTCCCACCGCGCTGCATCTCTTGGCGTTGCTCCTGGCCGTCGGCGCCTTCGTGCTGCCCTTCGTGTGGCTGGGGAACTACGACGCGAAGGTGGCTTCGGCCGAAGTGGGAATGTTCGCCTGGGCGCTCTTCACCTGGGTGCACATTCGCTCCTACGAGCGCTGGGGTAGCTTCAATCCGATCTTCCCGCTGATGTTCCTCGGCATGCTCGTGGCCGGCTTCGCGCGCGTCGCGGCCTCGGCCTCCGGTGGCGGGCTCAAGACCGGCTCCGGCTTGATGGGCGTAATGGGCGGCCTGACGGTCGGCGTGGCCGGCGCCATGGCGGCGTACACGATGTACCTCTCGCTGCGCCAGGCGAAGGCCGAGGGTGACGCCAAGAAGGAAGCCGCCCTCGAGGCGCGCCGGGCGGCCCGCGCCTCGAAGCGCGGGTGAGTTCGAACGGGCCGGGCACCGCGCGCGAAATGCTCGCGCGTGCCCGCGAGTTCCTGGCGCGGAAGGGCTGCGACGAGGCGCGCCTCGAAGCGGAACTGCTCGTCGCCGAGGCGTTGGGCCTCGATCGCATGGGGCTCTTCCTGGCGCTCGAGCGGCCGCTCGCGCCGGCGGAGATCGACCGCGGGAGGGAGCTGCTGGTGCGGCGCGTCCAGGGCGAGCCGACGGCGTACCTCTTGGGTCGCCGCGAATTCTACGGGCGGCCCTTCCGCGTCGGCCCCGGCGTGCTCGTGCCGCGTCCCGAGACCGAGCTGGTGGTGGACGTCGCGCGCGAGCTCGCCGGCCAGCGCCCGGGGCTGCGCGTCGCGGACTTCGGTACGGGCTCGGGCTGCATCGCGGTCACCCTGGCGCTCGAGCTGACAGAGCCCGAGGTGCACGCGTTCGAGCTCTCCGGCGAGGCTTTGAGCTATGCGCGCCAGAACGCCGAGGCCCTCGGCGCCGACGTCGCGTTCGTCGAGGGCGACGGGCTGGCGCCGCTCCTGGCTGCGGCGCCATTCGATCTGGTGGTCTCGAATCCGCCGAACGTCGATCCCTCGAACGCCGCGACGTAGTCGCCGCACGTCCGCGACCACGAACCCGCGCTGGCGCTCTTCGCGCCGGCGGGCGACCTCGATCATTGGGCGCGCGCGCTGCTCCGGGCCGCGCCGCGGCTCCTGACGCCGGCCGGAGCGCTGGTGATCGAACTAGGCTTCGATCAGGCCGCGCGCCTCGAGCACGAGCCCGGCGTGGAACTCCAGCGCGACTACTCGGGCGTGCCGCGCGTCTTGACCTGGCGTCACTCCGGAGCGCCGGCGTGATCGCGCAGGAACGCGTCCAGCAGCGCGCGATTGCGGGCGTTGATCTGGTTCAGGAACACGGCGATCTCGTAGTGATCGAGGTGCTTGCTGAGCGCCTGACAGCGCACGACCACGCCCGAGGCTTCGATCGCCGGCGAGTCCGGTAGATCGAGCCGCATCGTGAGCAGCGTCATCTCCGCCACGCGCCGGTCGAGGAAGAAGCAGACGCCCGCTTCGGAGACGTCCCGAAGGCGTCCTTCGTGGCTGCCGTCCTCGAGTTGGAGGGTGATCGGAACATCGACCGCGAGGCGCGGGTGTCGACGTCGTTCGCGGCCGCTGGGGGAAGAG
This sequence comes from Planctomycetota bacterium, assembly GCA_040880665.1. Lineage (GTDB taxonomy): Bacteria > Planctomycetota > UBA1135 > UBA1135 > JBBDIB01. The sequence goes on from JBBDIB010000102.1 coordinate 28,667, forward strand.
CGCACGTTCTCGAAGGGTGTTTGGGGCATGGGGGGCGTCGGTCGTGGGGGTCCCCCAGATTGTGCGCCGTGAGGGAGTGCTGATCCAGCGTGTCGCGCGGCGACCGCGTCCTCTACACTCCTCCCGGCGCCCGCTCGAGGAGCGACGCGCCGCATCGACCCGCGACCCCGCAACCAGGCCAGCACGGAACGCCAAGCTCATGTCGAACTACAACAAGGTGCTCTTGATGGGCAATTTGACCCGCGACCCCGAAGTGCGCTACGCGAAGAGCGGCACGGCGATCGTCAAGTTCGGTCTGGCCGTGAACCGGCGCTTCCAGAACGCCGAGGGACAGTGGCAGGAAGAGCCGACCTTCGTCGACATCACGATGTTCGGCAAGCGCGGCGAGGCCTTCGCGCGCTTCCACACCAAGGGCAAAGGGGCCTTCATCGAGGGCTCGTTGCGCTTCGACCAGTGGGACGACAAGGAGACGGGCGCCAAGCGCTCGAAGCTGTACGTCGTGGCCGACACCTGGGAGTTCGTCGGCAGCGGCGGCGGCGGTGAAGGTGGTGGCGGCGGTGGCGGCGGTGGCGGCGGCGGCGGCGGCGGCTATCGCGAGCAGCGCGGCGACGGCGGTGAAGGTGGCGGCGGCGAGCGCGACTACGCGCCCCAGCCCAGCGTCGATCTCGACGACACACCCTTCTGACGGCCGCCGCGGCGCATCGACGCGCGTCAGCTTCCCCGGGTCAACACTCGCGGCAGCGCTGCGGCAGATCGCCGTTCCAGAGTCGACGACGGAAGGCCTTCGCGTCCTCCGAGTTCCAGACCTCGGCCCCGGTCTGCTCGAGCACGTTGCCGAGCGGGTTGTCGCCCTCGTCCCAGTGGTTGCAACAGGGCGTCACCGTGCCCTTGACCGTCACGTAGGCCATGTGCTTCGGCCAGTAGCAGTCGATGCGCTCTTGCTTGGTCCAGGGCGTCGTGGCCCAGGACACCTCGAGGCGACCCTCGTAGGGCGGGAGCGAACTCAGGTACGCCGCCTCTTGCTTGCCGAGCGTCAGCGGACGCAGGTCGGGATTCGCCGCGGCGTTGATCTTCGTGAAGATGATCCGGTCGACGCCCAGCCCTTCGGCGATCGCGAGCATCTGCGGCACCTGGTGGACGTTGAGCTTCGAGAGCACGGTCATCACGCCGATGTGCGGCGTGGCGGAGCCGACGGCGCGACGAGCTTCGACCAAGTTTGCGACCGAGCGCTTGTAGCGCGCCAGCGTGCCACCCTTGCGCGCTTTGCGGAACGTCTCCTCGTTGGAGCCATCCATCGAGAAATTGATCGTGTGCAGACCGACCTCGACCAGTTGGCGCGCTGTTGCGCGATCGATCTTCGAGGCGTTCGAGAAGGTTTGAACGAGCACGCCGCGGGCGACCGCGGCTCGGATCAGGTCCAGGACGCACGGGTTCAAGAACACCTCGCCGAGGCCCTGCATCTCGACGCGCTTGGCGTGCGGGAACTGGTCGAGGATGTGCTCGAAGCGAGCGACGTCCATGTGCTCCTCGGGGCGCTCGTAGCCGTCCATCGCGAGGGGACAGGACGGACAGCGAAAGTTGCAGATCGAGGACGTCTCGATCTGGAGACCGCTGACCTCGAGCGGGTTCTCGCCCGTCTCGCGTGCCACGGCCCAGTTGAGTCCGGCCTCGCTGACGGCGAGGCCGCTGGCGGGGTCGTCCGAGGAAGTGCTGGCGGGCGTGCCATTGTTGGAAGCGTTCGAATCCATGGTGTCTCGATCGGTCGATCGTGCGCTGCGAGTGTAGCGTAGAGCCTTGCGGCGCTGGCCTTCCCCCTGTGGGATGGCGCGAATGCGTGTCACGGTTCGTTTCTTCGCGGCCCTCCGCGAGCGTGCGGGGGTCGAGAGTCGCGTCGTCGAGGATCTGCCCGACGGACTCTCCGTGGGCAAGTTCAAGGCCGAGCTGGCGGCGAGGCATCCCGAGCTGGGCTCGCTCGAGGCCGTGCGCGGCGTGCTCGGCAACACCTACGTCGGCGATGACCGGCCGCTCGCCGAGGGCGACGAGCTAGCGCTCCTGCCACCCGTTTCGGGCGGCGCGCCGTCGACGGACGCGCGCTTCGAAGCGGGGGTCTTCGAGCTGGTCGCGACGCCGCTCGACCCCGGGGCGGCGCTCGAGCGCGTCGGGCACGACGGCTGCGGTGCCAACGTGCTGTTCACGGGGACGACCCGCGACACCAACCGGGGCGAGGCCGTCGTCGAGCTGGACTACGAAGCCTTCGCCGAGATGGCCGGCGTCGAGATGCAGCGCATCTTCGCCGAGTGCGTCACCGGCTTCGGTCCGCCGGCGCTCGCGGCGGAGCCCGCGCGCCGAGTCCTGCGCATGCTCGTCCAGCATCGCTCGGGCGTCGTCGGCGTCGGTGAGCCCTCCGTCGTGGTCGCCGTCGCGAGCCCGCACCGCGACGCCGCCTTCCTCGCGGCGCGCTTCCTGATCGACGAGCTGAAGGCGCGCGTGCCGCTCTGGAAGAAGGAGATCTACGCGGCGGGACACCACTGGATCAACGACCGCTCGTAGCGTCGGCCTCCGCGGCGCGGTATCGTCACCGGTTCGAGCCGCCCCGACCAGAGGTCTCGGCGGCCCACCCCAGACCGCTTCCCGAGCCCGATGACAGTCCAGACCAGGTTCTCCCTGAACGCCACCGGCGTCGAGCGCGAAGAGCTCGAGGTCGACGTCCTCTTGATCGGTGCCGGCCCCGCGGCGCTCGCCGCGGCGATTCGATTGAGCCAACTGTTCGAGGCCGCGGGCAAGGACGACGCGTCGATCCTCGTGCTCGAGAAGGCCGAGGACATCGGCTACCACATCCTCTCGGGCGCGGTGATGGATCCGCGCGCGATGGTGGAGCTGTTCGGCGCCGACTGGCGCGAACAGGGTTGTCCGGTGGAGTCGGAGGTGACGTTCGACTGCGTCGACTACCTGACCGCGAACGGGAAGAAGCTGCGCCTCAAGGGCCCGTTCGTCCCGCCGCCGCTCAAGAACCACGGCAACTCGATCGTCAGTCTGTACCGCGTCGTGCGCTGGCTGAAGGACCAGGCCGAGGCGAAGGGCGTCGAGGTCTATCCCGGCTTCGCGGCGGCCGAAGTCCTGTACGACGGCGATCGTGTGATCGGCGTCCAGACGCGTGACGCGGGCGTGGCGAAGGACGGCTCGCTGAAGCCGACCTTCGAGCCGGGCATGAACGTGCGCGCCAAGGTGACGGTCTTTGCGGAGGGCACGCGCGGCAACCTGACGAAGGGCTTGATCAAGAAGCTCGACCTGGCGCGGGGCGCGAACCACCAGCTCTTCGAAACGGGCATCAAGGAGATCTGGAAGATCCCCGCGGCGCGCGGCCAGGAGCTGCTCGGGCAGGTCATTCACACGCTGGGCGCGCCGCTCGGCACCCGGGGCTACGGCGGCGGTTGGATCTACGGGCTGTCCGACGATCGCCTCTCGATCGGCTACGTCGTCGGCCTCGACGGCGAGGATCCAAACCTCGACCCGCACGCGCTGTTCGTGGAATGGAAGCAGCACCCTGCGCTGCGCGAGCTGCTCGAGGGCGGCGAGATCCTGCGCTACGGGGCGAAGACGATTCCCGGCGGTGGCTACTTCGCCATGCCGAAACTGGAGGGCGACGGCTTTTGCATCGTCGGCGACTCGGCGGGCTTCGTCAACATGGCCCGGCTCAAGGGCATCCACCTGGCGATGAAGTCCGGGATGCTGGCCGCCGAAGCGATCGCCGAAGCGCTGGCGAGCGGCGACACGTCGGCGGCGGGTTTGGCGGGCTACACGCGGCGATTCGAGGAGTCCTGGGCGAAGCAGGAACTGTGGGGCGTGCGCAACTTCCGCCAACCGTTCCAGAAGGGCTTCTTCACGGGCGTGATCGACGCCGGCATCCAGCAGATCACCGGCGGGCGCGGCCTGGTGGCGCGGCGCTTGGCGAAGGCCGACCACGAGACCACGCGCTTCGTCGAGGGCGCGGCCCAGAAGCCCAAGTTCGACGACCGCTACGCGTTCGACAAGCTGACCGACGTCTACCACTCAGGTGCGGTGCACGAGGAGGACCAGCCACCGCACCTCGTCGTCGAGGACACGAACATCTGCATCACGCGTTGCACCGAGGAGTACGGCAACCCGTGTCAGCACTTCTGTCCCGCCGCAGTGTACGAGTGGCCGCACGCGAACCAGGACGAAGCGCGCGCCGCGAACGGCGTCGTGATCAACGCGTCGAACTGCGTGCACTGCAAGACCTGCGACATCGCCGACCCGTACGAGATCATCCAATGGGTCGTCCCCGAAGGAGGGGGCGGTCCCAAGTACATCGACATGTGACCGGCGCCGCGCGCCCAACCCCACCCCGCACTTCCCCCCCCCGATGCGCATCAGCTCCAAGAACCTAGACGCCACCCCCAAGACCGATCTGCTCGCCCTGTTCCTGCCCGATTCGGGCAAGCCCCAACTGCCCGAGGGCGTCAAGCTGCCCAAGGACGTGCTGGCCGAGTTCGAGGGCAAGTTTCGCAGCGTACGGCTCGTAGATCCCAGCGGCGGTTCGGCCAAGCGCATCGCGTTGATCGGCCTCGGTTCGCTCAAGTCCGTCGATCCCGACAAGCTGCGTCGCGCGGCGGCGCTCGCCGTGCAGCGTGCGCGCGGGGCCAAGCTCGAGAACCTGGCCATCTGGGTCGAGGACCGCGTCGCGAAGTCGGTCGGGGAAGAGGTCGCAGGGCAGGCGATCGCCGAGGGCGCGCGCATGGCGGCGTACTCGCTGACCAAGTTCAAGGGCAAGCAGGAGAACGGCGACAAGGACGGCCAGACGCTGAAGACGATCACGATCTCGGGCTCGAGCGCCGCTTTCCGCCGCGGCGTGAAGACCGGCGATGCGCTGGGCGAGGCCAACTGCTTCACCCGCGAGCTGCAGGATGCTCCGGGCAACAAGATGCGCCCGCGCGACCTCGTGTCGGAGGCCCGCAAGCTCGCGCGCCGTTCCCAGCGCATCACGGCCAGCGCGCTGACCGAGGCGCAGATGCAAAAGCTCGGCATGGGCTCGTTGCTCTCGGTCAGCCGCGGCTCGGAGGAGCCCGCGTTCCTGATTCACCTCGTCTACAAGCCGAAGACGAAGGCCAAGAAGAAGATCGCCTTCGTCGGGAAAGGTCTGACCTTCGACGCCGGCGGTATCAGCATCAAGCCGTCCGCGAAGATGGACGAGATGAAGTACGACATGAGCGGCGGCGCCGCCGTGTTGGGGGTCTTTCACGCGCTGGCGGCGTTGGACGTTCCGTACGAGGTGCACGGCTTCGTGCCGACGTCGGAGAACCTGCCCGATGGCAAGGCGAACAAGCCCGGCGACGTCGTGACGGCTTCCAACGGCAAGACGATCGAAGTCCTGAACACCGACGCCGAAGGTCGCCTGATCCTGGCCGACGCGTTGTCCTACGCCAGCAAGAAGGTCAAGCCGGACGTGATGGTCGATCTGGCCACGCTGACCGGCTCGATCGTCGTGGCGCTGGGGCACGAGCTGACGGGCCTCTTCAGCAAGTCGGACAGCCTCGCTGCGAACCTGCTCGCCGCCGGCGAAGCCTCGGCCGAAGCGTGCTGGCGCATGCCGATCCTCGACGTGCACCTGAAGCACATGAAGGGCCGCATCGGCGACCTCAGGAACATCAACTCGGGCCAGGGCGCGGGGTCCTCGGGAGCCGCCGCGTTCCTGAACGAGTTCGTGGGCGAAGGCATCGACTGGGCGCACCTGGACATCGCCGGAGCGGCGTGGGGCGCCGAGCAACGCGACTACCAGGGTGGGCCGTGGGGCACGGGCGTCGGCGTCCGGCTGCTGCTGGAGTACCTGCGCAACCACGCCGGCTGACGCCGGCCCGCTGCGGCCTCAGACGTCGTTCGCGCGGCGGCTCTCGGCGACGAAAGCCTCGCGGAACGGCGTCCCCAGGCGCGCCGCGTCCAACGCGCGACGCGTCGCTTCGAGCGCCGGGTCGTCCATCGCCGCCGCCAAGGCAGCGTGGTCGAGCTCGAAACCGCGAAGCAGTCGTGCGACGAGCGGCAGTAGACGGACGATGCGATCGTGCGCGCCGAACAAGGGCGGTTTCAACAGTTGGAAGTCGCGGTGATAGCCCGACGGGAGGTCGCGCAGCACGTCCAGCAAGCGCTGCCGTTCGCCGACGACCTGGCGCGCGTGGGCCCGCAGCAACTCGACCAGGTCGGGATTGCGCTTGTGCGGCATCAAGGACGAGCCGGTCGTCAAGGCGACCGGCAGGCGCGCGAAACCGAACTCGGAGGTCGTGAAGAGCCAGAGGTCGGCCGCCAACTTGCCCACGTCGAGCGCGATCGCTTCGAGCGCCGTGACGTAGGCCAACTCGGCGCGACCGCGCGCGTGCTGCACGACGGTCACGGGCGTCTCGGGCGCGTCGAATTCGAGCAGCTCGGCCACGTACTCGCGCTCGAGCGGCAGCGGCACGCCGTAGCCGGCGCCACTCCCCAAGGGACAGCGCGACGCGCGACGTTCCGACGCGCGCACGTCGTCCGCGTCGAGCTCGAACGCGCGCGCGTGCGCGCCCAGCCAGTCACCGACGGTGGACGGCATCGCGCGGCGGAGGTGCGTGTACCCCGGTAACGGCGTCGCGCCGACCGCGCTGGTGCGCTCGGCGAGCGCCGCGCGGACATCGTCCAGCAACCCGATGACTTCGGCGCGGGCGGAACGTAGCCAGAGCGCGAGGTCGAGCGCGATCTCCTCGTTGCGCGAGCGACCGGTGTGCAGCTTGGCACCCAACGGTCCCAGGCGTTCCGTCACCCGGCGCTCGACGGCGGAGTGCACGTCCTCCTCGTCGTCGCGCACGGTCCAGGATCCGCGTCGGTGTTCGTCGCCCAGCTCGTCGAGCACCGTGACGAGCGCGTCGGCCTCGTCCTGGCGCAGCAGTCCGGCGCGCGCCAGACCGCGCACGTGCGCGACCGAGCCTGCGAGCTCGAACGGCACCAGGCGTCGATCCCACGCCGGGTCGTCGCCGATCGTGAACGCGAGCATGTCGGGGTCGATGGGATCGCCGCGATCCCAGACGGGTCCGTGGGAAGGGGAGGTCATGCCGGGATCCATGGTCAGGTGGCGAGCGCCAGGAGCGCGAGGGAGCGATAGACGGCGTGCGCGGCGGAGAGCTCGTCGCGCGTGACGAATTCGTTGGGCGTGTGCGAGCGCCGCGTTTCACCCGGACCGCACTTGATCGCGGGCACACCCGCCAAGAGCGCCATGTCGGACAGGGTGGGCGAGCCGATCGCGGCGGCGTCGCCCGTCGCCCGCAGCGCGGCGAGGACCAGCGGGTGATCCGCCGGCGTCTCGACCGGCGGCAGGCGCTCCGAGAGGATCTCGATGCGCGCCGTCGGCAGCCGCCGCGCGAGCGCATCCGCGGCGTCGCGCGCGGTCGTGGGGGGTGCCAGTCGCACGTCGAAAACGGCTTCGGCGCGGCTCGGGACGACGTTGCGCCGTTCCCCCGCCACGAATGTCGTCGGCACGATCGTCGTCGGTCCGATCAAGGCGTGCGGCGCGCCGAGGCACCAAGCGGGTTCCCAGTCGGCGAGCGCGCGCGCGGCCGCCAGGAGCGCGTTCTCGTGGTCCACCGTGAGCGCGTGCGCCGCGTGACACGAGCGGCCCTCCCAGACGGCGCGCAACACGCCGAGGCCCGCTTGGGTCCGCACGACGGCTAGTCCCGTGGGCTCGCCCGTGACCGCCATGTCGGGCCGGCCCAGCGCGTCGAGGACCTCACCCATGCCGCGATTCGTCGTCTCCTCGCAAGCCGTCAGCACCAGTTGCAGCGTGCCGCGGAACGAGCCCGCAGCCCCTTCGTTCGCCACGTCGACCAACGCCGCGAGCATCGCCGCCCCCGAGGCCTTGGCGTCGTTCGCGCCCAGGCCGACGAGGCGACCGTCGCGCCACTCGACGTCGAAGGGATCGTCGAGCCAACCGTCCGAGGCCGGCACCGTGTCGAGGTGCGAGTTCAACATCAGCCGTGCGCCGCGCCCGCGTGCGATCTCCGCGACGACGTTGTCGCCGAGCCGTACCGCATCGACGCCGCGTGCGCCGAGCCAGGCCAGCACGTAGTCGGCGAGCGAGCTCTCGTTCCCCGAGGTGCTGGGTATGCGCACGAGCTCGGCCAAAAGGTGCGTGACCGCGTCGCTCATGACGAGAGCGCAAGGGCTTCGGCTTCGGCTTCCGCCTCGATCGTGACGAGCGTGCCCGCGCCCTGATTCGTATACAGCTCCGTGACGAGCGCGGCGGGATCGACGCCGGAAACGACGTGCACGCGCGCGACGCCGCCGCGCAAGGCGTGTGCGAGAGTTTCGGCCTTGACCCGCATGCCGCCCTCCAACGCGCCGTCGGCGCCGAGGCGCTCGAGTTGTGTCAGCGTGCAAACGGAGAGCAGGCTGTCGGGATCGCTCCGGTCGGCGAGCACGCCGGGCGCATCCGTGACCGAGAGCAGCTTTGCCGCCGAGAGCGCGATCGCGAGTTCCGCGGCCAACACGTCCGCGTTCACGTTGAGCAGCGCGCCGGATCCATCGCCGACGGGCGGCGAGACGACGGGGATGCGTCCCGCGTCGAGCAGTGCGACCAATGGTGCCGGATCGACCGAGACGACGTCGCCGACGCGACCGAAGTCGATCACTTCCCCGTCTACCGTGACGGGCGGGCGAGGTCGCGCGACTATCAGACTGGCGCTCGCGCGGGCGACGCCGACCGCGGCCGCGACCTCGGCCGCGAGCGCCGCCAGCAGTTCGCCGTGCAGCTTGCCCGCCGTCGCCATCGCGAGCGCGCGCAGCCCCGTCGCCGAGGTGATGCGTCGGCCGCCGACGAAACGCGGCGTTTCCCCCAGTCGGGTGCTGAGCTCGTCGGTTTGGGGCCCTCCGCCGTGCACGACGACGAGCCGCGAACCCAAGGCGTGGATCGTCGCCAGCGAGCGCGCCAGCGCAGCCCGACCGGCGGGCTTGAGCAAGCACGCACCGCCGACCTTGACGACGAAGGTGCGTCCGCGGTGCAGGGCGACGTGCGGAGCTGCGCGAAGTAGGTCGATCATTCGATTCCAAGCGGGTGCTTGGGGGTTGGGGTCGGGGCGTGGATCGAAAGCTGTTCCAAGAGCGCCGTTTGCGCGTGGAGTCGGAGCTTGGCCTGCAACAGGACGCGTGACGCCGGACCGTCGAGGACGGCGTCGTCGACGACGACGTTGCGGCGCACCGGCAAGCAGTGGAAGAAGTGCGCGTCCGGCGCCAGGTGGTCCGTCGTCACGCGCCAGTGCCTCTGGCCCGCGCGGCGCGCGGACTCGCTGGCCGGATCGCCCCACGAGCCGATCGCACCCCAGGACTTCGCCAGCACCACCGCCGCGTCGCGCGTTTCCAAGGGATCGCTCGAGACTCGCACGCTGCCACCGGACGCCGCCGCGAGGCGCTCGGCCCGCGCGATGACGCCATTGTCGAGGTCGTACCCGCGCGGCCGGCACACGACGACCTCCATGCCACGCTGAGCCGCCATGCAGACGCTCGAGTTGGCCACCGCGTGCGGCAAGCCCTTGGGGTGCCAGGCCCAGGTGACGACGAGCTTGGCGCGCGTGGGCACGTGTAGCGCTGCCAGCGCCGCGCGATCCGCCAAGGCTTGGCACGGATGCCACATCGGGCTCTCGAGGTTCACCAAGGGAACGCCGGCGTGCTGCCGGAAGACGTTCCAGAGGGGCTCGGCGCGATCCGCTTCCCACGAGCGGCCGTCGGGAAACGCGCGCAGGCCCAGCGCATCGACGTATTGGCCGAGGACACCCGCGGCCTCGATCGCATGCTCGACGCGATCGCCGTCCATGACGGCGCCGGGTGTCGTCTCGAACGACCACAGGTTCCCCGCCAGCGTCACGACGTCGAGGCCGACCAGTTGGGCGGCTCGTTGCATGGAGGCTTGCGTCCGGAGCGACGGCGCGAGGAACAGCAGCCCCAGCGACCGCGCCTTCTGGCTGCGCCTCGGGAGCGCGCCGTCCGCCAGCTCGAGGGTGCGCTCGACGAGGGCTCGCACCTCGCGGGCGTCGATGTCGGCGAGCGAGTGAAAGTGCTTCATGCGACCCCCTGACCGGATACGGGCAGCCCCGTCGTCTCGTCCCAACCGAACCTGCGGTTGATCGCCTGGAGTCCCTGGCCGGCGCCGCCCTTGAGCAGGTTGTCGAGCGTCAAGAGGACGGTCAGCAAACCGGCGCGGACGCTGACACCGAGCTCCGCGCGGTTCGAGCCGACGACCGCGCGCAGCATGGGCGGCCGACCCTCGGGCAGCCCCACGAACGGTTCGTCCCGGTACGCGGCCGCGAACGCGGCGCGCGCGTCGCCCTCCGTGACACCGGGGCGGAGTGGCAACGTCGCCGTCAGGTGGATGCCGCGCACGAAGGGTCCCGAGTGCGGAACGAAGTGCACGCGCGGCGTCAGCGGAGCCACGGCTTGCAACAGCTCCGCCTCGTGGCGATGCCCGTTCGTCGCGTAGGCCCACAGATTTCCCGCGCGATGGGGATGATGCGTGCCGGGCCCGGGCGTCGCGCCGCTGCCGCTCGAGCCGGTGATGCCGAAGTAGATCCAGGGCGCATCGGCATCCAACAGTTCGGCGCGCGCAGCCGGCACGGTCGCCAACTGCAGCGCCGTCGCGAAGCAGCCGGGCGCCGCGACGTGTGAGCCGGGGCGTTCCCGCCAGGCGTCGCGGAACAGTTCGGGCAGCCCGTACGTGAAGTTCACGCGCGCCGGGTGCGCCTCGTCGCCGTAGGTCGCGCGGTGACGCTCGCGCTCGACGAGGCGAAAGTCCGCCGCGAGGTCCAGCACGACGAGTCGCTCGGCATGGTGGCCGAGCGCTGTTTGCAAGGCGTCGAAGAGCGCCGCGGAACGACCGTGCGGCAGCGCCAGGACGGCGAGCGCGCGCTCGTGCTCGAGCGTCGTCCGCACGAGTTCTTCGACGCCCGCCTGCGTCGCGAGGACGGGCGGCGGGGGGACGAGATGCGGTTGCTCCGACTGGCAAGCGAAGACTTCGCGCGAGATCAGGGCCGCGAGCTCCAGCCTGGGATGCCCCAGCGCGAGACGCGCGAACTCGCCGGCCAAAAGGCCGCGTCCGCCGAAGACGAACGTGGGCACACCGCTCACGAGCGCACCACTTCGGGGCATTTCGCGGCGAGCGCGGCGAGCGCGGCGAGCGTGCATTCGGCCAGCGCCGCCGGCGACGAGAGCGCATTGGCGGGCGGGATCCCCAGTTCGTCGCGTGCGAAGGCGCGCCCGACCGGCGTGTCGGTGACGCGCCCCGAGAGCACGTCGATCGCGAGGCCGAAGCGCTCGGCGAGGAGCGCGCGGGCGCCGTACGCACCGACGGGATCCTGCGCGCAGAGGATCAACACGGACCAAGCGCGCGCGAGCTCCGGATCGGCCAACAACTCGCGCACGCCATACGGGCCCAGGAGTCCGTCGCCGAGTTCCAGCACGATGACGTCCGGCTCCTCGTCCGCCAGGTGCGCGACGAGCGAGTGCGCTGCCTCCACGACGTTCGTCGACGACGTCGTGACGACGCCGAAGTCGGTGAACGACGCGATGCGAGCGGCTCCGGCGTCGGCCATCTGCATCACGTCGCGCTGCAGCGAGACGCCCGTCAGTTTGCCGGCGGCGACGCTGAGCCCGTGCCGCACGAGCCCACCGATCAAGGCAGCGGCGGCCGTCGTCTTGCCCGCGTCCATGCAAGTTCCGACGAGCGCCACCAGCGGCGGGGGCGTCGCGGGCAGCGCGCGTGGGCGCAACGCGGCGCCACGGACCGAGGCGGGGCGACCCACGCGCCGGTCGAGCAGCGGGAACTCCAGGATGGACCCCAGCGCCTCCAACTCGAACGGCGCGCCGTGCGAGGGCGAGGCTTCGGCGCCCACGCCGATCACGCCGCCCAGGTTCAAGAGCTGCAACGTGTCGCCCACGCGCACGACCTCGGGCACGTGTCCCGAGTAGCCGAACAGCGCTTCACGGCGACCGAGCGCACCCGCGATGACGTCGCCCGGGTACAACGGCACCATGCGCCCGTGCGGGTCCTCGAGCGTGTTGTAGCGCGTCTTCGCCGTGCGCACGCGACAGGCCACCAGGGTGCCTTCGGCGGGCGGAATCTCGGAGCCCAGGACGACGCTCCGGTCGAGCGCGTTGCGAGCCGTCACCGAGCCGATCTTGTCCAAGCGCAGTCGTTTCATGCTGTTTGCGGTCCCAGGCCGGCGAGTCGCCAGAGGCGAGCGGGTTCGGCGAGCGTGCGCGCGAGCGCCGCGCCACCCGAAGAGCGTTGCGACGGCAGTTCGCCGTACACGGCGTCGCTGCGTGTCATCAGGCTGAAAGGGGACTCGACGCCCTCGACCAGGCACGCTCCCCCTTGGACGGCCACGCGCACTGCGCCCGTGACGCGTGCCTGACTCGACGCGAAGAACGCCTCGAGGTCGCGTTGGAAGGGGTCGTGGAACAGCCCTTGGTGCAAGCGCCGTCCGTAGACGTTGCCGAGGTGATCCTTCCAGAAGCGCTGTTCCTCCGTCAGGACGAGCTTCTCCAGTTCGCGATGCGCCGCGAGCAGGAGGCACGCTGCCGGCGCCTCGAACGCGATGCGTCCCTTGAAGCCCAGGAGCGTGTCGCCGAGGTGGTAGCCGCGACCGACACCGAGCTCGCCACCGATGCGGTTCAAGCGTTCGATCAGGTCGACCGGGTCGTACGGCTCGCCGTCGATCGCCACGGGTCGCCCGTGCTCGAAGGCGAGTTCGAGTGTGCGTTCGCCGGCGCCGCCACGTGTCCAGTGCCACGCGTGTTCGGGGAGCGCCCCGCCGGACGTCGCCAATTCGCCACCGCCGATCGAAACGCCCCACAGCCCCGCGTTAATCGAATAGCGCTCGCGCTCGGCGGGATAGGCGTGTCCGAGCGCGGCGAGATAGCCAGCTTCCTCGGCGCGCGACAGAGCGTGGTCGCGCACGGGCGCCTCCAGCGTCACCTCCGGCGCGAGCGCGTGCAGCGCGGCGTCGAAGCGCACTTGGTCGTTCCCGGCGCCCGTCGAGCCGTGCGCGACGATGTCGAAACCCTCGTCCGCCGCGGTCCGCGCGATGATCTCCGCCTGCAGCCCGCGCTCGGCCCCCACGCAGAGCGGATAGGTCTCGCCGCGCCGCACGTTGGCGGCGACGAGCCAGCGCAGCACGCGCTCGAACAGTTCCCCGCGCGCGTCGACCAGCCGGTGCTCGACCGCGCCGAGCGTCAGCGCGCGCCGTTCGAGCTCGGCGCGCTCCGCGTCGCTCCAACCGCCGCAGTCGACGGCCAAGGTCGTGACGTCGGCAACGCGTTCGCGCGCGTACCAAGCGACGAGGTACGAGGTGTCGAGACCTCCGGAGTAGGCGAGCAGGACGCGCATGGGATCAATCCTCGAGCAGGGTGTCGATGCGTGCGCCCAAGGCGCCCGCGGCGGAGGCGTCGTCGAACGCGACCAGGACCGTGTCGTCGCCGGCGAGCGTGCCGACCAGGCCGGGCAGCTCCTCGGCCTCGAGCGCGCGGGCGATCGCGCTGGCGGCACCGGGCTCGACCGCCACCAAACGCCAGGCCGCGACGGTCGACCAGCCGCGGAGCAAGCTGCGTAACGTTTCGAGCGGCGTGACGCGCTCGTCCTCGAGCCAGCGATAGCGGCCGCCGACCTTGGCCACGCCCAGCGTCCTGAGATCGCGGCTGAGCATCGGTTGCGAGACGTCGACGCCGCGCTCGGAGAGCGCCGCCGAGAGATCGGCTTGGCTGGTGAACTCGCGAGCTTCGAGCAATTCGCGCAGGGCGCGACGGCGGTCATCGGAAGAGGACATGGGCGTGGTTGTATTCGCCCAGGCGTCTGCGGGATGCATAAATATGCAGATTCCGCCGCGCTGGAGAGGGGGCTGGGGCACGGCTGGCAGGGTGGGGAAGGGGGGACTCGAACCCCCACGGGCCTAGGGCCCTGCGGCTTTTAAGGCCGCTGCGTCTACCGATTCCGCCACTCCCCCGCGTTCCTGACCGAGCGCGCTCAGCGCCGTCCGTCGCGACCCAGCCGACGCCGCACGCGGGCGCGCACGTGCTTGGCGAAGCTCCAGAAGGGCCGCGTCGCGCGACCGTTCGCTTCGAGGTAGTCGATGTGTCCGCGCATGTCGAGCGCCCAGCGTTCGACGCGCTCGAAGTCGCGCAGCAACGCGTCCGAACCCGCCAAGAGATCGACGTCCACCGCGCGCCGGTGTTCCGTCCCGCGCTGGAGCGCTCGCTCGTACTGCTCGAAGACCGCGTGCATCGGTGCGTCATCGCGTCGACGCTCCGCTTCCGCGAGGCAGCCCGCGACGAGACGCGCGTGGAGCGCGTCGTCGGTCAGGACGCGGATCAGCGCCTCGGCCAGCGCCGCGGCGTCGCGCGGCGGCGCGAGCAACCCGGTCTCGCCCTCGGTGACGACCTCGGGGATGCCGCCGATCCGACTGGCGACGACGGGCAAGCCGGCGCGAAAGGCTTCCAGGCTGATGATGCCGTAGGCCTCGAGCCAGATCGACGGAAAGACGAGTGCGCTCGACGCCTGCATGCGCGCGTGCACCTCGTGGTGGGGAATCTTGCCCGAGAAGATCGACGCGTCGAGCCCCAGCCGCTGCGCGAGCGCCTCCAACTCAGGGCGCTGGGGGCCGTCCCCGACCAGGTCGAGCACCGCGTCCGGCACGGCGGCGAGGACGCGCGGCCAGGCCTCGAGCAACGTCGCGACGCCCTTCTCGGGCACCAGCCGACCGAGGAACAGGATGCGGCGCCCGACGCGCTGCGGCGGCGGCTCGATCGGCGGCGACGGTGACCAGTACGGGATCGCCACCACCGGATCGAATCCGTTCCGGCGCGCCAGGTCGGCGTAGCACTCGGAGGCCGCGATCCAGCCTTCGACCGAGCGCTCCAACGCTCGCGCGCGCAACGTCGCGGCGAGCAGGATGCGGCCGTCGAAGGGGTAGTTCTCGCCGCAAGCGTGCTGGAGGCACTTGGCGCCGACGCCGCCCTCACAGACGGTGCCGCTCGGGTGCACGACCCAGGCGTTCGCGCACAGCGTCGAGGCGTCGTGAACGTGCTGCACCATCGGAACGTCGAGCGCGGCGAGGGCGGTGATGAGTCCGACGGGGACGGAGGACAGGTTGTGCAGGTGGATCAGATCGGGCCGGAAGCGCTCGACGAAGTCGACGGCAGCCGCTTCGAAGGGCGGGTCGGAGATCAGGCTGGCGCCGCTCCATTCCGGTCGGCGCAGGATGCGCAGGTCCGGTTCGTCCGCCGTACGTTCGGGATGGCCTGCGAACAAAGCCGCCGCGTGTCCGTGCGCGCGCGACCAATCGATGAGATCGTGCAGGAAGACCTCGGCGCCGCCCGCGCGGTCGGCGGTGGCGTTGACGTGCAGAATGCGCATGGGGGACGAGCAGCGTAGTTCTCCGTCCGCAAGGAAGGAACTTCCGTTGCCCGGTAGCCGTCCAGGGAGCCGGCGGGCGACTCGGCCGGGGAAGGTTGGCGCCGCTCCCGCCCGTTGGCCGATCGGCGACTATACTTCTCGAGAGCGAGCGCCCGTCGGTCCCATCGATGCACATATTCCCTTCCCTCTTCGCCGCCCGCTCCGCGCCCGGGCCAGGCCGCGCGATCGTTGGCCTCGGCTGGCTCGTGGGCTCGTTCGCGGCGCTCTTGGCGACCGCTAGCGCTCGTACGGCGGCTCCAGCGCCTGCCGTCCAGGCCCTCGGGACGACGCAGGTCGTGACTCCGCCGCCGGCCGGCGCGCCGGGTTCCGTCCGCGTCAACGGCTACCAGCAGATCGTGCGCGACCTCGTTCTCTGGTGTCGCTCCGATCAGAGCGTGGAAACGACGTACGCCGGCTCGGTCGGCGCCTGGCTGGATCGCTCGAAGCGCCAGGCGCATCTCGGGCAGGAGAACCTGACCCTGGCACCGCGCCTCGAGGCCCTCGGCGCCGCCGGCTATCCCGAGCTGGTCTTCGACGGCTACGACCGATTGGAGACGGGCGCGGCCCTGCCGACGGGCAGCTACACCATGGGCGTCGTCTTTCGCTTGCTGCCCTCGAGCGTGGGGGGCAGCGTGCTCGCCGGCGCCAGTTACGAGCTGAGCCTGAACGCGGGTGGCATCACCATCGAGCAGGGCGGCGGCGTACTGGCGTTGCCCAGCGCGCTGGCGACGGGCAAGCCCTACGTCTTGCTCTCGACCTACGACGCGGGGACCGGGACCGTCCAGGTCGAACTGGACGGCGTGCCCATCGGCGGCGGCAACCTGGCCGCGAACGCGGACCCGGGTTGCGTGCTGGGTGGGCTCGATGGAAGCTTCCAGGGCGCCGTCAGCGAGGTGCTCGTGTTCCAACGAGCGCTCGACGCGGCGGGTCGCGCGACGATCAACAACTACCTCGTCGGGCGCTATCTCACCGGCCCGCAACTGCCCCTGGTCGCCTTCGACGAACTGCCCGACAACGGCGAGCTCTTGCCCCGCGCGCTCCCCGCGAGCACCGCTGCGCTGCACATCGGCGGCACGGTGCGCGAGCCGGGCTTCACGACCGTCGTGGGCGTCGTGCATCGCGACGGACAGTTGTTCGCCATCGACACGCAGCCGCTCACCTACGCTGGCAACCAAGCGGCCTTCGACCTCGATTTCGTCCTCGATGCGCTGCTGGCCGAGTACGAGCTGACGGTGTCGCTCGTCGCACCGGGGTCGGTCGTGACGCCGGTCGCGCGGCGCGAACATCTGGTCGCCGGGGACGTGTTCGTGATCGGCGGGCAGTCGAACGCGCTGGCCCCCGACTTCGAAGCCGAGGGGCTGGGCAACTCGAACCAGGTGCCCTGGATTCGCTCGTTCGGCACCGCGTCGGAGAGTCCCGCCGAGTCGACCGGCGACCGCACCTGGGACCTGGCCGGCGCGCTTGATTTCGACGGGCACGCCTTCGTCGGCCAGTGGGGACTGCGCATGGGCAAGGAGCTGGTGACCGCGACGGGCGTGCCGGTCGCGATCATCAACACCTCGATGGGAGCCACCACGATCGCGCAGCACCTGCGCTGGCCGATGCAGCCGGAGGATCCCAACAGCATCTACGGTCGCGGACTGGGGCGCCTACGGGCCGCAGGGCTCGACGACGACGTGCGTGCAGTCTTCTGGTACCAGGGCGAATCGGACACGGGGCACGCGTCGTCGTGGCGGCTCGACTTCGACCAGTTGCGCGTCGACTGGATGCTCGACTACCCGTTGATCGAGAAGCTGTTCGTGTTCCAGATCCGCGAAGGCTGCGGCTCGTTGAACGGGGGCGTTCGCGAGGTACAGCGCAACCTGCAAAGTTGGTACGGGAACGTCGAGCTCATGTCGACCTCCGCGTTGCCCGGACACAACGGCTGCCACTTCGGGTTCGCGGGGTACGACCAACTGGGCCTCGACATCTCGCGCCAGGTCTTGCGCGACCTCTACGGCGTGGGCGGCAATTCGAACGTGGATCCGCCGCAGCTCTTGTCCGCCCAGTGGCAGGGCGCCGGCCGTCAGATGGTCCGGCTGATCTTCGAGAACGCGAACGACACGCTCGTCTGGCAGGCGGGCACCGAACAGTTCGTGTTCTTCGATGACCTCGCCGTGCGCGCCACCGGCATCGTCGTGAGCGGAAACACCGTCGACCTGACGCTGAATCAACCGGCGCCCTTCGCGACCCAAATTTTCTACGTCGGGCACGCGTACGATGGCCCCGCTCTCGTCAACGCGAACGGCGTCGGAGCCCTGACGTTCTTCGGCGTGCCGATCCTCTAGCCGGTTTCGAGGCGCAGCGCTCGTGCGGCGTGAGTTCTTGGTGAAAGCAGTTGGGCGACGTCTGGGTCGAGGTGAACATGACGGCATGCGCGTCGCGCTGCTGATCCTGCTCTTCCTCACCGGCTTGCTCGGGACGTCGTGGGCCATTCGCTGCCTGCGTGCGGAACCGGTGGAACACGGGCGGCGGCTCAAGTACGAATACCTGGTCGAGCACGCCGACGAGTATTCGGTCGTCCTGATCGGTTCCTCGCGTGTCAATCACTCGCTGATTCCAGCCATCATCGAGGAACGGCTCGCGGCACGCGGACACGTTCACCGCGTCTTCAACTACGGCATCGGAGGCATGCGCTCCTTCGAGGCCGACGAGGTGTTCGACAAGGTGCTCGATCTCGACATGCCCGAGCTCGCGGTGGTCGTGATGGAGTGGCCCGACTGGGACGGGATTCCGTACGGTGACGAAGGCGCCGCGACGGAGCGCTCGGTCGAGTGGCACACGGCCCGTCGCACGCTCGCGGTCCTGGTGAGTCTTGCGCGCGCGGACATGCCGTGGCCGGCCGCGGTGCGGCACGCGCTCCAGCACCTGCGGCTCGCGCTGTCACGTAGCGTCAACTTCGGCGCGGGCTCGAGTTGGTTGCAGCGACGGTTGGGCACGGTCGATTTCGGGGACCTGCCCGAGGTCGTCCTCCGCGACGGCTTCGCGGCGACCGGCGAGATGCGAGCCCGATCGCCCGAGGTCGAGGCGAGGCGCGTTGCGAAGACGGAGCAGCTCTTGGCGCGCAAGCACTTCCTGGACCTCGGGAACGCCCTGCCGGTTGACCTCGCGCGCTACAACCGGGCCGCGCTCGCGCGCCAGGCCGCCGCGGCGGAAGCGCGCGGTGTGCTGCTCGTCTGGGCGGTGATGCCGGGTGAGGCCTACACGCCCCAGGCCTGGCGGTTGGCCGAGGAGAGCGCGGAGCTACCGTTGCTGCTCTTCAACTCGCCGACCCGCTATCCCGAGTTGTACCGGTCCGACACGCGCTGGGATCCCGACCACTTGAATTCGAAGGGGGCGCGCCTCTTCAGCACGCTGTTCGGTGACGCGTTGGCCGCGCTCCTCGACCGCCCGTGATCTTCACCGAGGCGCGCTTCTTCGTCTTCTTCTTCACGATCCTCGCGGTCTACTGGGGCCTGCGTGGCGATCGATCGCGCAAGGCCTGGTTGCTTCTCGCCAGCTATGCCTTCTACGCCGCCTGGCGCTGGGAGTTCCTGTCGCTGATCCTGACGTCGACCGTGGTCGACTGGATCGCCGGTGCGCGATTGCAGCGCGCGACCAGTGCGCGTGCGCGCAAGGGCTGGCTCGCGCTGAGCCTGGGCGTGAACCTGACGCTGCTCGGCTTCTTCAAGTACTTCGGTTGGTTCGTGGACTCAGGGGTCGAGTTCCTGAATTGGCTCGGGCTCGGCGCGAGCGCCCCGGTGCTCTCGATCGTGCTGCCGGTGGGAATCAGCTTCTACACGTTCCAGACGCTGTCCTACACGATCGACATCTACCGGCGAGAGCTCGAGCCGACGGACAGTCGGCTGGACTTCGCGCTCTTCGTCGCCTTCTTCCCGCAGTTGGTCGCCGGCCCGATCGTGCGCGCGGTCGAGTTCCTGCCACAGCTTGGGGAGTCGAAGCGCATGGCCGCCATTCGTTGGCGCCCGCTGCTCCTGTTGTTCCTGTTCGGCTACGTGAAGAAGGCGTGTCTCTCGGACAATCTCTCGGTCGTGATCGACCCGGTGTTCGCCGACCCTCTGGCCTACGATCGGCTGGCCAACGCGACGGCCTCGGTGCTGTACCACCTGCAGATCTACTGCGACTTCTCGGGCTACTCGGACATGGCGATCGCGACGGCGGGCATGCTCGGGTACACGCTGCCCCTCAACTTCGACTTTCCCTACCTCGCCGCGAACATGGCGCAGTTCTGGCGGCGCTGGCACGTGTCCCTCTCGACGTGGTTCCGCGACTACGTCTACCTGCCGCTCGGAGGGAGCCGCGTCACGACCGAGCGCTACGTGCGCAACGTCCTGATCACCTTCGTCGTCTCGGGGCTCTGGCACGGCGCGCAGTGGACGTTCGTCCTGTGGGGCTTCCTCCACGCGCTCGGACTGCTCGGCGTGTGGGGTTGGGGCAAGCTCTTGGGGACGGGCCCGTTGCGTCGCGCGGTCGGTCACGTCGCGTGGATCCCGACCACGTTGTTCGTCGTCTTGACCTGGATCGTGTTCCGCGCGGTCGACTTCGATCGATTGCTCGCGATGTGGGGCGTCCTGGGCGGTTGGCAGGCGGCCGGCTCCGCCTCCTTGGCGACGGGCTGGTGGGGGATCGTGGCGGGCTTCTACCTGGTCCACACGGCGATGGCACGCGGCTTCGTCCAGCGCTTGCTCGGTCGCTTGAGCGAGCCGGCCTTCGCGTTGGTGCTCGGGATCCTCGTCGCGCTCGTCCTGCCCTTCGCGTCGAGCGGCTACCAGCCGTTCCTCTACTTCCAATTCTGACGGCTCGCCGCGCCACGGTCCCCGGACTGTTGACCCGGACGCCGGGCGCTCCTAGATTGCTGGGCCTGGGTTCCCCAGTGGCGGCATGGCCAAGTGGTCTAAGGCGATGGATTGCAAATCCATTATTCCCCGGTTCGAATCCGGGTGCCGCCTCCCCCGCTCTTCCCATGCGCACCCTTCCACGTTTGCCCGGTCTCGGCGCCGCGCTCGGGGTGGGGCTCGCTTGAAGGATGCTTGGGCGTTGAGCACCGCCACGGTGCTGGGACTGCTCGGTTTGGTTCTACCGGGCGCGCTGCTCGACGCGCCCACGTTCCTGGCCTGGCTCGCCGTCGTGGCGTTGCCGGCCGGCTGCATGTTGCGCGGACTGCGCGCGGGTCCCTGGACGTTCGCCGTGCCCGCCGTGTGGGCGCTTGCGATGATCTGGTTGCACCTGGACGTCGAGCGCACCGTGCCGCGCCCGTTGGGCGGTTCGACCGTCGTTGCGGGGCTCTTCCTGGCCGGGCTGGGGCTGGGAGCGGTGGTGCGCGACTTCGTACCCGCGGCGGTCATGCTGCTCGTCCTGGCCGCGGCGCCCCTCAACGGCGGGCTGGGTACACCCGGAAGCGCAGCGCGCGCGACGCCGCGGCTGGCGAGGCTGGCGCTCGAACTCTCGCCCATCGGCTGGACGCTGGAGTGTGCCGGCTGGGATTGGAGCCATGCCGACCGCGACCTCTACGCACGCTCGGGCGTGGAATTTGCGCCGCGTCACCCGCATCGAGTGCTCGGTACCGGCGTGTGGATCCTGCTCGGTGGAGCAGCGCTTGCTGCGGTCGGGATCCGCCTCCGACGTGAGGACGTAACCTGAGACTTGAATGGATGGGTCGCGGCGACGAACATCCACCGATCGCGGGCCCCGCCTCCCATCCTCAGCTCCATGCCGACGCGCAAGTACTTCTGCACCTTTCCCCAAGCGTTGATCCAGGAGCCGATCATCAGCCACACCTTGAATGCGCGCTTCGGAGTCATCCCGAACATCCGGGGTGCGACGATCAACGAGCACGTCGCGATGGTCGCGGTCGAGATCGACGGCGAAGCCGACCAGATCCTGCAAGCGATCGAGTATCTGCGCGGGCGCGGCGTGACGGTCGAGGAACTGGGAGAAGACGACTCGCGTCCGTGAGGGTGTCGCTGTGCTGGATCGTGCTCGCGCCCCTGGCGTGGGCGGGATGCCGCAGTCCCGAGGGCTTCGACAACGTCGACCGCTGGCCGACGCCGGAACGCGGCGCCGTCGTCTCGGAGCACCCCTTGGCGACGCGGGCGGGACTGGCCGTTTTGGAGAGCGGAGGCAACGCGGCCGACGCCGCTGTGGCCACGGCGTTGGCGCTCGCCGTCGTCTACCCGCAGGCGGGCAACTTGGGCGGCGGCGGCTTCGCGCTCTTCGTTCCGCACGATCCGAACGTGGCACCGGCGTGCTTCGACTTTCGCGAGACCGCGCCGGCGCGGCTCGTCCCGGAGTTGTTTCACGACGCCAGCGGCGCGATCGATCCACGTCGCTCGCTCGAGACGCCGTTGGCCGTGGGCGTGCCTGGCTCGCCCGCGGGGCTGTACGAGCTGCAGAGCAAGCTGGGCCGGCTCGACTTCGAAACGGTCGTAGAGCCCGCGCTCCGACTGGCGCAGGACGGCTTTGCCGTCGACGCCTGGCTCGAGCGCGACCTACGAAACGGCACGCTGCGACGACGTTTGGAGCAGGGTGGGGCCGACATCTTCTATCCCGACGGCGAACCGTTGGCCGCCGGCGATCGACTGCGACAGCCGGCGCTGGCGCGCACGCTCGAGGCGCTGGCGCGGCGCGGACCACGTGCGTTCTACTCGGGACCGGTCGCCGACGCGATCGCGGGGCGCTTGGCCGACGGCGGCGTGCTGACGCAGGCCGACCTGGCAGCGTATCGCGTCAGGTTGCGCGATCCACTGCGCGGCTGGTTCGCGGGACTGGAGGTCATTACCGTGCCGCCGCCCAGCTCCGGCGGCGTGCTGCTGTTACAGATGCTCGCGATCCTCGACGGCTTTCCGCTCGATGCCGAGCGACAGCGTTCGGCGACGCTCGAGAGCGCCACGGAAGACGGCATCAGCGGCCGCGCGCTCCATTGGTGGATCGAGACCATGCGACGCTCCTTCGCCGACCGCGCCGCGCATCTGGGTGACCCCGATCACGTCGCAGTGCCCGTGCGCGACCTCTTGTCGGCACGCTGGATCGCCGAGCGCCGCGTCTCCATCGGCGAGCGTGCGAACCCGACGATCGGGCCGATGCCCAAGCCCGCGCTGCGGCTCGACGGTGAAACGACGCACATCTCGGTGCTGGACGGCGATGGGAACGCCGTCAGCCTGACGACGACGCTCAACACGACGTTCGGCAGCGGGCTCTTCGTGCCCGAGGTCGGCATCCTCTTGAACAACGAGATCGACGACTTCGCGCTCGCGCTCGACGTCGCCAACGTCTACGGACTCATGGGGAGCGAGGCCAACCTGGTCGGGCCGAATCGCCGTCCGCTCTCCTCGATGACGCCGGCCGTCGTTCGCGACGGCGGGCGCGTGGTGCGCCACGTGCTCGGCTCGCCGGGCGGGCCGCGCATCATCACGGCGGTGCTGCAGGTCCTGCTGCGCATGGAGGTCTACGGTCAGTCGCTCGAAGAGGCGATCCGTGCTCCGCGCGTGCACCAGCAGTGGTCGCCCGAGGGCACGTTCGTCGAGCCCGGTTGGGATGCGGACGTCCTGAACTGGCTCGTGGAGCGCGGGCACCTGTTGGTGCCCATGCCGCCCAGCGCGAGCGTGCAGGGCATTCGCGTCGAGGTCGGCGGCAAGCCCGAGGCCTACTCGGATCCGCGTCGGGGCGGCGCGGGTGGCATCGAGGGCGAAGGCGTCGCGCTCCCGGCGACGCCGCCGAGCGGCGAGTAGGGCGGGTCCTCGGCGCCCACACGAGAGCGCCCCGACCCCGCGCTGGGCGGAAGGTCGGGGCGCGCTCGAAGCTCGTCTTCCGGAGGCGGACTCAGTCGACGTCGAACACGTCCTCTTCCGCCAGCGGCGGGGGCGCGTCGAGGCCGTCCGCGTTCGTGGAGACCGAGCTGCCGTACAGCTTGCGCAGTTCCCGCGCGCGCGCTCCGTCCTTCTCGTCCAGTTCCGTGAACGTGATGAAGTACTCGATGCCTTGGTCCAGGACGTTCTGCCACTTCGTGGCGTAGTTCTTGACGACCTTCTTGTTGTAGACATGGATGCGGTTGGCATCGAGCGCCGGATCCTCGGCGGCGCGGTCCGGATAGGCCCAGCCGTAGTTCTTCTGTCCGAACAACGCGGTGAGTTCTCTCTGCGCGATGTCGCCGTTCGCTCGGCCTTCCTCGGAACCGAGGTCGAGTTCGGTCATCGCGTTGATGATGACGGGGATCGCCTTGATGTCCATGGCGACCAGCTTCCCCCGTGCGCGCGAGCCCGCGGCCCCGGCGAAAGGGTCCATCCACTCGGCCATCCAACCGTTCATCTCGTCCCACTCCTCGGAGGTCGTGTCGAACGCGGGGCCGAACTCGTAGACGGAGAGATCGACCGCGGCCGGATCCTGCATGGCCAGCTTGATCTTCTTCGTCTTGGCCTTCGCCTGTTGCTCGTCATCGGCGGGGTCGACGCCCGCGAAGGCATCGGCGACGGTTCCGACCGCCGCGGCTTCGGTGTCGGTCCCGGCGTCGGTTTCGGCCTCGCCGCCTTCCGGTTCCGCGTCGACCGGCGTGGGCTCCGGGGTCGCCTCGTCCTTGGCCGCCGCGACTTCGCCGTCCGGCGTGACCTCGTCGTCACCTTGCAGGAAGAAGAAAGCGGCACCGCCGGCCAGCAGCAGGCCGCCGATGCCGAGCAGGGCGGGCAGCGGGCTCTTCTTCGCCGTGCGCGCACCGCGCCGACCGCGCCCGGTGTCCTCGGTCTCGTCCTCGTCCTGCTTGCGCTTGCGCGTGGAGCCGCGGCGTCCCGCAGCGGGCCGGGTGCGACCACCGCTGGCCGGCGTGCGACCCGCCTTGGCGGTGGCGGAGGGCGCGCCCTTCGCTGCCTTCGTGCGCGCGTTCGAACGTGCCGGCGGGGAAGCGGGCGCTTCGCCCTGGGCTTCCGCGGCGCGTTGCGCCTTGAGCCGCTCGAGCATCGAACCGCCGCTGGCGCCCGCTTGCTCGGACGTGGAACGCTTCGGCGTCGGCGCCTTGGGCGCGGGCGACTTGGGCGCTGATTGCGTCGGCCGCTTCGCTGCGGCGGGCTGGGGCGCGCGCTCGCTGCGCGGCGGGACCACCGGGGCCGGCTTGGGCTTCGGCGTCGGGGTCGGTTGAGCCGCGGCCTTGGGCGGCGTGGGCTTCGGAGCCACTTTGCGCGCCGGCATGGGCGCGGGCGCCGGCTTGGGCGTGGCGCCGGGTGAGGGCGCCGCGGGCGTCTGCCCGGCCGCGGGGAACTTGGGGGCTTGGTCGGGCGGTTGCGCGGGACCGAAGTGGGTCACGCCGCCGCACTCCTTGCAGCGCGCCATGTCGTGTTGGAACGAGTCGGGCACCTTGTACTCGGCGCCACAGCTCGCGCACTTGCCGAAGCGAACGTTCATCGGATCGAAGGGGAGAAAGTCAGAGGAGCGCGGGGCAAGGGGGGATGCCACGCGTTGGTGGGTGGGAGAGCGCCGTGGGCGCGCGTTGGTTCCTGTCGCGCTGGTTCGAGTCCGCGCTAGTTGTTCTTCGTGCGCTCCAGCCAGGCCTTGTCCTTGTCCGAGAGCTCGATCAAGTCGTCGAGCGCGTCGCTGGTCTCCTTCTCGGTGAATTTCTCGCCCTTGCGGTACCACCAAGCGAACCACTGCTTGATGGCGCTCTGGCGGCGCTCCTCGGTCGTGCCCATGGCGGAGCCCACCAGGGTCAGCGGCTTGAAGAAGAAGTTCTGCCCGGTGATGTCGCGCAGCGTCACCACGATCGCGTTGACTTGGATGGCGTGCTCTTCGGTATCGAGCGGAATCTCGTACAGCCCGGTCAGCAGCTTGGGAACGGCCGGCTTGCCGATCGCCACCAGCTCGCGGCGCGCGGTGGTGTAGATCCGCGGCTCGTCGTTGATCAGTTGCGGGAACAACTCGTCGATCCGAGCGCGCAGGTCGGGCGGCGTGTCCTCGAGGTGCGCCAAGGGTTCGGGCTCGCGTTCGAACACCTGCGATCCGTCCGACAGCGTGACCTTCTCGTAGCCGCTGCTGCGCTTCTTGCGCAGGTGCTTCTTCTCGGCGTCGGAGTACCAGCGCTCCCAGCGGAAGGCCTTCCAGCGCCCGCCGTCGCGCACGAGCTCCCACTCGACCGTGCGCTTCTCGGTGCCACCTTCGCGCGGCGTGACCGCCAAATGCACGACGGCGTAGGCGTCGGTCAGGTTCGCGACCGAGCCGTCGTAGGGCTCCCAATCTGCGACCAGATCCTTCGAGTCACCGGTGGTGAGATCGGCGATCGCGGCGCGCGCGACTTCGGCCTGGGCGTCGGTGGTCAGCGCGCGGGCGCTGACCAAGGCCGTCTCGAGGTCGAGCGTGCCAGCCTGCTCGTCCGTGTTCGGTGCCTCGGCCGGTGCCTCTGCCGGCGGCTCGGCCGCCGCCTGCATGGCGCGCCACGCGCTGACGTGAACGGGAGCGATCAAGCCCAGCAACACGCCCTCGTCGCGTTCCGCGGCGGCGCGGTGCAGGCGCCGCGTGAGCTGCACGATCTCCGAGTTCCAGCCGGTCTCGTCGACGGGGCCAGTCGCCGCTGCCACCGGCGCTTCGCCCGCGTCGACCACCGGCAGATCATCCTTGCCGCCGGTCTTCGAGAGCACCACGAACAGCAGCAGCACCGCGGCGGCCACGCCCAGGCCGATGTAGAGCCCGTTGTTGGTGCCACTGGCCACGCGGGTGCGGCCTCCGAGGGGCAACGCTGCATAGACTCGACCGCACTCGCCGCAGCGGACCTTGGCGCCCTCCTTGGACGTGGGCACGTCGGCGTTGGCCTTGCAGGCGGGGCACTGGATCAGCATGGGCTTAGGCTTTCTGGGTTCGAACTCGTGGACGGCCGCGGTCACGCCCGCTGGCGCGGTTCTCGACGGGAGGAGTATACGACGCCGACCGTGCGACCCAGCGGCTGCGCGGGTAGAAGGGGCTGCCCTCGGGTCGTTGATTTTGGCGGCCACGCCCCCTATCCGCTGGGGAACCTTTGGTTTCGCCCTCCATGACCGACCGATTCGAGCTCCAGTGCCCGTTCCAGCCCATGGGTGATCAGCCCCGGGCGATCGAGTCGTTGGTGCGCTGGGTCGCAGCCGGCGAGGCGCACCAGACGCTGCTCGGTATCACGGGCTCGGGCAAGACGTTCACGATGGCGGCGGCGATCGAGCGACTGAATCGGCCGACGCTCGTGCTGTCCCCGAACAAGACGCTGGCGGCGCAGTTGTTCTCGGAGTTCCAGGCGTTGTTCCCGAAGAACGCGGTCGAGTACTTCGTCAGCTACTACGACTACTTCCAGCCCGAGGCCTACGTGCCCTCGAGCGACACGTACATCGAGAAGGACGCGAGCCGGAACGAGAACATCGAGCGCCTGCGGAACAGTGCGACGCGCTCGCTCCTGGAGCGACGCGACGTCCTGATCGTCGCCTCGGTGTCGTGCATCTACGGCCTCGGCTCGCCCAGCGCGTACTCCGAGATGTCGACCCACGTGACGAAGGGGGACGCGCTCGACCGCGACGACCTCCTGCGGCGCTTCACGCAAATGCAGTACTCGCGCAACAATCTCGACTTCCGGCGCGGGACGTTCCGTGCGCGGGGCGACGTGGTCGAGGTGTTTCCGGCCTACGAGGAGGATCGCGTGATCCGCATCGAGTTCTTCGGCGACGAGGTCGACGCGATCCTCGAGGTCGACCCGTTGCGCGGCGAGATCCTGGCGGAGCTGGACGAGGTCCAAATCTGGCCGGCGGGGCATTACGTGACGCCGCTCGACCGCATCGGTCGTGCCAGCGAAGGCATCGCGGAGGAACTGGAAGAGCGCCTGCTCGTGTTGCAGCGCGAGGGGCGGTTGCTCGAGGCCCAACGGCTCGAGCAACGCACGCGCTACGACCTCGAGCTCCTGCGCGAGACCGGCATCTGCCCCGGGATCGAGAACTACTCGCGCTGGATGGACGGTCGCGAGGCGGGGCAGGCACCGTTCACGCTGCTGAACTACTTCCCCGAGGACTTCGTCGTCTTCGTCGACGAGAGCCACGTTTCCGTCCCGCAGGTCGGCGCGATGTTCAAGGGTGATCGGGCGCGCAAGAGCACGCTCGTCGAGCACGGGTTTCGGTTGCCCAGCGCGCTCGACAACCGACCGCTGCGCTTTGCCGAGTGGGAGCGGCTCGTGCGCCAATCGGTGTACGTCTCGGCCACGCCGTCGAAGTACGAACTGGAGCGCTCGGCCGATCGTTTGGCGCAACAGGTCGTACGACCGACGGGCCTCTTGGATCCGCCGATCGAGATCCGTCCGGCGCGTACGCAGGTCGACGACCTGCTGCACGAGATTCGCGTCACGACGAAGGCCGGCTGGCGCACGCTCGTCACGACGCTGACGAAGCGCTCGGCGGAGGAGTTGACGACGTACCTGTCCGAGCTCGGTGTGCGCGTCCGCTACCTGCACTCGGAGATCGACGCGATCGAGCGTTCCCAGATCCTGCGCGACCTGCGCATGGGCGAGTTCGACGTGTTGATCGGCATCAACCTCCTGCGCGAGGGGCTCGACCTGCCCGAGGTGGCGCTGGTCGCCGTGCTCGACGCCGACAAGGAGGGCTTCTTGCGTTCGGCGACGTCGCTGATCCAGACTTGCGGGCGAGCGGCGCGCAACGTGGAAGGTCGCGTGCTCTTCTACGCGGACAAGCGCACGAATTCGATCGACGTGACCCTCGACGAGGTCGAGCGTCGGCGGATCATCCAATTGGCCTACAACGCCGAGCACGGCATCGAGCCCAAGACGATCATCAAGCCCGTGCGCGACTCCATCGAGGCCATCTACGACATGGACTTCCACGCGCCCGTCTTGCCCGACGAGCAGCTCGGCGAGGCGGCGGCCTGGACGCCGGAGAAGTTGCGCGGCGAGATCGCCAAGTTGCAGGACGAGATGCGGCACGCGGCCACCGAGCTCCGCTTCGAGGAAGCCGCGAAGCTTCGCGACCGGATCGGTGAGCTGGAGAAGCTGGAGCTGGTGCGATGAGCGTGCATCCCTGGTCGCCGAGCCTCGCTCCCGCTGAGTTGCCGGACCGCCCCGGGGTCTACCTGTTCCGCGACGAAGCACAGAAGGTGCTCTACGTCGGCAAGGCGGCTCGCTTGAGGAGCCGCGTGGCCAGTTACCGCACACCGGGCGGCGACGGGCGGGTGGGGGTGCGTTTCTTGCAGGAGCAGGCGAAGTCGGTCGAGTTGATCGTCACACGCACCGAGGGCGAAGCGTTGCTCCTCGAGGATCAACTGATCAAGACGCACAAGCCGCCGCACAACATCCGCCTGAAGGACGACAAGTCGTTCTTGATGCTGCGGCTGGATCTTGACGAGCGCTTCCCGCGGCTGAAGTTCGTGCGCGCACACAACCCGGCCGAGGGCAAGCCGGGTGGGCGTTCGCGCACCTTCGGTCCGTTTCCGTCGGCTCGCGCCGTGCGGCAGACCCTTGCGGACCTGCACCGCATCGTGCCGCTGCGCGACTGCACCGACTCGGTCATGAACCATCGCTCGCGGCCGTGTCTTCGGCACCAGATCGGGCTCTGTTCGGCCCCCTGCGTCGGGTACGTGGACGAGAACGACTATGCGGGCTTGGTCGAGCGCGCGGTCGACGTCCTGTCGGGCGACATCGGCGCGTTGGAGGACGACCTCGACGGGCGCATGCGGACGGCGGCGGAGAAGCTCGAGTTCGAGCAAGCAGCGATGTGGCGCGACCGTTTGAAGGCGCTGCGACGCACGGTCGAGCGGCAGGGCGTCACGTCGGCCGGCCTGCAAGCGCGCGACGTGCTGGCATTGGCGCGTCGCGGCGGCGACGCGCTGATCCACAGGCTCGCCTTCCGGGAGGGTCGGTTGACGGAGAGCCGCACGCACCGCTTTCGGTCGGAGCTCGGCGACGAGGAACTGTTGCACGTGGTCCTGACCGCGATCTACGGCGCTGGTCGCCGGCGCCCGCCCAATGAGGTCGTCGTACCGCTCTTGCCGATCGACGACGCGCTGCTAGCCAACACGCTGGGCACGAGCTTCACCGTCCCGACCAGCGGCGAGAAACGGCGCATGCTCGAGCTCGCTGGCGAGAACGCGCGCGCCGAACTCGTGCGCCAGGAAGCGTCCGAGGAGCGCGATGCCGAGGTCGCGCGCCAACTCGCCCGCTTGGTCGATCTGGACACGACGGACGCGCCCGTGATCGATGGTTTCGACGTCTCGAACCTGCAGGGCGCGCACGTCGTCGCCAGCCGCGTGCGCTTCCGCGGCGGCATCGCCGACCGCGCTGGGTATCGCCGCTACCGAATCAAGACCGTCGAGGGCCAGGACGACTTCGCGTCGATGCAGGAGGTCGTGACGCGCAGCTTGCGCCGGGGGTTGGCGGAGGACGACTTGCCCGATCTGATCGTCATCGACGGCGGCCGCGAACAACTCAGCCGCGCGCTCGCGGCGCGCGACGAGGTCGGCGCCTGGGACGTGGCCGTCGTGAGCCTCGCCAAGGCGCGACCCGAACGCATGCTGGCCGGCAAGCGCAAGCAGGAGACCGAGGAGCGCGTCTTCGTGCGCCCCGATGCAGCGCCGATCGAGCTTCCGCGTCACTCGGACGTGCGCCACCTGTTCGAGCGGATTCGTGACGAGGCGCACCGCTTTGCGATCAACTTCCACCGCGCATCGCGCGGGCGCATCACGTCGAAGCTCGACTCGATCCCCGGGGTCGGTCCCGCCAAGCGCAAGGCGCTGCTCAAGCGTTTCGGCAGCGTCGTCGGCGTCGCGGGCGCCAGCTACGAAGAGCTGCTGGGTATCCCCGGGATCTCGCGCGAACTGGCGCAGGTCATCCGCGAGCACCTCGCCGAGAAGCCCGGCGCGTGAACGCGAGGCCCGCTCTTGCCCCGAATCGCGCCGTGTCCGACCATGCGCTTCGCATGCGAGCCTCGCTCTCCCAGTCTCCGCCGAAGGACCATCGACATGCGTGCTGATGCCCGCCGAGTCGCCGTCGCGCTCGCCGTCACCGGCGGGCTGCTCGCGTTCGTCGGCATCGGGGTCTGGCTGTTGCGCCCCAGCGACGCGCCCGACGTCGAGCGGCGGGGGCCGTCGGGCCCGACGCAGGCCGCCGATGCGGCTACGCTCGTGCCGGCGACGTCGATCGAGGATGCGACGGGGTCCCCCGACGATATCGCAGCGCCCGCTCCGGCGCTACCGACGCCCGAGCGCGCTCCCGAACGCGTGCTAGCCCTGACCGAGTACGGGCACGACGTCGAGCTAGAAGCCGCGTCGAAGGCGGTCCTGACGGTGACGGTCTTCGAGGGCGACTCGCGATATCGACTGGTGAATCATCCCGTGCGCGTCGAGCCGTTCGTGTTCCGCCCCGGGCGCGCGGCGTTGCCCGAGATGCGCACCGACGCCGATGGGCGCATCCGGATCGAGGTCCCGGCGGGCGAGGTGCTGCGCGTGCTCGTTCTCGAGGAGTATCGCAACGTGACCAAGCTGGAGGAGCGCCTCCCTGCGCTCGCGCCCGGAACCGAGGGTGCGCTGGACGTCACGGTGCCGTTGCCTCCGCTCGATTCGATGTGGGTGCGGGTCGTCGACGACGCGACGGACGAGCCCGCGGCCGACGCTCGCGTCTGGATCGAACGCCTGTTGCGGATCGACGGCGAGCCGCTCAGCGAGGTCTTCGTGGAGGCGCGCACGGATCGCGACGGTCGCGCGCTCTTGAGTTGGCCCCGCGCTCCGGCGCTCGGTGCGCGCGCAGAGAAGCTCGGCGTCGGTGAGGCGCGGTTCGTGCCCGTCGATGGACGCGGCACCGAAACCGAGCCCTTCGTCGTGCGCCTCGGCGAGCTGCCCGTGCGCGGCGCCGACGGGCGCTGAACCGATCCACCCGTCCTCTCTAGAAGACGGGCACTTCCAATCCGGCGCTGGCGGCGAGACCACCCGGGGCGCTCGAGTCCAGCACGAACCACTGCGCGAAGAGGCTCGCTCCGGTCAACGCGCTCGAGTCCGGGATCGGGCACACAATCGAGAGCCAGCCGCCTCCGCGTCCGTCGGAAGCCAAGGCGCCCGTCGGCGTGACCGTCGTCGCGGGACCCAGGCCAAGGTGCACGGTGGCCCCGAACAGCACCGTGCCGAGCCCCGGATCGCGCGTCACGTCGACGGCGAGGAAGCTCGGCAGGAAGGCCGCGCCGTGCTGGAGGCCCAGCGCGAAGGTGGGATTTCCGCGGAAGGCCGGCTCGATCGCGGTGATGGCGGGCACCTCGCCGGCGGCGCCCGCGGTTCCAAAGGCGAAGGGCCGCGGCGTTCTCGTGCGCGACTCGCGGAAGAGACGCGGTCGATCGAAGGGCGGCAGCTCGTCGGCGACCCGCGGATCCAAGAGCCCCGTACTGAGGAAGGCCAAGAGATCCGACGCTTCCGCGTGGTTCAGGTTCAACGGCGTCAGGTTCGGCGACTGGTTCTCGGCGAAGTCACCGCCGCGCACGTAGAAGTCGATGACCTCTTCGACCGACTCCGCGCTGCCATCGTGGAAGTAGCGCCCGCGCAGGGCGAGGTTGCGCAGCCCGGGCGTCTTGAAGAGACCGCGATCGCCGAAGCTGCCGGTGACCTCCTGCCGACCGCCGTCCTCCGCGGGCGGGCGCACGCCGATGGCGTGATACTGGAAGTCGCTCGTGAAGGGCTCCATGTGACAGATGGCGCACTGTCCCTCGGTCTGGAAGACGGTGTGCCCGCGCTTCTCGGGACCGGTGAACGCTCCCGAGTCTCCTGCGAGCCAGCGGTCGTAGGGCGTGTCGTCGGCGATCAACGTGCGCTGATAGCTGGCCAAGGCCTGCGCGATCTCGACGGGACCGAAGCTGGTCGAGCTGCTGGGGAAGGCCAGGTCGAACAGTTCGGGATACGTCTTGCCGTCGACGAACTGCGCCAGGTCCGCCGGCACGGACTCGGCCAGTCGAAGGGGCTCGATCGCTTGCAGCTTGCTGACGACGTCCGCGAGCGTGCGGCCGGCGTGCCCCATTTCGACCGGCGAGAGGATCGGTGCCAAGGCCTGCGCTTCCAAGGCCGCGTCGAAGTACGACACGACCTGGTCCGTGACGGGATCGCGAAACGTGCTGGATGCGCGGCCGTCCCAGAACAGCTCGGTGTGGTAGGCGGCGCCGATCATCGAGGGCGCTTTGCGGCGCGTGACGCGCTCGGCCAGCGCGAAGTCGATGTCGTACACGTAGCGACCGTCCGCCAGTCTCCACGGAACCCCGCGCGAGCCGATGCGATCGTCGGCGCTGCCGAAGAGGCCGTCGGGACCGGGGTTCGTGCTGTTCAAGGGCTCCAGCGCCGAACGCGGATCCCCGCCGCCACCGCTCGGGATGTGGCAGGTTCCGCACGCGACGGTGTTCGTCGACGACACCTGCTCGTCCCAGAAGAGCGCCTTGCCGAGAAGCACCTTCTCCGGCGTGCCCGGATTCTCCGGCGGCACGAAGACCGGTGGCAGCCCCTGGGGGACCATGGCCAGGAAGAGCGCGCACGAAAGAATCATGGAGGGAACGATAGCCGGTGGGGGTTGCCAGCGAGGAACTTCGCCTTGGACGGTGGCTGAACCGTCCGTGGTTCCCTCGACATCCCCGGAGGCCCGACGCCAGCCGGCCGCGCGGATGTCGTGCCGGGCGCCGCGCGGCGGGCGGAAGTCCTTTCGCTACCGCCCTAGCCCGGTTCCCTCACCACGATTTGATCGGATTCGTCGTAGATCGTTGTCCTGTCGAGGCTTCGCGACTGAAGCGCGCGGAGGCGACCCTTGCGGGTCGTCGAGCACGGTGAGGGAGGGAAGTCTTGGCAGGGCAATGAGAT
>JBBDIB010000103.1:0-10131 GCA_040880665.1 Planctomycetota bacterium
GGGGCATCGGGCCGTCCGCCGCCGAGACCACGAGGATCGCGCCGTCCATCTGGGCGGCGCCGGTGATCATGTTCTTGACGTAGTCGGCGTGCCCGGGGCAGTCGACGTGGGCGTAGTGACGTTCGGTGGTCTCGTACTCGACGTGTGCCGTCGAGATGGTGATCCCGCGAGCCTTTTCCTCGGGGGCCTTGTCGATCTCGTCGAACGCTTTCGCCTTCGCCAGCCCCTGCAGCGCTTGAACCTGGCAGATCACCGACGTCAGCGTCGTCTTGCCGTGGTCGACGTGACCGATGGTCCCGACGTTGCAGTGGGGTTTGGTGCGCTGGAAAACTTCCTTGGCCATCGTGCTTCTGGTGGAGTTGGCGCGCGGCCGCGCCGGTCGGTGAGAGATACGGTGATGTCGTAGCGAAGAGGACCCCGTTGGGAGTCCCCGGCCGCCGCGCTGGCGCAGGTCGACCGAGGTCGACCGAACGCGCCGGGCACGGCGGTGATTCTGGGCGGTTTTGATGTTCGAAACAGGAGACAGGAACGAGGAGGAGACAACGACCGAGCGCGCCGCGCTCACCGCTCGACCGAGCCGACGCAAGAGGCCGTCAGCGGGAGCAGGAGCCTCGCAGCACGAGGCGGTGAACGAACACGCCAGTAGGCGCGGCAGTAGGCGCGACAGTAGGTGGAGTGGAGCGGGCGATGGGAATCGAACCCACGTACTCAGCTTGGAAGGCTGATGTTCTACCATTGAACTACGCCCGCTGGGTGCCCGCTGGTTGAAGCGCGGCAGCTCGAGTTGAAGCGCGGCAGCTCGAGGATGAAGCGCGGCAGCTCGAGGATGGAGCGCGGCAGCTCGAGGATGGAGCCGCTGACGGGACTTGAACCCGTGACCTCTTCCTTACCAAGGAAGTGCTCTACCACTGAGCTACAGCGGCAGCTTGGACCAGTGTGCTGCTTGCGCTTGCCTGCGGTGCTTGCTTTCGGCGCCCGCAAGCAGCGGTGCATGCTGTCGTGACGAGACGGACCGGATGGACGTCCCGCGCCTCGAAGGCGCGTGCGCATGCGGCGCTCGGATGCAAGCGGAAGGCGAGCGGGGGTGGGGGAAGCAGGATTCGAACCTACGAAGGCTGAGCCATCAGATTTACAGTCTGACCCCTTTGGCCGCTCGGGAATTCCCCCTTGGTTTCGGACGGTTTCGCACGGGTCTCGCCGGGAACGGGTCTCGCCGGGAACGCATGTCGTCGGACGTCTAGCCGATGGTCGGTCCGAACGCACGCACCTCGGTGGGTACGCGCTCCCGTCGCATCGTTCGTTCGCTGTCTCGTTGTCAGGGAGCAATCGGTCGGAGAGCCATCCGTCGGCGTCACCGCCGGCGGGAGCCAGCGGTGGGACTCGAACCCACAACCTCCTGATTACAAATCAGGGGCTCTGCCAATTGAGCTACGCTGGCAGGCGCGGACCGAGCCTTCGCCGATGAAGGGCGAGGATCCTACCCAGCCGGCCCGAGACTACAAGCGCCTGGCAGCGTTTTTCTTGCTAGAGCGCGCGGACTCGCCGCAGCCAGGCGTCGAAGGCGTCTTGGACCTGGGCCAGCGAGTCGCCGCCGAACTTGTCGAGGAAGGCCCGCGCCAGTTCCAGCGCCACGACGGCCTCCCCCACCACGCTGGCGGCGGGCACGCTCGTGACGTCGGAGCGCTGGTAGGTCGACGTGACCGCCTCGCCCGACTCGAAGTCCACGGTCTCGACGCCCTGGCGCAGGGTCGAGATGGGCTTCATCGCCACGCGCGCCACGAGCGGCTCGCCCGTGGTCAGCCCCCCCTCGAGCCCGCCGGCCCGGTTCGTGCGGCGCCCGAAGCGCCCGTAGGGGCCGTCGCGCTGAACGATCGCGTCGTGGAACGCGCTGCCCCGCGTGCGCGCGGCTTCGAAGCCGGTGCCGAACTCGACGCCCTTCATCGCCGGGATCGAGAAGAGCGCCGCGCCGAGGCGTGCGGTCAGGCGCTGGGCGGGATCGGCGTAGCCGCCGAGGCCCGGCGGCAGCCCGTGGACGCGCACCTCGAACACGCCGCCCAAGGTGTCGCGCGCCTCGCGGGCGGCATCGACCTCGGCTCGCAGTCGCGCTTCGAGCGCGGGATCGAGGCACTGGAACTGGCTCTTGGCGCGCCGTTCCGCGCGCTCGGCGCCCGCGCTCTCGAACGCGTCGGGCCGAGCGCGCACGGTGCCCAACTCGACCACGTGGGCGAACAGCTCGACGCCGAAGCTCTCCAACAACTGTCGGGCGACACCGCCCAGCGCGACGCGCGCGGCCGTCTCGCGTGCGCTGGCTCGCTCGAGCACCAAGCGTGGATCGCGCACGGTGAACTTCTGGCAACCGGCCAGGTCCGCGTGCCCGGGCCGCGGACTCGTCGGAACCGGCAGCGTCTCGATCGTCGCGTCGCGATTCGTGAGCTGCAGTGCGATCGGCGAGCCCAACGTGTGTCCCGCGCGCAGGCCCGCGAGCAGCGTCACCCGATCGCGTTCGATCCGCATGCGAGCGCCGCGCCCGTAGCCGGCCTGGCGACGCGCGAGTTCGGCATCGATGCGAGCGAGCTCGAGCGGGAAGCCCGCCGGAAACCCCTCCAGGATCGCGACCAGCGCGGGGCCGTGCGATTCACCCGCCGTGCGCCAGTGAAGACTCATGACGCGGTTGTACCGCGTGCGCGGCGCCGAAGCGCGCTCAGCGCTGGGTTCCCATCCCGAGTTGGCTGGGATCGACGAGCCCCTGGAACCGCGCGTCGCCGGCCAGATCCGCGTGGCGCCCGAAGCGGTTCTCCAGCACGCGCAGTACCTCGCGCACGCGCGGAAAGTCCATGCGCGCCAGCGTCACGTCCAGGAGCACGTTCCACGCCAACTCCAGACTCGGCTCGCGCGAAACGGCTCGCTCGGCCAGGATCGCGGCGCTCTTGAGGTCGCCGGCTTCCCGGAAGGCCCCGGCGGCGACCGCGTCCCGATACCCGTCGGGAATCAGGTTCTCGGCTTCGGACAGGCTCGCGTGCAACCGCAGGAGCGTCGCCCGATCGCCGCGATGCTCGGCGCGGCGCCACGCGAACAGCGCGATGCCCTCGTCGTCGGGGAAGGCCTTCATCGCGGCCTGGTGCAGCGCATCGAAGGGCGAGCGGTCGATGAAGCGCGCGGCCTCGAGCATCAGCGCGACGACGCGCCGCGAACCACGCAACGGCGTGGGCAGCCTTTCGAGTCGTTCGAGCGCCTCGGGTCCGTTCTGGCGCAGCAGCGCGGCGTCGATCCGGTCGAACTCGCGGCGATGCTCGTACTCGGCGCGCTCCAGCGAATCGAGCGCCGCGAGCCGGGCGCGATCCTGTGCGACCAGACGCTCGATGCACAATCGGCGCACTCGCTCGCTCCAGCGCTCGCCGGCGGCGACGAGTTCGATGTCACGGATGCGCAACACTCGATCGTTGGTCGGCACGAGGTGATAGCGGTGGTACTCGAGCCCCGTCGACGGTTGATGCCGGAACGTCGCGATGAGCTTGCGGTCCTCGAGCTCCACGCTGACACAGGCGTACCGGGTCCTGTGGCCGCGATCGTCCAGGATCGACTGCGCGAAGGAATGCTCGCCCCTGAGGCTCTGGACGATGCCACCCAGGAAGGCCGGCGGGACGTCGAGGTCCGCCGTCACCTCGTCGAGGATCGCCCCGTAGTCGAGCGCCGCCAGCACCAAGGAGCCGTCCCCCTCCGTCAGCGTCCACGCCACCTGGCGCGCGAAGTCGAGGGCCTCCGAGTAGCCCTCACCCGGGCCATCCGGTTGCACCGGCATCGAAGCCTGCAGCGGCTCTTCGGCAGCCGACGCAACGGCTGTCAGAGCGGCTAGGCACAGGCACAGTTTCGCGATCTTCGGGTTCATTAGGGTTTCCTTCTCCTTGGGGACGCCCCTCTCGGGAGCGTCCGCGATCAACCCCTTCGACGGACGCCTGCGCCCTTCTTGACGCGTTCGGCGGGAACTAGCCCGGTTCCCTCACCACGATCCGTCGTATTCGCCGTATCTCATTGCCCTGCCGAGACTTCCCTCCCTCATCGTGCTCGGCGACCTGCAAAGGTCGCCTCCGCGCGCTTCAGTCGCGAAGCCTCGGCAGGACAACGATCTACGACGAATCCGATCGAATCGTGGTGAGGGAACCGGGCTAGAGCGCCTCGTAGAAGGTCACGTCGTCGAAGTCGAGCTGCATGCGGTGCTTGCCCAGTTCGATCTCGAGCGTGCAATCTTCCCGCCGCAGTCGCTTGACGCGACAGCGCTTCTTGAGGCGCGGCACCCAGACCAGGTCGCCCTTCTTCAAGCCGCCCAGAAAGTCTTTCCGGCGCTCGGTCAAGGTCGCTTCGTCGAGCGCTTCCAGCAAACGGGCCAGTTCGGCGGCCAAGCGAGCGCGCGCCTCGGCGGGCACTTGCGGCAAGAGGTCCGCCAGGTTCTGGGCGTGGGAACGAGCTCGCGTCACGCGCTCCTCGATGCCGCGCTGCGCCTCGGCTGCGAGCTGTTCGCGGCGTTCCTCGATCGCGCGCGACTCCTCCGCGAGTTCGGCCACGCGCCGCTCGACCTCTTCGAGCCGTCGCGAGGCCTCGCGCCGCAGATCCTCCGCCTCGAGGCGCGTGACCTGCATCGATTCCATCAGCGCTTCGGCTTCCCCTGCGCGGCGCTCGAGGCGCGCCGACGCCGCTTCGACGAGCCGCGCGGGCAGCCCGAGCCGAGCGGCGATCACCAGCGCGCGCGAACGCCCCGGCGCCCCGATGCGCAGCGCGTAGCGCGGCTCGAGCGTTTCGAGGTCGAACTCGACGTGCGCGTTCTCCGCATTCGGGAAGCGGAAGGCGAACTCCTTGAGCTTGCCGAGGTGCGTGCTCGCGAGCGTCGGCGCGCCTTGCTCCAAGAGGTGTTGCAACAGCGCGTCGCCCAGCGCGGCGCCCTCGGTCGGATCGGTGCCGCCGCCCAGCTCGTCCAACAGAAACAGCGTGTTCGGCCCGGCGCGCGGGAGTCCCGCCTGGATCCGCGCCAGGTGCGACGCGAAGGTCGAGAGGTTCTGCTCGATCTGCTGCTCGTCACCGATGTCCGCCACGATGCCGCTCCAGAGCGGCACGGTCGTACCCTCGCGGCACGGGATCGGCAAGGCGAGGCGCGTCAACAACACGGCGAGGCCCGCGCTCTTCAGCGCCAGCGTCTTCCCGCCCGTGTTCGGACCCGTGATCAAGAGCAACGCGAAGTCCTCGCCGAGTCGCAGGTCGAGCGGCACGACCTCGGCGAGTTCGCCGCGCGCTCGATTCGCCAGCAACAAGGGATGGCGCATCTCGCGCAGGAGCAGGCCCGCGCCGGCGCCGGGCTCGCCCGGGAGCCGCGCCATGCGCCCGTCCCAGGCGTGCGCCGCGTGCGCCGCGATCAACGCCAGTTCCAACTCGTCCACGCGGCGTGCGACCTCGACGACGTCGACGCGGCGCTCGACGACGCGCTTGGTCAGGTCGGCGAGGATGCGGGCGACCTCGTTGCGTTCGTCGATCTCCAAGCCCGCCAATTGGTTCGCGCGCTCGACGACCTGGCGCGGCTCGATGAACAGGGTCTCGCCGGTCTGGGAACGGTCGTGCACGAGGCCGGGGACCTGCCCCGCGCTGCGCGCGCGCACCGCCAGACACAAGCGGCCGCCGCGCCGATGCACCTGCCCCACGTGCCCCTCGGAGAGCGCGGTCTTGAGCGACGATTTCTGCGCCAGCTCCTTGAGCGTGCGCTCGATCTCACGCGCGAGCTTCACGGTCTGCTTGCGCAGCGAGCTCAGGCGCTCGGTCGCGTCGTCGGCGACGTGACCGCGGCGATCCAGCGAGCGCTCGAGCACCTCCAGCAGCCCGTCCGTCTCGGGCCGCGCCTCCCACAGTCGCGCGAGCGCAGGAACGGTGTCGCGTCGCGCGAGGAGCCAGTGCTCGACCTCGACAGCCAGCCGCAGCAGGCGTCCGACGGCGAAGAGCGCCTCGCCGTCGAGCGAACGCCCGTACTCGAGCGTGGCCTCGAGCGCCGGACGCGGATCGACGGCGCCGGCGGTGGGCGGTTGTCCCCCACCGGCGACCAGATCGATCGCTTCGCGCGCGCGCGCGATCGCCTCGGTCGCGTCCTGGTCAGCGCGCGGTTGGAGTCCGAGCAGCGCGCTGCGACCGAACGCCGAAGGACTGAACGGCTCGAAGAGCTGGCGCACGGCGGGCCAATCCAGGCTGTCGGCGGCGAAGGAATCGAGGGTCGGGGAATCCGCGTGGTCTTGCACGTGAAACACGTTAGCGAGCGTCATGCGCCGAGGGGTACGCTGTCCGGTCGAACACGCTTCAGCGAACGCCCGACCGTACGACGAGGAAGATTTCCGCATGAGCTCCGCCAACGACCACCGCTTCGAAACCCGCGCCATCCACGCGGGCCAACGCTCCGATCCCGAGACCGGCGCCGTGATGACGCCCGTCTTCCTGACGAGCACCTATGAGCAAGACGCGCCGGCCAAGCCGCGCAACGGCTACGAGTACTCGCGCACGTCGAACCCGACGCGCTCGGCGCTGGAAGCGAACCTCGCGTCGCTCGAGGGCGGCGCGTGGGGCCTGTGCTTCGGGTCGGGTCTGGCCGCGACCAACGCGCTCTGCGATCGGCTGGTGCCGGGCGATCACGTCATCGCGGGCAACGACCTCTACGGCGGCACCTATCGGATCTTCACCAAGGTCTTCGAGCGCTACGGCATCCGCTTCACCTTCGTACCGCCGAACGACACCGACGCCGTGCGCGCGGCGCTCGAGCCGAAGACGCGTTACCTCTACCTCGAAACGCCGACGAATCCGCTGCTGCGACTCTCCGACATCGAAGCCGCGGCCACGATCGCCAAGGAGCATGGCGTGTTGACGGTCGTCGACAACACGTTCGCGACGCCCTATTTGCAACGGCCGCTGGAGCTGGGCGCCGACATCGTGCTGCACTCGCTCACCAAGTATCTCGGCGGACACTCCGACGCCGTCGGCGGCGCGCTCATCGGCAACGACGACTCGGTCCGCAAGGAGCTGGCCTTCTACCAGAACGCCGTCGGCGGACAGTTGGCGCCCTTGGACTCGTTCTTGTTCCTGCGCGGGATCAAGACGCTGGCCGTGCGCATGGATCGACACGTGGAGAACGCGCGCGTCATCGCGAAATTCCTCGAGAGCCAGCCCGAGGTCGAGCGCGTGTTCTATCCCGGACTTCCGAGTCACCCCGACCACGCGCTCGCCGAACGCCAGATGCGAGCGCCCGGCGGCATGGTTTCCTTCGAGTTGCGCGGCGGCGTCGAGGCGGCGAACCGGTTCGCGACCTCGACGGAGGTCTTCATCCTGGCCGAATCCCTCGGCGGCGTGGAGTCCTTGGTCGAGGTGCCGTGCAGCATGACCCACGCGTCGATCCCGGCCGAAGCGCGGCGCGCTGCCGGGCTCGAGGATGGGCTCGTGCGCCTCTCCGTGGGCATCGAACACGTGGACGACCTGCTCGGTGACGTTCGGCGCGCGCTGGGCGCCGCGCACGGCTCGGCGGCGCGCTGACGCCCGCCAGGCACCGTGCGGGGCCCTGGCGCCGGCCTGGTACAAGCGCTGATTGACAGTTTGGACAACCCCTGGGAACATCCTTTCAGGAGGCCATCGCCTCCGCACCCCCAGGCCATCCAAGGAGATTCACCGTGAAACTGGTCCTCCCCAGTCTCGTCGCCCTGCCCTTCGCGCTCGCTATCGCCTACGCCGATAACGACCCCGCGGAGAATTCACCGCTGGTTCAGCAGCCCGCCCCCGCGGCGTCCTTGACCCAGGTGCCCGCCGCGCTCGCGCCCGCTGCTGTTCAGGGTCGGTCCCAGGGCGTGCCGTCCGGTGCTCAAGCGCTCGGAACCGTGTGCAGCACGATCGACTTCGAGACCTTCACGGAAGGCGAAGCGATCGGCACGGTGCTCGGCGCGCCCAACGTCACGTTCGGATCGTCGTGGTTCGCGACGGTGGACAACGACGAGCCCGGCGGTGCGGCGAACATCGCGAACGAGCCCTCCGCCAGCACGGTGGCGACGTTCACGGACGTCGCCGATCCAATCAACTTCGACCTCGGCGTGCGCTACGTGGAGCTGTTCTACTCGGCCAGCGCCGCGTCGGTGCCCGTCACGCTGACCGCGTGGGACGACCTGAACGGAACGGGCAACATCATCGACATGCAGATGGGCACGACGGTCGGAGTCTCCGCGGACGGCGCGAACTGCAGCGGCGACCCGACCGGCAACTTTTGCCTGTGGGACACGCTCGCGCTGACGGCCCCGACGGATTCGATTCGTTCGATCACGATCAGCGGTGCAGCCGTGAACAGCTTCGCGTTCGACAACATGCAGTTCTGCACGGAGATCCCGTGTGCAGTAGCTGCCACGAACGCACCGCTGCACGGCTCGAACATCAACCCCGCGGGCACGCTCTTCGCCAACGAACTGCCGACCCTGGGAAGCCAAACCTACTCGCTCACGATCGACGACACCTTCGACTCGTGCGGCTTGTCGACCGGCGGAGTCCTCGTGTACCTGTGCTGGTCGCCCATGCAGATCCAAGTCAGCATTCCCAACTTCGGCTGCGGTCCTGGCGATCCCGGTGAACTGTTCGCAGCGCCGCCCTTCCTCCAGATCGACGGGCCCCTCAACTGGGCGCCCGGCAATCCGGCCGTCTATCACGTGCCGGTGCCCGCCGGCAGCGCGAAGTGCGGGTTCGAATTCATCGCACAAGGCTTCTTCTTCGATCCGAACGCTCCGGGTGGTCCGTTCATCATGACCAATGCCTTGAGTGTCGTGCTCGGGAACTGACCCAGCCGGCGACTTCCGATGCATCGGGGCATCCCCCCGACAACATGATCCGTACTGCGCGGGCGCTTCTCCTCGATGGGTAGCGCCCGCTGCGCATTTCGCTCGCGCTCCTCGTACACGCCGGTGTTCCCATGGAAGCTTCGCTCCTTCGCTCGATCGCAACCGCCTCGGT
Source organism: Planctomycetota bacterium (assembly GCA_040880665.1). Taxonomy (GTDB): domain Bacteria; phylum Planctomycetota; class UBA1135; order UBA1135; genus JBBDIB01. The sequence continues at coordinate 9,001 of JBBDIB010000103.1, forward strand.
CGCGACGCTGCTCACCTGCTCGAACCGCGCTGCCCAAGGTCTTTCCTCGGCACCTTTGGATGCCGCCGAACTCCAGCAGGCCTATGAGCAGCGCGGAAGCCCGCGTTCCGCCGGCCAAGACGTGGACGGCTCGTGCGCCTGGCTGCGCTTCGACGGAACCGGCGACAATCAGCCACTCGGTTCGTTCGTCCTGGGAAACGGTGTCACGGTGACCTTCGGCCCGGGATGGCTGTCCCTGGTCGACCTCGACGACGGCGGTACCGGGCGCTTCGCGAACGAGCCCTCGTCGCCCGCGATCGCTTACTTCCTCAACGCGTCGCTGGCCTGGATCGACCTGTCGACGCCCGTCGCCTTCGTCAGCGTCGCCTACTCGGCCAGCGCGCTCTCGGTACCGGTCACGTTGGCAGCTTGGGACGGACCGGCTGGCACGGGCAATCAAGTCGCGTCAACCTCCGGCAACGTCATCGGCACGAGCTTCGACGGCGCCGCGTGCAGCGGCGATCCCACGGGCGAGTTCTGCGGGTGGGCTGCGCTCAGCGTCCAGACGAATACGCCGCAGATTCGGAGCCTCACGCTGGTTGGCGGCCTCGAGAACCAGATCGGGTTCGACGACCTCGAGATCTGTTTCGTGGCGCCCTGCCCGGTACCGGCCTCGGTCACGGTGCTGGCCGACCCGGGCAATCGCAACGTGCCCGACAGCTTGTTCGCGGCGTCCGGGTCACTACCGGTGATCGGCAACCAAGACTTCCGTCTGCGCGTCGACAATCCGACCGGCGGCTGCGGCGTGGCGACCGGCTCCTTCACGCAGATCTTCCTGACGCCGGGGATGCTCGGCAACGCGACACTCGCCGGCGCCGGCTGCGACGGCGGCCTCGCCAACCTGTTCGTGGATCTCGCGGGAAGCCTCAGCTCGACGGGCGTCCTGCCCTGGAACGGGCAGCCGGTGACGCACGTCGTCCCCATTCCCGCGAACGTGAGCCTGTGCGGCTTCGACTGCACCGCGCAAGCCGTCTTCTTCGGCCCGGCGACCAACGGCGCCCGGCTCTCCAACGGGCTCCTGCTGACGGTGGGCCAGTAACTAGCCCGGTTCCCTCACCACGATTCGATCGGATTCGTCGTAGATCGTTGTCC
>JBBDIB010000104.1:0-1330 GCA_040880665.1 Planctomycetota bacterium
CGCCCCAAGGTGACCCGCAGTCTGACCTATATGGCCATGGCCCTGGTGATCGGCATGGCCCTGGCCGGTCCCAGCGTCTGGGAGCGTTTCAACTCCATCTTTGTCGAACCCGAACAGCGCGACGCCTCGGCCGTCAGCCGTCTAGATCTTTGGACCGCCTGTTACCAATTGATGCTGGATGAGCCGCTGTTCGGAATTGGCCCGAACCACTTTCCCATGTACTCCTCACGGTTCGGGTTTACCGCAGGAAAGGCCTCCCATACGACGTGGCTAAATGCCGGCGCCGAGAACGGTTTTCCGGGATTCGTGCTGTTGCTGGGATTCTTTGTCTACACCTCCTGGAAATGCTTCGTACTGTTGTGGAAATGCCGTACCGATCCCCGCTACCGCGAAAGCATGGATCCTTTCTGCCAGTCGGCGTGTACCATGACCGTGGCCTCGCTTTCCGGTTACATGGTGGCCGCCCAGTTCGTTTCGTTGCAGTTGGTCGAATTACCCTACTACGTGGCAATGCTGGGCGCCGGGGCGCTCAAACTGGCCTCCCTGCCGAATTCCGCTCAACAATCGCAACCGGTGCGACCTGAAAGGCTGGCTGGAAACTATCGATAAGCTAATGGTTTTTGGAAGACTCGGCGGGACTATGGAATCCAAACTAAAACCCTCGTTGCCCACGAATCGCCCCGCGCCGCTGGCCAGCGAGGCGGAAATCCAATCTGCCTACCAGGGTCGGCAGGCGGCCGGCGATTACGTGCAGCGCCGCTTCACCAGCGAGTTGATGTTGCTGCTGCACGATCGGCAAGTGGCGGCCGTCAATCGAATCATGCGTAAGCACGCTCCTGGCCGTACACTGGAAATCGCTCCCGGCCCCGGCCGGGTGACCCGCGACGTGCGCCCGGCGGGCGAACTGATCTGCCTGGAGTTCAACGAAGGGATGATTGCCGAGGGGCAAGCGGCCTGTCAGAACGGCGCCGTTTGGCAACAGGGCAACGCCTTCGAGTTGCCGTTTGCCAACGAGTTCGACCTGATTTATTCCTATCGCTTTGTGCGGCATTTTCATCGGGAGGATCGCAACCGACTGTACGCTGGCATCCGCGCGGCGCTGCGGCCGGGCGGCCGGTTTGTGATGGACGCCGTCAACCAGCAAGTTTCAGAGCGGTTGCGGCAGGCGAATCCCGACAACTATCCAATCTACGACAAGCTGTACATCGATCGAGAGGAGTTGCGGACGGAACTGGCCGAGGCCGGTTTCGAGGCGGTGCAATGCGAGCCGGTGCTGCGGTGGTACCGGCGCCAATATCAGGCGCAGGTGTTGCTGGGGCCTCGTAGCCAA
>JBBDIB010000104.1:1430-10027 GCA_040880665.1 Planctomycetota bacterium
GCGGTGGTACCGGCGCCAATATCAGGCGCAGGTGTTGCTGGGGCCTCGTAGCCAAAGAGCGTGTCGACTGGCGATTCGCACCCTGGAGCGCTTGCGCCGCGAGCCTGCCTTGGAGTGGATTGTCACTTGCCGCCGCGGCTAACAGGTTCTAGTTGCGCACGTGGTCAGTCAAGGACACACTTTTAGAACTGGTTGTATGCCTCCTCGCGTCGCCTATTGGTTGAGTTCATTCGAGCCGGAGATGGAGGCGATCGCCGGCGAGGTGGCCTGCTTGCGGCGCGCCTATCCGGGCAGCATCGCCTGGGGAGTCGGGCCGCGGAATTGGGTGCGGCTGTCATGGCGCCGCGGCTTTGGCGTCCACCCGCGGCTGCATTGGGCCTTTCGAGCGGCGGCCGCCGCTGGGCAAGGCTGCTTTGATGTGAATCATTTGTTCGGCGGCCTGGGGGATTGGTTCCATCTGCGGGCGCTCCGTCGACGCGCCTCAGTGCTCACGATGGCGCTCGATGCTCCCCCCTGCGACGAGTTGCTGTTAGGCAAGATCGATCGCTTCGTGACGGAATGGCCGGGCGGCCGCGATAAGTTACAGCAGTTGGGAATCGAGCCGGGGCGGATTCGGCTCGTTTTTCCGCCGGTCGATTTGGACCGCTTCCAGCCTGCCGCGGAACCAGACGGGCCGTTCACGGTCTTGTTTTGTTCCAGCCCCGACGCTGCGCAGTGGCTGGAACCGCGGGGCGTGCGATTGCTGCTAGACGCCGCGGCGCTGCGGCCGACGATGCGGTTCCGCTTAATCTGGCGCCCCTGGGGCGACAGCTTGCCGGTAGTGCGGCAGTGGATCGCCGACGGCGAACTGGACAATGTGGAACTGGTGGTGGGACGCTTCGCTGACATGCAGGCGCACTACGCCGCGGCGCACGTGACGGTGGCGCCCTTTTTGGACGGCCGTCGCAGCAAGGCGGCGCCGAACTCCTTGATCGAAAGCATGGCCTGCGGCCGGCCGGTGGCCGCCACCGCGGCGGTCGGCCTGGCGGATGTGATCGAGGAGTGCGGGGCGGGACAGATTTTTGCCGCCGAGCCAGCGGCCTTAACCGAGGCGCTCGACCGGCTGCAAGGGGATTGGAGCGACTACGCACGTCGCAGCCGCCTGTGCGCGGAACAGTGGTTTGACGAGAAGCGATTCCTGGCGGAATATCAACAAGTCTACGGGGAACTGACGGCGCGCCGCGCGGCGCGCACATCCAACACTTCGTGCTCGAGGAGGGGACCGAGGCGCGCGCGGTCGCGCGCTTCTCGACGTGGCCGCTCTCGGACGGCGGATGCCACTTGGAGCTCGAGACGCGCTTTCTCGGCACGGATCTCGTGGTGAGCCACGTCGAACGCATCACGCCGACGCGGCGACTTCTCTGCTGGCGCGAGCGTTCGAGCGCGGGTCTCCGCAGCGTCTTCCTCGACGGCTCGGATCAACTCCTGGGGTGGATCGGCGAAGGCCATCGTCGTCGACGCATCGAGGTGTCCAGCGACGTGATCTTGCCGCTCGAGTGGATCGCCGCGCGACTCCAGGAGGAAGCTCGTGCGGGCGCAGGGCCCATGACGACCTTCGATCCCCTGACCGGGTGCGCACGCGCGATCGAGGTGCACAGGCAAGGTGAGGATCAGTGGACTTGGTGGTCGGAAGATCGGCCTAGGGAGCACTACCGATTCGTCGACGGCGAGCTGATCGGCTTCGCCTGGCGTTCGAGTCTTGTCAGAGCGCGCCGCATCGGACCCGAAGAACACGCCGAGCGGCTCGCCCGGGCCGTACGGGCGCGTCGGGGCCGCTGATCCTTCGTTCAGAACAAGCGGAAGTCGGGGATGGGCGCGTTATCTTAGGAGCCGTTCATGCTTTACCGATCCTCCACCCTGGTCCGGTCCGTCGCGTCGCTCGCCCTGCTCGGCGGGCTGGCCGCCTGCCGCTCCGCTGACGAATGGGCGCTCGACGCCGATCGCCAGGTCTACGAACTCTTGGCGGAGCGGCGCGCCGGCATCGCGACGGGCGAGATCGAGTTCACGATCCAGCCGCCGGAGGACACGCTGCGCCAAGCCGTGCTGGCGGGCGCGGTGGGCGTCGAAGCGCCGCTCGAGATCGATCTCGTCGACTGCCTCGTCATCGGCGCCGAGAACAGCCGGATCTACCGGAACGAGCGCGAGGATCTCTACCTCGCCGCCCTGGACCTGACGCTCGAGCGCTGGCGCTACTCGTACCAAGAGTTCGGTTCCTTGAGCGGCGTGCTCGCCGGCTCCGGTGTCGAGGGCGAGTCCGCGGAGTCGGCCAGCTTCGGCTTCGGGCTCGGGTTCGTAAAGCTGTTCGGGATCGGGGCGCAAGTCGTCGCCGACGTGGGCATCGACCTCGCCCGCGTGCTGGTGACGGGCGATCCGTGGGAGGCGATCTCCAGCGCTTCCTTCTCGATCACCCAACCGCTCTTGCGCGGCTTTGGACCCAAGATCACGCTCGAGCCGCTGACCCAGGCCGAGCGGAACCTCGTCTACGCGGTGCGCGAGTACGAACGTTTTCGGCGCGCTTACGCCGTGGACGTGGCGAACCGATACTTTCGCATCCTGTCGGCGCGCGACACGTTGGGGAACGAGCAGCGCAACCTCGAGCGGCTCGAGGAGCTGCGCGAGAACAGCGCGTCCTTGGCGGAAGCCGGACGCCGTAGCGAGATCGAGGTGGACCAGGCGCGCCAGGACGTATTGCGCGCGAACGACCGCGTGATCCAGGCGCAGCAGAGCTTCGCGGCGGCGCTCGACGACTTCAAATTGTTCCTCGGGGTGCCGATCTCGACCGAGATCGATCTGGCGACCGAGTCGGGACTCTTGTTCGCGCCGGACGACCCAATCCTCAACCTCAGCGAGGAGTTCGCCGTCGCGGTGGCGCTGTCCGAGCGGCTCGATTTCCAGACGACGCTGGATCGGCTCGTCGATGCCGAGCGACGTTCGCGCGTCATCGCCGATGCTTTGCGCGCAGGACTCGATCTGTCGGTCGACGCGCTCGCTGTCAGCGATCCGGACGAACTGCTCGACTTCGACAGTGACGCGGCGCCGTGGAACCTGCGCTTGGACCTCGATCTTCCGATCAACCTGATCCCCGAGCGCAACGCCTATCGACGAGCCCTGGTGACGCGGCAGGCCTCCGAGCGCGCCGTCGAGGAAGCGTCGGACCAGATTCGTTTGCGCTTGCGGGACTTGCGCCGCGAGCTCGATTCGGCTGCCGCCTCGCTGGCGATTCAAGAGGGCGCGGTGCAACTGGCCGAGCGCCGGGTCGAAGGCGCTGACCTCAGTTTGCAGGCGGGACGCTCCAGCACGCGAGACTTGCTGGAAGCGCGCGAAGACCTCGTCGAGGCCCAGAACCAACGCGTTCGGCTGGCGGTCGATTTGACCCTCGCCGGACTCGAGTACCTGCTCGCCATCGAACGCTTGCGCATTCTGCCGGCGGGAATCGAAGTCGAACGCGAGGGGCTGATCGCCGTGCGGCCCGATGCGGCCCTGCCGACCGATCCATCCGAATCCGAGAACGCTGAGTTCGAGGACGCTGAAGCCGAGGAACAAGCATGAAGACCTTCCAACTCTCGCCGCGACCCCGCCGCCGAGGCAAAGTGCTCGGCATCGCCCTGGTGGTCGTGCTGGCGATCGGGCTCGGCACGTACGGTTTCTTCGGCGAAGAGCTGGGCATGCGCGAGTCGGCGGTCCAGCCGGTCCGCGGCCAGCTCGCGCGGCGAGGCGACCTCAAGATCACCGTCGTCGAAGGCGGCAACCTGTCGGCGGCGAACAGCACCGACCTGGCGTCCGAGATCGAGGGCCGAACGACGATCCTCTACTTGATCGAGGAAGGCGTGATCGTGGAAGAGGGCGATTTGCTCGTCGAGCTCGACGTCAGCGCGTTGATGGACCGGCAGGTCCAGCAGGAGATCAACGTCCAGTCGGCGCGCGCCGCCTTCGTGAAGGCAGAACAGAACTACGAGATTCAAAAGAGCACGAACGAGAGCAACATCGCGCGGGCTCTCCGCGAACATGAGTTCGCGATCGTGGATCTCGAGAAGTACCTCGACGGAGACTGGCCGCAGCAACTGCAAGGCGCGGCGGAGTCGATCACGCTCGCACAGGAAGAGTTGAAGCGCGCCGAGGACGACCTCGAGTGGTCGGAGAAGTTGGCGGCGAAGGGCTTCCTCGAAGCGACGCAACTGGAGCGCGATCGTCTGGCTGCGACGGGCGCCCGCATTCGGCTCGACCAGGCGACGCGCGCGAAGCAGCTCTTGGAGCGTTACGAGTATCCGCGCCAGAAGAAGGAGTTCGAGGCGAACGTCGAGGAGAAGCAGCGGGAGCTCGAGCGGCAGGAGCTGGAGGCCGCGGCGAAGCTGGTCGACTTCGAGGCGAACCTGGCCTCGGCCAAGGCGAAGCGAACGCTCGAGGAGGACGAGTTCGACGAGTTGCTGGAGCAGATCGAGAAGGCCAAGATTCGCGCTCCGGTGGCGGGCATGGTCGTCTACGCCGTGGAGAACAGCGGTCGCGGTCGCGACGATCCGATGGCCGAGGGAACCGAGGTGCGCGAGCGCCAGAAGATCATCACGATCCCCTCGTCCGAAGGGATGGTGGCCGAGGTCAGCTTGCACGAGTCCGTGCTCGAGAAGGTCAAGACCGGCATGAGCTGCGCGCTCTCGGTCGATGCCGTGCCCGATCGACGCTTCGCGGGCCGTGTGAAGTTCAAGGCGATCCTGCCCGACAAGAACTCCTGGTGGGCCAACCCGGATCTACGCGTCTATCGCACCGAGATCACGGTGCTGGATTCCGATCCGCGCCTGCGGCCGGGCATGACTTGCTCGGTCGAGATCCTGGTCGACACCCTGCGCGACGTGGTCCACGTGCCGGTGCAGTCGGTCTTCCTGGACGGCCACGACACGGTCTGTTTCGTCGCGAGCGACCGTGACAAGGGGCGGAACGGCGTCGAGAAGCGCGTCGTCGAGGTCGGCCAGAACGACGGCAAGTGGGTGCACATCGTGTCGGGCATCGAGGCCGGCGAGGAAGTGTTGCTCTCGCAGCCCGAAGGTTTCTCGCTCGAGGCGGCGCAGCTCCAGGAGGACGAGGTCATGGACGACGCGCCGGGGGACGGACCCGCGCCCGGCGGCGATCCCGCCGGCCGCGGTGCTGCCGCTGCGCCACGGGGCGAGTCCGGCAGCTTGGGCGGCGAGAAGCCGGCGCGCGGCGCGCGGCGCGGCGGTCGCCCCGCCGACAGCGCCAAGGCCAAGACCGACGCGACGACACCCGCGCAGAACTGACGTGTCATCCGACTCCGACCGCCCGATCGTGGCCGAGCTGCGCGCGGCCACGCGCGTCTACACGATGGGCTCCGAACGCGTTCACGCCCTCGACCGCCTCGACTTCCAGGTGCGCCAGGGCGAGTACTGGTCGGTCATGGGTTCGTCGGGCAGCGGCAAGTCGACGCTGCTGAACGTGATGGGCTGCCTCGACCGTCCCACCGAGGGCAGCTACCTCGTCGGCGGCAAGGACACGGCGACGCTGAGCGACGACGAGCTCTCCGAGCTGCGCTCGACGCGGCTGGGCTTCATCTTCCAGTCCTACAACCTGATCCCGCAGCTCGACGTGCTGGAGAACATCCTCGTGCCGCTGACCTACCAGGACGACCCGCCCGACGACGGCGCGGAGCGCGCGCGCATGTTGGCGGAGCGCATGGGCCTCGGCGATCGCATGGGGCACAAGCCGCTCGAGCTGTCGGGCGGTCAGCAGCAACGCGTCGCGATCGCGCGCTCGCTCGTCAACGACCCCGACCTGATCCTGGCGGACGAGGCGACGGGCAACCTCGACTCGCAAACGGCGGAGGAGATCCTGGCGCTGTTCGACGAATTGCACCGGGAGGGCAAGACGCTGGTCTTCGTGACGCACGAACCCGACGTCGCCGCGCGTTCGGAGCACTTGCTCCGGATGAAGGACGGTCGCGTCGACGAGATCGTGCGGCACCACGTGCGTCGATCGGGGGTGAGCGTTGGCCAAGCCTAGTTGGACCCAGGCGATCAAGACGGGCGTTTCGAGCCTGCTCCTGCACAAGCTGCGCAGCGCGCTCACGACGCTCGGCGTCCTGTTCGGAACCAGCTCCGTGATCGCGATGCTCGCCATCGGCGAGGGCGGCAGCTACGAAGCCCAGGAGCAGATTCGATTGCTCGGGAGCCAGAACGTGATCCTGCGCAGCGTCAAGCCGCCGCAGGAAGCCGGCGGCAGCAACCAGCAGTCGCGCATCCTGACCTACGGCCTGTTGAACGCCGACTTCGATCGCGTGCGTGAGACGTTTCCGGCGGTCGCGCTCGCCGTGCCGGTGCGCGAGTTCGCCAAGGAGGTGCGCGTGGGCGCTCGGGTCAGTTCACCGCGCATCCTGGCGACCGAGCCTTCCTACATCGACGTCACCGGGCGGATCGTCGCGGCGGGCCGTTTCCTGATTCCCGACGACGAGCGCGTGCGGCGCAACGTCTGCGTGCTCTCGACCGAGTTGGCGCGCAAGCTGTTTCCCTTCGAGTCCTCCTTGGGCAAGGAGGTGCGCATCGAAAGCAACTACTTCGTCGTCGTCGGTACCCTCTTGCCGCGCGTGCCGACCGGCGACGATCCCGCCAAGGTCGGCGCGGACGTCACGGGCGAGTTGTTCATTCCCCTGGCCACCGCGAACGATTTCTACGGCGTGATGCAGGTCAAGCAGAGCGCCGGCACGCGCGAGATGGAAGAGGTCGAGCTGCACGAGGTCATTCTCGGCGTGGATCATCCCGAGAACGTTGCCCTGGTCGCCAATGCGTCGCGCGAGATGCTCCGGCGCTTTCACAAGAAGCACGACCACGACGTCGTGGTGCCGCTCGAGTTGCTGGCCCGCGCCGAGGAGACGAAGCGCATCTTCAACATCGTCCTGGGCTCCATCGCCGGCATCAGCCTCTTGGTCGGCGGCATCGGCATCATGAACGTCATGTTGGCGACGGTCACCGAGCGCACGCGCGAGATCGGCATCCGCCGCGCGCTGGGAGCGAAGCGCCGACACATCGTCAGCCAGTTCCTGATCGAAACCGTCGTGCTCTCGGTCGGCGGCGGGTTGGCCGGCGTCGGGTTGGGGCTCTTGATCCCTGAAATCGTCGAACGCTTCGCCGACCTGAAGACGATCGTGACGCCGATGGCGCCCGTGCTGGCCTTCTGCATCTCCGCCGGCGTCGGCGTCATCTTCGGGCTGTACCCGGCTTGGCGCGCGGCGACGATGGATCCCGTCGAGGCGCTGCGCCATGAGTGAGCGAGTCAGACCTCCGTCCTGAGCGCCGCGGCTTCTTGATAGTGCACCGCGAGGGGCGGCGAGCCAGGATCGCCTTCGTCCTCGAGATCGGCGATCGAGCGAGCAACGCGCCGCAGGCCCGCGATGCCGCGCAAGGACAGCGCTTGGCGTTCGGCGAGCCGCTCGAGCAAGCGCCGCGAGTCCCCGTCGATCGGGGCCACGCGGTCGAGTGCGGACGCGTTCAGCTCCGCGTTCTCGACGGCTTGCCCGCGTGCCCGGGCGCGCTCGCGCGCGCGCGCCACGGCGTCGCGCATCGCGATGGACTCGTCCAATTGGACGCCGTTGATCGCCCGACTCCAGGCCTCGCTGGCGAGCGGCGGCACTTCGATCCTGAGGTCGAAGCGATCGAGCAGCGGTCCCGAGAGTCGCGCGCGATAGGCCTCCACGCGTCGCGGTCCGCAGCGACACGCGCGCGTCGGATGCCCGAGATACCCACACGGGCACGAGTTCATCGCTCCGACCAGGTGGAAGCGCGCCGGAAAGCGCGCGTGGCGCATGGCGCGCGCGACGACGACCTCGCCCGTTTCCAGTGGCTGACGCAGGCACTCTAGTACGTCGCGCTTGAACTCGGGCAGCTCGTCGAGGAACAGCACGCCGCGATGCGCCAACGTGATCTCGCCCGGCCTGACGGGCGAGCCGCCGCCGATCAGCCCCGCGAACGACGTCGTGTGGTGCGGCGCGCGGAACGGTCGCTGCGAGACCAGTTCCGCCGGCCACGCGCCCGCCGCCGAGCGCACGCGCGTCAACTCGACGCGATCGTCCAGCGAAGGCGGCGGCAAGAGTTCCACCAGCGCGCGCGCCAAGAGGCTCTTACCCGTGCCTGGCGGTCCGAAGAAGAGCAATGGGTGGCCGCCCGCCGCCGCGACGGCCAGGGCGCGCTTCGCGGCGCCCTGGCCCCGGATGGCGTTCAGCAACTCGAACCGCGGCGCTCGGCTCGGCTCCTTCTGGGACGGCGCCGGTTTCGACAGCGGTGTCCCACCCGTCAGCGCCGCGACGAGGTCGCGCAGCCGCTCCGCGACGCGGATCTCGAGCCCCGGCGCCAAGGCCGCCTCGGCCGCGGTGCGCGGCGGCGCGACCAGCGGCGAGGCGCCCTCGCGCCGCGCGACCTCCGCCGCCGCGAAGCCGCCCGGCACGTCGCGAATGCGCGCATCGATCCCCAGCTCGCCAAGGTACAGCCCGCGCTCGACGCGCCGCGCCGCCAGGTGCCCGACCGCCGCCGCCGCCGCCAACGCGAGCGCCAGGTCCAGGGTCG
>JBBDIB010000105.1:0-10651 GCA_040880665.1 Planctomycetota bacterium
CGACGAGGTCGGCAGCGCCGACCTCGCCGATCGCATCGCCGGCGGCTGGCTCGACTTCGACGTCGTGATCGCGAGTCCCGACATGATGAAGCACGTCGGTAAGCTCGGAAAGGTGCTCGGCCCCCAGGGCAAGATGCCCAGCCCGAAGTCGGGTACCGTGACGCCGAACGTCGCCGACGCCGTGCGGGACTTCAAGGCCGGCAAGGTCGAGTTCCGGACCGATCCCGGCGGCAACATTCACGCGCCCCTCGGCAAGGCTTCGTTCACCGTCGAGGACCTCGAGGCCAACCTGCGCGCCTTCCTCGACCACCTGACCACGCTGCGCCCGTCTGCCGTGAAGGGCGCGTTCTTCCGCAAGATCTCGGTCTCCACGACGATGGGACCTGGCGCCTGGGTTTCCTACGGCGAATCGCTGGCGCGGTAGCGACGCGCCGTGCACAGGCAGCGCCTCCCACGCCTCCCAAACAGTCAATCATCCAACCACGCGCGCGGCGAACCGATTCGCCCGCGACCCTGAAGCGACAAAGAAGAATGCCGAACGTCATCAACCAGATGCTCGCCCGAGAACTCCAGGAGAACCTGGGCGCGGCGGAAGGGATGCTCATCGTTTCGTACGAGGGGCTGACCATGTCCGAGAACGAGGCGTTCCGCGACTCCCTCGCGGAGGAAGGCGTCCGGCTGCGGATGGTGCGCAACCGGCTCGCGGTGCGCGTGCTCGCCGAGCGCGGGCTCGAAGCCCCGGCCGACCTGTTCACAGGCAACGTGGCGATGGCGTGGGGCGGTCCCGAGGACGCGATCCACGCGGCCAAGGTCGTCTCGAAGTCGCCGCTCAAGAAGGCCGGCAAGGTCGCGGTGCGCGGCGGACTCCTCGAGGGCAACCTCCTCGGTGCGCAAGACGCGGCGAACCTCGCGGACCTGCCCAGCCCCGAAGAACTGAAGGGCATGCTGGTCAGCACGATCGCCGGTCCGCTCCGCGGCTTGGTCGGCATCCTCTTGGCCCCCCAAGGCGCCTTGGTGCGCGTGCTCCAGGCCCGCATCGACAAGGCCGAAGAAGGCGCCGCCTAAGCGCGCTCTCCGACGCACCGGCCGGTCGCACGACCGGAAGACGCGGCGCCTCGGCGTCGCCCAGCTCACCCGTCGCTCGCCGAGCGGCGATTCCTCTCGAAACAACCCCTACTTAGACAACCCCCAGGAGTCCCGCGATGTCGGAAGAAACTCAAACCGTCGAGCTCGAGCCCGAGCTCGAGAAGATCGTCCAAGATCTCGACAACCTGACGCTTCTGCAGGCGTCGAAGATCGTCAAGCACCTCGAGGACAAGTGGGGCGTGAGTGCCGCTGCTCCCGCCGCTGTCATGGCCGCCCCCGCCGGTGGCGGTGAAGCGGTCGAGGAAAAGACCTCGTTCGACGTCATTCTCGAAGCCGCAGGCGACAAGAAGATCCAGGTCATCAAGGAGGTCCGCGCGATCACCGGCCTGGGCCTGAAGGAAGCCAAGGAACTGGTCGACGGCGCCCCCAAGGCCGTCAAGGAAGGCTGCTCGAAAGAGGAAGCCGAAGAGATCAAGACCAAGCTGGAAGAAGCCGGCGGGAAGGTCAAGGTCGACTGATCCCCGCGGCGTCGCGCCCGCGCGGCTACGCCGTGGCTTGGCGCTGCGTCGTGGCGATGCGGGCTCCGAGGCGTCCAGGGCCTCTCGTTGGCGCTCGAGCGTCGGCGGGAGGCCGTTGGGCAGCGTCGAGAACCTGATTTTCGTGGACCTTCGGCCGAGGCCTTGATCCCGAATCGGGCTTGACCCACAACCTGGGTTCAGGTCTGGCCCGGAGGTTGCTCCACCGGCTTGGCCCCAGGATTGCTAGGGAATTCCGGGTGTTGTTCCGATCTCCCCTTGGAGTTCGGCGGCGGATCCCGTATTCCTTGGTTCGTCCGCCCGCGATCCTCGGTGGGGGCAGGGGTTCCACGGTCGCTGCTTCGACCCGTGCCGCTCCGCGTCCGGTTCCCAGCAAGTTCCGAACCCGCCCCATTGCTTGTTCGCTCACGTCTTTCGCGCCCACGTCTTTCGCGCCCACGTCTTTCGCGCCCACGTCTTTCGCGCCAACGTCTCCGAGCCCACGCCGCCTCTTCTTGCCGAACCGTTCCGTCCCCGATCGGCACTCAGACCGGGCCCTTCGCGTCCCTGCCCGGTAGCCCCGTTTCCGAGGCTGCACTTCGTGCGGCCTTTCGTTCGTTCACACCCGCTCGATCCGGCGGTGCCCGTGTGACCGCGCCTGTGACCGCGCCTGTGACCGCGACTGTGACCGCGCCTGTGCCTGCGACCGCGCCTGCGACCGGGTCGACTTCGACCCGCGTCGACCTCCAACCTCGAATGCCGCGCCCCCGATGACTCCGAACGTGACTCAGAACGTGACTCAGAACGCCGCGAAGGGAATCCAAGACGACGTCCGAGTCTTCGGCCGATACCGTCACGTCACCGACGTTCCCGATCTGACCGAGATCCAGCGCAAGGCGTACACCGAGTTCTTGATGCTCGATCTGGCCCAGGGGAATCGACCCTCGCGGGGCCTCGAGGAGCTCTTGAACGAGGTCTTCCCGATCTACTCGTACGACAAGACCATGTGCCTCGAGTACGTGGGCTACGAGCTCGGTCGGCCGCGCTACACGGTGGAGGAGTGCCGCAAGCTGCGACTGACCTTCGGCTACCCCTTCAAGGTGCGCCTGCGCCTGGTGAAGCCCGAGCCGGTGGAGGAAGAGGTCTACCTGGGCGAGATCCCGGTCATGATCGGCGGCGGCGAATTCATCGTCAACGGCTCGGAGCGCGTGATCGTCAGCCAGTTGCACCGCTCGCCGGGCGTCGACTTCTCGGTCGATGCCAGCTCCAGCGACCGCAAGCTGCACTCCTGCTGGATCATCCCCGAGCGCGGCTCCTGGATCGAGCTCAACGTCACCAAGAAGGAGATCCTGACGGTCCGGATCGACCAGTCGGGCAAGTTCTCGGCCGTGACGCTGCTGCGGGCGCTCGACGACGCGCTTTCCACGGATCAGGACATCCTGCGTCATTTCTACAAGACGAAGGTCGTCAAGAAGGGCAAGACCCAGACCGCGAACGCCTTCGGCAAGAAGATCACGGGCAAGATCGCGGTGGGGGACATCGTCGTGCTGAAGACCGGTGAGGTCCTGGTGCCCTCCGCGACGCCGATCTCCGAGGCTGCGGCGCTCGAGATCGCGGGTGGCGACCTGGCCGAGGTGGAGATCGTCGAGGACGATCCCCAGGACCTCGACATGTTGATCATCAACAGTCTTCACGAGGATCCCTGCAAGTCGCACTCCGAAGCGCTGCTGAAGATCTACAGCCGCCTGCGCCCGGGCAACCCGCCCCAGCTCGAGAAGGCGCGCGAGCTGTTCCACGAGAAGTTCTACGACCCGCAGCGCTACCGCCTCGGGCGCGTCGGCCGCTTCCGCCTGAACCGCAAGTACGGCCAGGAGATCCCCGAGGAGATCCAGGTCCTGCAGGCCGAGGACATCGTCAACTCGATCAAGTACCTGATCGAGCTGCGGGCGGGTCAGGGCGAACTTGACGACATCGACAACCTGGGCAACCGGCGCGTGCGCACGATCGCCGAGCTGGCCAGCGAGGAGTTCCGCAAGGGCCTCTTGAAGCTGCGCCGGACCGCCCAGGAGCGCATGAACCTGGAGAACCCCGAGACGGTGTCTCCGCGCAACCTGATCAACTCGAAGACGTTCTCGAGCGCGGTCGAGTACTTCTTCGGTCGCGGCGAGCTGTCGCAGGTCGTCGACCAGACGAACCCGCTCTCGCAACTGACCCACGAACGGCGCCTGTCGGCCCTGGGACCGGGCGGTCTCAACCGCAAGCGCGCCGGCTTCGACGTGCGCGACGTGCACCTCTCGCACTATGGCCGGTTGTGCCCGATCGAGACGCCGGAAGGCTCGAACATCGGCTTGATCTCGTCGCTGGCGCTCTACTCGAAGCTGGACGACTACGGCTTCCTGGTGACGCCCTACCGCGAGGTCAAGAACGGCCTGATCACCGACGTGGTGCGCTACCTGCGCGCCGACGAGGAGTACGGCAAGGTCATCGCGCCGGCCGACTGTGGTCTGACGCGCGAGGGCGCGTTGCAGGGCCCGAAGGTGCTCGCGCGCCGCGACGGTGACAACCTCGAGGTGCCGCCGGAGGAGATCGACCTGGTCGACGTCTCCCCGAAGCAGATCGTGGGCGTCTCCGCGGCGTTGATCCCGTTCCTCGAGCACGACGACGCCAACCGCGCGTTGATGGGCTCGAACATGCAGCGCCAGGCCGTGCCGTTGCTCGTCGCCGACCCGCCGATCGTCGGCACCGGCATGGAGCGCATCGTCGCCAGCAACTCGAACCTGGTGCTGCGCGCCGAGAAGGCGGGCGAGGTCACGTACGTCGACAGCCAAGTCGTCATGGTCGACGACGAGGAGTATCGACTGACCAAGTACCGCGGGCTCAACGAGCGCACCTGCCAGAACCATAAGCCGATCGTCCGCGAAGGCGATCACGTCGAGGCGGGTCAGCTCCTGGCCGACGGCGCTTCGACGCGCAACGGCGAGTTGGCGCTCGGCCAGAACATCATGGTCGCGTTCATGCCCTGGGAGGGCCTCAACTACGAGGACGCGATCCTCGTCAGCGAGCGCCTGGTGCGCGACGACGTCTTCACGTCGATCCACATCGAGGAGTACGAGGTCGAGATTCGCGAGACGAAGCTGGGCAAGGAAGAGTTCACGCGCGACATCCCGAACGTCGGCGAGAAGGCCTTGGCCAACCTCGACGAGTCGGGGATCGTGCGCATCGGAACGCCGGTGGTGGCCAGCGACATCCTGGTCGGCAAGGTCGCTCCCAAGTCCAAGAGCGAGCTGACGCCGGAAGAGAAGCTGCTGCACGCGATCTTCGGCCGAGCGGGCGTCGACGTGAAGAACGCGTCGCTGACCATGCCTCCGGGCACCCGCGGCGTCGTCATCGACGCGCAGAAGTTCTCGCGCCGCGTGAACCTCACGGACGAGGAACGCCAACGCGTGCTCGCGCAGATTCGCGACGCCGAGAAGGACTTCCTGGAAGCCTTCCGCCGGCTGACCTCGTCGATGCTGAAGGAGGTCAAGGCGATCCTCGATACCGAGATCATCGACGACATCACGGCAAAGGCCGTCGAGCTCGACGACACGGCCACGTTCGACACGCTGCGCCGCATCAAGCTGCTCTGCCTCCAGGCCTCGGAAGAGGTCGACGACGGCAGGAAGCGCGAGAAGGCACTCAAGGTGATCAACGCGCACCAGAGCCGGATCGAGGATCGCGAGAGCGACAAGAACAAGGTCGTGAACCGACTCTCGCGCGGCGACGAGCTGCCGACGGGCGTGCTCGAGATGGTCAAGGTCTACGTCGCCACCAAGCGCAACCTGTCCGTCGGTGACAAGATGGCCGGTCGCCACGGCAACAAGGGCGTGATCTCGAAGATCATGCCGGCCGAGGACATGCCGTACCTCGAGGACGGCACCCCGGTCGACATCGCGCTCAACCCGCTCGGCGTTCCGAGCCGGATGAACGTGGGGCAGATCCTCGAGACCCACCTGGGCATGGCGGGCAAGTTCATCGGTCGCCGCTACCACACGCCGGCCTTCGACGGCGCGAAGGAAGACGAGATCGAGGACGAGCTGCGCGAAGCCGGGCTGCCCGAGACCGGCAAGTTCCGCCTGCGCGACGGGCGCACCGGCGCTGCGTTCGAGCAGGAAGTGACCGTCGGCATCATGTACATGCTGAAGCTGCACCACCTCGTCGACGAGAAGGTGCACGCCCGCGCGACGGGGCCCTACAGCCTCATCACGCAGCAACCTCTCGGTGGCAAGGCGCGCTTCGGCGGCCAGCGCTTCGGAGAGATGGAAGTCTGGGCGCTCGAGGCCTACGGCGCGGCGGCGATCCTGCAGGAGCAGCTCACCGTCAAGTCCGACGACGTGGACGGACGTACCAAGATCTACGAATCGATGGTCAAGGGACTCAACATCCTCGAGCCCGGTACGCCGGTGTCCTTCGAGGTGCTGTGCAACGAGATCAAGGGCCTGGGCCTCAACATCGAGCTGCAGAAGAAGGTGACGCTGTAGTGCCGGATGGCCCGGCCACCGGCGCGCACGAGGCGCCCATTCCGACCCACGAGAACAGGACCACCAAGGTCCCCGCTGTAAACATTGCCGCGTTCGAGAACATCGCCGCGATCGACACCGGCCGCGAACTGCCCGCGACGGACTCGGTAGAGAACTGAACCATGACGACGCAAGAAACCCAGTCCAACAAGATCAACGACTACGGCTCCGTCCGGATCAACCTCGCTTCGCCCGAGGACATCCGTTCGTGGTCCTACGGCGAGGTCAAGAAGCCCGAGACGATCAACTACCGGACCTACCGTCCGGAACGAGACGGCTTGTTCTGCGAGCGCATCTTCGGTCCCGAGAAGGACTGGGAGTGCTCGTGCGGCAAGTACAAGGGCATCAAGCACAAGGGCATCGTGTGCGACAAGTGCGGTGTCATGGTCACGCACTCGCGCGTGCGCCGGAAGCGGATGGGGCACATCAACCTCGCCGCGCCGGTGGCGCACATCTGGTTCTTCAAGGCGATGCCGTCGCGCTTGGGCAACCTGCTCGACATGAAGACGTCGAACCTGGAACGGGTGATCTACTTCCAGGACTACATCGTCGTCGATCCCGGTGACACGCCGCTCGAGGAGAAGCAACTGCTCACCGAGGAGGAGTACCGCCAGTCGCGTGCCAAGTACGGCAACGAGTTCGAGGCGGACATGGGGGCCGAGGCCGTGCGCAAGATGCTGAAGCGCCTCGACCTCCAGAAGATCTCCGAAGAGCTGCGCGAGGAGCTCTTGTCGACGCGCTCCAAGCAACGTCAGAAGGAGATCATCAAGCGCCTGCGCAACGTGGAGATGCTGCGCGACTCGAACAACGAGGCGGGCTGGATGGTGCTGGAGGCGATCCCCGTGATCCCGCCGGACCTGCGGCCACTCGTCCTGCTCGACTCGGGCAACTTCGCGACCAGCGACTTGAACGACCTCTACCGTCGCCTGATCAACCGGAACAACCGACTCAAGAAGCTGCTCGACCTCAACGCGCCCGAGGTCATCATCCGCAACGAGAAGCGGATGTTGCAGCAGTCGGTGGACGCCCTGTTCGACAACGGGCGCTGCCGCCGACCGGTGCTCGGCTCCTCGAACCGCCCGCTCAAGTCCTTGACGGACATGATCAAGGGCAAGCAGGGTCGCTTCCGCGAGAACCTGCTCGGCAAGCGCGTGGACTACTCGGCTCGTTCGGTCATCGTCGTCGGTCCCGAGCTGCGCCTGCACCAGTGCGGCCTGCCGAAGAAGATCGCTCTTGAGCTGTTCCAGCCGTTCATCATTCGCCGGTTAAAGGAGCTGGGCCTCGCCGACACGATCAAGTCGGCCAAGCGCATGCTCGAGCGGCGCGACGAGGAGGTCTGGGACATCCTCGACGAGGTGATCCGTGACCACCCGGTCATGCTGAACCGCGCGCCGACGCTGCACCGCATGGGCATCCAGGCCTTCGAGCCGGTGCTGATCGAAGGCAACGCGATCCGCTTGCACCCTCTGGTGTGCGGCGGCTTCAACGCCGACTTCGACGGCGACCAGATGGCGGTTCACCTGCCGCTCAGCTACGAGGCGCAGATCGAAGCCTCGACGCTGATGCTGGCGACGAACAACATCTTTTCGCCGGCCGACGGCGATCCGATCATCAAACCGTCGCAGGACATGGTCCTGGGGCTCTTCTACTTGACCAAGGACCACCTCGGTTCGTCGGGCAAGGACACGGCGAAGACGTTCAGCTCGCTCGACGAGCTGTACCTCGCGTACGGCCACGGCTTCACGCAAACGCACCGCCCGGTGCGCGTGCGCATGGCGCCCGGCATGTTGGTCAAGCAGGATCGGAACCTGTTGCCGATCGAGGTCGACGATCGTGGCCGCGTCGCCGAAGCGGGCGTCAACGGCGAGTCGACTTCGTTCCTCTACACGACGATCGGCCGCGCGATCTTCAACGACATCCTCCCCCCGGGGATGCCCTTCTACAACTACGAGCTGACCAAGGGCGGCATCGCCGGCCTGATCAGCGATTGCCACCGGCTCCTGGGTCGCGAGGCGACGTTGCGTTTGCTCGACGACCTCAAGGACCTGGGCTTCAAGGCGGCGACGCGCGCCGGGCTCTCGTTCGCCAAGGACGACATGCGCATCCCCAAGGTCAAGGCGCAGGTCATCGCCGACACCGAGAAGGAGATCGAGAAGTTCGAGGCCGCGTACGCCAAGGGTGTCATCACCGAGGGCGAGCGCTACCTCAAGATCATCGACATGTGGACCCAGGCGCGCGAGCTGCTGGGCCAAGAGCTGATCAGCGTGTTGCGCGACGACACGCGCAACGACGAGCACTACGTCAACCCGATCTACTGCATGGTGACCTCGGGTGCCCGTGGTTCCATCGACCAGATCCGGCAGTTGGCCGGTATGCGCGGCCTGATGGCGAAGCCGTCGGGCGAGATCATCGAGACGCCGATCAAGGCCAACTTCCGCGAAGGCCTGAAGGTGCTCGAGTACTTCTCGTCCACACACGGCGCTCGCAAGGGTTTGGCCGACACGGCGCTGAAGACGGCCGACGCCGGCTACCTGACGCGCAAGCTGACGGACGTCGCGCAGAACGTCGTCATCACCGCCGATGATTGCGGCACGCCGCACGGCATCTTCAAGACGACCGTGTTCAAGGGCGAGAAGGTCGTCCTCAGCCTGGCGCAGGCCGTTCGCGGCCGGGTGTCGCGCGACACGATCATGGACGTCGCGACCGACGAGATCATCGTTCGCGAGAACGAGCTGATCACCGAGGAGTCCGCGGGGCGCATCCAAGCGCTCGGCTACGAGAAGATGCGCGTGCGTTCGACCCTGACCTGCGAGGCGGGCCTCGGAGTCTGCGCCAAGTGCTACGGCATGGATCTCTCGCGGGGCACGATGGGTGAGCGCGGGCTCGCCGTCGGCATCATCGGCGCCCAGTCGATCGGTGAGCCGGGTACCCAGTTGACGATGCGGACGTTCCACATCGGCGGCACGGCCAGCCGTTCGGTCGAGGACTCGGAGGTGCTCGTCAAGCGCTCGGGTATCGTCAAGTTCAACAACTTGAAGGCGGTCAAGAACCGTGACGGCGAGACCGTCGTCCTGAACCGCAACGCCGAGATCCTCCTGCTCGACGAGCGTGACCGCGAGCTCGACCGCTACACGGCGCCCATGGGTTCCGTGCTCAACGTGACCGACGGCGAGAAGGTCGACGAGATGCGCTCGCTCTGCCGGTGGGACACGCACCACGTGCCGATCCTCGCGGAGTTCGACGGCAAGGTTCGCTTCGAGGACCTGATCGAGGGCAAGACGCTCAAGAACGAGCGCGATTCGCGCTCGGGCGGTGCTCGTAAGCAGGTCATCGAGCACAAGGGCGATCTGCACCCGCAACTGATGCTCGAGGACAAGAAGGGGGAAGCGCTCGCGCTCTACCCGATTCCCGAGCGCGCTTACATCGAGGTCGAGGACGGCCAGTCCATCAAGGCCGGCGACCTCCTGGCGAAGAGTTCGCGCGAGATCGGCGGTACGCAGGACATCACCGGTGGTCTGCCCCGCGTGACCGAGCTGTTCGAGGCCCGGCGCCCGAAGGACCCCTGCGTGCTGTCCGAGATCGAAGGCGTCGTCGAACTCGGCGACAAGAAGCGCGGCAAGCGCACGATCATCGTGCGTGCCGTCGGCGCGAAGGGCGAGGTCATCGAAGAGTTCGAGCACTCCGTGCCGCAAGGCAAGCACTTGCGCGTCCACAAGGGCGACGAAGTGCGAGCCGGCGATCCCTTGGTCGACGGCCCCGTCGTGCCGCACGACATGCTGCGCATCAAGGGCGACGAGCCGGTGCAGAACTACCTTTTGGACGAGGTGCAGAACGTCTACCGCTCGCAGGGCGTGTCGATCGACGACAAGCACATCGAGATCATCCTCGCGCAGATGATGCGCAAGGTGCAGGTCAACGATCCGGGCGACAGCGAGTTCCTCCCCGGCGCCGTGGTGGACAAGTTCCGCTTCCGCAAGGAGAACGAGCGCTTGCGCAAGGAGCGCAAGAAGCCCGCGACCGGCGTCACGCTGCTGCTCGGCATCACGAAGGCCTCCCTGTCGTCCGAGTCGTTCATCTCGGCGGCCTCCTTCCAGGAGACCACCAAGGTCTTGACCGAGGCCGCGATCGCCGGCCGCAGGGACTTCCTCGTGGGCCTCAAGGAGAACGTGATCCTGGGCCACATGGTCCCGACCGGCACCGGCTTCCGCGACCACTACCGAACCCGCGTGAAGAAGAACATCGACTTCGGCGAGATCGGCAAGGCCGTGGGCACTTCGGACGTGGACGCCCAGATGGAGGCGCTGCTCTCCGGCGAGCTGGGCCTCACGCCCGAGCCCGCGTTCGCGACGGCGGTGGGGGCCGAGGGCCTCGAATCCGCCGGTGACCTGGGTGCGGGCCCGGGCGGCGAGCAGCGCTCGGGGAGCATCGTGCCCGCCGAGCCCGACGACGAGCCCGCGCTGGACGACGACAGCGACGACAACGACTGACCCG
>JBBDIB010000105.1:10661-49066 GCA_040880665.1 Planctomycetota bacterium
GCGCGGGCTCGGCGCTCGACGACCCTGGCGCTTGACGCACGCGCCCCGCTTCCTATACTGCTCGGCCCGAATCGATCGGGCCTCCTGCCCGACCCCCGCTCTCCATGCCGACCATCAATCAGCTCGTCCGCAAGGGACGAAAGAAGATCAAGAAGCGCTCGAAGTCGCCGGTCCTCGACCAGTGCCCCCAGAAGCGCGGCGTCTGCCTCCAGGTGAAGACGCAAACGCCGAAGAAGCCGAACTCGGCGCTCCGCAAGGTGGCGCGCGTGCGCCTCTCGAACGGCAAGGAGATCACGGCGTACATCCCCGGCGAAGGGCACAACCTGCAGGAGCACTCGATCGTGCTCGTGCGCGGCGGTCGCGTCCGCGACCTCCCCGGTGTGCGCTACCACATCCTGCGTGGAACGCTCGACACCGGCCCGGTGGACGGTCGTCACCAGGGTCGTTCCAAGTACGGCACCAAGCGCCCGAAGAAGTAGACGCGCGCCCGCTGCTGCTGCCGCTCCTCTCGGCCGTTCCTCCTCCCATCCCCAGTCATGCCCCGTAACTTCAAGTCCACGTCCGTCCTGCTCCAGGCCGATCCCAAGTTCGGGTCGATGCTGGCCACCAAGATCATCAACAAGATCATGCAGGACGGGAAGAAGACCACCGCCCAAGCGATCTTCTACGAAGCGCTCGACATGGCGTCGAAGAAGCTGCCCGACGCCGAGGACCAGGTCGAGATCTTCACCAAGGCGCTCGACAACATTCGTCCGACGGTCGAGGTGCGCTCGAAGCGCGTCGGTGGTGCGAACTACCAGGTGCCGCGCGAGGTGAAGAAGAACCGTCAGCAGAGCCTCGCGATCCGCTGGTTCATCGACAACGCGCGCAAGAAGAAGGGCAAGCCCATGGCGCAGCGTCTCGCCGAAGAGATGGTCGACGCCTACAACGGCAGCGGCGCGTCGGTCTCGTGGAAGGAGAACGTCCACAAGATGGCGGAAGCGAACAAGGCCTACGCGCACTACGCGCGCTAGGAGACGCCCGCTAGGAGACGCCCGCTAGGCGACGCGCGCTAGCCCCAAGGCACGCCCAGAGAGCGGTGTGGTCGCAAGTCGACCGCACCGCTCTTCGCGTTGGTGTTCGTTAGACTCGCCGCCGTGACTTCGTCGAAGAGTGAGACTGCGCGGACCGCGGAACTCGACGTTCTGATCCTGCGCGACCCGCGCGAGTCGCTGAAGAAGTGCTCGTTGACCCCGGTGCGCGGGCTGCCCGGCATCGAGGTCCGCGAGTGGCGCATCGATCGACGTTTCGAGGTCGGGCGCCGGCTGCTGCTGCATCCCGACGGCGCCGAGCTCGTACCCGGCGATCGCGAGCTGGGCCTCGGCCTGATGCTGATCGACTGCGCATGGCGGCGCGTGCCGCAGCTCCTCGGCGCCGTCGACGGCGAGCTCGTGACGCGCCGCTTGCCGCCGCTCGCAACCGCCTACCCGCGCGTCTCGAAGGTCTTCCAGGATCCCGGCGCCGGCCTCGCGTCGATCGAAGCCTTGTACGCCGCCTGCGCCATCCTGGGGGACGTGCGCGGCGAGTTGCTCGCGGCCTATCGTTGGCGCGACGCGTTCCTCGACGCCAATCCCGACCTGCCTCGGGGCTGAGTCGATCGCGCCGGGCGAGTAGGATCGCGGGCTGTCATGCAGCTCGATCGCATCCGCAACATCGGCATCGTCGCGCACATCGACGCCGGCAAGACGACCGTCTCCGAGCGCATTCTGTTCTTCTCAGGCATCGAGCACCGCATGGGCGAGGTGCACGAGGGCACGGCGGTGATGGACTGGATGGAGGAGGAGCGGCGGCGCGGCATCACGATCACCGCGGCCGCGACCACGGTGCCGTGGCGCGAGCACTCGATCCACCTGATCGACACGCCGGGGCACGTGGACTTCACCGTCGAGGTCGAGCGCTCGATGCGCGTCCTGGACGGAGCCATCCTCGTGCTCTCCGCCGTCGAAGGCGTGCAGGCGCAGTCCGAGACCGTCTGGCGCCAGATGCAACGCCACCACGTGCGTTCGATCGCCTTCGTCAACCAGCTCGACCGCGCCGGCGCCGACTTCTTCCGTTGCGTGTCGGACCTGCGCCAACGGCTCGGCGCCAACGCGGTGCCGATCCAGTTTCCCGTCGGCGACGAGCGCGAGATGCGCACCGTCGTCGACCTCCTCCGCCGCGAAGCCTGGACCTACTCCGAGGAGCGGCTGGGCAAGGATCCCGAGATCGGGCCCGTGCCGGATGCCGTGCGCGACGAGGTCGAGGTGCTGCGCTCCGAACTCGTCGACGCGTTGGCCGAAGAGGACGAAGCGCTGCTCGAGCAGGTGCTCGACGGCCGCGAGCCCGACGTCCCGAGCCTCGTCGCCGCGCTGCGCGCGCGCGTCGCCGCGGGAACGCTCGTGCCCGTGCTCGCGGGCGCCGCGCTGCGCAACGTCGGCGTGCAAGCCTTGCTCGACGCGGTCTGCGACTACCTGCCGTCGCCCGCCGAGGTGCCGCCGATCCAGGGTCTCGATCCCAGGACGGGCGAAGCGGTGACGCGGCCGCCGGACGCCGCCGGACCGCTCGCCGCGCTGGCCTTCAAGCTGGCCGCCGACGCGCACGACGACCTCGTCTTCGCGCGCATCTACTCGGGCACGCTGAAGCCCGGCGCCAAGGTCTTCAATCCGCGCGTCGGGCGCGCCGAGCGCATCACGCGCCTGTGGGAGATGCACGCCGATCGACGCAACCCGCTCGAAGAAGCCGGACCCGGCGCGATCGTGGCGCTCTCCGGCTGTCGTTTCACCGCGACCGGCGACAGCCTCTCGGACCACGACCAGGCGATCGTCTTCGAGGCCTTCACCTTCGACGAGCCGGTGATCACACGCGTGATCGAGCCCGAGTCGACCGAGGACCGCGACAAGTTGCAGCAGTCGCTCGAGCGCCTCGCCTTCGAGGACCCCAGCCTGCGCGTGCGCGAGGATCCCGAGACGGGTCAGTGGTTGATCGAGGGCATGGGCGAGCTGCACCTCGAGGTCGCCGAGCACCGACTCTTGAGCGAGTTCCGCGTGCCCGTCCGCGTCGGCCAGCCGCGCGTCGCCTACCGCGAGGCCGTGCGCGCCAAGGGCCGCGCCAGCGCCACGGTCGACCGCGTCCTCGGCACGAAGAGCGTCTTCGGCGCGATCGAGCTCGAGGTGGCGCCCGTCGTGGGCCCGACCCGCGTCGAGTGGTCCGACGACGTCCCCGTGCCCGAGCCCTTCCGCGCCGCGATCACCGCTGCCCTGCAACTCGGCGGCGAGGTCGGCCCGCGCTTCGGCTATCCCTTGGTCGGAACGCTCGTGCGCGTCGTCGGCGGCGCGTCGCAGCCCGACCGCGACGCCGAGGGCGGCTTCACCCAAGCCGCCGTGACCGCCTTGCGCGAGGCCCTCGGGCGCGCCGACGTCCACTTGCTCGAGCCCCTGATGAGCTTCGAGATCACGACGCCCGCCGACTTCCTCTCCGGCATCCTCGGCGAACTCCAAGCCCGCAGCGCCGTGATCGGCGACGTCACCGTCGAGGGCGACCTGCGCACGGTCCGCGGCGACGTCCCCCTGTCCTCGATGTTCGGCTACGCGAGCCTCCTCCGCTCCCTCTCCCAAGGCCGCGCCAGCTTCGCCCTGACCCCCGCCGGCTACCGCGCCGTGCCCGAGGCCGAACTCGAGGCCCGCGGCTTGGTCTGGAGCTAACGTGAAGGGGCTCTCACGTCGTGCGCGCTGCGGCGATTCTAGGGAGCTTTGTCGAGTTAGCCTTGTGCGCTAAGGTCCCTAACATCCGCATAAGTCCGAGCAGCGCTACCTGCGCGCCATGGTGGAACTCGGGCCGCCGCGCGAGGGAGGGCGGAGGAGTCGGGCCTCCAGGACGTCTACCAGACGGAACGGCACCTGCTCTACGTCGCTTGCACGCGGGCGCGGGAGCGTTTGGCCCTCACCGCGAGCAGCGTCGCCTCGGAGTTCCTCGAGGACATGCTTGGCTGACAGCCAAGGCGGGTCCATCCCAACCGAAGCCACGCGATACGCTGGCTCCTAGCCCTCGATCGCCTTCGAGGATCTCACAGGGAGTCAAATCATGAACAAGCAGCACGTCGTTGGATGGGTCTTCTCGCTCGGCGTCTTCAGCGCGCTCGGTGCGTGCTCGTCGTCGAGCGCGCTGGTCGAGCAAACCGTGGCCGAGGAGCAGCAGCAGCCGCCGCAGGAACGGGCTTGGTTGCAGCAGCTCGTCGGGGCATGGGAGGTGACGACCTCCGCGGAGATGGGGCCCGGAACGAAGCCCATGGAGATGAAGGGGAGCGAGAGCGTGAGCTGGTTCGGTGACCTGTGGGTCGTCGGCGATGGCAGCGTCTCGCTGGACGGCCAGGAATTCCAGTCATGCTTGACGCTCGGCTACGACGAGCGGCAGGAAGCCTTCGTCGGCACATGGGTCGACACGCTGCAGTCGCACCTGTGGGTGTATCGCGGCGAGCTCGACGAGGGGGGCAAGGTCTTGTCGCTCTTGGCCGAGGGCCCCTCGTTCACCGAGCCGGATGCGACCGCGACGTATCGCGACTCGATCGAGATCGTGAGTCCCGATCATCGCGTGCTGCGCTCGGCCGTCGAGGGTGCCGACGGCGAGTGGACGCAGTTCATGGAAGCGCACTACCGGCGCAAGCGGTAGGGCTAGTTCGCCGCGCGTGCGTCCGCCGCCGGCGCCAGCCAGCCGGCCAGCCGTTCGCGCGCGCGGCGTAGTCGGCCTTCGACGGCGCGTTCGGTGAGGCCGAGCAGCGCGGCGACGCGGCGCGTCGACGTCTCTTCCAGATAGAACATGCGCACGACCTCGCGCTCGGCTTCGGGGAGGCGCTCGATCGCGGCGCGCACGTCGGTGTTCTCGTTGGCACGCTCGTCGCTGCTCGCCTCGTCCGTCGGCTGCCGCGCCACCGTGACGTCGTCGAGCGGCAGATGGGTTCGCGCGCGTTGTCCCGCCCGGTGCAGGTTGCGCGCGATGCCGCCCAGCCAGGCGCCGAAGGCGCGCTCGTCGTCGAAGTCGCCGCGGAAGCGCTCGCGTCCGAGCCAGGCCTCGGCGAAGACGTCGGCCGCCAGCTCGTGCGCCGCCGCGCGGTCGAGTCCGCGTGCCAGCGCGAGGCCGATGAGCGGGCCGCGCCACGTGTCGATCCAGTCCGTGACGTCGCCGTTCACGATCCACCCTCGAGTTCGCGCGGTGCACGAGCGACGGCCAAGAGGGCCAGCGCTCCGAGGAGGAGCGCGCCCAGGAAGACGCGGTGTCGCACGAGCCCCGCGACCCAGCCGCCGCGGGGGCTCCCGTCGAGTCGACGCAAGAGGTTCGAGGCGGCGACGTGCGCTTCGCCGCGACCGCGCGTCGCGCGTTCGAGGGGCGCGAGGTCCAGTCGATCCGCCAACGACAGTCGCTCGACGAGGATCAGCATGTCGATCGCTCGAAGCGCCTCGTCGAAGGGTTCGGTTCGCGACCGGATCGGCGGATACCAGTCGAGCGAGAGGCAGAGGGAGGGGAGCTGCGCTTCGAGCTGCTCGAGGAGCTCTTCGCGCCGCGCGTCGAACAGCTCGGGATGACCCAGCGCGTCGACGAGGCGCGCGCCGCGCCGCGCGTTGGCCACCGCGCGCGGTGTCGTCGCGTGGAAGAAGCCCGGGGTCTCGACCAGCGCGCTCGCCGCGGCCCGCCGCGCCGCGGCGTCGAGCCGCCCGGCGCCGAGCAGCGCGAACAGCGCGGCTTCGTCGGAGGGACGCGCGCGTTCCGGCGAGCGCTCGAGTCGCTCCGCGCCGGCGATGTCCTCGGGGCCGATCCAGTTGCGCCGCGCCGCGACCACCAGCGCGGGACCCGCGAGCGGACCCTCCTGCGTCGCGGCCCGCCGGGCCGCTGCGAGCTCCAAGCCACCCTCCGTGCCGGGCGGCAAGGAGGCCAGGATCGTCTCGAATCGCGTCCACGCGCGCGTGTCCGTGTGCGGCGCGTCGAACGCTTCCAGCCAAGCCGTCGTCCGCTCGGGACTGCGATCCACCGGGCGCAAGCTGTAGAGCGTGACCGCGGCAAAGACCGCCAGCACGAGCGTCCCGAGCAGGACGGCGCCGAAGCTGAAGGCGCGCAAGCAGGCCGTCGTCACCGGATCCGGGTGCCGCATCGGGATCGGATCGAGCAGCCAGCGCCAGAGATCCCGGCGCGTCCAACCGCGCCCGACGACGATCGCGCCCAGCCCTGCGAACCACAGCACGAGGGGCGCGAACTCGGCGCTGAGGCCGTCGGCCGGGACGAATCGACGCAGGAGGAACCAATAGAGCCCCAGGTTGTAGAGCACGAGACCCGCCGTCGTGCCCACCGCGCGCCGATCCGCGATCCCGGCGCGTGCGAGCTCGCCCAGGAGCCCCACGAGCGCCAGCATCGAGAGCAGGAGCAGCGCGACCGCGGCTTCCGAGTGCTCGAGGTACGCGAGGAGCAGCAGGAGACCGAGGGCGCCGAGCGCGGGCCAGCGGTTCCTGAGCCACCAAGCGCGCGTCGACTCGAAGCGCTGTTGGCTGTCGTGCGGGCGGGCAGCCTGGCCCTCCCGCGCGAAGAGCGTCCGGAGCGCGCCCGCGAAGGTCAACGCCAGCATCAAGAGCGAGATCGCCGGCAGCGCCGCCAGCGCCGGGACCGACTTCCACGCGAGGCCCTTGGACCCGAGCATGCCCTTGAGCGCGAAGGGTAGGGCGGTGGGGGGCAGCCACCCGGCGGCGGCACGCAGGGCGGCGGGGGCCCGGCCGAGGCGCTCGCGCACGGTGCGGCGTTGCGCTTCCTCGTGCGCGCGGCGCCGCGCGATGCCGCGCTCGACGGCGAGGGCGAAGTGCTCGGGGTCGGCGCGCTCCGCGGCCATGGCGCGGCGCAGACGCTCGGGCAGGTCGGGAAGGGGCAGGTCGGGAAGGGGGACGTCGGGCGGGGTCGTGGACATGGGCAGAACTCCGCTGCACCTTGCGCCGGGGGACGCCGATCCCACGCCGAAGCGCGGGAAACTTCGGCGGATCCCGACCGCGCGCAGAAAAATCGTCACCGAGTGCGACACGGCGGTTGACCCGGGGGGGAGGCGCTGCTAATTTCTCCGCCCCAATCAGTGGCCGGCCCTCCCCTTGGGCCGGGATACCGATGGGGCGCACCGGGGACTCGATCCATCGAGTCGGTCACCCGGCGGCGCGCAGAAGAACAAGGGGTCACGAGGCCTTCCGGCCCGCGCCGTGTGCGCGTCCGGGGCCCTGCGGCTCCGCGCATGGTCCCAGTCACACATGAGCGACAAGATTCAAATCCGGATGGAGGCCTACGATCACGAGGCCCTCGACCAATCGGCGGTAGAAATCGTCGAGACGGCCAAGCGCACCGGCGCCCGCGTCGCGGGACCGATCCCGATCCCCACGCGGATCGAGAAGTACACGGTGCTGCGCTCGCCCTTCATCGACAAGAAGAGCCGTGAGCAGTTCGAGATCCGCACGCACAAGCGGCTGATCTACATCTCCGAGCCCACGTCGCAGACCGTCGACGCGCTCTCGAGCCTGAACATGCCCGCCGGCGTGGACATCCGCATCAAGGCCTGAGCCCGAGCCCGAGCCCTGAGCCCTGAGCCCTGAGCCCCCAGCCTCGTGCGCCCGGCGCACCGCAACCAAACACCGCTCCGGAGCGCCCGCGTGCACCGAGCGAACTCTCCCGTACCTCCCCCCGACCGACCTCTCTCCTCCCGCGCTCTCGTTCCCTCTCGAGGGACCGAAACCCGCCGCGTGGTTCCCCGCCGCGCTGCCCGACCGGCAGCCGCGTGAATCGAACCGGCCGAGCGCCTCACCAGTCTTCAGGTTTCATGACGCTGATCCTTGGACGAAAGCAGGGCATGACCCAGCTCTTCGACGACGACGGAACCCACCACGGTGTCACCGTGGTGGCGGCCGGTCCGTGCGTGGTCACCCAGATCCGAACGGCGGAGGTCGATGGCTATCACGCCGAGCAACTGGCCTTCGAGGACGTGCGCGAGTCGCGCACCTCGAAGCCCGAGCTGGGCCACTTCAAGAAGGCTGACACCGCGCCCAAGCGCTTCGTCCGCGAGTCGCGCCTGGCTCAGCCCAGCGACCGCGCGGTGGGGGACACGATCACGGCCAGCGAGTTCGCGGTCGGCGACGTCGTCGACGTGATCGGCACGACCAAGGGTCGCGGCTTCGCGGGCACGATCAAGCGCCACGGTTTCGGGCGCGGCCCGAAGACCCACGGCAGCATGAACTACCGCCGGCCGGGCTCGATCGGCGCGTCGGCGTACCCGGGGCGCGTCTTCAAGGGCAAGCGCATGTCGGGCCACTTCGGCAACAAGCGCCAGACGACCAAGAACCTGACGAGCGTGCGCAGCGCCGCCGAGCGCAACCTCGTCTTCATCCGCGGGGGGGTCCCGGGACCGCGCAACGGCTTCGTGCAGATTCGGACCGCCAAGACCGGCTCCAAGAAGGGCTAGCCCCAGGACCCCCCATGGAAGTCAAGACCTACCAATCGGGCAGCGTCGGCTCGGCCCAGTTCGATGATGCGCCGTTCCACGCCAAGGGCGGCAAGTCCCAGGTGCTGTACCGCACGCTGAAGGACGCCGTCGTCATGCACATGGCGAACCAACGCCAGGGCAACGCTTCCACGAAGGGGCGTTCGGAAGTCCGCGGCTCCAACAAGAAGCCCTACAAGCAGAAGCACACCGGTCGCGCGCGCGCCGGCGACGTCAAGTCGCCGATCTGGCGCGGGGGCGGCACCGTCTTCGGCCCGAAGCCGCGCGACTTCAGCTACCACATGCCGGTCAAGGCGCGCCGCGTCGCGTTGCGCACCGCGCTGTTCGGCAAGCTCGCCGACGGCGAGGTGGTCGTGTGCGACCTGGGCGACTTCGCCAGCCCCTCGTCGCGTTCGGCCCGCAAGGTTCTGAAGGACCTCGGGACGCCGCGCCGCGCCTTGGTCGTGCTCGAGCAGCCCAAGGAAAACGTGTGGAAGTCGTTCCGCAACTTCCCCGGCGTCCAGGTGCGCGCAGCGGTCGACGTCTGCGCCCACGACGTCGCCGCCGGCGGGTTGATCCTCGTCGAACGCGGAGCGCTCGACGCGCTCGCCAAGCGCGTGGGACTCAACCCGGCCACGGCGCAAGCCGCGGGCGCCAGCAACGAAGGAGGTGACGCGTGACGTCCCTGCACGACAGCTACCGTTTGATCCAGCGTCCGGTCATCACCGAGAAGGCCAGCGACGACGCCGCCACGCGCAACGCCTATCACCTGCGGGTGCCGATCGACGCGAACAAGGTCGAGATCCGTCACGCCGTCGAACGCGTCTTCGGCGTCAAGGTCGAGAGCGTCAACACGCTTCGCAACAAAGGCAAACTCCGCCGCCGCGGTCGCAGCATGGGCCGCACGCAAGAGTGGAAGAAGGCCATGGTCACGCTCGCGGAGGGGCAGACGATCGACGTGCTGTAACCCCAGGCCTGGCTGACGCCTCGCCGGGTACCACGCTGATCCCGCCCCCAAGCAACCACCGATCGATCCATCATGGGAATCAAGACCTACAAGCCGACCTCGCCCGGACGCCGCAATGGCAGCGTCTTGGACTTCGCCGAGCTGACGACCTCCAAGCCTGAGAAGAGTCTGCTCCGCCCGCTCAAGAAGACGGGGGGTCGCAACAACCACGGCCGCATCACGGTTCGCCACCGCGGGGGCGGACACAAGCGTCGCTACCGCCTGATCGACTTCAAGCGGAACAAGGACGGCGTGCCCGCGACGGTCAAGTCCATCGAGTACGACCCGAACCGCTCGGCGAACATCGCGCTGGTCGCGTACGCCGACGGCGAGAAGCGCTACATCCTCGCGCCCGTGGGGCTCGAGGTCGGGCAGCAACTGCTCTCGGGACCCAGCGCGGATCCGCTGCCGGGCAACGCGATGAAGCTCGCGGACGTGCCGGTGGGGTTGATGGTGCACAACATCGAGATGCAGGCGGGACGCGGCGGACAGCTCTGCCGTTCGGCCGGCTCGTACGCCCAGCTCCAGGCCCGTGAGGGTGTCTACGCGGTCCTCCAGTTGCCCTCCGGCGAACTGCGCCGCATCCACACCGGTTGTCGCGCGACGATCGGTCGCGTGGGCAACACCGACCACCAGAACGTCAAGCTCGGCAAGGCCGGCCGTCGCCGCCACAAAGGGCGCCGTCCCACCGTTCGCGGTACGGCGATGAACCCGGTCGACCACCCCCTCGGCGGTGGTGAAGGCCGCACCAAGGGTGGGCGTCATCCCTGCTCGCCCACGGCCGTTCTCGCGAAGGGCGGCCGCACTCGTCGCCGCAATCACCCCACCGACCCGTTCATCCTCCGACGCCGCAAGACGCGTCGCGGGTAAGCCCCCAACGATCTCATGAGCCGCAGCATCAAGAAGGGCCCCTTCATCGCCCCCGACCTGATCAAGAAGGTCGAGAACGGGAGCAAGAAGACCCCGATCAAGACCTGGTCGCGTGCATCGATGATTCCGCCGGACTTCATCGGTTTCACCTTCATGGTCCACAACGGACGCCAGCACGTGAAGGTGGTGGTGACCGAGGACATGGTCGGGCACAAGCTCGGCGAGTTCTCCGCCTCGCGCACGTTCCGCGGACACACGAACAAGAAGGAGGGGGTGAAGAAGGGCAAGTAACAGGCCTCGGGCTGCAACGCCCTCTCCTGTGACGCCCCTCCCCTGAACCGACATGCACTACACCGCCAAACACCGCTACGCGCGCACGACCGCTCGCAAGGCCCGTCTGGCCGCGGACATGATCCGCGGCATGGGTGTGAACGAGGCGCTCGAGCTCCTGGAGTTCTCGCCCAAACGCGCCAGCGCCTTCTACCTGAAGGTGCTCAAGTCCGCGACGGCCAACGCCGCGCAGGACGAGAGCGTCAACTTGAACAAGCTCTTCGTGAGCGATTGCCGGGCCGACGAAGGGCCGCTCCTGCAGGGGCGCCTCCGCTGGCGTCCAGGCCCGCAGGGCCGCGCCATGCCGTACCGCAAGCGCACCAGCCATCTCACCGTCACCGTGCAGGAGCGCCTCTAGGTCCCTGAGGCCAACGAATCACCATGGGTCAAAAAGTCCATCCCTGCGGCTATCGCATCGGCATCATCGAGCCGTGGCGCTCGCGCTGGTACGCCAACAAGCGCAACTACGGTCGCCTTCTCCTGGAAGACGACAAGATTCGCCGCCACATCCGGAAGGAGTACAAGTCCGCCGGCGTGCCGCGGATCGAGATCGAGCGCACCGGCGAAGCGGTCAACATCATCGTGCACACCGCGCGACCGGGCGTCCTTGTGGGCCGCAAGGGCGTGCGCGTGGACATGCTGAAGAAGAACCTCCAGGACATCACGGGCATGACCTGCCACCTCACGGTGCGCGAGATCAAGCGTCCGGAGTTGGAGTCGACCCTGGTGGCCGAGGTGATCGCCGAACAGCTCGAGAAGCGCATGGCCTTCCGGCGCGCGATCAAGAAGGCGATTCAGACCACGATTCAAGCCGGCGCCAAGGGCGTCAAGGTCGAGATCAACGGCCGCCTCGGCGGCGCCGAGATGGCGCGCCAGGCGAAGGAACGGGAAGGGCGCGTGCCGCTCTCGACGCTCCAGTCGCACGTCGACTACGGCACGGCCGAAGCGCGCACGACCTACGGGATCATCGGCGTGAAGGTCTGGATCTACAAAGGCGACATCGAGCCCGGGAAGATGATCGACTGGAAGAAGAGCGCCGCAGGGGAAGCTCCCCAGCGTCGCGGTGGTCCCGGTGGAGGCGGCGGAAGCCGTCCGCCCCGTCGTCCGCGCCCGCAGGGGGCGAACAGCTAGGCCCGTCAGGTCCTAGGAGAACAACCATGGCGATGATGCCCAAGCGGACGAAGTTCCGTAAGCAACACCGCGGACGCCTGAAAGGCTTCGCGACCCGCGGCGACAAGGTTTCGTTCGGGGACTACGGTCTCCAAGCGATGGACTGGGGCTGGATCACCGGCCGTCAGATCGAAGCCGGCCGGATCGCGGCCAACCGCGCGACCGCGGGCCAGGCGAAGATCTGGATCCGCATCTTCCCCCACAAGCCGATCAGCTCGAAGCCCGCCGAAACGCGGATGGGTAAGGGCAAGGGCGACGTGGACTACTGGGCCGCGGCGGTCAAGCCCGGCACGGTGCTCTACGAGCTCGGTGGCATCCCCGAGGAGAAGGCGAAGCTCGCCTTCAAGCGCCTCGCTCACAAGATGCCCATCAAGGTGAAGATGGTCCGTCGACTTCCCACCACGTAGTCCACCCCGATCGTCCACCCTGATCGTCCAACCTGATCGTCCAACCCTGATCCCAACGGACCCGAGCCGCCTCGGACCGACAGACGCGCCATGAAGATCGAAGAAGTACGCAGCAAGACCGACTCCGAGCTCCGCTTCGAGTTGGACAGCCTCCGCAAGGAGCTGTTCGACCTCAAGTTCCGCTCGGTCGGTGAATCGACCCAGAACCCGTCGCGCATTCGAGTGGCGCGGCGCGCCATTGCGCGCGCCATCACGATCCTCGACGAACGCGCGAAGGGCATTCGAGGCCAAGCGGCGCGCTGACGATCGCACCCCGAAGCGACCGATCGCCCCGTAGCGACCGCTCCCTCCAGCGAGATCACGACCACCAGACCATGACCAGCCAAGACACAACGCGGAACAGCCGCCGGGTCCTCCAGGGGACGGTCGTCAGCACCAAGATGGCGCAGACGATCGTCGTCGAGGTCGAACGGACCTACCGTCACCCCAAGTACGGCAAGTTCCTGCGCAAGAAGAAGAAGTACATGGCGCACGACGGCGCCGAGGTGGCCAACCTCGGTGACACCGTGTCCCTCGCGGGAACACGCCCCCTGTCGAAGCGCAAGCGCTGGCGCTTGCTCGAGATCGTCGAGAAGGCGGATCTGCCGCAGCTCTCCTCGGTCGAAGGCGAAGCCACCCGCGAGCTGACCGACGAGCTCACGGGCAAGCAAGAGGGAGGTCAGGAATGATCCAGATGCAAACCATGCTCGATGTGGCCGACAACACCGGTGCCAAGCGTGCGCGCTGCATCAAGGTGTTGGGCGGTACCCATCGGCGCTACGCGGGCCTGGGCGACATCATCGTCGCTTCGGTCAACAAGGCGATCCCCGGGTCCGAGGTCAAGACCGGTACGATCGTCAAGGGCGTGATCGTGCGCACCTCGAAGAACACGCGCCGCGCCGACGGCTCCTACGTCCGCTTCGACAAGAACGCGATCGTGATCGTCGACAACGACGGCAACCCGAAGGGCACGCGCATCTTCGGCGCCGTCGCCCGTGAGCTGCGCGAGCGCAACTTCATGAAGATCATCTCGCTCGCCCAGGAGGTCGTCTGATGGCACACCAACCCGTATCGAAGATGAAGTTCCGGAAGGGCGACCAAGTGCTCGTCATCGCCGGCAACGACAAGGGCAAGCAAGGCGAGGTCCGCAGCATCGATCGTGATCGCAACCGCGTGATCGTCGAGGGTGTGAACCTGCGCTGGAAGCACAAGCGCGCGACGCAGCAGGACCCCCAGGGGGCCGCTCGCGTGCAAGAAGAGTGCTCCCTCCACGCGAGCAACGTGATGCCGATCGATCCCGCCACCGGCAAGCCGACGCGCAAGCGTCTGCACCAGTCCAGCAAGTAGAGCCATGGCCCCCCGACTCAAAGAACGCTACCACTCCGAGGTACGGCAGAAGCTGATGGAGAATTTCTCCATCAAGAACGTCAACGCCGCTCCGCGCCTCCAGAAAGTGGTCATCAACATGGGCTGCAAGGGTGCGGTCGAGAACAAGAACCGCGTCGAGGTCGCGGCTCGCGAGCTGGCGACGATCGCCGGTCAGCGTCCGACGATCCGCAAGGCTCGCAAGTCCATCGCCGGCTTCAAGCTGCGGGAGGGGATGCCGATCGGCGTCGCCGTCACGCTGCGTCAGGACCGGATGTGGGAGTTCACCGACCGGCTGATCTCGATCGTCCTGCCGCGTATCCGCGACTTCCGCGGCGTGAAGGACAAGCTCGATGGCCGCGGCAACTACTCGCTCGGCCTGACCGAGCAGTCGGTCTTCCCGGAGATCGACTTCGACAAGATCGAGTTCGAACAAGGCATGGACATCTCGTTCGTGACCACCGCTCCCGACGACGAACAGGGCTTCTTCCTCCTCAAGGAGCTTGGCATGCCCTTCCGCACGAAAGACGACGACTAATCCACCATGGCAAAAACAGCCCTAGTCGAGAAAGCGAAGCGCAAGCCGAAGTTCTCCTCACGAATCGTACGCCGCTGCAACATGTGCGGGCGTCCCCGCGCCGTCTATCGCAAGTTCGGCATCTGCCGCATCTGCCTGCGGGAGCACGCGCTCCTCGGCGAGATCCCCGGCATGCGCAAGTCGTCCTGGTAACGCGAGCCCAAGAGAACCACGCCATGATGACCGATCCCATCGCGGACATGCTCACGCGCATCCGCAACTCCAACTCGATCAAGAAGAAGCGCCTCAGCATGCCCGCCTCGAAAGAGAAGGTCGGCATCGCCGAAGCGCTGAAGCAAGAAGGCTTCATCAAGGGGTACGAGGTCGAGCCCGGCTCGCCCTCCAGCACCTTGGTGATCCACCTCAAGTTCGGTCAGGACGGCGAATTCGTCATCCGCGACATCCAACGGGTCTCGAAGCCGGGTCGCCGCGTCTACTCCGGCGCCAAGGACCTGAAGCCCGTACTCGGCGGCCTCGGCTGCTACGTCCTCTCGACGCCCAAGGGCGTCGTCTCCGACCGCGTCGCCCGACAGGAAAATGTCGGCGGCGAGGTCCTCTGCAAAGTCAGCTAGCCCGACACCGAACCTCCCATGTCTCGAATCGGAAAGATGCCCGTCGCGCTGCCCTCCGGCGTCAGCGTCGAAGAGAAGGGCCGCCGTCTCCACGTGAAGGGCCCCAAGGGATCGCTCGAGATCGGGTTGCGCCCCGAGATCGACGTCGAGATCGAGGGCAGTGAACTCGTCGTGTCGCCCAACGGCGTCGGCGAGGGCCGCGAGTCCAGCGCCTTCCACGGCATGACACGCGCCCTGATCCAGAACATGGTCACCGGCGTTCACGAGGGCTATTCGAAGACCCTCGAGATCGTCGGCGTCGGCTGGAACGCCCAGGCCCAGGGTAAGAAGCTGACCTTGAACATCGGCTTCTGCCACCCGGTCCTGTTCGAGCTCCCCGAAGGTCTCGAGGTCGAGGGTCCGAACCCGACCACGATCATCGTCAAGGGCATCGACAAGCAGGCGGTGGGGCAGTTCGCCGCCAAGGTTCGCGCCGTCCGGCCGCCCGAGCCCTACAAGGGCAAAGGCATTCGGTACCAGGGCGAGTTCGTCCGCCGCAAGACCGGCAAGAGCTTCGGCAGCTAAGAGAAGAGCCGAACAACACCGCCCAAGAAGCCATGAAAGCCATCGAGATCAAGAAGACCCGCAAGCTCCGTCGTCAGCGTTCCGTGCGCCGTCGCTTGAGCCGCTCCGGTCCCCAGGTTCGTCTCAGCATCCACCGCAGCGTCAAGCACATCTACGCGCAGGTCATCGACGATGCGGCCGGCGCGACCGTCTGCGGCATCGGC
Source organism: Planctomycetota bacterium (assembly GCA_040880665.1). Classification (GTDB taxonomy): domain Bacteria; phylum Planctomycetota; class UBA1135; order UBA1135; genus JBBDIB01. The sequence continues at coordinate 26,271 of JBBDIB010000105.1, forward strand.
TCCACCGCCAAGACGCTGAGCGATTCGCTCGCCGGGAAGAGCAAGACCGAAACCGCCGCCATCGTGGGGGCCGAGATCGCTCGGCTCGCCAAGGAGAAGGGCGTCGAGACGGTGGTGTTCGACCGCGGCTCTTCCAAGTTCCATGGCCGCGTGAAGGCCCTCGCCGATGCGGCCCGCGAGGGCGGCCTCAAGTTCTAGCACCGCAGCTCAAGACGCAGCTCAAGACGCAGCTCAAGACCATGAAGGCCAAGTTCAACTACATCGATACGACCGACGCGGCGAATCTCGACAACCTCACCGAGGTGCTGATCAAGATCAACCGCTCCGCGGCCGCTGCCAAGGGCGGGCGTCGCTTCTCGTTCTCGGCGCTCTCCATCGCGGGTGACCGCGCCGGCATCGTCGGACACGGTTTCGGCAAGGCGCGCCAGGTGCCCTCCGCGATCGAGAAGGCCGCGAAGGACGCACGCAAGCACATGATGCGCGTGCCGCTCGACGCGGACGGCACGATTCCGCACGAGGTGACCGGCCGCTTCTGCGGTGCGGAGATCCGGCTGATCCCGGCCTCGGCCGGCACCGGCATCATCGCGGGGTCGTCGGTGCGCACCGTGTGCGAGCAGGCGGGGGTGCGGAACATCCTCACCAAGTCGTTCGGCTCGACCAACCCGATCAACCTGATCAAGGCCACGTTCCACGCCTTCGCGCAGCTCAAGACCGCCCAAGAGATCTCCGACCTCCGCGGCATCGCGCTCTAATCCCATGGACCTCAAGACGATCTGCCAGAAGGGCACCAAGTACAAGACGCGCATGCGCGTCGGCCGCGGCATCGGCAGCGGCAACGGCAAGACCTGTGGCCGCGGTCACAAGGGCTGGGGCCAGCGTTCCGGCGCATCGCGTCGTCCGGGCTACGAGGGCGGGCAGATGCCGATCTACCGGCGCGTTCCGAAGCGCGGGTTCACGAACGCGCGCTTCCGCACCGAGTACACGGTCATCAACGTCGACGCGTTGAACGGCTTCGAGAACGGCGCCACGGTCGACCTCGAGCAGGTGCTCGAGCACGGCCTCGCCAGTCTCAACACACGGCTCTTGAAGGTCCTCGGCAACGGGGAACTGACCAAGAAGCTGCGCGTCCGGGCCCAGAAATTCTCCAAGTCGGCCGTCGAGAAGATCGAAGCCGCGGGCGGCGAAGCCGTCGTGCTCGAGAAGCGCGAGCCAGGAACCGCCGCCCAGTCGGCGTCCTGAACGGCTCCTCGCGACCAACGACTACGGAAACCTTCCATTGAACGTCATCCTCCAACTCTTCCGGATCCCCGAGACGCGCGGGCGCCTGCTCAACACGCTGGCGTTGCTGCTCGCGTATCGGGTCGGATTCCACGTGCCGATCCCGGGCCTCTCGCCGGACTTCCTGCGGGTGGCCGCGGAGCGCGGCGGCACGGCGTTCGGGTTGCTTTCGGCGTTCTCGGGCGGGGCGATCGGACAGACCGTGATCTTCGCCCTCGGGATCATGCCGTACATCTCGGCCTCGATCATCTTCTCGGTCTTGGCCAAGGTCTCACCGCAGTTGGAGGCCATCCAGAAGGAGGGCGCCAGCGGGCAGAAGAAGATCAACCAGTGGACGCGCCTGGCGGTCATTCCGATCGCGCTCGTGCAGGCGCTGGCGATCTGGTTCGGCATCTTCAAGGAGGATCCGACCATGCTGGCCGCCGGCACCGACGCGGGCTTCGGTCTGATGATCGTCGTCGTCCTGGCGCTGATGGCGGGGGCGGTGCTCGTGATGTGGATCGGCGAGCTGATCACCGAGTACGGCGTCGGCAACGGCGCCTCCCTGATCATCATGGCCGGCATCATCTCGACCATGCCCGGCAGCCTGGCGAGCGTCTGGAACCAGCAAGAGGATGCGTACAACACGATCCTGACGCTGGTCATGATCTGGATCGCGATCGTGGTGGTCATCGTCTTCATCCAGAAGGGCGAGCGCCGCATCCCGATCCAGTACGCACGCTTGACCCGCGGTCGTCGCGTGTACGGCGGGCAGCGCCACTACTTGCCGCTGAAGGTCAACATGGCCGGCGTCATGCCGATCATCTTCGCCTCGGCACTGTTCATCCTGCCGGCGATGTTCTTCGGGCTCTTCGGCTGGGACCGTTTGACCGCGGTCTTCCAGGACACCGACGGCTTCGTCTACATCTTCCTGTCGCTGATCCTGGTCTTCGGCTTCTGCTTCTTCTGGAACAACCTGATGTTCCGGCCGGAGGAGATCGCCGACAACCTGCGCGAGCACGGTTCGTTCATCCCCGGCATCCGGCCCGGCGTGAAGACCGCCGAGTACATCAAGAGCGTGCTGACGCGCGTGACGCTGGCCGGCGCCGTGTTCCTGGCCTCGATCGCCGTGTTCCCGAACCTGATCACGGGCAACATCCCAGGCCTGCAGGGGAACCTCGCCTACTTCCTCGGCGGAACCTCGGTCCTGATCGTGGTGGGTGTCGCGCTGGACCTCGTCGACCGGTTGAACGCGCAGCTCGTGATGCGCAACTACGAAGGGTTCATGAAGGGCAGCACCGGGGGCACGACCGCCACCGGCACGCCCATGACGGGGGGGTGGGCGCGCCGCAAGTAGCGGACGCTCGCAACGCAGTTCGATGAAGACGGTCTTGATCCTTCTCGGGGCACCCGGAGCCGGCAAGGGAACCCAGGCGCAGCGCCTGAGTTCCACGCTGGAGCTCCCGCACGTCTCGACGGGGGATCTGTTCCGCGCTAACCTGAAGGCGGGCACGGAGCTGGGCGACCGCGCCAAAGGCTTCATGAACGCCGGCAAGCTGGTGCCCGACGAACTCGTGCTCGAGATGCTCTTCGACCGCGTGTCGGCCGAGGACTGTCGCGACGGCTACCTCCTGGACGGATTCCCGCGGACGATGCCCCAGGCCCACGCGCTCGACGCGCGCCTCGCGACGGCGGGCGACGCGCGGACGCTGGTGCTCGAGATCGCGGTGCCCGACGAAACCGTCGTCGAGCGCATCACGGGGCGCCGCGTGTGCTCCGAATGCGGTAACATGCACCACATCGCGTTCTCGCCCCCGCGCGTCGAGGGCGTGTGCGACACGTGCGGCGGTCGTCTGACGCAACGCGACGACGACACCGAAGCCGTCGCTCGCGAGCGGTTGAACGAGTACCACCGTCAAACCGAGCCTTTGATCGAGCACTACCGCGACGCGGGCGTGCTCACGTCGGTCGACGGCGACCGACCGCCGAATGCCGTGTTCGAGTCGCTGGTCGAGAGCTTGCCTCGGGATGTCGTCGGTCGCGCCAGCGACGAGGCCTCCAGTGGCGCGCGCTCGAGCCGAACCTCGTCCGAGGGAGGCGCGCCCGCCTAGACGCCCCGGCGTCGACGCACCGCGAACAGAACATGGCGAAAGAAGAACCGATCACCGTCGAGGCCATCGTGACCGAGTCCCTGCCGAACGCACGCTTCCGTGCGAAGCTGGAGTCGGGTCACGTGATCCTCGCCCACGTCAGCGGCAAGATGCGCATGCACTACATCCGCATCCTGCCGGGGGACAAGATCACCGTCGAGATGTCCCCGTACGACTTGACCAAGGGTCGCATCGTCTATCGAGGCGACCGCAAGCGACGCAATTAGCAGCACCCCCATGAAAGTACGTAGTAGCGTCCGTCGGATCTGCATGCACTGCAAGATCGTGAAGCGCAGCGGCGTCGTCCGCAACATCTGCAAGGCCGACCCTCGGCACAAGCAGCGCCAGGGCAAGTAGCCTCCCGCCCTCCCTTCCTCCCGCCCTCGGCCCCTCCCCAAGTCCCGAAGAAGTACCGACCATGCCGCGCGTCATCGGTGTCGACATCCCCAACAACAAACGCTTGGAGTTCTCCCTCACCTACATCTATGGGGTGGGGCGGACGCGCTCGTTGGAGATCCTGAAAGACCTCGAGCTCGACCCCGCCATGAAGGCTGGCGAGCTCAACGAGGAGCAGATCACCAACCTGGCGACTCACATCCAGTCGAAGTACGAGGTCGAGGGACAGTTGCGCCGCACGATCGCGGGCAACATCTCACGCCTGCGCGACATCGGCTGCTACCGCGGCATGCGGCACCGTCGAGGACTGCCGGTCCGTGGCCAACGCACTCGCACGAACGCCCGCACGCGCAAGGGTCCGAAGAAGACCGTCGCCGGGAAGAAGTCCGTCAAGGGGATGAAGTAGCCCGTCGGTACGGCTCAACGAACAACCAATCATGGCGAAGACAACCAAGCGCAAGGTCAAGAAGAACGTCCTCCGCGGCGTCGCGCACATCAAGGCCTCTTTCAACAACACCCACATCACGATCACCTCGCCCACGGGCGAGACGATCTCGTGGGGAACCGCCGGAGCGATGGGCTTCAAGGGGACGCGCAAGAGCACGCCCTACGCCGCCCAACGCGCCGCCGACCGTGCCGCGTCGGCCGCGATCCGACACGGCATGAAGGAAATCACCGTCCGCGTCAAGGGCGTCGGCTCCGGTCGCGAGTCGGCCGTCCGCGCCCTGGCCAGCGCTGGGCTGAAGGTCCTCACGATCGAGGACGTCACCCCGCTCCCGCACAACGGCTGCCGCGCTCCTAAGAAGCGTCGCGTCTAATCCCTCCAGCTCCACCGAACGATGGCTCGTTATACAGGTCCCGTCTGCAAGCTCTGCCGGCGTGAAGGCATGCAGTTGTTCCTCAAGGGACAGCGCTGCTTCACCCAGAAGTGCGGCGTCTCCCGCCGCAACTACCCGCCGGGCGTGCACGCCCACCGACGCTCGAAGATCACCGACTACGGTCTTCGTCTGCGCGAGAAGCAGAAGCTCAAGCGCATCTACGGCGTGATGGAGAAGCAGTTCCGCCTGTATCTCAAGGAAGCCGAGCGCCTCAAGGGCAACACCGGCGAGAACCTGCTGGCCCTCCTCGAGCGCCGGTTGGACAACGTGATCATCGCGGGTGGCCTGGCGCTCTCGCGGAACCACGCGCGCCACATGATCAACCACGGTCACTTCCAGGTGAACGGTCGGCTCGTCGACGTGGCCTCGTACCGCGTGCGTCCCGGCGACAAGGTCGGCGTGCGCAACATCGAGAACAGCAAGAAAATGGTGGCCGAGGCCCTCGAGCTGAACAAGACGCAGCTCACGCCCGAGTGGCTCAAGGTCGACCTGGCCGAGAACACGCTCGAAGTTGTCGCCATTCCGCGCCGCGATCAGGTCATGCACCCGATCCAAGAGCAGTTGATCATCGAACTCTGCTCGAAATAGACCCGGCCCAGTGGACCCGGGCCAGTAGACCCGGGCCCAGTAGACCCGGGCGCAGTAGACCCTGGATCCCGGTCCTCGCGACCTCGCTCACTTCCCCGCACGCACCGCCGGCGCCCCCCCGGCACACTTTCACCGATGCCACCCTCCCGGGGGGCAGGAAAGGACTCCCATGAGAATCCGTTGGCGCAACTTCGAGCTGCCGAGCAAGGTTCAAGCGGACACCAGTTCGCTGACCGACACGTACGGCAAGTTCTACATCGAGCCGTTCGAGAAAGGCTTCGGGCACACGATCGGGAACGGTCTTCGGCGCGTTCTGCTCTCGTCCATCGAAGGCACGGCCGTCACGTCGGTGCGGATCGATGGCGCGGACCACGAGTTCGCTTCGATCGAGGGCACCTACGAGGACGTCACCGACATCATCCTCAACATCAAGGCGCTCCGCATCCGCTACCAAGGCCAAAAGCCGATCCGGGCGCGCATCGCGAAGTCCGGCAAGGGTCCGGTGACCGGCGCGGACGTCGAGTGCGACGGAGCGGCCGAGGTCGTCAACAAGGACCTGGTCCTGGCGACCCTGACGCTCGATCGCGAGCTGAACATCGACATGGAGGTCAAGCGCGGGCGTGGATACGTCCCCGCCGAGGACAACAAGCCGGAGCTCGAGGACCTGGGCCTCATCCCCGTCGACTCGATCTACTCGCCGGTGCACCGCGTGCGCTACTCCATCGAGGCCACGCGGGTCGGCAAGCTGACCAACTACGACCGACTCGTGCTCGAGGTCTGGACCGACGGCACCGTGACGCCGCAGTTGGCGTTGACCGAAGCCGGGAAGATCTACCGCAAGCACCTGAACCCGTTCGTGCTCTTCGACCCGGCGACCGGCGAGATTCCGATGGTGGGGGACCCCTCCAAGTCCCAGTACAACCAGAAGAACCGCGAGGACGACCGGCTGCAGAAGCTGCTCGACCGTCCGATCGCCGACCTCGAGCTGTCGGTGCGCGCGCGTAACTGCCTGGACAGCGCCAACCTGCAGGTGCTGCGTGACCTCGTCGAACTCTCGGAGAACGAGGTGATGAAGCTGAAGAACCTCGGCAAGACCAGCCTGACCGAGATCAAGAGCCGCCTGGCCGAGAAGGGTCTCAGCCTGGGCATGCCGACCTAGATCCAACGGTCGCCGAGCCGGCTCTTCCGCCCGCTCGGTGACCCCGATTCCATTCCCTAGCGAGACCTTCCGTAGCGAGACCAATCCCATGCGACACCGTGTAGCGGGCTACAAGCTCGGCCGTACGACGAGCCACCGAATCGCGATGACCCGCAACATGACGGCGTCGCTGATCGAGCACGAGCGAATCATCACCACCGTCCAGAAGGCGAAGGGCGTCAAGCCGTTCGTCGAGAAGCTCGTGACGCTGGCCAAGGATCCGTCCCAGCACAACCGCCGCCGCGCCTTCGCGAAGCTGCGTGACAAGGAGGCGGTCGCCAAGCTGTTCGACGTGCTCGGTCCGCGCTTCCGGGATCGCCCGGGCGGCTACTGCCGCATCCTGAAGCTGGCCAAGCCGCGCCTCGGCGACAACGGCGAGCGCGCGATCTTCGAGTTCGTCGAGCGCACGCCGGCGGAAGAGCCGGTCGAAGCCAGCGCAGAAGCGTAGCGCGGAACCGCGAACGAACGGCGAAGGGCCGGATTTGGCTGCGAGCCGAATCCGGCCCTTCGCCGTTCGTGCCTTTTGGGTCGGCCGTTCGCGAGGTTAGGATCGCCGACGCACACCCCCCAACCCTTCAGCCCCCTCGAAGAGCATGGCCGCGCAAGATTCCGCCGAGCCCCGCCGTTCCGGCATTCTCGACAAGATCGAGCGCGCCGGGAACGCGCTCCCCGATCCCGTCACGCTGTTCGCCGGCGGCGTCGCGATCGTCTTCCTCGTTTCTTGGTGGGCGGTCTACCGGGATTGGAACAGCGAGCTCATGGACGGGTCCGGCAACGTCGTGCTCGACGAGAGTGCGCGGAACCTGCTCTCGGCCGAGGGCTTCCGCTGGTTGATCAACAACCTGATCGCGATCTTCGTCGAGTTCCGGCCGCTGGGCCTGGTGCTCGTCGCGGCCATCGGGATCGCGGTTGCGGAGAAGTCCGGACTCGTGACCGCGGCGCTGAAGAGCGTGCTGGTCTACGTGCCGCCGTCGCTCCTGACGCCCGCGACCTTCTTCGTCGGGGTGATGAGTTCGATGGCGGTCGACGCGGGCTACATCGTGCTGCCGCCCTTGGCCGCGGCCGTCTACCTCGCGGCCGGGCGCTCGCCCTTGGTGGGCATCGCGGCGGTCGTCGCGGGCGTCGCTTCGGGCTTCAACGCCAACCTGTTCATCACCGGGCTCGACCCGCTGCTCGCCGGACTGACGCAGGAGGCCGCCCAGATCTTGGATCCGAGCTACCAGGTCAGCCCGACCTGCAACTGGTACTTCATGATCGCCTCGACGGTGATGTTGACGGGCGTCGGCTGGGCGCTCACCGCTTGGTACGTCGAACCGCGGCTCTCGCAGCGCAGCCCCGAGGAAGGCGGCCCCGCGGCGGGCGCCGACCCGAGTGCGTTCCAACTCTCGAAGGAGGAGAAGCAGGGGCTCCTCTGGGCTGCCGGCGCTCTGGCCGTCACCCTCGGGCTCCTCTTTGCCTCGATCCGCTTCCCCTGGGGCTTCCTCTACGATCCCCCCGGTTCGGTTCCGGAACAACAACCCTTCGCCACTTGGATCTCGGCGATCGTCCCCCTGCTGTTGATCTGTTTCTTCGTGCCGGGCCTGGCCTACGGCATCCGCGCGAAGACGATCCGGTCGGATCGGGACGTGGCGAAGATGATGGGCGAGTACATGTCCGTCCTCGGCAGCTACATCGTGCTGGCCTTCTTCGCCGCCATCTTCGTCGCGGCGTTCGAGCACTCGAACCTCGGGCGGATGCTGGCGATCGAGGGCGGCAACGGGCTGCGGCAGTTCGAACTTCCGGCATGGTTGCTGATGATCGGCCTGATCGTCGTCGTGGCCTTCATCAACCTGTTCGTGGGGTCGATGTCGGCGAAGTGGGCCATGCTCGCCACGGTCTTCGTGCCGATGTTCATGACGCTCGAAATCAGCCCCGAGCTGACGCAGGTCACGTACCGCATCGGCGACTCGATCTCGAACAGCATCACACCGCTGAATCCCTACATCGTCGTCGTGCTGGTCTTCATGCAGCAGTACGTGAAGAAGGCCGGGCTCGGGACGTTGATCTCGGTGATGCTGCCGTACACGATCGTGTTCGGCATCGTCTGGGCCCTGATGCTCGTCGCCTGGATTCAACTGGGGCTTCCGTTGGGCCCGAGCGGAAGCGGGCCCTTGGGCTATCTGCCGGGGTAGTAGGACCGAGGCGTACATCAGGCGTGTCGAACGGTTACGCTGTTCGACATGGAGGCCGAGGAGAGCAACAAAGAATCGAACCCCGTCGCCGTGGAAGTTGCCCAACTTCTGCGGCGAATCGACGACGGCGACGCGAGCGCCGGCGGTGAGTTGTTCCAGGTGCTCTACCCCGAGTTGCGCCGCGGGGCCGAGGCCCAGATGCGTGACCAGCCGGCGTCACACTCGCTCCAGGCCACGGCTCTGGTCAACGAGGCCTTTCTGCGCCTCCGCCGCACCGCCGCCCAAACCTTCAGCGACCGGCGTCACTTTCTCCTGGCGGCATCGCGGGCGATGCGTCATGTCTTGATCGATTATGCGCGCAAGAAGGGGGCGCTGAAGCGCGGCGGGGAGGTGGCGCTCGAGAGTCTCGGAGAACTCGTGGACGAACGCGACGAGCGGCCGTACGACATCGAGGCCTTGGAACTCGCTTTGCTGGAGCTCGAAAAGCGCGACGGGAACATGGCGAAGGCGGTCGAACTACGTTTTTTCGCGGGCCTGTCGCCGGACGAAACGGCGCGCGTTCTCAAGATGCCCCGGCGTAGCTTCGATCGACGCTGGCGCGAAACCCGTGACTGGTTGCGATCCCGGTTGGCTTGAAGGCACCCACCCGGTCAACGCGTCGTGTCGGACCCGACTTCAGTCCCGGCGCACGAGGCGTCCTTCCTGGATGCGGTCTTGGATGCTCGGCCTGGTGGGGTCCCGCTCCGCGGGCTCACCCAGCGCCCAGTCCGAGAGTTCCAGCACGCCGTAGAGCGCGTAGAAGTCGCTGCCTGCGAGCGGACTCGGGTCGAGCGCGTGCTCGCGAGCCAGTCGGTCCAGGATGTCCACCGCTCCCGCAGGGTCGCCTTGCAGATCCAGGATCTGCGCGTCGACGATGTCGCCGAGCACGTGCCCGCGTCGAATGCCGCGCTTGAACTGCTCGAGCGCGGCGATCGCGTCCTCGTGGCGGTCGGCGGTCCGGTAGAGCTTGTAGAGCAGGTACCAGGGCGAGCGCTTCTCCGGCGCCAACCGCAAGGCTTGCTCGAGGAGCGCTTCCGCCTCAACGAAGGCGCAGTTGCCCTCCATGGTCAGGAGGTAGATCGCCCGCAGGTAGTGCCGAGTGGCATCGTCACCCAGCGGAGCCGCGAGATCGTATCCGCGCGTCCGAGCCTCCTTCGCCGCGTCGGCGGCGGCTCGTAACCGGCCGCTGCGCAAGAAGGCCGCGGCTCTCCGCAGGGGAATGTCGGGACGACCCGGGATCAACGCGTCCGCGTGGTCGAGCGCCGCCTGCGCCCCGACGTGATCGTCGCGTTCGATGGCGGCATCGGCTTGTAGCAGCGCCTTGTCGACGCGTTCCAGCAGCGTCTCGTGCGCCGCCTGCATCACGGCGAAGATGCTCACCGTCAGCAGGGCGAGTGCGGCCAGCCCCTGCGCGGCCGCCGAGCGATGCCGTCGAGCCCAGCGCCAGGCGCGCGGTACGATCCCGATCGGGCGCGCCGCGACGGAGCGGCCGTCCAGGAAGGCCGCCAGGTCCGCCGCGAAGGCCTGCATGCTGGCGTAGCGGTCGGCGGGCCGCTTCTCGAGCGCCCGGGCCACGACCGCGGCCAAATCCGCCGAAATCGAAGGTCGGTGTGCGCGGCAGGGGATGGGAGCCTTGCCGACCACGGCCGCCAGGACGTCGGGCACCGAGCTGCCGGTAAAGGGCAGCTTTAACGTCAGCGCCTCGTACAACATCGTCCCGAGGCTGAACACGTCGCTGTGGCGGCCGAGGGCGCCGCCGGAAGCTTGCTCGGGGCTCATGTAGCTGGGCGTTCCGGCGATCAACGGCTGCGCCGTGGGGTCGTCCTCCTCGAGTTCGGCGAGCCCGAAGTCCGTCAGCTTGGGTCGATCGCCCTCGCCAACCAGGACGTTCGCCGGTTTGAGGTCGCGGTGCATCACGTTCGAGCCATGGGCATACGCCAAGGCTTCGGCCAGTTGGAAGAAGAAGAGCGCGATGCGGCGGTCGTAGTCGTGCGGCAGTTGCCCGCGGTCGATCTCCGCCAGGAAATCGGCCAGCGTGCATTCGCCGTCGACGAACTCTTGCGCGATCCAAGGCGTCCCGTCCGCTTCGCCCATGGCGAAGACCGTCACGATGGCCGGGTGTCGCAGGCGCGCAGCGGCGCGCCCTTCGCGGCCAAAGAGCACGCGCATCCCCGTGGAGAGTCGATCGGGGCGAATCAACTTCAGCGCGACGGTGCGGTCGAGATGCGGTTGCTGCGCTTCCCAGACGTGCCCCATGGAGCCCTTGCCGATCAGCCGCACGAGTTCGAATTCGCCGAGCAGATCGCCCGGCCGTCGCCCCGACGGCAGCTCCGGAGTCGACGCGAGGCATGGACGTGGACGGAAGAGCAGGGAGCCGTGTTCAAGAATGTCGTTCTCCAGCTCCTCCGATGTGTCGAGCAACGCGCGCCAGTGCGTCGCGAGGCGACGCGCGTACTGCGACGCCTGCAGCTCGTCGGGCATCCCGTCGGACGCGATGGGTTCGATCGATAAGCGAACTGTCACGCGGAGACGCGCTCCTCGCGCGGCGTCAGCCGCGCGTCCCGCTCGCCAAGCATGCCTCTTCTTCGGTTCATGGGCTGACGTCTCGAATCGACCTTGAAAGTAGCGACCCGGGAAACAGCATGCTGCCCGCAGGCGCCCGTTGGGCCTCGGGACGCGTCTGGATGGTGCTTTGACGGGAAATTCGTGGGCCGATTCCCAGGAATGGGACGTCGCTGGGGGGGGCGAGGGCGGCACGGCTCGCCGACTCTACATCCGCGCCAGCGCTACCCGGCTCGGGCCGAGCACGGCCTCCAGCTCGCCGATCAATTCGGCGCAGATGCGCACGCCATGGCGTTCGTTGGCCCGCACGCGGCGGCGGCCGCCGTCGACGCCCTCGATCTCGAGGAACAGGCGGTTGGCGCCACGGAAGCGTTGGACGATCTGGGCGACGTCGGCCACGCGATCGTGGTCGGCCGGCAACAGGTTGACGACGAACGCGCCTCCGAACGACTCCATCGCCGCCTCGAGCGGCACGACCTCGTCCAGCAGGACGCCGATCTCGCTCTGCCCCTGGTCATCGCGCTCCTCGAGCTTGCCCTTGACGATGACGACGCTGTCGTCGAGCAGGACCTCGTCCTTGACCTGGGCCCAGGTCCTCGGGAAGACGGTCACCGCGACGCCGCCGTCGAGGTCCTCGAGCCGAAAGCGCGCCATCTTCTTGCCGGCGCGCGTCGTGATCTCCTTCAGGCCGACGACGAGGCCGCCGAGCGTGATCTCCGCGCCGCCCGGTAAGGCTTGCAGCGCCCGGGTGTTCGTCGTCGAGAGGATTCCGAAGAGGCCCGCGCGCTCTTCCAGCGGATGCCCCGAGAGGTAGAACCCCAGCACCTCGTGCTCGAGCCGCAGCGTGTCGGCCGCGTCCAACGCCTTCGAGTCGTCGATCCCGTCGCCGCGATCCTGCTCCGGGGCCGCGGCTTCGAACGAGGCGAACAGCGAACTCTGACCCGTCTTGCGATCGCTGGCCGCCGCGTTGCCTTCGGTCATCGCCGTGTCGAGCGCGGCCAGGACCGCGCCACGGTTGTGTCCTCCGGAGTCGAAGGCGCCGGCCTTGATGATCGCCTCCCACGCTGTGCGCGGTAGCGCATGCGGATCGACCTCCTTGGCGAGATTGTGCAGCGTCAACGGCAGCCCTTCGGCGCGCACGCGTTCGCGCCCAGCCTGCAGGGCTTCGACCGCCTTCTGACCGGTGCCCTTGATGGCGCCGAAGCCGAAACGCACCGCGCCGTTCTCGGGCAGGAACTCCCACTCGGAGCGTTCGATGTCGACCGGCAGGATGTCGATGCCCGAACGTTTCGCGTCGTCGACGAAGTCCTTGATCTTGTCCGAGCTGGACATCTCGCAGGACATGTTGCCGGCGTAGAACTCGACCCGGTGATGCGCCTTCAAGTAGGCGGTTCGCCACGTGATCAGCGCGTAGGCCGTCGAGTGCGACTTGTTGAAGCCGTAGCCGCCGAACTTGACGATGTTGTCCCAGACCTCGGCCGCGACGCCTCGCGCGCAACCGTTCGATTCGGCGCCGACGAGGAACTGCTCGGAGAACTGAGCCATGATCTCCGGCTTCTTCTTGCCCATCGCCTTGCGCAGGTTGTCCGCGTCGTTGAGCGCGAAGTTCGCCAGCACGTTGGAGATCAACATCACCTGCTCCTGGTAGACGATGCACCCGTAGGTGTCCTCCAGGATGTCGGCGAGCGACTCGTGCGGATACGCGATCTCCTCCAGCCCGTGCTTGCGCCGGATGAACATGTCGTCCATGCCCGACTCGAGCGGTCCCGGCCGATAGAGCGCGAGCACGGCGATCAAGTCCTCGAACTTGTCGGGGCGCAGCCGGGCGAGCAACTTGCGCATGCCTTCGGATTCCAACTGGAAGACGCCCAACGTGTCGCCGCGGTTCAGCAGCGTGAAGGCGGCCTCGTCGACCAGCGGCAGGTTCTCGACGTCGGGCGGCGTGCCGCCCGTGCGCTCGATGTTGCGCAAGGTCCGATCGATGATCGTCAACGTGCGCAGCCCGAGGTAGTCCATCTTGAGCAGCCCCAGCTCCTCGAGCGTGCCACCCGGGTACTGCGTGACGACGTCTTCCTTGGTCCGGCAGAGCGGGACGTACTCGACGATGGGGCGGTCCGCGATCACGACGCCGGCGGCGTGCGTCGAGATGTGGCGCGTGAAGCCGTCGAGGTTCTTCGAGAAGCGGAACAGGTCGGTGTAGCGCTCGTCTTTGGCCGCTTCCACGAGATCCTTGTCGCTGACCAGCGCTTCGGCGAGCGAGGGCGCGCCGGGACCCGCCGGGATCATCTTCGCAAGCTTGTCGATCTCACCCAGCGGCACGTCGAGCACGCGCCCGACGTCGCGCACGACCGAGCGCGAGGCCAGCGTCGCGAAGGTGCCGATCTGCGCCACGTGCTCGTCGCCGTACTTGCGGCGCGTGTAGTCCAGCACCTTCTCACGACCTTCCTTGCAGAAGTCGATGTCGATGTCGGGCATCGACACGCGCGCGCTGTTCAGGAAGCGCTCGAACAAGAGGTCGTACTTCAGCGGGCAGACGCGTGTGATGTCCAGCACGTAGGCGACGATCGAGCCGGCGGCGGAACCGCGTCCCGGCCCGACGGGCACGCCGTTGTCGCGCGCCCACTTGATCAGGTCCCACACGATCAGGAAGTACGAGACGAAGCCCATTTCGCGGATGACGCGCTTCTCGTACTCGAGCCGCTCGCGCGCGGCGGTGTGGCCCTCCCCGTAGATCTGGAGCAGGCCCTCGTCGCACAGCCGGTCGAACGCTTCGTCGGGCGACTCTCCGGTGTCGGTCGTGAAGACCGGCAGGTGGTACTTGCCGAACTCCATCTGGAAGTCGACCTGGTCGGCGATGTCCATCGTCGTCCTGACGGAGTCCGGCAGATCGCGGAACATGTGCGCCATCTCCGCCTGCGTGCGGAAGTAGAGCGTCTCGGTGTCCATCTTCCAGCGGTTCTCGTCCGCGCGCTTCGCACCCGTGTTGATGCAGATCAACACGTCCTGCGTCGCACAGTCCTCCTGCCGCAGGTAGTGGATGTCGTTCGTCGCGGTCAGCGGGATGCCAGTGCGCTTCGAGAGGTCGACCAGGTTGACGTTGCAGCGATCCTGGATCTCGATCCCGTTGCGCTGCAACTCGAGCCAGAAGTGCTCGGGCCCGAACATGTCGCGCAGCGTGGTGGCAACCTCGGCGGCTTGGTCCTCCTTGCCGGCCAGGAACAGCTTGTTGACCTCGCCCGAGAGACATCCGGAGAGCGCCGAGATGCCCGCCGTGTGCTGCGCCAACAGCTCCATGTCGACGCGCGGCCGGAAGTGGAGGCCGTCGAGGTACGACGCCGACGCCAGCTTCAGGAGGTTCTTGTAGCCCTCGTCGTTCCGCGCCAGCAACGTCAGGTGGCTGTAGGGGTTGCGCGTCTTGTGGTGCGGCTTCAAGCGCGACTCGCGCGCGATGTAGACCTCGCAGCCGATGATCGGCTTGATGTTCGCCTTCGTGCACTGCTTGAAGAGCTGCACGGCGCCGAACATGTTCCCGTGGTCGGTCAGCGCCAGCGCGGTCTGCCCGTCGTCGAGGCAGGCCTGGACCAGATCCTTGATCCGGTTCGCACCGTCGAGGAGGCTGAATTCGGAGTGGACGTGAAGGTGGACGAATTCGCTCTTGCCCATGGGGGAGAGCCTAGTTCGATCCCAGCAGCCGTGCGAGCAACGCCTTCTGAGAGTGCAGACGATTCTCGGCTTGGACGTACATCAGGCTGCGCGGGCCGTCGAGCACTTCGTCCGTCGCCTCGACGTTGCGGCGCACCGGCATCGCGTGCATCAAGCGAGCGTCGTCACCGCGCGCCAACAAGGCTTCGTCCACGCGCCAGTCGCGGTGCGTCGCGCGACGGCTGGCGTCCAGCGTCGCGTTCCCGTACGTCTCGAGCGAGCGCCACGAGCGCGCGTAGACGACGTGCGCACCGTCGACCGCGGCGTTCTTGTCGCCCGTGATCTCCAGCGAGCCCGCGGTGCTGTCGGCCAGCGTCCGTGCCTGTTCGACGACCGCCGCATCCAGCTCGAAGCCGTTGGGGTGCGCCAGGCGAACGTCCATGCCGAAGCGCAGCGAGGCCAGGAGCAACGAATGCACGACGCTGACCGACGCTGATTCGGGCGAGTGCGTCCACACGATCGCGATGCGTCGGCCGGCCAGGTCGCGACGCGAGCGATCGCCGAGCGTTGCGCGCATCGTCATCAGATCGGCGAGCGCCTGCAGCGGGTGCCACATCGCGCTCTCCATGTTGATCACCGGGACCGTCGAGAAGCGCGCCCAGGCTCGAATGTCGGCGTCCGTGCGATCCTCGGCCCAGCGGTTGCCGGCCAGCGCGGGCCGGATGGCGAGCGCATCGACATAGCTTGAGAGCACCCGCGCGGCGTCGCGCACGTGTTCGGGCGGTCGACCGTCCATGACCGACCCCTCGCGACTCTCGAGCTCCCAGATGTCGCTCATGCCGGTCAGATTGACCGCGCTCCCGCCCAGCTTCTGGATCGCGGCTTCGAAGGAGGCGCGGGTCCGCAGCGAGCGCCGGAAGAAGAGCATCCCGACGTTCCGGCCCGCGAGCTCCCCACGGCCCGGACGATCCTTGAGGCGATCCGACAGGTCGAGGATCTCATCGAGCAGCCGGTCGTCGAGGTCCGAGAGGCGGATGAGGTGCTGGACGCTCGCGGCGTCCAGGGTTGAGGCGGTCGTCATGGGGGCGGAGTCTACCGCGCGAAGCCGTCTCGCCAGAGCCTTCCCAGGGACGCTTGACACTCCCCCGGGCGGCCGCTACAAACTTCGCCCTTCAACAGGGCACCCCTAGCTCAACTGGATAGAGCACCTGACTACGGATCAGGAGGTTAGAGGTTCGAATCCTCTGGGGTGTACCACCCTTCCTGCGGCCGCGCTCCCAGCGCGGACTGTCCGCGAGGTTTCGCCCTCCGTCCTCCCTTGACAACCCGTTCCGAAGCTTCGGGAGACGCCGATCCGCCCTTCGAGCCCGAACGGCCCGAGGATGCCGGCTGGATGGCGCTGGCTCTCGACGCGGCCCGCCGGGCTGCCGCGAGCGGGGAGGTCCCGGTCGGAGCGGTGCTCTTGGCCCGAGATGGTCGAACCGTGCTCGCGACGGCGTCGAACGCGACCCGCCTCGCGGTCGATCCGACCGCGCACGCCGAGATCCTCGCGCTGCGCGCGGCGCTCGTCGACCGCACCCTCGCCGACCCGGAGGGCCCCCGCTGGCCGCGCCTCGAAGGCACGACGCTCTACACCACCGTCGAGCCGTGCTTCATGTGCGCTGGCGCCCTCGTCCACGCGCGCATCGCGCGCGTCGTCTGGGGTGTGCGCGACCCCAAGTTCGGGGGCGCGGCCTCCTTGGGTCGAGTACTCTCCCACCCCGGACTCAATCATCGCTCCCGCCTGACCGAAGGGGTGGGGGCGCGCGAGTCCGCCGAGCTTCTGCGGACGTTCTTTCGAAATCGACGATGACCGCGGCGACGAGCGCAGCAACACCTTCCGGGTGTCGCTGCCTCGAGCGCCCGAACGCGTGCACGGATCGGATCTTGGGATTCGTGCACGGATCAGATCACGTGTGGAGAGGTGCCAGAGTGGCCGAATGGGCTGGTTTCGAAAACCAGTGTGCCTCCGGGTACCGTGGGTTCGAATCCCACCCTCTCCGCCCATCCGCGTTGCCATTCGCGCCGCGCGAGCTGCAAGTCCAGGGCTGAATCCAGGAGAGGTGTCCGAGTGGCTTAAGGAGCACGCTTGGAAAGCGTGTATGTGGGTATTCCCTGCATCGAGGGTTCGAATCCCTCCCTCTCCGCCCCCTTCCTGGGGCTCGTTGGCAGCGGTCGATTTGTTGGCCATGTCGGTCGTCGTCACCACGGGTTCAGGCGCCCTCGGCCGTGGACTCGGCGCCGCAAGGGATGGGGTTCGAACCGGGTCAGGCCGGAAACGGAGCAGCCCTAAGGACACCTGTCCCTGTGCGAACGCCGGGTCCACTGCCGCGGGCGTTCTTCGTCGGGCGCCGAGCAGCACCCGTGCGACAGCAACATGCTCGTCGGCAGGGCAATGAGCTACGGCGAATCAGACGGATCGTGGTGAGGGAACCGGGCTAGACTGGCGGCCATGTCGGGCTCCTACCTCGTTCTCGCGCGCAAGTATCGCCCCAAGACCTTCGACGAGGTCGTGGGCCAGGACGTCGCCAAGCGCGTGCTGCGCGGTGCGATCGAGGAGGAACGTGTCGGTCACGCCTACCTCTTGAGCGGGCCGCGCGGAACGGGCAAGACGACCCTGGCGCGCATCGTCGCGCGCTCCTTGAACTGTGTAGCGGGGCCGACGCCGAACCCCTGCGGCACCTGCGAGCGCTGCGTCGCCCTCGACAAGGGTCGCGAGGTGGACGTGGTCGAGATCGACGCCGCGAGCCACACGGGCGTCGACTCGATCCGCGCGCTACGCGACGAGGTGGCGTACGCGCCGCTCCGCGCGCGCCGCAAGGTGTACATCATCGACGAGGTGCACATGCTCTCGAAGGCGGCCTTCAACGCGCTGTTGAAGACGCTCGAGGAGCCGCCGCCGCACGTCGTCTTCCTGTTCGCGACGACCGAACCGCACAAGGTGCTCGACACCATTCTCTCGCGCTGCCAGGTCTTGCGGCTCGAGGCGCTGCCGGTCGATCTGATCACGCGTCGCCTCGACGAGGTCTTCGGCTTCGAAGGCATCACGGCCGAGGCCGGCGTCACGCTCGAGATCGCGCGCGGCGCGCGCGGCGGCATGCGCGACGCGCTCTCGAAGGCGGACGAGCTCTTGGCCCTCGGCGGCGCCGCGCCGACGATGGAGGACCTGGCACGCCTGGGCTCGGGCGCCGGAGCGCGCGCCGTCGGCGAGCTCTTGGACGCGCTCGAAGCCGCGGACAAGCCCGCCTTGCTCGAACGCCTGGCCGAGCTGCCGGGGACGCCCGCCGAGCGGCTCGGGCGCATCCTGGGCGAGCTCCGCCGCTCGGTCCTGGTCGGCCACCTGGGCCTGAACTCGCCCCAGGTCGAGGGCAGCCCCGAAGAGCGCGAAACGGCGATGGCGCGCGCGAAACGCCTCGGGTTGCGGCGGCTCGAACTCATGCTGCAAGAGCTGCTGCGGGCCCGCGAACGCGCGCGCCTCCTGCCCGGTGAGGAGGCGATCGTGCTCGAGGTCGCGCTGCTCGAACTGGCCGATCCCGACGCGAGCGTGTCGCTGGTGGAACTGGCCGAGCGGCTCGAAGCGCTGTCGTCCGGCCAGCCGCCGGCGCCGCGCGAGCTGACACCCGCTCGGCCCGCGGCGCGGGCGGCGAGCGCACCGGCGGCGTCGCAGGCCTCCGCGCCGAACACGCAGGCGCCGAATACCGAGACTCCGCGCGCCGCAGCGGAAACCCCGCGCGCCCAGCCGCGCACCGGCAGCCCGGTCGAGTGGCTGAAGGCGGCCGCGGGCACCCTGGTTAAGACGCATGCGTCCTTGTCCGAGCTGCTGCTCGAGCGGGCTACGCTCGAGGTCGAGGGCGACCGAGGCCGCTTGCGGTTCGCGGGGCTGGACGAGACCCAGACGCGCGTCGCCAACGACAAGCGCAATCGGCGGCGCCTCGAAACGACCCTGGGCGAGGCCTCCGGCCTCGCCGGCATCGAGATCGAGGTCGCTGCCAAGGCCGGCGCGTCCGCGCGCGAGCCGTCCACCGGCGGCGCGGGAGCGGCGGGCACAGCACCGACACAGGCGCCGAAGCAAGCGCCGAAGCAGGCGTCCGACCCGCTCACGAAACAGGTCGCGGAGCTGTTCGACGGCTCCGTCGAGGAACTCTAGGAACGACGCGATGAACCCCGACGACGGAGATCGGTCATGAGCGGATTGGGCGAGATGGGCAACCTGCTGAAGCAGGCCCAGGAAATGCAGCGCCAGCTCGAGAAGGCCAAGACGGAGCTCAAGGAGGCGCGCATCGAGGGTCGCGCCGGCGGCGGCGTCGTGCGCTTGACGCTCAACGGCGATCGCACCGAGGTGACCGAGGTCCACGTCGATCCCAGCGTGTTCGAGCAATCCGACGCGTCGCTCGTGGCGGACCTCCTGCGCTCCGCGCTCGGCGACGCGCTGCGCCGCGCCAAGGTGAACGAAGAGGAGACGCTCTCGAAGCTGACCGGCGGGTTGAACCTGCCGGGCCTGGCCTGACGCGCGTTCTCGCCCTTGGCCTATCCGCGACCCCTCGAACAGTTGATCGCGACGTTCGAGCGCTTCCCCGGGGTGGGGCGTCGCTCGGCGGAGCGCCTCGCGTTCCACGTCCTGCGTTCGCCCGAAGCGCAGCAGCTTTCGAGCGCAATCGTCGAAGCCGTCGCCAACACGCGTCGCTGCGGCGAGTGCGGGAACGTCACCGAAGCGGATCCCTGCGCGATCTGCTCGGATCCCGAGCGCGACGCGACGCTGCTGATGGTCGTCGGTGAACCCCGCGACGTCGAGGCGCTCGAGCGCGCGCGCGTCTTCGCGGGGCGCTATCACGTCCTGATGGGCAACTATCAGCCGGCCGAGGGCGTCGACGCGCGCCACCTCGATCTCGGCACGCTGGTCGAGCGGGCGCGCGGTGCGCGGGAGATCCTCCTCGGCACCAGTCCCGATGCGGCGGGGGAAGCGACGGCGCGCCTGTGCCTCGAGGCGCTCGACCGCGCCGGCGTGCGCGTGCGCGTCACGCGCCTCGCGCGGGGTTTGCCCGCGGGCAGTGCGCTCGAGTATCTACACAAGGGCATTCTCGAGGACGCGATCGAAGGCCGCGTGCGGCTGCGGGACGCCTGAGCGGCGCCTGCGCGACGAGGAGTGCCAGCCGGGGGAATTCGCGGCCCGGTGCGTGTCGAGACTCAATCGGAACGTGCGCCGGGGTCGATACGGCTCGGACCATGGCGCCCGGAAACACGCAAGGCATGCAGCAGAGCCTCCGGCAAGAGCAGGTGCTCTTGCCGGCCATGTTGCAATCGATGGAGCTCCTGCAACTGCCGAGCGTGGAGCTGGGCGCGTTCCTCGAGCGCGCCGCCGAGGAGAACCTGGCCCTTTTCGTCGAGCCGCCGGCCCCTTTCGGCGCGAGCGACCCCGATGCGTCGGCGCGGCGCGACGCGTGGTTGCAGAACCAACCGGATCGCGAGCCCGGGCTGACCGAGGATCTCGAGGGCCAACTCCCGTGGTTGGATCTCTCGAATGAGGTCGACCCCTGGGTGCGGCACGTGATCGCGTCGCTGGAAGCGAGCGGCAGGCTCGCGAGCTCGGACGAGTCGCTCTTGGGCGAGGCGCGGCGAGCGGGTCTCGCGGGTGATGCCGGCGACCTCGGTCGCGCGATCGCCATCGTGCAAGCGTTGGAGCCGCGGGGCATCGGCGGTCGCGACGTCGTCGAAACGCTCTTGCTGCAGCTCGATCCCACCGCCGCCGACTACCCGCTGCTCGCCCGACTCGTCGAAGAGCACCTGGACGACCTTGCGCGCAACAAGCGCCCGCGCATCGCAGAGGCGCTCGAGATCGACCTCGCGCGCTTGGACGAACTCGTGCGACGGCTCGCGGCGCTCGAGCTGACTCCGGGAGCGATGCACACGGGCGGCGACGAGCCAACCCTCGTGCCCGACATCCACGTGGAGCAGGGCGACGACGGTTTCGTCGTGCGCCTCGAAGAGGGCGGACTGCACGCCGTCGCGGTGGACGCCGACGTGGAGACGCTCGCGCGCGAGAAGGCCCTCGATCGCGAGGTCAAGGCGCTCTTGCGCCAGCAGGTCGAGCAGGCTCGCTGGATCGTGGAAGCCGTCGAACAGCGTCGCCGGACGCTGCTGCGCGTCGCGCGCGCCACGTTCGCGCGTCAGCGCGCGTTCCTCGAGCACGGCCGCGACGCCCTCTCTGCCTTGCGCATGACGGAACTCGGCGAAGAGCTCGAGCTGCACGTTTCGACGATCAGTCGTGCCGTGGCCGGCAAGTACGTGGCGACGCCGCACGGCTTGGTCGCTTTACGTTGGTTCTTCCAGGCACCGGGCGGCGGCAGCGAGGATCTGGCGCGCGCGTCGGTCGTCTCCGCGGTGCGCACGTTGGTCGAGCACGAGGACGCGGCCCGACCCCTGTCGGACGAGGAACTCGTCGAGCGCCTGGCGGGCGAGGGCTTCAAGCTCGCGCGCCGAACGGTGGCCAAGTACCGCAAGGAACTGGGCATTCCCAGCTCCTATCGGCGGCGCCGCTATTCCTGAACGCGAACCGGCGCGTATGATCCGCGCCGTGCGCAACGTTCGGCTCCTACTCGCCTACGACGGGTCTCAATTCTTCGGGTGGCAGCGGCAGGACGGCTTCCCCACGGTGCAAGCAGCGCTGGAAGAGGCGGTCGAAGGTGTGCTGGGCGAGCGCTCGACGCTGTTCGGTTCGGGTCGCACCGACACCGGCGTACACGCCCTCGGTCAGGTTGCGCACTTGCACGTGGCGACGCGCATCCCCGACGACAAGTTCGCGTTCGCGCTCAACGCGCACCTGCCACGCGGCGTCGTGGTGCGCGCGGCGGAGACGTGCTCCGACGAGTTCCACGCGCAGTACTCGGCCTCGGGCAAGCGCTACGTGTATCGCATCCGGAACTCGCGCGTGCGCTCGCCGTTCGGTTCGGCGTACGAGCACCGCGTGCCGGTTTGGCTCGATCTGGAAGCGATGCGGCGCGGAGCGCGGCACCTGGTCGGCACGCACGACTTCAGCGCGCTCGCCAACGCCGGTTCGCCGCGAAAGTCGAACGTGCGCACGCTGCGCTCGCTGCGGCTCGTGCGTCGCGGACAGGGCTACCTGCTGGCGGTCGACGGCAGCGGCTTCCTCTACAACATGGTGCGCACGATCGCGGGGACGCTGATCGAGGTCGGGCGGGGTCGCATGGAGGCCGACGCCTTGCCGGCGATCCTCGCCTCGCGCGATCGAACGTTGGCCGGGCCGACCGCGCCGGCCAGCGGCCTCTACCTCTTGTCGGTGCGCTACGAAGCAGCGTGTTTCGCGCAGCCCGTCGAACGCGTGCGGCGGCGCTGAATCTTTCCAGGGCGGTCGCTTCCGAGCTGCACCGATTCGTGACCGGGCTCGAGTCCCGACCGCCGACCGACCGACGAGACATGGTCTGGGGCGACCACGGTGGGGGAGCGGCGTGGGGACGCCGCCGCCGGGTGGCCCACTCTGAAACCGCCGCGGCGATCAACCGGGGCCGAACGTCGAGGAGATCAGTGCATGAGGACGAACGTTTCGATCCGACACGGGGAAGCTGGAGCACGCTTGAGCGCGTACGTCGCTCAGCGCTTGACGGAGCTCGCGACGGTCTTCGACCGGACGCTCTCCGTCCGCGCGATCCTCGACCGTGAGCGCGACCACCATCGCGTGGAGCTGGTCTCCAGCGTGGGGCGCGGCCAAGTTCTGGTCGTGAACGCGCGAGGTGCGACCGTCGGCGCCGCGCTCGGGCGGGCCATGGCGCGTATGCGCACGGTGCTCGTGAAGCACAAAGCCAAGCGGTACGCGCGCCGCAGGTAGCTTCGGTGCACGTTCCTGGACCTGCTCGACGGTTCG
>JBBDIB010000105.1:49076-58384 GCA_040880665.1 Planctomycetota bacterium
CGTGAACCGTCGAGCAGGTCCAGGCGCTTGTCCGGAAGCCTCCCGCGGGAAGACTTCAGCGCTCCCGAGCGCCGGGATGGACCTCGATCTGCTATCCTGTGGCCCGCCCACTCGCCATCGAACGAACTCTTCGTGGCCGCGCGCCGTCTTCCGTTGTCTCGGCGTGCATCAACACCTCCGGGCCGACACCGACGCCGATCCATGCAGCCCTTCTGGAAGCTCTACAAAGCCTCGTCCTGTTCGCTCAAGCTCAAGGGAACCACCGCCGAGGCGGTCTTTCGCGAGCTGATCACCGTCATGGTGAAGTCGGGCGCGCTGCCGGAGGACAAGACGGACGCGACGCTCGAAGCGCTGTTGGCGCGTGAGGAGAAGGCCTCGACCGGAGTCGGCCAACACGTGGCCATCCCGCACGTCCAGATCGAAGGGATCGACGAAGCCATCGTATCGCTCGGCATCCATCCCCAAGGCGTGGCCTGGAACTCGCTGGACGGCGAACCGGCCCAGATCTTCTTCGTCGTCCTGCGCCCGACCGAGGGCGGCGAGAGCCACGACCCGGATCGCCATCTCGAGATGATGCGCTGGATCGCCTCGCTCGGGCGCGATGCCGACTTCCGGAACTTCGCCCGCGCTGCGACGACTCGCACCGAACTCGTGCAGCTCCTGAAAGAGATGTCGGGCGCGGCCAACTGACCGTGGCGGAAGTTCGGCGAAGCCTGACGATCCTCAACGCCCAGGGTCTGCACGCACGGCCTTGCCACGCGATCGTGCAAGCCGCGATGGCGTTCCCCTGCGAGCTGCGTCTCGCGACGGGTGAGCGCGAGGTCAACGGGAAGAGCATCCTCGAGTTGATGACGCTGCAAGCGGCGCAGGGCACCCGGCTCGAGGTGCGCGCCTGGGGCCAAGACGCCGACGGCCTGATGGCCAAGCTCACGGACCTGTTCGCCACCGGCTTCGGCGAACCGTCCTAAGAGCAGGCCCCCCCGGCGAGAGGGCGGACACGTCCTGCCCGGGTGCGCACTTTCTTCTCCCTACGGCAGCGCCGTAGAGGCGGATGAGCGCGCAGGGAAAAGCCGACTGGGTCCTCCAGGAGTTGCTCGCTTCCTGCCGAAAGGCCGTGCGTAGCGATCCCGCTAACGCCGCCGGTCCTCGTTCGGCGCGTTGGCCTCTCGACCCTCTGGAGGGCAATCCCTTGCTCCGCAAGAACAGAAGCATCGTCGGTCTCGACCTGGGTTCCCAGGTCATCAAAGCCGTCGAGATCACTTTGGAAGGACCGGAACCGGTCATCACGGGCTTTTGCCAAGCGGAGATTCCCGCTGGCGCGGACCGCGCCGAAGCCATCAACGCGGTCCTCCGCAAGGGCAAGTTTCGCAGCAAGGACGTCGTGACATCGGTCTCGGGACAGTCGGTCGTCGTGCGCTACATCACGATGGTCAAGATGACCGACAGCGAGCTCAAGCAGGCGATCAAGTTCGAGTCGGACAAGTACCTGCCCTTCGATTCGGACGAGGTCATGCTCGACTGCCAGCGATTGCATCGGCAACCCCCGCAGGGTGCCGACCCGGGCGCGGCGGCGGGCGAGTCGATGGGCGTGGTCCTGGCGGCTTGTCGCAAGGACTACATCAATGAGCAGGTCAAGGAGATCCAAGGTCACGGGCTGACGCCGGTCGCCGTCGACGTCGACGTCTTCGCGCTGGCGAACGCCTGGGAGCTGTGCGGACTGACCGATAGTGAGGCCGCCGAGGAGATCGCCTTCGCGCTCGTGGACGTCGGCGCCAACTCGACCTCGATCAACGTGATCGCCAACGGCGAGACGTGCTTCAGCCGCGAAATCGGCATCGGCGGCGCCGACATGACCCAAGCGACCGCGCGTCGTTTGGGCGTCGATGCGACCGAGGCGGAGCGCATGAAGCGCAACCCCGAGGAACACGAGCACGCTGTCATGCGCGCCATCGGCCCCGTGCTCGAGGACCTGGTCAGCGAGATCTCGCTGTCGCTCGACTACGTCGAGAACCGTGAGGGGCTGCGCGTCGAAGAGGTGCTGCTGTCCGGCGGCGGAGCGATGGCTCCGGGCGTCGTGACGTTCATCGAACAAGCCGTCGCTCGACCCACGCGGTCGTGGAACCCGCTGGAAGGCCTCAGGGTCGCAGCGGAACGTGTCGACGTGGAAGAGCTCGAGGCCTGCGCACCGTCGCTGGCCGTGGCCATCGGACTGGCGTCCAGGGTGCGTGCAGCATGATTCTCATCAACCTACTTCCGGAACAGCACAAGGCGAAGGGCCGGGCGCCCGCGCGGCAACTGGCCGCGGTCGCTGCGGCCGTCACCGTCAACTCGTTGCTCTTCACCTGGTGGGGCTGGACCGCCTTCGGGACGGCCGCCGAGGTGGCGAGCGAACTCGCCGTGCTCGAGGACACGCACACGGGGCTCGAAGTGCAGGTCGCCTACCACAAGGACCTCGAGGAGGAATCCGCGCTATACGGATCGCGTGAGCGGACCCTGAGCGAGATCACCGAAGCCCGCCTGGCGTGGACGCAGAAGATCGACCAACTGGTCGACCTCGTCAACCGCGGCGGCGACGGCGAGAAGTACCTGGTCTGGTTCAACGACCTGAACGTCACGCAGAAGATCGACAAGCGCAGGGACTCCTACGGGAGCCTGAAGGCAACGGGCTTCTCGGGCTCGGGCAACTTCGCTCACGTCGCGAACTTCCTCGAGGACCTCGAGCGCGATGCGTTCGCGGAGGACTTCTTCCGTCCGGCGCCGCCCGAGGGTTCGGCTTCGACGAAGGACCCGCTGTTGATGCCGTCCGAGGTCTGGAACTTCCCGCTCGAGTTGGACATTCAATCGCCCGAAGCGCGCGCCAAGGCCCGCAAGGCGAAGGCCAAGGCGGAAGCTGCGCCGCCGGCGAACGTCGAAGAGCGAGAGGAGGCCCAGTAATGGAGTCCCAGAAGAAGCAATGGGTCATCCTCTCGGCCGTCTCGGGCCTGCTCGCGATCGGACTCTCTGCGTTGATCTACTTGCAGCACAAGAGCATCGACGAGCAGCGGGCCACCGCGGCTGAGCGGCGCGAGGACATCGCCAAGGCACGCAAGCTGATCAAGGCGACGCCCGACCTCATGAAGGAGGTCATCATCCAGCGCGAGACCGACGCAACGATCCGCGAGATCCTCTCCGACAAGGAAGATCTGAACCTCAACAACCTGATGGGGACGCTGCGCGAGTTCATGGTCAAGTCCGGTTGCCAGATCTCCAAGCTGAGCCCGGTCCCCGACCGGGCGAGCGGCAAGAAGGGCAAGGAAGACTTCGCCCGCGTGCGGTACACGCTGCAGCTCGAAGCCGACATCTTCCAACTGTTGGCGTTCATGTCCGAGGTCGAGAGCCACTCGCGCCTGATGTCGGTCGCCGACTTCAAGCTGACGGCCGCACGGCGCCAGGCGTACGAGCAGGGGACGGAACCCCGTCACCGCATCACGCTCGACATCGAGGCGTACGTCTATGCGTCGACCGCCGCGAGCAAGGCCGTGCGCATCGACAACTACGAGCGCAAGCGCGACCTCCTGGTCAGCGAGATCTCCAGGCGCTCGAGCGAGTTGCGCGTGCCGGCCTACGACTACCGCGGCCCGCAGGGTCGTCGCGACCCGTGGGTGGATCCCCGCGTTCCCGTGAGCGGCCCCGATGCGCCCACCCTGACCATCGAGGAGCAGATCGCGATCGTCGACGAGTTGCTCGTCGAAGCCGATCAGCTCAGCGTGCTGTGGACGGAAGTCGAAGCCGCCGAGAACATGATCACCGAGATTCGCAAGCGCTCGGAGCTCGAGAAGGCGATGGTTCGTCTCGAGGAGCAGATCCGCAAGGTCAAGGCCGGCGGTCAGGTGAGCTTCGTCCCGGCGGCGCGCCGCATGGAACGTCAGGTCGTGGCGGTCGTCGAGAACCTGCGCGATCAGCTCACGGCTTCCGATGGACGCGGCTCAGGCCCGACGATGACCGCGCTGCGCGAAGTGCGCGACGCGATGCGACGATTGCGCGACGGGGGCGAGTACGAACTCGCGCTCGACACGCTCGCCGACCTCGAGCCACGCTTGCCGATGGCAGAGCGTGAGCCCGCCAAGAAGCCGCTCGTCGACGAGCTCTACGACATGAAGCGCGTCCTCGAGACCGTGCTCGCCTTCGAACAGTTCGATCTCGAGATCCAAGGCATCGCCGTCTACCAGGACCGACGTCCGGTCGCATTGATCAACGGCACGGCAATCGCGGAAGGCGAGCTGATCGGCGACGAACTGCTCGTGCAGCGCATCACCATCGATCGAGTCGAGTTCAACTTCCGCGGCGTTCGCGTCGCCCGCGAGTTGGACGAATTCATGAACCGCACAGCGCGCAACTAACTGCGCAAACTCCCCTCGGCACGTCCCCCAATGAAAGTCGTCACTCAATTCGTCCTCGGCGCCACCCTCGCCCTGGCCGCCCTCGTCCCGCCCGCGCTGGGTCAAGCCTCCGACCCCGATGCGCGCGTCACCCTGCGCGTGGAGGATCGCGAGCTCTCCGAGGTCGTGCAGTACCTGCGCGAAGTCTCCGGAGCGAACATCGTCGTGATGGACGGCGCGGAGGCCAGTGTCACGCTGGACCTGTCGGATCTGCGCTGGACCGATGCGCTCGAACTCGCCTGCGAGCAGGCCGACTGCGTCGTCGAGCGGCGTGAAGGCGGCGTGCTCGTCGTCTCCAGCCCGCCGCGCGTCGACTTCGCCTTCGACAACGCCGACATCACGCAGGTGATCGACACGATCGCGAAGCTCTCGGGCGCGAACATCATCGTGTCGCCGCGCGTGCAGGGCACCTTGACGCTGCGGCTCGCCAACGTTCCGTGGCGTCCGGCGTTGGAGCAGGCGGTCAAGACCCTCGGCTTCGTCGTCGTCGAGGAAGACCGCGGCATCCTGCGCGTCGTCGACCCCGCCGACCTCGAGGCGCAGATGGAGACGCGTGCGTACACCTTCCGGTACATGCGCCCGAAGAGCGACTTCGTGCCCGTGATCGAATCGGAGTTCTTGGCCGGTCGGCTCGTGCCCGCCTCGGGCGACTTGATCGCCGACTTTCCCGTGATCGAGTCCCTTCGGAAAGCGCTCACGGTCGGTGGACGACTCGAGTACATCCGCGACAAGAACGCGATCGTCGTGACGGACACCGCCCAGGTGCACCGCGCCGTGCGCGACCTGATCGCCGAGCTGGACACCGAGCCGGCGCAGGTCTTCGTCGACGTCAAGTTCGTCACCACGGCGAACAGTGACCTCTTGTCGCTCGGCGTCGACTACGGCGATCTCGGTCCGCAGGCGACCTACTCGGGCGGCCAAATCCCGATCACGCTGCCGTTCAACCTCGGTTCGGGCGGCTTCGAGGACTTGTTCATCGCCAGCGACACGGGCTCGGGTCCGGTCGTCGACACGAACTCGGGCGGCAGCCCCGTCCTGATCCCCAACACGA
Source organism: Planctomycetota bacterium (assembly GCA_040880665.1). Lineage (GTDB taxonomy): Bacteria > Planctomycetota > UBA1135 > UBA1135 > JBBDIB01. The sequence goes on from JBBDIB010000105.1 coordinate 54,546, forward strand.
TCTTCGGCGCGCTCTCGTTCACGCAATGGGCGGGCACCTTGCGCCTCCTGCAGCGCGACAGCAGCACGCAGGTCGTCCAAGCGCCGAAGCTCATCGCGCTCGATGGACGTGAAGCCACGATCTTCGTCGGTGAGACGATTCGCTACGCCGAGGCGCGTTCGGAACAGGGCCAGGCCGGCGGTCTGCAGCTCTCCGTCCAGGAAGCGGGCAGCTCGCCCGTCGAGGTCGGCTTCCAGCTCTTGGTCATCCCGCACGTCGTGCCCGGCACGAACCGGATGCAGATGGACATCATCCCCAAGGAGACGACCCTGACCGGCGTCGGCGATCCGACGATCGCGCCGCCCGGCTTCGACGTCTACACGGTGGGTGCCTCCGGCCTCGAGGGCACGATCGCGCTGCCGCGCAAGCGTTCCTCGACGATCGTGACCAGCGCGATGCTCGACAGCGGCCAGACCGCCGTCGTCGGCGGCTTGACCACCGACTCCGAGGTCGAGCGCACGTCGCAGGTGCCGTTCCTCTCGAAACTGCCGCTCTTGGGCTGGCTCTTCGAGCACGAGGAGAAGGCCTACGACCGCCGCAGTCTGCTCGTCTTCCTGACGCCGACGATCGTGCGCACCAACGCGGACAGCCGCGGGATCCTCGAGCGCGAGTTGCTGCGCCGCCGCGACGACTACTCCGAGCGGATCCAGGAGATCCTCTACGGGGATGAGAACGCCGGCATCTCCTACGCCGCCGCCGACGAGGAGATGGGGCACATGCCGGAAGAGGACTTCCAGCTCTCGACCTTCGTCCGGAACCCCAAGGACACCGAGGACACCACCGTCCCGTCCGTACCCCAGGCCGGCGTCGTCGAGCCGGTGCCCCAGTCGGTCGGCGAGGAAGCTACGACCGGCGACCAGTAAACCGGGTCAGACGGCCCCCGGGTGCTGCAACGCGCCCGGGGGCCGCTCCACGGACCCCCGGGGCCGGATGGCGAGCGTCAGCCGCCTCCCGAATTCGTTCGACGCCGTTCTCGACACGGCACGCTCCGTTCGCCAGGATAGGCCCCCACGCGCCCGAGGATCGAGCGCGTCGAAAAGGTCCCCGTGTCACTCCACGGTGATTTCACGGTGGCCTTTCGCATTTTCCTGAGCTAGACGAACACCGTCGCCGGCCCGGATGCCTCAGGCGTCCGCGGCGACCGCCCGGGCTCGCTCCGCGAGTCCACGATTCCGGCCCGGCGCCTGCAACATGGCTGCCGCAGGAGTCATTTCACAACGAAACATCCGATGAGCGACCTACGACGCTCGGGCCCTCACCCGAGCTCGCCCTTCGACGCCGTCCCGAGCCACGTCGCCCCGCGCGACCCGTTCGGCGGTTCCCTGACGCCCCCCGGCCGTCAATTGCGCGCCTTTTCCGAGGATCCGCCCGCTGCCGGTTCGTCCGGCGACGACGGCGCGGGTTTCGGTGCCGGCTTGGAATCGAGTGCCCCCGGCGGTCATGCCCCGGGGAGTGGTGGTCCTTCGAGCGGCGCCTCCTCTGCCGGAGGGTCGGAGACCGCGCGGCCACGACGGCGTTCGCGTTCGAAGGCGGCCGGCCGTGCCGACGACGACGCGGGTTCTTCCGCGGACGCGAGCGCGGACACCGGCTCGAGCTCCAAGCCGCGTCGCCGACGCGGTTCCCGCGGCCGGGCGGAGCCCGAGGCCGCGCGCGACGACGACTCCCCCAGGGCCCCCGCGCGGCCCGACTCCAGCGCGGGCGACGAGCCCGAGGCCCGTCGTTCGGCGCCCGACGAAGCAGGCGGCGACGAGCGTGCGCCGCGGCGACGGCGCCGCTCCCGCCGCAAAGCCGCGCCTGCCGACGGCGAAGGGCGGGACGACAGCGCCACCCAAGGTGACGACGCCCGAGAGGCCCGAGCCTCGAACGAGGCCTCGAACGACGCCCGGCGCGCCAGCGACGGTGACAGTGAGAGCGACGGCGAGAGCGACGGCGAGAGCGACGGCGACGAGCCCAAGAAGCGGCGCCGCCGCGGAACGCGCGGCGGTCGCAAGCACAAGAAGAAGCGCGAGGCCCGCGCTGGTCGCGGCTCCGGCTCCGACGCGGTCGAGATCGAAACCTTGCCCGGCGAGGACGACGACCTGCACCAGCTCGCGGACCTGCCGCCGGACGCCGAGCTGGTGACCGGCGACAAGCCCGCGCGCAAGAAGCGCTCGCGGCGCTCCAAGAAGAAATCGAAGTCCGCCCAGCCCGCCACGGCCGAAACGCGCCGCGACGAGGGCGGCGGACGAACGAAGAAGAAGCGCAAGCGCAAGCAGTCCCGCTCGCGCGAAGCCGACGAGGACGCGTTCGAGGACGAGACCGACGAGCCCGCGGCCGCGCCCCAGATCAAGGATCGCAAGATCCTGGTCAACGCCGTCGATCCCGAGGAGACGCGCGTGATCGTCGTCGAGGACGGCGTGATCACCGACCTCCAGATGACGGTCAAGAAGCACGTCTCCTACGTCAGCGACATCTACCGCGGGCGCGTGGTCAACCTCGAGCCGGCGATCGGCGCCGCGTTCGTGGACTTCGGGCAGGGGCGCAACGGCTTCCTGCACGCCTCGGACGTGTTGCCGACCTACGGCGACGACGACTGGCAGCTCGAGAACCTGCTACACACGCCGATCGTCGAGGACGCGGAAGCCGACGTCGACCTCGAGGCCCACGTCGACGGCGACGAGGACGAGGGCGACGACGCCGGTGGCAACGGCTCGAACGGTCAGGACGCGAACCAGGCGAAGGCCAAGCAGGCGCAGAAGCGCGGCCGCGCCGTCCGTCGCCAACGTCGCCCGCGGCTGCCCGTCGAGAAGCTTCTGAAGAAGGGGCAGATGGTCGCCGTGCAGATCACCAAGGACGCGATCGGCGACAAGGGGCCGACGCTGACGACCTACGTCTCGATCCCCGGTCGTTACCTCGTGCTGATGCCGTCGCTCGAGCGCACGGGCGTCAGTCGCAAGATCGAGGACGAGCGCGAGCGTCGGCGGTTGAAGCGCATCCTGACCTCGCTCGAGATTCCCGAGGGCATGGGCGTGATCGTGCGCACCGCCGGCGTCGGGAAGACGAAGGAAGACATTCAGCGCGACCTCGACTACTTGCTCCTGGCCTGGGACGACTTCTCGAAGCGCTTGAAGAGCGGGCGCAACCCCGCCGCCCTGTACCAGGAGTCGGACGTCGCGATCAAGACGATGCGCGACCTCTACACCTCGGAGACGGAAAAGGTCGTCGTCGACGACGACGAAGTCTTCGACCGCGTCGTGGCCTTCACGCAGCGGCTGATGCCCGAGCACGTCGAGCGCATTCACAAGCACGACGGCGCGCGCCCCTTGTTCCACAGCCACGGCGTCGAGCAGGACTTCGAGAAGATCTTCTCGCGCCGCGTCGAACTGCCGTCGGGCGGCTCGATCGTGATCGATCAAACCGAAGCGCTGGTCGCGATCGACGTCAACTCCGGTCGCACCCGCGAGCATGGCGCCGACTTCGAGGACATCGCCCTGAAGACGAACCTGGAAGCCGCACCCGAGATCGCGCGGCAGATTCGCCTGCGCGACCTGGGCGGGATCATCGTGCTCGACTACATCGACATGATCCGGATGAACAACCGGCGCAAGGTCGAGAAGGTCACGCGCGAGGCGCTCGAGGGCGACCGCGCGCGCTCGAAGATCGGCCGCATCAGCCAGTTCGGCCTGCTCGAGCTGACGCGTCAGCGTCTGGGCCCCGGCCTGTCGAAGCTCGTCTACGACACCTGCCCGACTTGTCGCGGCACCGGTCGTCGCCGCAGTCCCGCCTCGCGCGCCCAGGCCCTCCTGCGGCGGCTCGGGACG
>JBBDIB010000106.1:0-9546 GCA_040880665.1 Planctomycetota bacterium
GGGCAACGAGATACGGCGAATCAGACGGATCGTGGTGAGGGAACCGGGCTAGCCGTGCCGCCCGAGCGTGCGGGCGACTTCGAGCAAGCCGCGGGCCTCGTCCTGCCGTCCGCGGACGTCGAAGGAGCGCATCATGTTGCGAACGTGGCGCTGGAAGAGGTCGCGATCCGCGGCGTCGCGGAACCAGGCGGCGCGCGGCACCAATTCGTGCAGCGCCAGGTAGCGCACGCAGTCCTCGCGCGTCCGCAGCTTGCCGCCGTGGAACGGATCCACCAGGTAAGCGCGGTCGTTGGCGTACAGGCGACACATCACGTGGCCTGGCAGCGGAACCGCGGCGGCGCGGATCCCGGCGCGGCGTGCGACGAACAGGTAGATCGCCACCAGCGTCAACGGCATGCCGCGCTTGCGCTCGATCGCGCGGTGCAGGTGGATGTTGTCGGGGTGGTCGTAGTCGACCTCGCTGCCGACGAAGCCCATGCGATCGCCGAGGACCTCGGCCAACGCCAGCGGCGCGGTGCCGGGATCGTTGGCGGCCGTGATCTTGTCCCGCACCGCTGCGGCCATCGCGTCGAGCGCCCGCACGTAGGGGCGGCGATCGAGTCCCGGTCGGTCGAGCCCGCCGAGCACGAAGAGCGCGCGCTCGAAGTCGAGGTCGTCACGCATCACGTACCCCAGCAGGCGGCGGATGGTCGCGCGGCGCTCACGGGTCAAGAGCGTCTGGCGGGCTCGCACGCGCAGCCGCGGCAACTCGCTCTCGGCGGCGCGGCGCAGAGGTACGTCCGCTCGCCGGTCCGCGGCGATCAGCGCCCGCTTGACCGCTTCGACGACCGTCGGCGACGTGTCGTCGAGCAGCTCGACCATCGCGTCGAGGCGGGTCGGGGCAGCCTTCGGGGGCGGTCTGAGGACGGGGTCGTGGCGGGGCATGAGCTCGGGCGGCGAAGCGCGTTGGGATGATAGCAGCGCCGCTCGTGCCACGTCGGCGAGGCGGGTTGGTGCGCCGCGCGCGAGCCTCGCGGAAACCATGCGGCGACGGTCGCCGCGACGTCTCGCGCCGGAGCCCCAAACGGCGCCGCCGCGTACAATGACGCATTGGTGCGCGAGCCGCCCGCCGGCGGGCCGCCACTTGTGCGCACGCCGGGGCCCCACTACTCTGTTTGCCCTGAATTGCGCCCAGGCGCGCCGAATCGGGCCTCTCGAAGCCTCACGCGACCCTTCCAGCCCAGTGACTCCCTCCAGCCAAGCTCGCCGACCCATCGTCATCACGCACGCCTTGCGGACGCCGATCGGGAAGTACCTGGGCGCGTTCGACGAACTCTCGACCGCCGACCTCGGCACGTCGGTCGTGCGCGCTCTCTTGGAGCGCTCCGGTCTCGATCCCGCGCGCGTCGACGAGGTCCTGATCGGCTGCGGTCGCCAGGCGGGCGGCGGGCCGAACGTCGCGCGCCAGATCGGCGTGCGCGCCGGCATCCCGGTGACTACGCCCGCGACGACGATCAACATGGCCTGCGGGTCGGGGCTCAAGACGATTTTGCTCGCGGCGGAGTCGATCCAAGCCGGCCGCAACGACATCGTCGTCGCCGGCGGGGCCGAGAGCATGAGCGGACTACCGTACTTCTTGCCCAAGCTGCGCACCGGCTATCGCCTGGGGCACGCCCAGGCCGTCGACGCGATGTACCAGGACGGCTTCCTGTGTCCGCTCGCCGACATGCTGATGGGCGAGACGGCCGAGAAGCTGGCGGTCGAGCTCTCGATCTCGCGCGACGAGCAAGACCGCTTCGCGCTCGACAGCCAGCGCAAGGCCGCGGCCGCGATCGAAGCCGGGCGCTTCGCCGACGAACTCATCCCGGTCACCGTCCCCGGTCGCAAGGGCGACACGGTCGTCGCGCTCGACGAGCACGTGCGCCCGAACACGACGCTGGCCTCGCTGGCCAAGCTGCCGGGCGTCTTCGCGAAGAGCGAAGGCACCGTCACCCCCGGGAACGCTTCGGGCATCACCGACGGCGCCGCCGCGACCTTGGTCATGGGCGCCGACACGGCCGAAGCGCTGGGGCTCGAGCCGCTGGCCTTCGTGGGCGAGTCCGCGCAGGGCGGCGTCGAGCCCGACGTGATGGGGCTCGGCCCCGTGCCGGCTTGCACGTCGCTCGCCGAGCGCAACGGACTCGGGCTCGGCGACTACGACCTGATCGAGCTCAACGAGGCGTTCGCGGCGCAGGTCCTGGCCTGCCAGCGGCAGCTCGAGCTGCCGCTCGACCGCTTGAACGTGAACGGCGGTGCGATCGCGCTCGGGCACCCGATCGGCGCGACGGGCACGCGCATCGTCGTCACGTTGCTCCACGAACTGGCACGCCGGGGAGCGACCCACGGGCTCGCCACGCTGTGCATCTCCGGCGGGCTCGGACTCGCCGCTCACTTCACCCGCAAAGGCCTCTGACGCCTTCGAATTCGTTCCCATGACCAAGATCAAGAAAGTCGGCGTCGTCGGCTGCGGCCTGATGGGCCACGGCATCGTCCAGGTCGCAGCGGCGGGCGGCTTCGACGTCGTCGCGCTCGAGACCAAGCAGGAGTTCCTCGACAAGGGGCTCCAGCGCGTCGAGAAGAGCGTCGCCAAGTTCGCTGCCAAAGCCGTCGAGAAGGGCAAGGCCACCGAAGAGGAGGCCCAGGCCAACGCGGCCGCGACGCTGGCGCGCATCCAGGGCTCGACGAACCTCGCCGACCTCGCCGATTGCGACCTGGTGATCGAAGCCATCGTCGAGGACCTCGACGTGAAGAAGAAGCTGTTCGCCGATTTGGGGCGCACCTGCAAGCCGGAGACGATCCTGGCGTCCAACACGTCATCCTTCCCGATCGGTGAGATGGGAGCCGCCTCGGGCCGTGCCGAGCGCATGGTCGGACTGCACTTCTTCAACCCCGTCCAGTTGATGCGACTCGTCGAGGTGGTGCGCGCGGACGCGACGGACGACGAGGTCTTCGCCGCCGCCAAGGCCTTCGGCGAGGCCTGCGGCAAGGCGCCGGTCGCGTGCAAGGACACGCCGGGTTTCGTGGTCAATCGGCTGCTCGTGCCCTATATGAGCCAAGCGCTCTTGATGCTCGAGCGCGGCGACGCAACGAAGGAGGACATCGACACGGCGATGCAGTTCGGCTGCGGCCACCCGATGGGCCCTCTGACGCTGACCGACTACGTCGGGCTCGACACCACGCTGTCGATCCTCGAAGGATGGGTCGAGCGCTACCCGGACGAGCCGGCCTTCATCATCCCGAAGATCCTCCAGGACAAGGTCGCGGCGGGCAAGCTCGGCCGAAAGACCGGCGAGGGCTTCTACAAGTGGGACGGCGACCGGAAGGTCGGCTGACCCGACTTCGGCTCGCGCCGACGACTGCTTCGCGCTCGCACGTTCCGCCCAACCCAACCCGCTTCCCAACGATCCGATGACACGCGATTTCACCGACACCCAGGTCACCCTCGAGACGAGCGAAGGCTCCATGACCTTCGAGTTCTTCCCCGACAAGGCGCCGGGGCACGTCGCGAACTTCGTCGAGCTGGCCGAGAAGGGCTTCTACGACGGCACGGTGTTCCACCGCACGATCCCGGGGTTCATGATCCAGGGCGGTTGCCCGGACGGCACGGGCATGGGCGGGCCGGGCTACCAGATCCCGGCCGAGTTCAACGACACGCACCACGAGCGCGGCATCCTTTCGATGGCGCGTTCGCAGGACCCGAACTCGGCGGGCAGCCAGTTCTTCGTCTGCCACGGCGACGCGGGCTTCCTCGACAATCAGTACACCGCCTTCGGGCGACTGGTCGAAGGCGAGGAGACGCTCGACAAGATCGTCGGCGGAAAGACCAAGCCCGGCGGCGAAGGCTCGTCGCCCGTTAAGCCGGTCAAGATCGAGCGGGCGAAGGTCAAGTCGGGGGCGGACGCATGAGCACCCAGGTCGCCAGCTACGAGAACATCCGCTACGAACTCGACGCCGCCGGCGTCGCGACGGTGACGGTCGCGCGCGAGAAGGTCTTGAACGCGTTGAACGACGCGACGTTGACTGAACTCGAGCGCGCCTTCGACTCGGCGCGCGACGACGACGCGGTCAAGCTCCTCTTGCTGACCGGCGCCGGCCCGAAGGCCTTCGTCGCCGGCGCGGACATCAACGAGTTGGCGCGCATGAATCCGCTCGGCGCCAAGAAGTTGGCCGCGCGCGGTCAGGCCGTGTTGCGCAAGCTCGAGGAGATGGGCAAGCCCACCGTGGCGATGGTCAACGGCTTCGCGCTCGGCGGCGGACTGGAACTGGCCCTCGCCTGTACGTTGCGCACCGCGTCGTCGACGGCGCGCGTCGGTCTGCCCGAAGTGTCGCTGGGCATCATTCCCGGCTACGGCGGAACGCAGCGCTTGCTGCGCGTCGCGGGGCCCGGCGTCGCGCGCGAGTGGGTCCTGACCGGCGACATGTACGACGCGGCCGAGGCGCATCGCGTCGGCGTGATCAACCGCGTGTTCGAACCCGAGGGCTTGGTCGCGGGTACGCGCAAGATGATCGATTCGATCCTGTCGCGTTCGCCCGTGGCGGTCGGCTTCGCGCTCGAAGCGATTCGCCGTGGACAGAACATGCCGCAGAAGGAGGGCGAGGTCGTCGAGTGCGATCTTTTCGGCCTCGCGGCATCGACCGAGGACATGCAGGAAGGCATGGGTGCCTTCCTCGAGAAGCGCAAGGCCGCCTTCCCCGGCCGCTAGAACCGAGAGTCATCATGAAGCAAGACATCGTCATCGTTGGCGGGGCACGCACCGCCATGGCCGAGTACTCGGGCACGCCCGGCTTCGGCAAGTTCAAGGACGTCAGCGCGATCGACCTCGGGGCGCACGCGTCGAAGGCCGCGATCGAGCGCTCGCGGATCGATCCCGCGTCGATCGACCACGTCGTGATCGGCAACGCCTTGCAGACCTCGGCGGACGCGATCTACGGCGCTCGTCACGTGGGGCTGAAGGCCGGGACGTCCGAGTCGACGCCGGCCTTGACCGTGAACCGCCTCTGCGGCTCCGGCATCGAAGCCATCGCGCAGGGCGCCGCGCAGATCCTCCTGGGGCAGGCGACGACGACGCTGGTCGGCGGCATGGAGAACATGAGCCAAGCGCCGTTCGTGCTGCGCGGCGCGCGTGAAGGCTTCCGCTTGGGCTCGCAGCCCGCGCTCGAGGACCTCTTGTTCGCTTCGCTGCAGGATCCCCTGTGCGGCCTCTACATGGCGCAGACGGCGGAGAAGATCGCGCAGCGGCTCGACGTCACGCGGCAGGAGCAGGACGAGTACGCGCTGCGCAGCCACCAACTCGGCGCCGCCGCCGTACGTGAAGGCCGCTTCGCCGAGGAGATCGCGCCCTACGTGATCAAGACTCGCAAGGGGGACATCACCATCGACACCGACGACCACATCAAGCCGGACACGACGCTCGAAGCGCTCGCGAACCTGCGCGCTGCCTTCGGCAAGGACGGCACGGTGACCGCGGGCAACGCCAGCGGGATCGTCGACGGCGCGGCGTCGCTGATCGTGACGACGGCGGAGCGGGCCAAGGCCGACGGGCTTGACGTGTTCGCGCGCATCCGCGGCTGGTCCGCGGTCGGCGTCGATCCGACGGAGATGGGCATCGGACCGGTCCCGGCGATCCGCAAGTGCCTCGAGAGCACGGGCGTCAAGCTGGAGGAACTCGATCGCATCGAGATCAACGAAGCCTTCAGCGCCCAGTACCTCGGCTGCGAGAAAGAACTGGGGCTCGACCGCGACAAGGTCAACGTCAACGGAGGCGCGATCTCCCTCGGGCACCCGCTCGGCGCGACCGGCGCGCGACTGGTCCTGACCCTGATGTACGAGCTGCGGCGCTCCGGCAAGCGCTACGGCATGGCCTCCGCGTGCATCGGCGGCGGACAAGGCATCGCGATGCTCATCGAGAACCCCGAGGCCTGACCCTTCGTGAACTCCAACCTGATCTCCACCCTGATTCGCACCGAAGCGGACGGGCGCGTGTTGCGCCTCGATCCACAAAAGCGCGTTCTGTTCCTGACGAAGGACCTCGAGCTGATTCGTCGCCAACTGCGCGGCGAGCTCGACCTCCGCATGGAGGACGTGGATCCAAGCGATCTCCTCGACGACATCAACACCGACGTGATGACGCCGGCCTGGGTCTGCTTCCGGCACCGCCCCGAGGACCTGGCGCTCGACGCGTACGCCGGGCTGACGGACGACGACGGGACGCGCGTGTTCGAGCAGCGCGCCCTCTTGGACGGCAACTTCCAAGTGATCGTCTCGGGACAGCGCAAGGGCACCGGCTCGAGCCGTGAAACCGCGCCGCAGGCCGAGAAGTGGTCGGGTATCGAGCTCGTCGTCGCCGCTTCGTTCGCACCGATCCACGAGCGCAACAACATCAACCTGGGACAGTTGATGGGGACGTACGACGATCTCGTGCGGCTGCAGCGCGGCGAGGCGATTCCGCTCGAGGAAGTGCTCGGACGCTACGACGAGTTCACGGCGAAGATCCTCGAGTCGGGCGGCTTGTTCGCGTTCGGCGCCAAGGTCAAGTCGGGCGAGGTGCCGGTGCCGCTCCCGCAGCACGAGCCCGCGCCGATGACGATGGCGGAGAAGTTGATGAGCGCCCACCTCGTAGGCGCTGAGGGCGCCGCTCTGACGCTGCGGCCCGGCGACTCGTGCTTGGTCAAGGTCGACGGCGGCTACAGCCACGAGTTCACCACGGCACAGGTGCACTACTTCCTCGGCGAAGTCTTCGGCGCCGACTATCAGGTCGAGAATCCGGCCAAGTTCGGCGTGTTCGAGGATCACCTGCTCTACGCGGACGGCGTCAAGAAGATGATGCCGTTCATCGATCAGATCCAGACGCTGCGCAACATGCAGCAAGAGTTCCAGCGCCACACCGGCGTGCGCGACTACTCGGCGGTCGGCGGCGTCTCGCCGGGCATCTGTCATCAGGTCGCGCGCGAGGAGTTCATCGATCCCGGCGACTTCATCCAGGCGACCGACAGTCACACCTGCATGGGTGGGGGCAACAACGCGTTGGCTTACGGCGTCGGCGCGACGGAGTACGCGGCGCTCGTGCACTCGGGCTTCACGCTCGTCACGGTGCCCGAGTCCATCCGCTTCGAGCTCCACGGCGAGCTGTCGGCCGGCGTGACGGCGAAGGACGTGATGCTGCACATCCTGAAGCACTACGCCGTCGCCGAGGACACGCTCGACCGCGTCATGGAGTTCGGCGGCCCGGGGCTCGCGTCGCTCGACATGGACGAACGCGGGACGCTTACGAACATGGCCACCGAGTGCTCGGCCAAGTCGGGCATCTGCGAAGGCGACGAGATCACGGCCGAGTGGCTCGCTGCGCGTCGCGACGAGGATGCCGCGTACTTCCGCGAGCGCTTCGTCACGCCGGATCCCGGCGCGCACTACGACGGCGGCGTACACGCCATCGACCTCACGTCGATTCCGCCGATGGTGGCCAAGCCCCACGACCCCACGCTCGGCGAGGACATCGAAACTCTCGGCGACGTGCGGATCGACATCGCCTACGGCGGCTCCTGCACCGCCGGCAAGGAGCGCGACTTCGACTTCTACGCCGAAGTCTTGGGCGAAGCCGTCGCCGCGGGGCGCTCCGTCGCGCCCGGCACGAAGATGTACATCCAGTTCGGCAGCCGCTCCGTGCGCGACTACGCCATCGCCAAGGGCTACCTCAAGATCTTCGAAAAGGCCGGTGTCGAAGTCATCAACCCCGGCTGTGGTGCGTGCATCGGCTGCGGCCCGGGCGTGTCCGAGACCGCCGACCAAGTCACCGTCAGCGCGATCAATCGCAACTTCACGGGCCGCAGTGGTCCCGGAAAGCTGTACCTCGCCTCCCCCCTGACCGTCGCCGCCAGCGCGATCGAAGGCCGCATCGTGGCCTATCGCGCGGGCATGTTTCGCGAAACCGCCACCGTTTGAGCGTCCCCCCCAGAGGAACCTTCCATGAAGAGCTACGACATTGCCGTGATCGGCGGAGACGGAATCGGTCCCGAGGTCACCGCCGAGGCCATGAAGGTCCTGGACGCCGCGGGTGAGGTCTACGGATTCGGGACGAACCGCACGCCCTATCCGTTCGGCACCGACCACTGGTTGAAGACCGAGGAGATCTTCCCCGAGCCGGCGTTCGAAGAGGTGAAGGGCATGGACGCCATCTTCCTCGGCGCCATCGGTGATCCGCGCGCGCCCGTGGGCAAGATCGAATTCGGAATCATCGCGAAGCTGCGCTTCGAGCTGGACCTCTACATCAACCTGCGTCCGATCAAGCTGTACGACGAGCGCTTGTGTCCCTTGAAGGGCAAGGGTCCGAAGGACATCGACATGCTGATCGTGCGCGAGAACACCGAGGACGCCTACGCGGGCATGCACGGGTTCTGCCACAAGGGCGAGCCGATCGAGGTCGCAACGCAGACGATGGTCTACACGCGCGTCGGCGTCGAACGCGCTATCCGTTTCGCCTTCGAGGCGGCGACCAAGCGCCCCCGCAATCAGGTCACGCTGATCGACAAGGCCAACGCAGTGCGCGCGCAGGACATCTGGACGCGCGTCTTCGCCGAGGTCGCGGCCGAGTACCCGGACACGAAGACCGATCACGCCTACGTCGACGCGGCGTGCATGTGGATGGTCAAGAACCCCGAGTGGTTCGACGTCGCCGTCGCTCCGAACCTGTTCGGCGACATCGTGACCGACCTGGGCGCGATGCTGCAGGGCGGCATGGGCCTCGCCGCCAGCGGGAACCTGCACCCCGGTCGGGTGAGCCTGTTCGAGCCGATCCACGGTTCCGCGCCCAAGTACGCCGGCAAGGGCGTCGCGTCGCCCGTGGCGGCGATCCTGGCGGCGGGCATGCTGTTGGACTACGTCGGACAGCGCCAAGCCGCCGAGCGCATCGAGACGATCGTCGCGACGCTCTTGCAGGACCGGCGCCTGAAGGGTGTGCGCTCCGGGCAGCACGCCACGGCCGAGGTCGGCGACATGATTGTGGAAGAGCTGCGGCAAACCGTCGGCGCATGAGCGGGTCGCCGGATGCACCGGCTTCCCGCGTGCCGTTCCACGTCGCCTTCCCGGTCGACGACTTGGAGGCCACGCGCGACTTCTACGCGGGCGCGCTGGGCGCCCGCGTGGGGCGCGAGGCCGAGCGTTGGATCGACTTCGACCTCTTCGGACATCAATTGTCGGCGCACCTGATGCCGGGCGTCGCCGCGCTCGCTGCAAGCAGCGCCAGCGCAACCAACGAGGTCGATGGCGACGCCGTGCCGGTGCGGCACTTCGGCGCCGTGCTGGCTTGGCCGCGCTGGGAGTCGCTCGCGGCTCGACTGCGCGAGCACGGCGTACGCTTTCGGATCGAGCCGCGCATTCGCTTCCGGGGCGAGGTTGGTGAGCAAGGCACCTTCTTCGTCGACGATCCCTCGGGCAACGTGCTCGAGTTCAAGACGTTCCGCGATCCCGCGCGGCTCTTCGCGCGCTAGGAGTCTGCGTCACGGGTGGCGGTTCGCCAGGTGCCGAGCATCGGA